>CAVPTG010000012.1:0-408454 GCA_963708605.1 Candidatus Dormiibacterota bacterium | reverse complement strand
GGGAGACCTCGGAGACATACACCATCGCCGGGACCTCGGGCTGCTCGTGATCCGCCGCGTGGAGCGGCGTCGACCCGGTGAGCGCATGGCCCGGCTCGGCATGCGTGGCGCCGAGGTGCTTGAGGAGCGGCAGTGTGCTGACGCATGTCCCGCTTGGAGCGTTCACCTGAGTGACGGAGATGCCGGCCGACTCCAACGAGGCTCTCGCCTCGACCAATGTCGCGAAGTTCGCTGTTGCGGCGAACTCGCTGCGCTGTGGGTCGAAGTTCAGGCAGGGAAACGTGGTGATGCCCTCCACCCGAACGCCGGGCAGATCGCGTTGGATGCGGCAACCGACTTCGCCGAGCTTGGATACCGGGATGCCGCCCTCCTGCCCGGGAAACACGTAGTCGTCAGGACCGCTGACTCGAAGCAGGATGGGCTGGGCGAAGCCCAGCGACGTCGCCGCCCGTGACACCGACGCGGCCTTGTCGAACGAGAAGACCGTGACCACAGCCGGCCGCAGCCGCAATATGTCGGTGATCAGGGCTTCCGGGATCTGACGAGGTGACCGACATTACCGAGCGCCGCTCCGAACTCGCGAAGTCGGAATGCCTCCTGCGCGTCGATACCGGTCCCGCGCGGAATATGCTCCGCGATCGCCTGAATCACCGCTGGGTTACGGCCGAACTGCTTGGACACGAAGTACAGCTCGATGCCCGACACACGGCCGGCCTCTGCAAGGCACCGTGCGTTGGCTTCAACCGCTTCCAGGTCGATGACGTAGGTGTTCGGTGGGATGCGCCCGGACAGGAGCATGTCAACGGCAGCCTGCATGAGCGCGGCATTCCGCTTCTGAATGATGTCCAGGAGCACGGCCACCTACTCCGACACGATATCCGGGCCGGACAACGCCGCGAGGTGCAACGCAATCAGTCCAATCTCGGAATCCGGAAGCTCAGCGCCGAGCGCGCTGCGTGCACGCGATGCGACCTCATGCGCCTGCACAACCATCTCCGGCCGCGTACTCAGCTCAGCGGCAACCACCTCCGAATGGCCATTGCTCGCGACGAACGGCTCCCCGCGCTGCAGCCGGTCCAGCGCCACGACCAGGTGTGTCACCAGCAACTCGCCACCGCCATCCGCGAACGGGATCCCCAGCTCACCCTCAAGCCGGCCCATCTCGCTGTGCACAAACGCGATCACATCTGCGCTCCCTTGTCCGCTGACCTCGAGCAAGGCAAGTCGCTCAGCAAGGTTGAGTTCGGGCATCAGTAAGAGGGGATCCGGGTCCCTTTGAGGACCTGCCGGTGAAGGCGCTCGACGGCGCGGACATCGATGTGATCGGAGAGGAATTTGGCGAACCCGGTCACCCTCGCGCACGGCGAGCACCGCTTGTGTGGCGACGTTGTCGAGCGCGACTGCTGCCGGCGCGGTGAGCGGCGTCGTCTCCACAACGTCATCCGCCGCGCCAGTGTCGAGCACCCAGACCGCTGCGTCGAGCAGATTGCGCCGCACCGCCTCGACGATGTGCATGTATCCCATTGGCCGATACGTGGCTCGGTCACCGAACTCGGCGCGCGAAAGCATGGTCTGATCGATCGAGTCCGGGTCGATGCCGACGCGGAGCCGGCCTCGCGCCGGCTCGCGACGCCGGATCACTCCGTGCGAGGTCACGTAACTGCCTCGGCCCATCTCGACCGCCGCGATGATTGTGCGTCCCTCGCGCCGCGATTGCTCGAAGGCGAGACCGGAGATCACGGCAAATGACTCACCTCGCTCGATAGCGTCAAGGCGGCGCCGGGCCCCGGGAAGAAACCCCAGGCTCGACGGGATGCCGATCGTCTGCATCATATGAAGCAGTCCGGTGGCGAGCCCCTCGTACCGCCGGCTGTACGGTAGCGGCATCAGGCCCAGGAGTTGATCGTGCCCGGCCAGTTGCCACAGCCGAACACGGTCGAGGTCAACCAGGTAGGTGCCGTGCCGTCCACGCGTGTCGAGGCTGACACCCGCCTCGGCCTGGACCACGGCGAGGGCGCGCTGCACGGTGTTGATGCCGACCCCCAGGGTGCGCGCCAGATCCGCGATCGCGGGAAGACGGTCGCCCGGCGACAGGGACAGGAGGTGTGCGCTGATCGACGCGGCAGCAGAGCCGGCACCGACTCAGTAGAGCACTGTCGCGGTTTCTGCCCTCGCGGTCGAGCACCTGCCCATTCTCAACCACCAGCATCATTGAAACATCATACCGAAATCGGTATAGTCCTTCGACTGACCCATGGTCGCCAGGTGTTCGAGGAATGCGGACGAACAACGGAGGGCCACAGCGTGGATGCGGACGAGAACGGAGCCCTGGTTGGGCCGACCATACAGCTGAGAGCCAACTCGCTCACGCTCGTCGATTCGCTCGTTCTGAGCCTGGCGAATGCGGCACCGACCGTCGGCATGGCTGGCGCGCTCGCAGCACTCCTCGCTGCGAGCGGATACGGAGCCCGCTGGCCGTCATTGTCGGTGGCGTCGCAATGCTTGGCATTGCCGTTGGCTACGCGCGCTTAATCGTTGGGATCCGCGGGCGGGCACCACATACAACTGGGTGAGCATCGCGATCAATCCCTACGTCGGATTCCTCGTTGGGTGGATCATGCTCGTCGCCTACCTCTTCACCATTGCAGGCGACCCATTCGCGCTCGGTCCGGCGGTCACGTCGCTGTTCGGTGTCACGACCCCGAGCAACGTGGCCGAGTTTCATCGGCGCGGTCGCCATCCTCATCGTCTGCGCGATTGCCGTGATCGGCATTCGTCCCACCGCGTATCTGCAGCGCATCCTGATCCTGATCGAGTACGCGATCATGCTGCTCTTCGTGGTGCTGGCGGTGAAAGCCGTCTACTTCGATCACATCGCGGGTTCGGTTCCTGCATCGGCTTCGTGGTTCACGATCGGCGGAGCCGGCGGATGGCGCGGCCTCTTCGCCGGAGTGGTGATCAGCGTGTACCTCTATTCGGACTGGGAGGCGAACATCTAACGAACGAGGAAACCACCGAGCGCCACACGAACCCCGGGCGAGCCTCGATCCTGGGCGTCGCGCTCATGATCGTCATCTTCACGATCTTCCTGACGGGATTCCAAGGCGTCACCAGTCTCTCATCGCTTGAGAACGCACCGGCCGGTGCCCTGGTGGTGATCGCACATCGACTGCTGCCAGATCCGTGGAACAGCCTGATGCTCATCGCAATTGCTGAAGCGGTGCTGCGACGCTCCTGGGCAACCTCGTCGCGTCAGCTCGGATCCTCTACGGCATGTCGGGTCCGAAGGATGGCATCCTGCCGAGCATCTTCAGTCGCGTGCATCCACGCTTTCGTACTCCCGTGATGGCGACCGTGCTTTTCGCCGGGCTCAGCATCGTCCTCCTCGGCGCGTACCTGGTCAGCACCTCGCTGAGCAACGTCATCACCTATGTGCTGAGTGCCATCGGTGTGCTCTTCTCCCTCTTCTATGCCGCCACCGGTCTTACCTGTGCGTGGCACTCGAGGGCGCACTTCGGCCGTGCACGCGACCTTCTCCTCGCTGGGATCTTTCCGGCGGCGGCAGCGGTCTTTCTGATCGTCGTTGCGGTCGACAGTCTCGTGAGCAACTCCTTGACTGAGGCTTTCGCCGTCCTCGGGACCATAGTCGCGGGCGTTCCAGTACTTCTCCTCGTACGCGCGAGGGGGCGGACGGGCTACTTCCGTCGAAGTGGCGCCGCCGGCTCCGACGCGTCGCCCCACTGACCAGCAGTCCCCAGTGCGGGCCGCGTTGCACGTTCATACCGAAAACGGTATAGTCGCCGAAATCCTGATCCGCGAGCAGGGCAAAGGTCCGGCAATCTGGGTGGAGATGAGATGAGCCAAGCCAACAAACAGGCGGGCGCAACGGGCGGAGCACGGTTCGGAATCCTTCAGAAGAACGCCATCACGGTGCTTGGCGCGGTCGCCCTGGCGATGGCGTTCATGGCTCCAGGCGCCAGCACATTCTTCGAGACCCAGCCCGCAGCCGCCGGCGCCGGTTACGCGATTCCGTTCGCCTTCCTGCTCGCCCTCGTGGTCTGCTTGCTGGTTGCCAGCACCATCGCCGGGTTCGCGCGGAAGCTTCCGGCGGCAGGCTTCGCCTACACCTTCAGCAGCCAGGGCATTGGGAAGCGCGCCGGGTTCATGTCAGGTTGGCTGCTGGCCTTCGCCTACGGAATGATCGGGCCGATGATCTTCCCCGCTCTCGGGGGATTCGGGTCGCAGTTCCTGGCGTCGCAGTTCGCCATCTCGATTCCCTGGTGGGTGATCAGCATCGCGTTTGTCGTGATCATCTGGGCCATCTCGGTGCGAGGCGTGGCGGTCACCGCCGGCGTCGCACTCGTCTTCCTGGTCATCGAGGTTGGCGTAGTCGTGGTGCTCGGTTTCACCATCCTGATCAAGGGTGGCGCTGAGGGACTGTCGTTGGGCCCGTTCAACCCCGGCAACACGCTCGGCGGTTTCTCTGGACTCGGCATCGGGGTGCTTTGGGGAATCCTGGCCTTTGTGGGCTTCGAATGAGCGGGAACGCTCGGTGAGGAAACGTCCAACTCAAAGCGCAACATCCCGCGTGCACTGTTTGCCGCTGCGGGCATTATCGGTGCCTTCTACGTCTTCGTGATGTACTGCGCCGCGATCGGCTTCGGCAAGGATCATGTCAGCGCGCTGGTTGGTGACAGCACCCCCTGGTTCACGCTCGCAAACAGGTATTGGGGCGTTGGGGTCAGCTGGATCTTGGCATTGACGGTCATCAACAGCTCGTTCGCGAACCTCATCGCGGGCGCCAACGCCGCGATCCGGGTCGTCTTCGCGCTGGGACGGGAGTCAATCCTCCCATCCGTGCTCGGTAGGACCAATGCGAAGGGGACGCCTGTCATGGCAGCGACGCTCTACATGGCGTTCTCGCTCGTCCTCGCCATCGGCGTCGGCGCGGCCATCGGACCCTTTGGCGCCTTCGCATTCTTCGGATCCATCCTGGGGCTGGGCATCATCCTCATCTGGATCATGCTCAACGTGTCGCTCACCTTCTTCTATCGCCGCCGGTATCCGCAGGAGTTCTCGCCGGTCAAGCACGCTGTCTTTCCCATCGTGGCGAGCGTGCTGATGCTGCTCCCGCTCTACGGTCAGCTGTGGCCGATCCCTCCGCTGCCCAACAACCTCGTCCCGTACATCGTGATTCTCTGGGTGATTGCTGGCTTCGTCTATCTCTCACTCATTCAACGACGCCGCCCCACCGTTTTCGCAGGCATGGGACGCGTCTGGGGTGAGGATTCGGTGGCGATCGAATCCTTGGCCGGAACACCGGCCGTCGGTCAGGCGGGCTTAGAGCAGGTAGGCTAGGCCCCTCATGCGCGTCGTCGTCTACGGGATGGCCCGTGCACGGCTGGTCGAGCTCGTGCGAGCCCACAGTGGTGAAGAGACGACGGTGCGCGCCGTGTCCGATTACGAAGCTTCGATGGACCTGCTGGCGGGCAAGGCGGATGTCGGCATCGGCGTGTGTCAGAGCGGCGCGGGCGGCGCGCTGGCCGTCGCCCGTGCCGTGCTCGGTGCGGACTTGTGTCTCCAGGTTGCTTCGCCGAGCCATCCCCCGAAAAAGGACGAGATCGATGCCGGTGTCGACGCGGGCAAGAAGGCGTTCGGCATCGCGCTCTCCCACGTCGACGCGTCGGTGCCGATGATCATGTCTGCCTGCCGCGCCAGAATCACCGCAAATCCGGAAGCCCATTGAGCGCACTCATCCGGCTCGCGCTGATGGGACTCCTTGGAGCTCTCGCAGCGCTGGTGGTGAACCGTGGCTGGTCCGCTTACCACGACGGGTTGCGCCCAGTCGTCAAGGAGGTCGCCTCGGGCTCGATGCCGCGTCGTGAAGCGGCGCGCATGTCCTGGTCGATCTCCCTCGGATTCGTGGTTGCGTACGCACTGCCCTTCAGCCTGATCACCGGGATCATGGGAAACCTCATCCTGTTTCTCGGCGCCGATCTCATCGGAGTCTCGATCAGCAGCTGGGTCCTGGCTGTCGCCGTCGGACTCGTGTGGGGAGTGGGCTCCTCGCTTGTCGTCTCGAGCGGCCCGTGGGTGTTCGACCACCTGCCACGCCCCGTCGGTCAGGAACTGCTGCTGATCGCGGAGCCGCTGCCCTACCTGTTACCGCTCATGCCCGTCGTGGCAATCGGCTCACAATTCGGGCCCGCACGAGCGGTGCGTGTCGCCGTGCCACTCGCCGTCCTGTTTGCGGCCATTGCGCGCATCGACAACGCGGTCGTCGGGTCCACCATCACGTTCATCGCCGGCATCGCTGTGCTGCTCTGGATGGCCACGCGCGAGCGCCCGGCCGCGACGCCGGAATTCCCCGCGCGCTTTGCCGCTGGAGCCCGGGAGCTGCGCAAGGGTCTTGGGCCAATGCTGGCGATCGGCGTGCTGCTCGGCGGCATGGGAGCAATGATCTGGATTGCCGGTGATCCCGGTGTCACCATGCTGCTCGGTGTTGGGCAGCCGGTGCAGGCCGGCCTCCTCTCGATCCTTTCGTGGATCGCATTCCTACCACTCACGACGCTCACATCGCTCGGCAGTGGCGCGTACACGTCGGCGGGCAATCCCGATGGGATTCTCGGCGTCGCATACCTCATCCGCTGGCCACTGCCCGCGGCGCTTGCCGGTGGCGCGGTGATGGCGGCGGAGATCCTAGGCCTGAAGCAGATCGAGCGAGGCATGGCAAGCCGCCCGGGATTGCACAGCGCCGGTGTCGCTGCCCGCGACGGGATGCACGCTGTCCTCGAAATCGCGTTCCTGCTCGGCGGCGCGTACAGCGCCAACCTCATCTGGCCGGGCTTCGGGGCTGCGATCGTGGCCTTGTTCTGGGTGGTCAACGAGGCGACAGGCACGCGCGTCATGCGCCTCGGTGTCGGCCCGATTGCCGCAATTGTCACGGGCCTCTTGGTGAACCTGCTGTTTGTCCTGAAATCAATTACGGCGTGCCGTGACACGAGGGTAAAGCCATGCTGACACACCCGCTCGCGAACCTCTCCCTCAATGAGGCGATCGCGATGCAATTCCAGTACGTCGACGTGGTGACGCGCCATTTCAACGGCGCCGAGATCCTCCAGGCAGGTGACTACGGCGTGGTCCCGGGGATCTCCTTCGACCCAACTTCACCGCCAGGGTCGAGGTCGTGCTCGCCGAGTTCTTCGGCGCGGAGGACGCCATGCTTGTTCGCGGTGCCGGCACTGGCGCCATCCGTTCGGCGTGCATGAGTGTGCTCGAGCATGGGAGCCCCCTCATCATCCACGACGCTCCCGTCTACACAACAAGCGCCGTGACGTTCCGTGCCATGGAACTCTACCTCCAGCGGGTCGACTTCAACGATCTTGCTGCGGTGGAGCGTGCGGTGGCCGATACCCCGGGCGCCGCGGTGTACGTGCAGCACTCGCGGCAGCTTCTGACCGATCGCTATGACCTCGCCGAGTTGATCGCGACCTGTCACCGCGCGCGGCCAGCGGTCACCACCCTGGTCGACGACAACTACACGGTGATGCACGTGCCACGAATCGGCACGCAGCTCGGCGCCGATCTGTCGATGTTCTCGATGTTCAAACTGCTCGGACCGATCGGGATCGGGTGCGTGGTCGGACGCCGCGCGCTGATCGATCGTCTGCGCGAAGACGCGTACTCCGGTGGCACCAAGGTGCAGGGGACGGAGGCGATGGAGGTGCTAAGAGCATTGTCGTCACGCCGGTCATGCTGGCCATCGCCGGACAGGTGGTCGCCGAGATTGTCGAGCGTCTCAACGTGGGTGAGATTCCCGGAGTGGCACACGCATATCTCTCAAACCATCAGGAGCGGACTGCACTGGTGGAACTCGAGCAGCCGATCGCGACGGCGGTCGTTGAGGCGGCCGGGGACCTTGGGGCCAGCTACTACCCCGTGGGTTCCGCATCGCGGTACGAGATCGGGCTCCTGGTGTACCGGGTATCTCGCGCCCTGATGGAAGCGGAGCCCGTGCTGGCGAGCCGCTTCATTCGCGTGAACCCGTTCCGGGCCGGCCCGGACACCGTTCTGCGCGTGCTGCGCGAGTTGATTGAGAACGCTCGATCGAAAGGCGCGCAATGACAGCACTCGTTCAGACGATCCTCGGGCCGAGGCCCGCGGGCACACTTGCGCGGGTGGCGACGCACGAGCACGTGCTCAAATTCGACAACACCGCCATGGTGCTCGATGAACTCGCAGCGTTTCGCGCTGAGGGGGGTTCGACGATCGTCGAGGTGAGCACCTTGGGCATCGTCGATATCGCGGATCGGGCGCAGCACGCCGAACGCCTGGCGCAGATCTCGCGAGAGAGTGGTGTGCAGATCGTCGCGGGGACGGGGTTTTATAAGGAGCCGAGACTCCCTTCGTTCGTCTCGGAGTGGTCGATGGAGCGTCTCGCGAACCACATCATCACCGAGATCCGGGAGGGCATCGGCGAGACCGAGCACCGGGCTGGAATCATCGGCGAGGTCGGAAGCAGCAATTACCAGGTGTTCCCAACGGAGGAGAAGGTTCTCCGGGCCGCCGGGCTTGCTCAGGCGGCGACTGGCGCTGCCATCAGCACCCACACGGGGCGAGCGACAATGGTCCACCAACAACTTGATCTTTTCGAGGACGAAGGCGCGTCGCTCGATCGCGTCGTCATCGGTCATCTCGACGTACACCCCAATCTCAAGAGCCTCCGCGGCGTGTACCAGGAGGTGCTGGACCGTGGCGCATACGTCCAGTTCGACACTGTCGGGAAGGAGGGGTTTTTCGAGCTGGAGCTGGATCCCGCGTATGGGCAGAAGTTTCCCTATGACCCGGAACGGGCGGAGATGATCGCGGCGCTCGTAGAGGAAGGCCACGTCAATCGAATTCTCATCTCCTGCGACATCGACACGCCCTCCCTGACCCGCGCGGGCGGCGGTGGCGGCTACGCACGATCGCTGACGTTCGACCGCGAGCTGCGCGCGGCAGGTTTGTCCGACGCACAGATCCGCACGATGACCGTCGATAATCCTGCGACTGTCCTCGCGCTTGCGCCCTCGGCGTAGCCCATCTGGTCGACCGGGGGCGTTCGTCGGGTCGATGATGAGAAGGCGGTCCGTCCTCGGAGGAGGCGGTGAAATGAAGCGTCGGCGGGATGGGGGCAGCGTTGCTGCTGGCGCGATTTCAATTTGTTCCTTGAGGCGAGTTCTCGAAGGGCTCAGCTCGCCGCTAGGAAGTGAGGTGATACTGGCACCGTGGCTCGGAGCGTCGTCCCACTGCCGGGCGTCGATGCAACATGCAGACTGCCACCCAATGCGTCGATCCGGTCTTCCATGTTCGTCAAGCCGGCGCCTCGGTGGACTGTGGCCAAGTCGAACCCAGAGAGGCCAAACGTAGGCGGGACCACTTCGATTGGTGATTCCGTCGAGGGACGAAACAGCCATAGGGTTGACGACGGAGGGAAGCCGAGGCGAGAGCTCGATCGGCGCTGTGGCTATCAATGAAGAGGCGATCATCGCGGTGCCGGCGGTGAACACCACCCACGCGACCCATCGCCAGCGTCGCCCGGGCAGATGACCGTCCGGACAGAACAGAACGAGGTAACCCAGCAGAATCGCACCCACCGTTCCGATGTCGTTGAAGACTTCACGCCGACCACGCCACCCAGCCCCGACGCGATGCGCCGCTCACGAGCCCCCGCATAGCGGTGAAGTCAGCCGCCAAATGGACGGCGTCGAGAGCCGCGATCGCGAGTGACAACCAACCGATCGGATTTCTCGGCCGACGCGCGGCGATCACGATGCCGAGGATGGCGACCACGGGTGCCTGGAGGAAATACCCAAGCTGTGCCGTGCCTGTCGAGTTGATCGCCTTCCAGTCCAGAACCAAAAGGACGAGGCTGCCGACAGCCAGCCCAAGCGCACTGAGTCCGATTCCGCAGGCGAGCCGAACGGCTTGCCGCTCCAATCGTGCCGTCACGAAGGAAACCGTATCGACGGCGCAATGGCGCGTCTATGGTGCGACCGCCCTCTCATGCAGTGCTAGCACACTCAAGCTCCCGGAGCCCACCCCGTCGCGCGAGTATCGGCGGCCTTTGAGATAAGTGCCTAGCGGGCTCGAGGTCCCATCACTGCACCGCCACTACCAGCCCGAGCAGCGCTCCGCAGTCGACGCTGATCTCGTCGGCGTGGAGATTGCGGCGCGCGCCTGGCTAGGGATCGCTTGTCGAAGCGGGACGAGGGACACGTCGAGGCCTGGATGGGCCTGGGCTTTCATCGCGCAAGAGCTTTGCCGCCACTCGGAGGTCGTCCACGAACAGGTCCATCTCGCGTGCCCGTGAGGCGGCGTCAACACTTCGCAGGATCGATGAGGGATGCACCGTGACGAGCACACGGGGATGCCGCAGGCCTTCGAGCACGACCCCGCGATCCCGAAGGACACGCACTTGTGGACCGATCAGGGCTAGTGCGGCCGTGGCGCCGAGCGCCACGATGACGAGCGGTTCGACCGCCCGGATCTCTGCGTCGAGCCATGGCCGGCAAGCGGTGACCTCAGCGTGATTCGGCCGTTGATGGATCCGCCGTTTGCCGCGTGGGGTCCAACTGAAATGCTTCACGGCGTTGGTCACATAGGTTGCGTCTCGATCGATCCCTGCGCGCTCGAGGGCATCGTCGAGCACTCGGCCGGCCGGCCCAACGAAAGGCCTGCCTTCGATGTCCTCACGATCGCCCGGCTGCTCCCCCACCAACATCAGGGGACGATGCGGGCCGCCCTCGCCGAAGACCGTCTGCGTCGCCCGCTGCCAGAGATCACAACCGCGACAGGTGTTCGCAGCCGCCGCGAGTGACGTCAGGTCGTCGCTATCCGGCAAGAAGTCCGCGCCGGATACTGGCTTCTCGTCAGACATGCGCCTCAGACACGACCATCACTTGGCTCTTGATCTGGGGTAGCGAATGATGTCTTCCTTGCCTCCTGCCGCTACTTGTACTATCACCATATGATATAGCACTTATGTCAGGTGTAGTGGATTCGCGCGAGCCGACGCTGATGCACTCGTGGTGAATCGAGCGCTGGAGTGGACGGTCGCGGCCGTACGGCGCATCTTTCGATCAGCCTCCTCGAAGCCGGTGGTCGGTCCATGCGTCGCCTTCCTGCGCCAGCACTGGCTTGCCGCGACCGCGTTGCTGTGCGTTATCGGTCTGGTTATCGGCGTCAACCCGGCCAAACTCGCAACGGCGTTGCACAAAACCAACTGGCGCATCGCGCTGTTGATGGTCCCGGTCACCATCGCCACCTATGCCCTGCGCGGCGCCGCGTGGTGGCTCGCACTGCGGAAGATCGGCGAGAAGATCACGCTGGCACGCTGCCTGGCGATCGAGTTCGCCGGTCAGGTGATGATCTTTTTGCCCATGGGCGACCTCGCTCGGGTAGCGATGGCACGCCGCGCCGCCAAGTCTCCGCCCGGGGCGGGAACGGTGGCCGGCACCATTGCCTTCCAGGAACTCGTCTACATGACTCTCGTCGGACTTGGCGTACTGCCCAGGGTGTTCACCCAGCCGGACATCGCGATCGTCGTGCTGGTCATGACGATCGCGCACGTCGGCGTGTTCACGATTCTCATCTGGAAGCGGGCGTACCTATGGGCATTGCGCACCGTCGAACGCATTCGCATCCTTCGACGTTTTGATGCGCAGCTCCGTGAGCTGCAGCCCACCTTCGCGCAACTGTTCACGCCCAGCGTACTCTTCCCCGTCTTGGGGCTCAATGTGGTGTCGGTACTGCTCACGTATCTGCTCTTCTACCTCGCCGTTGTGGCCCTGGGCGCCACGCAGGTCACCTTCATCGCCGCCGCCTTCGTGCTCGGCCTGAGCTACATCCTTTCAGCACTGAGCTTTCTTCCCGGCGGCCTCGGCGTCTTCGAGGGACTGTTGACCGTGCTCATGATCGCCAATGGCGTCCCCCCTGCGGTGGGCGCCGCAGCGGGCCTGTTGTACCGCGCCTACAACGATGTGCTCATGGCACTGCTCGGTGCGGTCGCAAGTCTTTTCGTGCGCAAGCCACCCACGAAGCGGGAGCGCAGCCGGTCGCATTCGCGACCGTCGGCTCGGGCTGCTAAATCCACGGCGAGGTCGCGTTCATAGCCCCGCCGTCGGACGTACCTCGCCAGGTGTCAGTCATAGCCGGTTGTGAAGGCGTGCAACATGACGAGCCTCAGCGAGTAGGGGTGCTCGTCGATATCGTGCCGACGCGTGACCTTTCATCCCATCGGACCGCGGACCTGGCCGGGATGATCCGAGACCCCTTGGGCTTGACTTTGCATGACAAAGCGTAGTAGCTTTGTGGCACAAAGCCAACCACGAGGTACCCAGCCATGACCGACACCCCTGACATGGAGCAAACCGCGATCGCCGACAGCGGCGGTGCGTTCGACCCACTGGCTGCCGCGCGACTGCTGGAGAAGACGAGCCGCGAGGCCCGGCGTCAATTCTCAATGAACCCGCCGATCGCGACGGCCCTGATGGGGGTGCTGATCCTGCTCGCTTACGGTGCGCTGTGGGTCTCGGTGCTTGGGCAGCAGCCGTATGCCGGACCGAGCCTTGGCGTGATCGGGCTTGTATACGCCACCGCTGCCGTCGCGACCGGCGTGTCCGTGACCCTCCATCGGCGGGCAGCCGCCGGTGTCAGTGGACCCTCTTCCAGGCAGCGCGCGGTCGAGGGGATTGTGATCCTCGTGTCCTACCTCGGCAGCCCTCTGATTCAAACTGCACTCAAGTACGACGGCGCAAGCGTTGCGATCGTGTATGGGGTGATCCCGGCCGCAGCGCCGCTGATCATCGTAGGCTCGACCATCGCGGGCATCGCTGCCACCAAGGGCGACTGGCCGGCGTTCGGCGCCGCGCTCGCGGTTGTCGCTGGCGGTGTCGTCGCGCTATTCGTGGGGCCGATTGACGCATGGCTGGTTGCCGGGATCAGCCTGTTTGCCGGGGTGGTTGGCTACGCGGTTGCCTCCGCCTGGCAGACCCGCGCAGCCAGCCGCGCATGACGTCTGCAGCCTTGGATCCGCTCATCCATGAGCAGGCGCGCCTCCGTATCGTGGCGACGCTGGCCACGCTGCCCGAGGGCGACGCGCTCTCGTTCACCCGCCTCCAGGACATGCTCGGGCTGACCCCCGGCAACCTGATCACGCACGTCCGCAAGCTCGAGGACGCCGGTTACTTGACTAGCGAGAAGACGGGCAATGGCACGGCGTCGCGCACGTCGATCGGCCTTACCGGGCAAGGGCGCGCGGCGCTCGACGCTTACACGGTCGCGCTGCGGGGCTTGCTCGGCGGGCTCTGAGCTGTGATACCGATGGCTTCGCTCGTCCAGCTCCGTCGCGGTACCCCCCGGGCTCCCTTTTGATCCGGACAGTCAAGCCCCTTCGGGCGGTTGCAACAGCCCTATTCCTTTACGCCGCCGGCCGCTTCAGTCGCACCGCCGGCACCTATGACAGCGGCACCAAGCTACGGGTAGCCGCCGTGGGTCCGCAGAGGATGGCGATCGGGTTGTCCCTTGCAAACGGTCACGATTGGAGTTCGCGCGAGTTCCTCCGACGCGTGCACGGCACCACGCAGTGCACGGCCCGATATCGTTTCGATTCGGATTCTCACCCAGTGTTCGGCTGGCGAACGCAACCACGAGCGCATGAGGCCCCGACGCAGGATCTCGAGTTCGTTCGGGTCGGTCACCTCCCGAGCGACGCCGTGGATGAGCACACTCCAGCCCTCACGATCCGCCCAACTGCTCGCGTCGGCCTGAAAAGATAAACGCCCGCGCAGGCTCAACCAATTCAGCGTGCTCCCCTTGGCAGTACAGAAGACGATGTCGCCGTCGAGCACCATGAAGTTGACTGGCAGGATGATCGCAGTGCCGTCGGTCACGTACCCAATCCGGCCGACGACGACCTGATCGAGAAGCTCGAGGCACTCGTCGCGCGTGAGGGTGTTGAGGTGGGCTTGCGGGAATGCACTCATTTGGGCTTCTCCAAACTTACTTGTCTCACGATGCTCAATGCCAGTTGGTGCGTATCAGCTCATCCTCGGCAGCGTGTGACGAGATTGGTAGGGCCGAATGTCATCAACTGCAGCGCCGGGGGTCAGGTCGACCGTAGGCGCAGCGATCGGCTCAGACCGGCCCCGGTCGCGAGAGCGGACACGACAGCCCACTCGCCTACAGCGAGCACGTACATCGCTACAGACGCGGTGACGTCGGCGGGCGGTCCGGCGGGTCCCACCGAGCGGTCATAGGTCCCTCTGCATCCGCGACCTTCGGCACTGTTGCCAGACGTCACTCGGCGCCATGCTCCCGTCATGCCGGCTAATGGATCGTTTGTGATGCTGGACTTGGCAGCGGAAGACGTGCTCGCCGAGCGCAGCGGGCCAGCCGTCGCCGGCGGCCGGTCACCCGACCGCCGCAGGGCACCTGCAATAACGGTTCTTGAACACCTGGAGGAGTTCTGATGGCGTGGCTCTGGTGGCGGCAGTATCGAGCGGATCGTGCTGAGATGCTGGTACTTCGTCTCTATCTCGCGGGGCGCGACGCGCAACGTCAACTCGCTGAATCCATCATCGATGCGCGCCGTCAGGAAGGTGGCAACATCGAGGACAATCTGCGAGCCCCTGGGGACCAAGAGCGGTCCAAAGCCTAGAGTTGTCAACGATGTCGCGAGACAACTAGCTGCTTACAGCCCTCAGCAACTCCGCGAACGCGACCTCGTAGCCCTCCACGAGGGGATCGCTGGCGCCTATCACGTCCGATGCCGCGGTGCGAATCGGTGCGGCCTGGCGCGAGCTGGCGTCGAGATCACTCTTGTCATCCCACACCGTGACGACCATCGATTCGCCAGTCGTGCGGTCGACGAAGAGAACGGCAGCCCGAAACCCCTGAAGCTTCGACACCTCAGGGATGACGTGCGACTCGAAGTGACGGACACCGTCGGCGGCCTTGGCGGGATCGCCACGCAGGGTGGTGAGGCGTACCAGTTGCCGGCTTCGGTCGGCTGTGGCCGATGCTGAACGTAAGGCCGCGCCAAAGGCGAGCCCGCGCCTCCGCCCCCAACGAGACGCGATCATTCAGGCCGCAGACGCAGCCCACGGTGCATGCTCGATGACAGCAGCTCAGCTCGGCTGCACGGCGTCCATCGTGACCTTGCAGAGTGCGGTGCTGTTGTGTGAGCTGACTGCGAGCCCTTGGAGCATGGGTCCGGAAATACCGAGAGTCACGGTCGAACCTGGGACGAGCGTCCACGTCGCGCCATCGGCCGACGTGTAGGCGGAAAACGTTGTGCCACTTCGCTGCACCCTGAGGTACGCCGGGACGGTGCCGGACACTGTGTCGATCCGATTGTCCTGTGCTCCCTGCGCCGTGCGGTCCTGGACGACGATGCCCGCACCCGGGGTGACGAGCAGCATGTAAGCAATCGCCCCCGGATCCGTGCTCGCGCGGATCATGACCCCCGCTTTGGCCCAGGCGTTGGTGTTCGTCTGCGAGATCACGTGCGCGCTCAGAGTCCCGTCACCCGCGAGCGACTGGTAATCGAACTGGAACTGATCGGCCGTGCCGTGGATATCGCTCCCCGCGCCCGCAATGGTCCATGTGCCGCCGCTGGACGTTGCGCTGCCCGCTACAGCAGGGCCGCCGATGTCCTGGCACGTCCATCCGGTGGGGCACGTGGGCGGCGGGGGACCCGAGGCGCCGTTGACTACGACAGCGTCCATATCAACGATGCCCAGCACGGCATTGGTGTGTGCTGTCACTGCGAGACCTTCGAGGGCGTTGGAAGGCATGGTGAGCGTCTTGGTGGATCCCGGGATCAATGTCCACGTCATCCCGTCTGTGGACGTGTACGCCGTGTAGGTGCTCCCGGCGCGGGCGATCTTGAGATACGCGGGTGCTACCCCGCCAACCTTGACCGTGCTCGTGGTACCGCCGTTCGCGCTCCGATAGGCGACGATGATGCCGTTGCCGGGTGTGAGCAGAGCCGAATACTCCACCGACCCAGGGTCGGTGCTCGCGCGCAGCATCACGCCCGTCTTCGCCCATGCGTTGGTGTCGGTCTGCGACGTGACGTGGGCGCTGATGTTGCCGTTGCCGGTCAACGTCTGCGCCGCGAAGAAGAACTGGTCGGCTGTGCCGTTGATGTCGTTGCCGGCTCCCTGGAGGGTCCAGGCGCCGCCGCTACTCACAACGGCAGTGCCGGGTGCTGACACAGCCCCGATATCACCACACATCCAGGGCGACGGACACGAGATTGGTAGCGGCGCCGGCGGTTGGCTCAGCGTCAGCGCTGTGGAATCGAACGTCGCGGTGCTGGTCGACGCGCTGGCGTCGGATGCGACGGCGAAGCCAACCAGAGGCGTCGAGCCGAGCGCTGGACTCGCCGACGATCCGGTCAGCGGCTGCCAGAAGGAACCATCCGTTGACGTATACGTCGTGAACGCCGCCCCGGAGCTCGCGATCCAGAGGTATTCGGGCGGCGAACCGCCGGTGGTGGTCAGCAGTGTCGTCGCACTGCCCTGCGATGCACGGTCGAGAACTTCGAGTCCACCACCCGGTGTCGTGACCGCCCCATAGAACGGCGAACCCGGGTCCGTCGTCGCGCGGATGATGAGGCCGGCCTGTGCCCCGGTGCTTGCGCTCGTCTGCGATGCGATGCGTGCCGTGACACCGGTCCCCGCGGGCAGGTTCTGCGACAGAAGGTCGAACGAATCGCTGGTGCCGCCGAGGCCGGCCCCGCCACCGTTGATGGTCCATGTTCCCGTGCTGGTTGAGAAGGATTGGCTCCCAGCCGGTGACGGGCTTCCGATGTCGGCACCACTCCATCCGCTGCTGGAGTTGTCAGTCCACATCACCCGGCTCTGGTTCGACAGAAATGCGTTCGCGGCGGTCGCAACGCTGGCAACGACGACGTCCTCGCCCTGCCCCGTGCCCGAGTAGGAGAACGATGCCTGTCCGTTGGTATCGCTTGTTCCGCTGCCGCTCTGTCCCGCGTCGGGGCCGCTGATCACCTTGAACGTCACCGCGGCGTTGGGCAGGGCAAAGCCGCCGCCGTCAAGGACGGTGGCAGTCTCGGTGACCGTCTGGCCGCCGTACAGCGTTGCCGTGTTGGGGCTCAGGGTCACAGTGGCGTTGTCGGTTCCGGTGGCGCCGATGCGCCGCCACTGGATCGACTCGTTCCGGCCGGCAGGGCACGCACCGGAGTTGATGCCGCCGGTGTCGATCACGTGTGTGGCGTCGGTCAGTGTCGTCACCACACCGGCGATCGTGAACGCCACGGTGGGCGCACCAGGCAGCGGCGTGCAGTTGCCATGCGGTGTGTCGCTGCTGTCGAAATTGTCGTATTTGGGATTGTCGCCGGATGGATTGGCCGCCAGGATGACGCTCTTTCCCGCCGGCACGGTGAACGATCCCCAGAGGTTGTAGGTCTGACCGCCCGTTGTACCGGGTCGCACTGCGACGCTGACGTTGCTCACCACGACACCGCTGGGTCCGGGGTTGTCGAGGCGCACAGCTCCGGTGTCGTAGCACTGGCTCACCGAGCCGCACTCGGCGGACTGCGGACTCGTGTTGCCGATGAAGATCGTGTTTGGTGACCCGTTCCACGGAACGGGAAACGCCGCGGATGGTGTCGGGCTGTCTCCGACATTCTCGGCATACCCGACGGATATGCTCAGGCCATCCAGGGTGGACCCGTTTCCGGCCGCGCTGCCTCGAAACGGAGATGCGATACCGACCCCGACGGTAGTGAGAACTGCAAAGCCAATCCCGAGGGTCGCCAGAGATTGTGTCCAGCCCCTTCGCCGCATGTCAGTTTCCCCCCTGCACCGCTCTCCATCGCTTTGGCGGGCCGTCCGTCAGTGTGGCAGCTTTGCCTGATGCCATACAATCCCGGCATCTGAGGGAGACAGGGGCGGGCGACCGGAGGGGACCATGGGGGACGCCAGGATCGGTGGGCAGCCGCGCGGCCTTTGGTCACGCACGCGATCAGCCCTGGGAGTCAGCACCGCCGCGGCAGCTCTCGCCACATTGGCGCTGGCGGCCGGGCTCTCCGGCTTCATCTCCGAGGCTCCCATCGCCCGAGCCTCGAGCCCACCGCCCCAACCCCTGGCGGGGTTCACGCAGACCTTGCTTGCAAGCGGCTTGCCAAACCCGGTAGTGCTTGCCTTTGCACCCAATGGCGATCTGTGGATCGGATGCCAGGGAGGCTCCATCCGCGTCCTGCACAATGGGGTGCTCGAGCCGGCGCCGGTGATCACCTTGACCGTCGATTCGACGTCCGAACTCGGCCTGCTAGGCCTCGCGTTCGATCCGAACTTCGCCACCAACGGCTACTTCTATGTCTCGTACACGGCGGCGAACAAGTTCACCAGGCTGTCTCGATTCACAGCCGTCGCCGGGGTCGCCGGCACGTCCAGCGAGAAGGTGTATGTCCAGGGATCCCAGCAGCAGACAAATTTCGGGCCAGGGAACGACGTGATGGTTGGACCGGACGGCAAGCTCTGGTGGTCGGTCGGCGGCAACCCATATCCGTGGGGGAACGCGCAGACACTCACGAACATCTACGGCAAGATCATTCGCCTCAACCTGGACGGCACGGTGCCGGCAGATAACCCATTCCTGGATGTCGCCGGCGCAGTCCCCGGGATCTACGCGTGGGGACTTCGAAACCCATTTCGCTTCACCTTCCTGCCCGATGGCCGGATGATGGCCGCAGACACCGGGTCGAGCTTCTGGGAGGAGATGGACCTGATCCAGCCGGGTGCTGACTACGGGTGGCCGGTGGTCGAAGGGAGCTGCGGCAGCTGCGGATACGTCAACCCCGCGTACGCGTATGGGCATCTGCCCGCCGACGGTGCTGAGTTCCGCGATTCTCGCGTACAACGGCACGGGTACCAGTCATCCCCTTCCGAACACCTACGACCACACGGTCTTCTTCGGCGATTACAACCGCCAGGACATCGAAGCGGTGACGTTCGACCCCACATACCAGACCGAGACGTCGGATACCGTCTTCGATACCAACACGGGAACGATCTCGGACCTCATCGAGGGTCCCGACGGCAGTCTCTACTACCCCGCGATCTACGATGGCGACGTCTGGAAGATCAGCGCCGCCGGTCCCTTCGCGCCCACGGCCTCGGCGGCGGGGAGTCCCAATGGCGGCTTGGCGCCCATCTCCGTGCAGTTCTCGTCGGCGGGCTCGTCCGATCCGTACGGCGCCGCTCTCAGTTATTCCTGGAACTTCGGGGATGGGTCGCCCGTCGCCACCGCAGCCAACCCCACGCACACATACACCACCAACGGCACGTTTGCGGCAACGCTGACGGTCAGCAACGGGACCTCCATCGCTGTAGTCACAACCAACATCGTTGTCGGCCGGATGCCACCGTCGGCGAGCATTGCGACGCCCGCGACATACGACGCGGGGAGCACCGTGGCGTTCAGCGGCACGGCAACGGATCCGGTTGATGGGACTCTCCCAGCGAGCGACTACACGTGGCGGGTGGAGTTCTACAGGAACGGGGTGGCTCAGCCCTCCTATAACGCCGAGGTGGCGCATCCCTTCTTCGGACCGATAAGTGGAGAAACCAGCGGCTCCTTTGCCATCCCAGCCGACATATCCCAGGTCCCAGGCTCGTTCTACCGCATCACGCTCACGGCGGTGAACTCGGCCGGCATCCCCACGGTGGTGACGCGGGACATCCATCCGAACCTCACCACGTGGACGGCCACCTCAAGCGTTGCGGGAGCCGGTTTCTTTGTCGACGGCACGCGGCAAACGGGACCGGACACCGTCACCGACGTCGTTGGCGTCCAGCACGTGCTCAGTGGGTTGGGCCCTGCGCAGATCGTTGGCGGGCAGCGATACCGATTCACCGGGTGGGCGGACGGCAGCGCGCTGAACGACGAATTCACGAGCACCTCGGGCACCGCCACCTATACGGCCGACTTCGATCCGGTGACGAGTGCGCTGCCCTCAGGTTGGACCTCCGCCGATGTCGGCGCTCCCCTCATGCCGGGTGAAACGGACTACTCGACAGCCACCTCATCGTTCTATTCGGACGGCGGAGGCATCGATATCGCCAACATCGGCGCAGCTGAGCAGTTCCACTTCACATATCAGACGATGAACGGCGACGGCACCATCATCGCCCGAGTGCGGTATCAGACCGATTCGGACCCATACGCGAAGGGGGGTTTGATGATCAAGCAGTCCACGACCGCCGGCTCGCCGGAAGTGGCGTCATTGGTGACACCGGACGTGAGTCCGAACACGCCCAACATCAACGGTATCGGCTGCATACTGACCGACCCGGGCGCCGGATGCGATGCGCCGCTGGACCCGGTCACGCCGGCGGTCGGACACGGCATTCGCCTCCAGGCCAGCAATGGCGCTGATGATGCGATCACGTCGGCGGCGACACTTGCCGGTTTCACCGACCCCAACAAGTGGTTGAAGCTGCAGCGCGTAGGAAATACGTTTACCTCGTGGTTCGCGACCGACGGCAGCGCCTGGCACCTGATCGGATCGACTACGGTGCCGATGAGCGGGCCCGTGCTGATCGGCCTCTTCGAGGACAGCCATCAGAATCATCAGCTCGCCAGCGCAGTTTTCGACAATGTCCGGATCATCCCCTCCAACGGCCCGCCGCCGCCGGTTTGCCCAAGCGGGTGGACGTGCCAGGACATCGGTAGCCCAGCGCTTGCGGGCAATGCCTCGCTGAATAGCGGCATCTGGACGATTCAGGGCGCCGGCAATGATATTCACGGCACCGCCGACCAGTTTCAGTTCGACGATGAGACGCTCGCGGGGAACGGCACCATCAGTGCCGAGGTCGAGACCCAGGGAAACACCAACGCTTGGGCGAAAGCCGGAGTAATGCTGCGTGCAAGCACCGCGCCCGGGGCCATCGACTACGCGCTGCTGGTGAGTCCCGGTAATGGCATTGTGGTCGAGGACCGCACGACGGCGGGGGGCAACAACAACCGAATTGGTTCCGCCGTTGCATATAGCGGGTTGCCGGTGTACCTCGAGGTGCAACGGAATGGGAACACATTCTCGGCGTACACCTCGACGAATGGGACAACGTGGAAGCTGGTCCCGGGATCGACGGTGACGCTCACCGTCGCCGGTGCGATGCTGGAAGGGCTGGCGGTGACCTCCCACAATGCCGCGGCCCTCTCAACAGTGACCATGGGCTCGGTCATCCCAAGTTGACCCTGCTGCCGGACAGGGGTGGGGCACGACGACGACTTGCCGAGGTTAGCCACGGACCACATCGAGGCAGCTCATCCACAACTGGGCGGCATCCGCGCCGCTCGAGTTGCACAGGCAGCTTGTGCGTCGGGTGGAGCGTGCCCGTCTCGAAGGACCCGGCGACTGGCTGAATCCTGATCGTCGTGCTCACGACCACGAACTCATACGCATGGCGGGGGTGCCTCGTGACCCCGAATATCGCTAGTTCGGCGCCCTTCCCGGTGAGTTCCGTAACCGCTCGTTCGGCACGCGATGGGCTACGAGTGCAGCGTCAGGTGCATGCGATGCCATGGCCGCCGTCGGACTGGGACCATCTTGGTCGCCTTGTTCATTGGGGTCAGCCTTGGAGTTGCGAGTCTCGGAGGGTCATCACTCCTGGCAGTCGCCGCGAGCACGCGTGGAGGGCCCTTGAATCTGGATCCGCTTCTCACCGTCCAAGACAAGAACCTGGATTGTGAAGCCGCCGCGCTCGCCGCAGCCTTCATCGCGAGAAGGGTCGCCGTCAACACAGGGACCTCGAATCTGCAGAACTGGATCTTTGGCCAACTTCCCGACGACCGCCGCAACGCCATCGACACAGGAGGCCATATCACTTGGGGCGACCCCTACGAGGATTTCGTCGGCAACGTCAACGGGCACGAGGGGTTCGCTCCGGGCGACGGGTACGGCGTCTACTACCAGCCCATTGCCAACGTGGTTACCGAGGTTGGTCACACAGAGGTCGCCAATACGGGATGGACCACGGCTTCCATTGAAGCCGAAGTGGAGGCTGGAAATCCAGTCGTCGTCTGGATCGATTTTCGAAGCCTCGCCAGTGGCAACGGATATTCCACGAGCACCTGGACCGCGTTTGACGGACGCAAGGTTCCGTATACGCTGCACGAGCACGCCGTCACCGTGCTCGGCACGTACCCCGGCCATTCGATCACGTTGCTCGATGTCTTCTCAGGCAATCAGTACACGTATTCGGAGTCTCAGTTCGCCCGCATGCTCTCGACGTTCCACGGTATGGGCGTTGCCGTCGGTCCTCCAGTGGTTGTTCCGCCACCGAACCCGGTGGTGACGTCGCTTGCGCCGGCTGCGGGACCGGCAACCGGCGGCCAGATACTGGCGGTTACTGGCACGGGGTTCGCCGCCTCGATGACGGTCACGTTGGGCGGCACCGTGGTCACCCCACAGGACATCACGACCGCGTCGTTCAGTATCACCACGCCGGCCCACGCGGCGGGATACGCCTTCATGAAGGTCACGACGTCCAAGGGATCGAACACGCTCAGTGCCAATTCGGGCTACGTGTTCACGGGCTTGGCGAGCTATGTCGCCGTCACGCCATTTCGCATACTCGACACCCGCGCACGAACCTGCATGCAATGTGGCGCTGGAGAGCTCATGTCGAATCAGACCAGGACGTTGCAGATCACGGGGGTGCCCGGCCTCAAAGGGGGTGCCGATCAAGTTCCTCCCACAGCCACTGCAATTGTCATGAACGTGACAGCAGTGTCCAGTAGTACCGGCGGTCTGCTGACAATCTATCCGACCGGCACGGCGCTTCCTCGAGCCTCGAACTTGAACTTCAGCGCGGGAACAGCGACTCCCAACCTCGTGACCGTCACCTTGGGGCAAACCAGCGTGTCCTCACCGAGCTGGGACGTCAACATCTTCAACCCGATTGGGTCGGTCAACGTCGTGGCTGACGTAGAAGGCTATTTCGCGCCTAATCCGAGTGGCGATTCTACTGGTGAGTTCCACTCGATATCGCCCTTGCGCGTGTGTGACACCAGGGCGAGGCAAGCTGCCAACGTCTGCAATCAGGGACCGGCACCGAGCATCGGCTGGGCCCGAACTCGGTCGTCAAGGTGAACGTCTCCGGTGTCCCGAGCGGCGTCTCTGGTTCTCCCGCGAGCATCCCGAGTGACGGTACTGCCCAGGCAGCCGTCCTGAACCTCACCGCCATTGGCGGGACACTTCCAACCTATCTCAGCGTCTTCCCTTCGCGTGCTGACGGGTCGTGTCCAACCGCATCCCCCACCTCCACCATCAACCTCAATGGGGGTGCGACGGAGGCGAACCGGGTTATGGTGAGCCTCGGACCTGACGCGAGTGGAGGCCCTTCAACCGATGTCTGCGTCTACAACGCCGTCGGCTCCATCGACTTCGTGCTCGATGCGAACGGATGGTTTGGGTCCAGCCTGACCTCGACCCCACTGGGCTCCCAATTCCAGGCGATTGGTCCCACCCGGATTTGTGACACCCGAGTCGGCTCATCCACGCCATGCTCGAGCCACATGCTCGGTGCGGGCGCAACGCTCCCGATCGTCGTTGCTGGTGTTGGGGGCATCCCGAAGGTCGGTCCAGTCGCCGTCATTGCGAACCTCACCGCCGTCTCCCCGTCCACCGCCACATACCTCATCGCATATCCAGCAGACGTGACTCCACGACCGAACGCCTCTGACCTCAACATCGTGGGTCCGGTGCTCCCCAATCTGGTGGTGGTCGGCCTGTCGCAGCTTGCTCCTGCCGGGTATATTCGCCTGTTCAATGCCAGCGGCAACGTGAATGCCGTCCTCGATGTAGAGGGCTGGTTTCAGTAACCGGCCAGGCGGCGGACGATTCTCAGGACCGCCATGTTCTCCGGTCTTCGGGATCTTCCGGAGATGTCCCGGTCAGACGCCGCCGGCGGACGGACGCGTACGGCGCCAAAAGCGGCCGCGCTCGAGCCAAGTTCCGGGCCGACTTGTGTTCGGGCTCGACATCGAATCTACGGCCCCCTCGGCAGTGCCGGCGCAAGCTAATGCCAAATTACCGTTGCCAATACCCGCCGGCATTTGCGGAGTGTTGAACACAACAGCAGCGGTTGATCCCACGCAACCCACGCTGATCGTCGACTAATTCCAAAGCGCGGCAACGTTTCATCGGGTGGTACCTGCGGTGGATCGCACCGAGCGAACATGTGTCGTATTGACATCTTCACCACCCCAGCGCGCAGGCAGCTGCACCGCACAGTACCTCTGTGTCCCGACAGAGGCATGACGAGCCCCGCTGAGCGTCAGTAGATGAAGCCCTCGACGTCCGTGAGCGATGAGATCAGTCGCTGGTCGACGATCCCCAGGCCGTCGACGTTGGCCTCGTCGACGATGAAGCTGGTCGGCTTCACCACCAACTCCACGTAGGCGACATGCCCGAGCGAGCTGTAGCCGTTGCCAGGGCCGAAGACGACAATAGCGCCCACCCTCGGGATGATGCCCTCCTGCTTTCCCCGGGCCGACGCCGCGATGAGCCACTCCCAAGCGTCACCGCCCCAGGTGACGTCGCGCAGCGATGCGACGTACCACGTGCACTGGCCCCACGGGAAGTCGTCGACGCGCGGGCCGTAGGCGAAAGGTGGCAGTGCTCCATCGATCGAGCCTGGCTCCGCTTCCCGCCGCTCCCAATGTCGCCGCCTGCACACCCTCGGCCGTCGCAAGTTGTGTGAGGACATCCTCCAGTTTGTGCATCAGGGTCGCTGCCCGGCCGGTGAGCCGCGATGCCTGCTGCTGATAGCGAGCCTGATCCTCGAGCGCCTGCGCCTGGAGGGTCTGCACCGCGGTGGCCTGAGCAGCGATCTGCTGCTCCTTATGCCGCTGCTGCGACTGCAGTTCCGTAAGGTGGTCCGTATTGGCGCGCACATCGAGCACCAGGGTGTTCATGTCGTCGGTCACCTGCTGGTAACTCACCATCGTGTCGAGTGCGTCCAAGAGTGTCTTGCTCTGCAGCAGGCTGGTGAGTGCGGTGCCGTTGGTCGTGAGTATGTACCTCGCGACGATCAGCGCGCCCAGGCGGGTGCGGTCCGATTGCAGTGTTGCCTGCGCCGCCTGCATGAGCCCGGTTGTTTTCGCGAGCTGCGAGTTGGCAGCGGCCAGCTCCACCTGCTCCGTGTCCAGCTGTGTTTGCGCGGCGGCGGCCTGCTGCCCGGCCTGCACGGTCTGCGCCTCGAGGGGCGCAGCCTGCATCTGCAGCGCCATGATCTGCTGCTCCAGTGTTTGCGCCTTCGACAGCAACTGCACGACCTCAGGACTTGGCGGGGAGGTCGGGCTCGGACTCGGACTGCCGCTGGGAGTCGGTGTGGCATCGGCCCGTGCTGACATGCCGGATAGCGCGGCCAGGACGCAAAGGCACAAGAGGGCCGCGGTCGGCCGGACGGGAATCAACGGGCAGGTGTGGCGTTCATGAGCGGCAGCGCAGCCAGTGCAACACGGTCGCCACGAGCATTTGGCCTACCGCAGTGTCACAACCCGGTTACGTAGGGGCAGAGCCTCTTGGTGCGACTGCCCAAGCAAGGCTGGTCGGCGAGATCTGGATGGTTTCCGCAGAAGGAGGCTGGCGCGTAACCACCCGAGGGGTCACGGCTGAACTCCTCCTCAGTCGTCTGACGATGACAAGAGTTGGGTAACGGTTCAGACCCCGGATAGTCAGTCGTCGGGCGGCACGAGCGAGCTCATCGGCGCTAGCCGACCTGTTCTACGCGTATCCTCCAAAGCTCGTACCTCTTGAATTCAACGGCATTACTTGATCCAGCATCCCGATGATGATCATCGATTAATTCCGTGGCGTGCGCATCGCCCACGATCGCGCGCATTTAGCGCGCCACGTCGCGAAATTACGCGTCCGGGTGGCCGTATCGCGCTGCTTGGACAACCGAACCGACGCCGTATGTCGCGCAGCATTCACTCCGTGTCATCGCTCCCCTCCGCTCATGCACGACATGAAGGTCAAGGACGGGCGCATATGACTGATGGAGAACACGCCCTACCGCGCCTCCGGCACGGCCCAGTAATCCGGCGCCATCTTGCTTGCGACCACCTCGTCGGCAGTACCGAACCCCGGCGCCATCGCCGCATCCGTGCCGGCCAGGTACTCGTGGTGGTCGATTCCGAGCAGCCGGATCCAGCTTTGCTGGCCAAGCGTCAGTGCAATGAAGCAACCCAGTTCGACCAGTTCCGCTTCGGAGAACTCCCCATGCAGCCGATCCCACAGGTCATCTGTCGGCTCCAATCGCCAGCTGATCGCCTCGGCATAGGCGAGCGCGGCCTTCTGCCGGTGATCGTACTCCTCAGATGCCTCGAAATTGAGCACGGCGTCGTACTGCTGCGCGGCGAGTCCCTGCGCCGTCGCCCGGGTCGAGCGCTGGTTGCCGCAGTATTCGCATTTCACGGTTCGCGAGACGTACACCCGACACAGTTCCTTGATTGCATGATCACAAATGCCACTGTTGAACAGAGCCTGCCATGAGTTCGGCGAAGGCCCAGAACGCATTGGGCGCGTGGGCACGTACGGCAGAGCTCTCTGGACGCGGCGTCCCCTCACGCGCGCAGCGGTGTATCTCCGCTTGCATACGTTCGTCCATCTCGTCGAGCGGGACGTAGCTGATGCGGTTGTTGCCCATGTTGTGCCTCCAGTTGGTCGAGCCCTTGAAGCGTATACCTCGACACGCGCCAATCGCGACCTGATGTCATCCACGCGCATCCGCGACGACCTCCATGCGGGGTGACCGCCTTCCCGGCAACAATGCCATCTATTAGGCGCTCGCGGAATCCGTCGACCTGTCGCTATTCCCGTGAGTCCTGCGCAGAGCGCTGGTTACCTCGAAATGGTGGTGGCGTCAACAATGCTCAAGAAGTCGAGAAGAGCATGAGCCACCTGGTCGGATGCCTCCAGGGCCGCGTAGTGGCCGACACCTTCGAGAGCCACTGATCGGACTGGACCGGAGCTGATCTGGCTCATCGTTGCGAGCGTGAACTCGCCGCCTCCAGCTCCGATCGCAAGCACCGGAATGCTCAGCTTGTGGCTGGCGACAAGGGTTCTGATCTCGTCGCCTTCCCGGAGCATGGACTGGTAGAGGCCGATCGCTCCGCGCCAGCCATCGGGCCGGGCGTAGGTGCGGACGAACTCGTCGATGTCGGTGTCGGTGATCGCTCCGGGGGTGGCGCTCATGGCCGGAAAGGCGAACTGTCCGAGGAACTCGCGCTCGCGACCGGCGAGGAGCATCTCGGGGATCCCGGGCGCGGCAAGAAGGCCGATGTGCCAGGTACCTCCGTGCGTGACGTCGGCCAGCATCTCGAGGCCAAATCCAGGGAGGCCCATCTCGATGGCGGTGAAGCTGAGCACGTCCTCAGGGTGCGTAGCGGCGAGACGCACCACGGTCGCGCCGCTGATGTCCTGGCCGGTGAGGTGCACTGCGCCGACGTTGAGCTCTTCGATCAGACGATGCAGGTCCTCGGCGGATGTCCTGCTGTCGTAGGCGCCTGAGCCGTTGTCAGAGTCACCGAACCCGCGAAGGTCTACTGCATAGACACGGTGGCTGGCAGCGAGCAGCGGGATGAGCTTGCGGAAAGTCCACCACGTCTCGGGGAAACCGTGGACCAGTAGAACCGGAGTTCCTTCGCTGCCCGCCGCCACATAGTGCAGGACAGTCCCGTTGATCTTGGCGTAATGGTGCGTGGCCCCGGCCAGTGCGGCCGGCTCAGCAGTTGCGGTCATGTGAGTCTCCCTTGATCGTGCCCCCGGAATCGTCAACCCGGTTGTCTACATGATAGACAACCAGGTTGACCTTGTCAAGGCGTCTCCTTTAGGATCAACTCCATGCCACGCTCGGGCGCCGACCTCGCACTGCTCCTCCTCGGAGGATTTCGAGTCATGGTCGACGATGCGATCTTGGAGCTCGCCAAGCGCGGGTACGAAGACGTGCGCCCGGTCCATGACTTTGCAATGCGAGCCATCTCGGGGGGCGCCGACAGCGCTTCGGAGTTGGGTCGGCGTCTGTCGGTCTCCAAGCAAGCGGCGGCAAAGACTGTCGCGGTGCTCGAGGAGCGCGGCTACGTGGCACGCCGTACCGATCCGCTTGACGCCCGACGCAAACACCTTCAGGTGACGGCGCTCGGCTTCGAAGTCCTGAGCGAAGGCGAAGCCGTCTTCGACGAATTGCGCGACAAATGGAAGCTGAAGATCGGCACCAAACAGCTTGAACGCCTTGAGTTTGATCTGGCGGCTCTGGTCGGGGCATCGACGGTGCGTGTCGAAACGCCCGGCTGGATCGCCCACAGCCTCGACGAGACGAGCTAACCGTCAAGGACGAGGTAGACGCCTCACCTCTCGGGAGTTGTGTCCGTTAGCGGAACGCTCGATGCAGAATCATTACCGGAGCGTGGCACTAGGAATGGCGGGGGCAATTGCCGACCTCACGAGCGAACCCGTGAGTGACGCTATCTACGACGGTGGCACCTGGACACGGCGCCCCGAATGCAAAGTGACTACGGTCTCCGAGATGGCTGCAGTTGGACGTCATTCAGAAAGGTCACCAACGCGAGCAACCTCTATCTGTGCTCGAGTGAACCTACGCACTCTCGGGATCGTGCAGATGGTACGACCACTCCGCTCCTACCGCGGCGGAGGAGTCTTCCCCTCCTGAAGCACGCGGGATCCTGGATACGCGAGCGAACCCATTGGCCGCTCCAGAGAGCGCACCTCCCCCCGTGCACAGATTGCTCGAATGCCGACGAGTTGGCACGCTCGACGCATCCCGTTTAAGCATGCGTACCCGTCGCCAGTCGATGCCCCACGAAAACGGCGATCAATGAGTTGCGGATCTCCAGGTGAGCGGCTGCGTGACCGCCGCCGATCGTGAGATCAAACGTGGTCAACACGTGCTGCTCGACGGGTCCGCTGATGCCGATCGTGACCGTCGACCCTCGCCAGAAGACCGACGAGGGTCGACGGATCACCTCGGTGATGGACCGCTCAGCTGAAGGTGAAGAAATGCTTGTCGACGTTATGAAATGAGTTGTCGTTCCGCGACACGGTCACGGTGCCGTTGATCCCAAGCCACACGCCGTACCGATCGTTGGAAATCCGGTTGTCACTGATGGTCACGTGCACCGGCACGCTCCCCGAGAAAACCAGAATGCCGGTAGTCACGAAATCCTGCGCTGGCGGTCCGTCGAGTGGATCGCCGGGGACCACGGGGCTGCCAACGTTGTTGCGCCCGATCACATTGTCGATGATGCGGTTCCCGTTGAGATCCTCGAACAATCCCGGTGGCAACGTGTGTGCGTGCATGGTGACCCCCGACAACTCATTACCGACAATGTAGTTGTCCTCGACGAGGTTGTCGTAGGATGCGGTACCAGGACCTGCGTTGGCGAACAGCACACCCGCACCCTCGCCAAGCAAGCCGTTGTCTGTGATGCGATTGCCACGGATGACGTTGCCGTACACGCCCGCGACCAAGGGTTGCGGATTGCCGCTTGCGTCGAGCGCAAACGGGTTATGCCCAGGGGCAGTCACCCCGCAGTCGAACGGGTTCGCTGTGATCGTGTTGTCTTCGACCAGGTTGCCGTGCGTCGGACCGAACTCGTCCGTGAGGAGGACGCCGCCCTCGTTGCCGCTGACGTGGTTGTGCGCCACCACGGAGTGACTGACGCCCATGAGATGGATGCCCTCACCGCAGTCGCCGGGGATCTGGCCGCTCGCCGCGCACTGCGGATAGGGCGAGTTCGGAGAAGGGGGAATCCCGCCGAGGTTGTTACCAGCGACCCAGTTGTCCGTGATGCTCACGTCGGTGATCGAGCCGCCTTTCAGGGTGCCAGTGGCGAGGATGCCCTCGCCGATCGCGCCTGTGATCGTGAAACCCTCAACCGAGACGTGCGAGCTCCTGATGGTCAGCCCGGCGAGACAGGGAGCCACACCGGGGCCCATGGGTCCGAGTTGATCGCACACGAACCTTGTCTTCGCGGTTCCCTTGATCGTTGCGTCGCGGCCCTGCAGGGTGAGGGGCGAGGACACGACGACGTCCTGCTTGTATGTGCCTTCGCAGACGACCACGGTGGCCCACCTCGGGGCGGCATTCACTGCTGACTGAATCGTTTTGTAGCGGGCGGTGGCACACGACTCGTCAGAATTGGTCGAGGCCCCCTGCGGCGACACGAAGATCCGGCCTCTGTCGTGATTGCCGGTGCTCGCTGCCGCCACATCGAGGTTTTGAGCGACTCCGACGCCGGCGAGCAGTCCTGCTGCCAGTACGAATCGGATAATTCTTGTAGCTTTCATTGCTTCCCCCATATCGCTGGTCGGACATCCCCGCCATCAGTACGACGCACGCACCTCCGGCGGGCACGGCGCAGTCTAGCCTTTCTTATCGGGCACCGACTTATCGAGGACCGATCCAGGGGGAGTGTCTCGGTCGCGTCGAACGGGTCAACCGCCGCCCGATGGCTGCGGCCCGTTTGCGCTTGCGGATACCCTAAGGTCGACAGCGCTCTTGAACCGGCAACAACCACCCACGTCGGAGCAGAGGGAACCAGAACCGGTGGACACACGATCCGCAATGGCCGCACCGGCAGCTGCGATGGCGCCGGGGGACGCGCCGCCCCGGCTGTCCATTCAGATCGTGCCACGCGCAGCGCTTCCTGTCATCGCAGTCATCGTCGGCGGCCTGATCATCACGATTGCCGGCAATTGGCTCTGGGCGCTGGTCTTCTACCACGTGGTCGGCGGCGGCCTGTGGACCGGCATCGACCTGTTCGTCGGGTTCGTCATCGGCCCGATTCTCGGGCGGCTCTCAATTCCTGCTCGCGCTGAGTTCTCGGCACGATTCATGCCGATGATGGTGGTCATCATGCCCACGGTTGTCCTCATGACCCTGGCCTCGGGATTCCAACTGGCGCTTGGGCTCGGTAACCTCCAATCCCTCAACCCAAACCACGGGTGGCTGGTGGCGTCGTTTGTCGTCGTCGGCGTCATGGCCACCGTCGCGCTTGGCATTCTCGAGCCCGCAAACATCGCAGTCCTGTTCGAGATGAAGAAGCCCCATCCCAACGGAGAGCTCATCGCCCGGTTGATGCGGCGCTTCGTCTATGCGGCCGGGATCACTGGGGCGATGCAGATCGCGACCCTGGTGATCATGACCCGTGTGGCCACCCAATGACCGAGGTCGGCCGTCAGGGCATGACACCGGGCGCCACGACGGGTCCTGCATACCCGCCCGCGGCCGAGCTCGCCACTGTGTCACTGGCTCTGGTCGTTGTCGGCGGAGTATTCATGGCGGCGTACTTCCCGACTCGACCGCCGCTGACGCTTCCGATCGTGCTTGTCGCGGCCAGCGCCGCGTTACTGGGCAGCGCTATCCTGCTCCTCGTGCGCTGGCGCGGCTTTGCGTGGGCAGCCTTCTCGCTGGTCGTGCGTTGGGCCCTGGTCGCGTATGTTATCTCGGCGGGGATGATCGAGTTCTCATTCGTCCGCAACCACGCCGCCGGTGGGCCACTGGTCGTGGTCTCGCTGATGCTGGTGTTGTTCGCCGTCGACGTGCCCGTGATCATCGCTGTCACAGTGGCCCGCTACCAGTCGTCGCACCCCGCCTGATCCGCGCGGGAGGCGACTGCCAGGTCCGCCTACCGCTGCGACGGTAGGGGCATCTATCGTCCGCGAATGCCGTCGAGACGATGACTCAAATCCGTCGCAGAGTTCACGATCTCGGCCCCTCGCACGCGACGATGAGTTGCCGTCATCGCATGCCAGGGCCAGCGACTTTGAAGCATCCGGGCGCGCCTGCTCAGTCGGTCTCTGCGACGGATCAGTCGATGGGCTAGATCGGAGAGTCGGGTTAAGTGGTGGTGTCGAACTCCGCGATGCGGGTCGGCATGGTGCGCACATCAGAACGAGTAATGCCACATCAGTCGCTCTGATTCCCATGGGTCTTGCTCTCGCCCTGGAACTCATACGTATTGGCTGATTACGCGGCTTCGGTGCTCACGATCGACTACCTCGTACTGACGCAGTGAGTGACAGCGAGCAGCGCGTGGTGCCATCGTGGGTGAAGGCGACGCCGACGTCGGCCAGATGGCCGACGTGAGGGTGACTCGAGGTACCTACGATCGAGGACGTGGAGGATGTCGTAGGGAATGACTGACGCAACGCGACCGGACTCAGGCGTGCCACTGTGTGTTGTGTAGTGGTGTCGCCCGCGTTGCTTCGGTTCAAGATCCGTACGTCTCGGGCAACTGGGTGAGGCGCCTCGCGACCTCGCCTGGCAATCTGAACCCAATCCTCTTGGGGCAATGCTCCCAATCGCGCCATTCCCGCCACACAGCCGCAACGCAGCGCACTACTATTCAGCTGAAGCGAAACACTCGGCTGTCGCGCTGTCAGCCGGTTCGCGGTAGGGGATGGGCCTTTCGTGGTCTCGATCAGACCGGTGAACGCAGGCGGAAATATCGGCTGCGGATTCGTTGCGGAAGACAACACCTCCTCTCTGGGTGCCAGCTGCGTCATCAGCGCCTCGTGCATTGCCGAGGGTGACTACTCCGTCACGAACGACGAGCCGTCCACGCTCATCGAGCAGTAGTGAGCTGCCGAACGGTGCGCCTCTGGATCACACGACACATTGCCTGATATGAACGCGCGTCGATCCTGCCGGACGACGTAGCCACCGAAGAACTGTCGATACTAAAGCGAAAAGGGGGGACACGTGAAACGGATCAGAATCGCCCTTGCGGTCGCGACGCTGGGGCTTGCGGCTATCGCCGGGAGCTCAACGACGGCGCGAGCCGGCAGCGGCTGCCCCGCACCCGGCGACGGAACGTGCGACTTCAACTGGTCTGGCTACGCCGCAGTTGCGACGGCGAAGTTCACTTCTGTGACCGGAAAGTGGGCGGTGCCAAACGTTACCTGCCAAGGTCTGCCGACCGAAGGGGTGATGACCTGGGTGGGCATGGACGGCTTCCAGGTTGGTAACAACACGGAGGAGTCCGGCGGCACGTTCGCTCAGTGCAACCAGGGGCAGCCGACCACCTACGAGGCCTACTGGTTCATCGAGCCCGGTGGCGTGATCACATCCCTCTATCAGGTCTATCCGGGTGACCAGATGCAGGCAACGGTCGCATACATCAGCGGCAAGTTCAAGATCACGGTCGCTGATCTGAACAAAGGGCACAAACAGACCAGAACCGTCTCCGAGGCGTGCGCGCCCGGTTGTCAGCGCCAATCTGCGGAGTGGATCGCTGAAGTGCCCTTTAACAACATCACCCAGGGCAATCTCCCGGAGTGGAACGCTCCCGGTAACAAGCTGGGGTTCTCCGCGTGCTTCGCGACTGCTGGAGGCAAGAAGCTCGCCATCAGCGGGTTGGTTAACTACCCGATCGCGGTCTGGGACTCGAGTCAGAACGTACTGGCGTTGCCGACTGTTCTCGGGCCAAAGGGTCAGGGATTTACCGACATGTGGGAGGACGAGAACTAAGCAATGAACACAACTCCACGCAAGGTGCTCTTGACAAAGCCTCGCACGTTGGCGGGTCTCGTTGCGCTCGCAGCGCTCATCCCAGCAGCGGCGTTCGCGGCCACCGCGGTGACAACCCCACCCGGACCCTACACGGCGTGCTCGAATCCGAAAGATGTGCTCACGGTCGAGGCCAAGGGTAAGTGTCCCAGCGGGACGGTCCAGGTAACGATCAATGCCCAGGGCGTCCCCGGTGCAACCGGTGCTCAAGGACCCTCTGGACCGCAAGGCCCTCCCGGGCCTACAGGACCCCCGGCGAGCGCGTCGGGGGATGTGGTGGTTACCAGCACCACCATGAGCGGGGGTTCGGGCGGGAACGGCGTCCCGGGCGGGACATACCAATGGTCGATCGCGCTGTGTCCAAGTTCGGGCGAGAGCTATGCGGTTGGTGGAGGCTCAAGTCTTGCCAATGTCCCATCTGACGGCACAGCCGGAGCTGGCTTCACGTTGGAGGAATCACAGCCACACAACATTGGGACATTGGGCGGAACGGACGCTACCGGATGGTATTCGTACTACCAGGCCAACGGCTACCAGTACCCAAATGGCCCCGCCAATTGGACTGTTACAACCTGGGTTATTTGCTCGTTCTGAGAAGTTAGGAGAACCATGAGTATTCGACTGTATCTTGCTATCGCGGGCGCGTCCGCGACCACGGCGCTGTTGGTTGGATCCGCCGTCGCTGGCCTCGCCGCGTCCAATGCGACCCCACACGGATCACTAAAGGCCAGCACAAACTTCGTCAGCACTCCGGGAGACGGACCCGGGGGGTGCGTGGAGAGTGGTCCAACTGGCGACGTGGTGACCTGTCATGTGACGTTGTCCAACCCTAAAACCTCTAATGGGGCGGCAGTAACGTGGGCGGTCGTCGGAACCCCGAGCGGTACCGACACTGTGACGCCCTCAAGTGGCACGCTTGGTGTCGGAAAGTCCGTCAAGGTGACCATGGTCACGGGTTGCTATGCGTGGTCGGCTTTCGACTTCCTCGACACGTCGACGGGCCTCTCCGGTGCACCCGTGATGTTCACCTGCGGCTGAGCCGAACCCGATGAGGGAGGGCGCTCGAGCCCTCCCTCATCGGTATGTGGCTCCGACCCGAGGACGAAAGCAACGACCGTTAGGTCGAGCGCTCACAGCCTCGATTGGCTAATGCCAAATTCTCCACCCTACGTCCAGCCCCTGCGCCGCGCGGGTGCCGAACTCCCGCAGGCGGCCTGACCCGGGCACCCCGCTCCTGTCCATCGACTGATCCACGCGACGCGGCCGCGAGGGACTCCAGGAGACCGCAACGTGTCAGCGGGCGCCGGTTGACTTCGCCGTGACCGGTTCGGCAGCTCGGGCGAGGTCGAGCGCCTCCTTGATGGTGAGCTTGCGTCCCTCCCGCGTCGCACGGTCGAGCTGATCGGCCGTCAGTGCCGAGCGCGCCTCCTCGACGAACTGCTGTCCAGGCGTCTCGTCCGAATAGACGTTGACGATGCCTTCCTGCTGGGCGTAGACCTCCGCGGCGGCGGCGATTCGCACGGCGTCATACGGCCGGTGTTCGACGGCTTCCGTTGCCGCCAGCCCCACCAGTGAGAGCCCGACCCCACGCACGCTGGCGATATCCGAATACGCACGCACGGAGTCGAAGAAGAACGCGCGCGCCAAGCTCGGTGTCGCCGTGCTGCAGATGCGCCCATGCCATCTCGGAGAGGATCCGCGCCTCCTCGGCACGGTCCCCGATGGCCTCGAACGCCGAAAGGGATTGGCGGTAGAGAGCCAGCGCATCGACGAGATCGCCGCGGATCGACGCCAGTTGGGCGAGGCCGCCGAGCGACAGACCGGACCCCTCCTGATCCCCGATCCGGCTCTGGATCTCGAGCGCCTCCAGGTACCTCGCATGTGCGGCGTCGACGTCACCCGCCACGCTGTGGAGGATGCCCTCGACGGTCAACCCCATGCCTTCGCCCCAGGGGAAGCCGGTGGCTCGGCTGCGTTCAATGCACTTGCTCGCCCATGCGAAGCCGGCGTCGAGGTCGAACCCGATCTGTGCAAGCCCCGCCATCCATGCCGCGCAGCACACCTCGCGAGTCGCGTTCGCCTCCTCGCCGACGGTGTACGCCCTGAGCAGTTCATCGTTTGACCGCTCGAACTGACCCAGCGTCCAGGACGCAAGCCCGGCTGTGAGCAGGGCGCCAGCCCGCCCCGCATCCGGAGCCTCAATCGAGTCGGCATCGAGGAACGACTGCGCATACTCGCGGGCGGTGAGGTTCTTGCCACGTATGTGCCAATACAGAAACAGGTCGCCGCACATTCGAAGCCCCGACTCACATGCGACAGCGTCGTGGTTCCGCGCTGCGGCGAGCAGGGTGTCGAGCGCAGCCACGATGTTCACGTCGTCGCCGATGCCGCGCTCGACGGAACGAACCTGATCGCTACCCTCCACCCCGATGCGGATCTCGTTCGTTCGCTCGGCATATCGTCGTGCGTGCCGCAGCGCCAGCGTGTCGCTCTCGCCCGACTGCTCCAATCGCTCGCGGGCGTACTCACGGATCGTCTGCAGCATCCGAAGCCGTTCATCCTGGCCATCAATCTGCACGAGCGCTTTGTCGACGAGCGACTCGACGTCGTCGAGGACGCTCTGCTCCGGATCAGCGCAGACCGCTTCCAGGTCGCCGACCGTGCCCCCGCCGGGGAACACGGCCATGCGCCGGAACAGACGCTGCTCGGACTCGCTCAACAGCGAGTGGCTCCACTCGATGGTGGCGCGCAGCGTCTGCTGCCGGCGCGGAGCGTCGCGCGTCCCCGACGTGAGCACCTCGAGTGCATGGTTCAGCCGCTCGAGCAATGCCTCCGGACCGAGCAGCCGCAGCCGCGCGGCCGCAAGCTCGAGCGCCAACGGGAGCCCATCGAGGCGTCGGCAGATGGCGGCGACGGCCTCTGCGTTTGCAGATGTCAGCTCGAACGAGCCGCGAATCGTCTGAGCCCGCTCGACGAACAGGGCGACGGCCGCACATGCCAGCAGCGATTCCGTCGATGTTGAGTTGGAGAACGATGGGACGGCCAGGGGCGCGAGGGTGTAGTCACGCTCGGCGGCGATCCGAAGCGGTGTTCTGCTCGTTGTGACGATGCGAAGACCGGGACAGCGCTCGACCAGCTCTGCCACGTGCGGAGCCGCGGCCACGACCTGCTCCATGTTGTCGAGCAGCAGCAGCGGCGTCGTGTCGCCGATCAGCGCCACGACGCCGTCGATCAAGGTGCGTCCTTCGGCCTCCTTCACGTCCAGGGCATCCGCGAGTGCGGGTACGACGGACTCGGGCTCTGCGACGTCGGCGAAGGTGACGAAGGCAATCCCCTCCAGGAACTCCGAGGCGAGCTGGCGCCCGAGCTCGATCAGCATCCGGGTCTTGCCAACGCCGCCAGGACCGGTGATCGTGACCACCCGATGCTTGCGCACCAGCTCGATGAGCGATGCAAGGTCCGCCCCGCGCCCGATGATCCGCGTGATTGCCTCGGGCAAATTGCTCGGCAGGCCCGCGTACCGGTCGCCCTTGCCCTCGAGCGCGTGTGCGTCCGGCACGACGACCCCATCCGCCGCCACAGCGAAGATCTCGAAGGGACGACCGACATTCTTGAGTCGGAACCGCCCCATCGACACCACGTTCACGTCGCTCCGATTCCTGACCTGCTCGGACGCCGAGTTGGACAGCATCACGCCACCTGGCACCGCGAACGATTCGATCCGAGCAGCGATGTTCACCGCGTCGCCGGTGAGACGCTCGCGCTCGACGACCACGTCGCCGACATGGATGCCGATGCGAGCTGCGATGCCGTTTGAATTCAGTTCTGCCTGTAACCCGACTGCGGCCAGCACCGCATCCAGAGCGCTCGGGAACATGCTCATCGTGCCGTCGCCGAGTCGCTGGACGATCGTGCCCTGGCAGGCGTCGTGATGCCGCTGTACGGCGCTCATGTAGCGATCGCGAGTGTCGACCGCCGCTTGCTCATCGTGCTGCATCAAAGCGGTGTACCCGACCACATCGGTGAACATCACCGCCACCAACCGGCGGTCGAGCCGTTCAGTCACCGCAGGACGTGTACCTCCATGCCGGACGGCTGGGACTGCGAGCGCACAACCCCGCTGGTCCAGTAGCACGAGGTCACGTAACCCTTCATCTGCGCGGATGCTAGCCGGTCATCCGTGTTCGCCGCGCCGGTACGAATAGGGTGATTGAACTGGGGAGAGAGGATTCGAACCTCTGATTGGCTGATCCAGAATCAGCTGCCTTACCACTTGGCCACTCCCCAGCGGAGGCCATCGAGTGTACCGGACGCCCCCCGAGACCCTTGTTTTGCCGCCTCGGCACGCGGCCTATACTGGACAGTGATGGATCTGCTCGAGTTGCTCCGCTTTCAGGCCCGGCGCTATCGCTGCTCGGCGTGTGGCGAGAACATGGCCGACTGCGGGATCAATGTGCTCGCCCAGCAGGGCAACCGCGCACTGGTCCGGGTGACCTGCGCGTCCTGCAACGACGAGAACCTCCTTCAGATCATCTTCCAGACCGAGGCCGAGGAGAACAAGGTGCCCGCCATCGATGAGGGCGTCCCGGACGTCGCCGACCCCATCACCGGTGACGAGATGCTCGAGCTTCACTCGTTGCTCTCCGCGCACGAAGGCGCACTCACCGAGCTGCTCGTCAAGCGCTGACGCCGGGCCGGGCCCGGGCTCTGCGACACTTCCCCGCCGTATGGCGAGCCTCGATCCTGCACAGGACATGGTCTTCGACGCCCTGTACGGGCTCGAGTTCGGAGAGACCTCCTCGGAACGCATGACCGCCACGTGCCTGGTCACCCCCAAGGTGCTCCAGCCGTTCGGGATCGTCCACGGTGGCGTCTTCTGCGCCATGGCCGAAACGATCACCTCGGTCGGCACCTATATCGGCGTACGCGACGCCGGCAACATCGCCGTCGGGATGTCCAACAACATGAGCTTCCTGCGGCCGATCAGCACCGGCACTATCCACGCCGAGGCCACGCCCCGACACCGAGGGCGGACCACCTGGATCTGGGACGTCGATATCACCAACGACGACGGCGCCCTCTGCGCCATCGGCCGGATCACGATCGCGGTCAGGCCCCGGCCCTAGCCTCCTGGCGGTCGACCAGGCGTTTCGCCGCGTACGCGCCACCGGCCGACGCAGCGGCACTCACGCCGCGCAGCACGACCTTCTGCCAGACGGGAGTCTTGTCCCCGCCCTTCCTGACCTCCTTACGCAGCGCCTGAAGCTCGGCCACGAGCTCGTCGAGCGTCGCCGGGGCGGTCTCCTCTTCGGCGCTGTCGCCCCGGAGACGCGAACGAATCAGCACGATCGCACCGATCAGAACCACCGCCCCGCCCGCAATGGCCGCATACCGCGGACCATCGCGGCGCAGGCGTGCCTTCCAGTCGAGTTCGGCGCGAACGCGCTCCTCCAACCGGCCTGCGCTGGTAGCCAGCGCCGCCTTGCTCAGCTCCCTTTGACGCTGCGCTTCGTCAGTTCCCGGAGCCACTCGGCATCCTCCTTCAACGTGCTTTCGATGTGCTGCCGCCCTCGCTTGATCGCCTTTCGCGCCTTGGATTGGCCGATATAGATGAGCACCGCTGCGAGGACCAGGAAGACCCCGCCAAGCACGAGCCAGCGCACCCACTCGGCTCCGAGGATGCCGAGCCCGGACGGCAGCGCCCCCAATGCCTCGATCACCCCAATCAGCAGGAAGACGGACGCAGCGAGAATCATCCCGGCCGCAATCACCAATTGGATGATTGCCCGCTTCAACTCGGCGCCGACGAGGGCGATCTCGGCGCGGACCAGCTTGATGGCGTCCTCGACCACCTGACGCGCCAGCGAGATGGGGTCGACGCTCTCAGGCGCGTTGCCGGCCACAGTACCTCCAGACATTCGATCGGGAGCTCAACGCGACACTGCAGTGCGGCGCATTCGCCCGCAAGCTCACCCAAACTCGCAGGGTTGCATGATACTTGCGCGTACTCGCGGGGGGCGTAACCGGATCCCTGCCCACCCCGTTGGAAAGAGCACATGGCGGAACTCAGCCCTCTACGACGACTCCCCCGCGGCGGTCCCGACGGGTCCGCCGACCTCGCGGTGCGCCGCCGCTACCTCCGCCGCAGCCGTCGCTTCGCGACCGGCCGCGCGTGGATCTCTCTCTGGGTCGGCGTCTTCGCTGTCGTGGGCTGGCTGTTCATCGCGGGGTTCGCCGGCTTCAACCACTGACCTCGAGATTCGACCCCGCAGGGTGATCGCTAGCCGATCAGCTCGCGGAGGTCCTGGAGCTGGAGCGAGATCCAGCGTGTGATGTCGTTGGTCCGCACCACGTCGCGAATCTTGGCCTGCCGGGCCTTCTTCTGACCATCATCCATTGTCAGTCCCAGGTACAGCGCCTCTGCGGTCTCGTCGATGTCGAACGGATTGACGGTGATGGCCCATTCCCCGAGCTCCTCATGCGACCCCGCGTTCTCGCTGAGCACCAGGACACCGTCGCGCTGATTGACGAGCGGGCCCTCCTTCGCGACGAGGTTCATTCCGTCGTAGATCGGATTGACGAGGAGGACGTCGAAGATGCGGTATCCCGCAATCGCGCGCTCCATGTTGTCCTCGATCTCGACGCGAATCGGCGTCCAGCCACCGCGGCTGTATTCGCGATTGATGCGCGCTGCAACGCGCAACACGCTCCCCAGGTAGGCGCGGTAGTCGTCGATGTCCTGCCGGCTCGGCTGCAGGAATGCCCAGAAGAGGACGTCGCCGGTCAGCTCCGGATGCGCCTCGAGCATGCGCTCATAGGCGAGGAACCCGCGCACGATGTTCTTGCTGAGATCCGTACGGTCGACGCGGAGGATGAGGTACTTCGGCCGCCATTGCTCGATACGCTCGATCTCGGCGATCACCGCGGGTTGTTCGGAATGCTGGAGGAATGTCTTCGGATCGACGCTGATGGGGTAGTTGCGTACCCACACCGCGCGGCCCTCGGCGAACACGGTGCGCTCGCGATGGTCGACGGTGAGCCCGAGGTTCTGCTCGCATGTCATCAGGAAATTCCGCACATCGCGTGACGTCTGAAACCCGATGATGTCGGCACCCAGCAGGCCGTGCACGATCGCATCGCGTATGTGTCGTGGCAGCACCGTCCAGTACTGCGGCGTCGGCCAGGGGATGTGTACGAAATGCTGGATGCGCACGTCGGGCCGCCGTTCGCGGATCAGGCCGGGCACGCAGTACATCTGGTAGTCCTGCACGAAGACGACCGCCGGCTTGTCCGAGCGCTCGACCTCGGCGATGACACGCTTCGCGACCAGCTGGTTCACGTTCATGTAGCCGTCGCGCCACGCTCGGTGGATGGTCTCGTCGACGACCGGTTCGCGCGCCAGATCCCAGAGGTAGTGCTGGATGAACCAGAGCAGCGGGTTGGCGATGACGTTGTAGTAGAGGTCGTATGCCTCGCCGGTCGGCTCGACGAAGGCGACCTTGATGGTGGTGCCGTCGTCGGTGGTCAGCTCCGCCGGGTCGCCCCGTTCGGCCAGCAGCCGGTCAGAGCTGTCGCGCGCCAGCGCGACCCAGACCGCGTCGGTGGCGGATGCGAGCGAGGTCATCGCCGTGACCAGTCCGCCGGCGCCCTTGACCAAGCGCTCCGACGTGCCGCGGTAGGGGTCCGCCTGGTGCAGGACCAGCGGCGCCCGGTTGGCGACGATGATCGGCTGGACGCCCCCGAGGATCCTGCGTGTGTACGGCTCGATTGCCGACAAAGCTCGACTCCATCACAGGCCGAGCGGGGCCTGCCCGCCAGGCCCATGCTACCGGGACAGTCCTTTCGAAGGCGTCTCCGGCGACAATCCCGAGACCGTGACCCACGCCATCGCCGAGTACCACGTCGACACACCTCGTCTCGCTCTGTCGGTTCGCGACCACGACGGTGGTGAGCCCGCGTTGCTCGCTCTGCACGGCCTCGCAAGCAACGCGCGCTGGTGGGACCTGGTCGCCGACCGCCTGGTGCCCGCCCATCGGGTGATCGCGGTCGACCTGCCGGGCCATGGCAAGAGCGATCGCCCCGAGGGCGGCTATGACTTCGAAACGGTGTCGCGCGATCTCGAGGGCCTGCTCGCGGCGCTCCATCACCCCGAGCCCGTGGTGGTGGTCGGGCACAGCTGGGGCGCGACTGTCGCGCTCTCCTTCGCGCTGGCCTACCCGGCGCTGACGCTCGGCGTGGTCTGCATCGACGGCGGGGCAGGCGATCTCAAGGCGTACTTCGGGCCGAACTGGGAGATGGCCGAGCAGACCATGCGGCCGCCGGCGCTCCAGGGCATCACCCCGGCGACGCTGCGCGCCTGGATGGACTCGTCCCCGCTGCGCGACGGATCGGACCCCGACACCGCCGCGGAGATACTCGGCGGCAATTTCGAGGATGACGGGAGCGGCGCCGGGACGCTCCGCCCGCGGCTGTCGCTCGAGCACCACATGGAGATTGCCCACCACCTCTTCGATGCCAACGGCTTCGAGCTGATGGCGCAGGTGCGTTGCCCGATGCTCTTCATCCCGGCGGGGTCACCGTCGTCGGAGGACTCGCCAAAGGTGCGGTCGATCGCCAGGGCGCAGGAGGCGGCCGGCGATCGCGCCCGGTTCGTATGGATCGACGGCGTCCACGATCTGCCGGTGCAGCGACCCGCGGAGGTCGCCGCGGCGATCGCATCCTTCGTCGACGATCTCGCAGCTCAGCCGAGCAGCACGTCCCAGAAGTAGCGTTCGCTCCGGGGGACGCCCTGGTCGACGTGGATGTGCTTCACCTCGGTATACGCGAGCAATCCCTCGCGCCCGTGCTCGCGACCGATACCGCTCTGCTTGTAGCCGCCAAACGGCGCGAGTGGATTGAGCAGGTGCCAGTCGTTGATCCAGACGGTCCCGGTGCGCAACTGCTTGGCGATCTCGATGGCGCCGCGCGTATCCCGCGACCACACCCCGCCGGCAAGGCCGTAGATCGTCCGGTTGGCGCGCTGGATCACCTCGCCGAGATCGCTCCAGCGCTGCACCGCCAGCACCGGTCCGAAGATCTCCTCGGTGCCGGCGTGCGAGTTGGGACTCACGTCGGTCAGCACGGTCGGCTGGATGAAGAAGCCGCGATCGCCCGTGTTGGGCGCGCGTCCGCCACCGCACGCGACGGTCGCGCCCTCCTGCTTCGCGCGGTCGACTGCGGACAGGATCAGTTCGTACTGGGCGCGGCTGATCACCGGACCGACCTGCGTATCGAAGTCGGCGGCATCACCGACGCGCAGCGACGCGGCACCGTCGACGAGGCGATCGACGAACGTGTCGTAGATGTCGTCATGGACGAAAAGACGAGTGCCGGATTCGCACATCTGGCCCTGGTGGAAGAAGGTGCCGAACAGCGCGCCGTCGACGGCGATGTCGAGGTCGGCGTCGGGACAGACGATGTTCGCCGACTTACCGCCGAGCTCGAGCGTGACCTTCTTGATGGTGGGTGCGGCGGCGGCCAGGATCTTGCGGCCGGTCGCCGTGGAGCCGGTGAAGGCAACCTTGTCGACCCCGGGATTCTCGACGAGCTCGATGCCGGCGTCGACACTGTCACCGGTCACCACGTTGAGCACGCCCCGAGGGAGCAACCCAGTCTCGTCGATGGCGCGCGCGACGGCGAGTGCGCTGAGCGGCGTCTGCGGCGCCGGCTTGAGCACGATCGAGTTGCCCATCGCGAGCGCGGGGGCGATCTTCCACATCGCGAAGATCAGCGGGTAATTCCAGGGGATGATCCCGGCGCAGACGCCGACCGGCTCGCGCTGCACGAAATTCCAGGAAACGTATGGCGAATCGATCCAGGGCAGTGGCTCGTACCAGGGCACGCCGAGCGCCTGCTCGGCCATGCTCCGGAACCACTCGATGGCGAGCGGCACGTCGACCACGGACGTCTTGCGCAACGCCGCACCCGCGTTCTGCGATTCCAGCAGCCCCCAGTCGTCGGAGACCTCCTGGAGATGCTCCGCGATCTGGAACATGATCTGCGTGCGCTGCAGCTGCGATTTGAGACGCCACTCGCCCGCGTCGAATGACCTGCGTGCAGCCGCCACCGCCCGTCGGGCATCCGTTCGGGAGCTGGCCGGTGCCATGGCCATGACCTCTTCGGTGGACGGGTTGATCACCGGGTACGTGCCGCCGTCTTCGGCGCCGGCCCATTCGCCGTCGATGTACTGCTGATACGTCGCTACGTCTGGCTCGACGACCGCTGCCATGACCACCTCCACCGGGCCTGGACCGACATTGACACCGGTGTCGATTATGCGTCGGCGAGGAGCAGCCATTTGTCCGCGCCATTGAGGTGACCGGACCCTACGATACTGTCATTCTGCGAGCGCATACAGTGGAGTGGCGGCATGGATCAGATCGAGTTCGCCGACGGCTTCGACCGACCGGACACGCTGGCCTTCGGGCTCGGCGCTGGGCAACTCGCGGTGGTCATGGGAGGAGCGTTGGCGGCGTATTCGCTGGTTCGATCGCCATTGCCTCCGGCCGTCGTGGACCCGATTGCGGTGACGATCGCGGTTGCGGCGGCCGGGCTCGGATGGCTTCGCGTCGCCGGGCGTCCCGCCCTCGACTGGGCGGTCTTTGCCGGGCTCTTCTGGATGCGACCACGTCGCGGGACGACCCGGTGGGAGCTCGCGACTCCGACGCCTGCGAACGCGTCGTCTCAAGGAGCCGAACCCGATCCGTCGCAGGTGCTCGAGCTGTTCGGCAGCAGCCGGACAGCGCCGGCGCCGCCTCCGGACACGCCGCCCGGCACACGTCGAAAGGGCAACCCGGGTTCGGCGCCATCGTCTCCGGCAGCGACCGCCGCGGGCGTGGCGATCCCTCGCCCACTGACCCGCGCGGAGGGCGCGCGGCGCGTGACCTTCTTCTCACTGCGCGGCGGCACGGGTCGCAGCACGCTCGCCACCGAGCTCACCTGCCTCATCGCCTCCAGCCGGAGCGACGAGCGCCCGGCCCCGCGCGTCGCCCTTGTCGATCTCGACCTGCGGAGCCCGAGTGTCGCCATCCGCCTCGGCACGCCCGAACGGACGCTGCTCGACTTCGCGCTCGCGCCGCCGGACGATCGCAGCGTCATCGACTTCATGGCGACCCACGCGTCGGGCGCACGCGTCCTGCTCGGTCCCCAGCGCGCGGTGAATCCCGAATGGCCGGTGACTCCCGCGCTGCTGCGGGAGGTGCTGCGCGACCTGGACATGGAGGGCTTCGACCTCGTGGTGCTCGACGTGTGCCCGGACCTCAACCCCCTGACCACCACCGCACTCTGCGCCTGCGATGACGTCTTCATCGTTGTCGTCCCCACCGCGGGCGGCGTGCACGACGCATACCGGAGCACGGAGGCGCTTCGCCGCCTCGGTCTCCGCCAGCAGCTTCGGTACATCGTCAATCGCTCGCGTCCGGGCACCGATCTGAGCGAACCGATGGCTGACCTGGGTGGTCAGCTGATCGGCGACATCCCCGACGACGACGCGGTGGTCACCGCGGAGAATGCGCATCGCCTCGTCGGGCTCGACGAGACAGGTCCTGCGGCGATCGCGCTCCGCCGTCTGGCGCGCCGGGTCGGCAGCGAGCTCCGCTCCTCGTGGCCGGCCTGAGTCTCGGAGCGGTCGTCAGCGCCGCCCTTCGTCGAGCGCCAATCGACGACCGCATCGTCATCCGCGCCGATTGCTGCGAGCGCGCTGGACGGCTCTCTGCCGTCCTCGCCACCGCCGATCTCGACATCGACGCGCTCGACCCGGCACGCAAGGCCGCAGCGGCCGCCGCGTTCGCGCGCATGTGCCATACCCTCGAGCGCCCGATGCAATTGCTGATCCGGGTCCGACGGCTCGAAGATGCTACCGACCCGGCTGCCGAGGGCGAGCACTCGCGCCTCGACGATGCGATGCGCACGTACTGGGCGGATCAGATCCGCGACGGCGAGCGGCACACGCGTCAGGTCTTCGTGATCCTCTCGGCGCAGACATCCGCGGCACTCGGCTCGGCATGCGCGCAAGCCTGCGATCGTCTGGGCGCACTCGGGGTTGGCGCGCATCGCCTCGAAGGCGACGCCCTGATCGCAGCGGTGACCGACGGATTCGACGACATGGCCGCGACCACGTGGTCCGAGCATCGAGAGCACGCAGACGTCGGCGACCGCGTGATCCGCGGCCATACGCTGCAACGACTTCCCGGGCATCCCGTCAGCCCGGGATGGCTCGCGCCGCTCCTCGGCGTGCAGGCCGAAGCAGATATCGCCATCCACCTCGAGCCGGCGCCACTCGGTGATGCGCTGGGCCGTCTCAATCGCCGCCTGCGCGACTTCTCGGCGCACCGCATGCTCGAGGTCGAGCGCGGAGCGCTCGGCGACGTGCACGTCGATATCGGGCTCGATGCCGCTACCGCACTTCGCGAACGTCTCGCTCGAAACCTCGGGCGGCCGCTCCATCTCTCAGTGATCGCCACCGCCCGCGCGCACTCGATCGATGTTCTGCAGGCGCGCAGCGACGCATTGCGCCTCGGATTCGCGTCAGCGCTGATCGGCGTCGAGGTCACCCACTTCCGGCACCGTGCCGCGCACGTCAGCACGCTGCCCCTGGGCGTCCAGGCCCTGCGCGCGTCGAAGCTCGTCGATTCGACGGCTGCGGCGACCTGCATCCCGTGGGTCGAGGCGGGGTGCTCGGACCGCGACGGTTACCGGATCGGGGCGGCCACGCGATCGGGGCTGCCGGTGCGTGTCGCGCCGTTCGACACCACGCGTCATCCCAATCCGAACGTCGCCGTCTTCGCGGCATCCGGCCACGGCAAGAGCTTCGCCATCGGCACGCTCGTGCTCGAGGCCGCGGTCGCGGGTGTGAACTCCGTGATCATCGACCCTGAAGGCGAATATCGCGGCCTCGTGACCGCGCTCGGCGGCCGGTACCTCGAGCTGGCGCCCGGGACCGATGCGGCCGTCAACGTGTTCGAGGGCGCCGTCGACGATGCCGAGGAGACGATCGCGGCGGTTGTCGATCTCGTCACCGTGCTCTGCGGCGATCGCCTGGGCGATGTGGAGCGGGCCGTCGTCGATGCGGCAGCCCGCGATGCCCTCCGGCATGCGTTCAGCGAACATCGCACGCCGCTCCTCGAGGACTGTCTTCCAATGCTCGAGGTGGAGGCACGCCCCGTCGCCATGGTGGTGCGCCGATTCTGCACCGGGGGCCTCGGCGCGCTCTTCAACCGACCCACGTCGCTCGAGGTCAACTCCGGCGTCTGCGCCATCTCGCTGCGCGACATGCCACCCGAGCATGTGGCCGCCGCAACGCTGATCGTCGCGCGATGGTTGTGGGAGCTCGTTCGAAGTGACCGCCGGCGCCGCCATATCGTTTTCGACGAGGTTGGTGCGCTCTGCGTCCATCGGCCGCTTCGCGATCTCCTCGTGCAGCTTGCACGGCGCTGTCGCAAATACAGCGCGTCACTGGTCGTGGCCACGCAGAACGCGCAGGACCTCCTCGGCACGGATGAGGGCAGCGTCATCGCGACCAATTGCGCGGTCGTGCTCCTGGGCGGTCATCGGGCTGCCGAGACGGCGCGAATGGAGCATGCGTTCGGTCTCACCACGGCGCAGCGAGGCTTCCTCGAAACCGCATCTCGGGGCGAATTCCTGCTGCTCGCCGGCGATCGGAGAGTGGCCATGCGCATCGAGGTCCCGGAGCTGCATCGGTCCATACTCACGGACGAAACTCGGACCGCATACCCCCTTGACGCCAGCCCGCTCGACTCGCAAGATATGGGGGCTCCCGGACGGCTGAGCCCCAAGATATGGGATCATTAGAGTGATCTCAGTACTCGGAGATTGGGGCTCGAGGTCGCCAGGGCGCGGTCCTGCACACGTCTCCGCACAATGAAGCGCCCACCAGCTAGAAGAGGAAAGACCGTGGATCGATCCGCCTCCAAACCCGTCCCAGACGACTCCCACAGCATCTCGATGGAGCCGCCGGCCGGCCGTCGCATCGGTCGCAGGAACGGGACGGCACAGGCACGCGTGAGCGCCAAAGTTGAAGTTGAGGGCGGCGGCATTCACGTCGAGCGGCGCTTCACCCATGAGGGTGTGCATCCCTTCGACGAGGTCACCTGGGAAACCCGGACGGCTGCCATCGGCAACGAGAAGGGCGAGAGCGTTTTCGAGCAGAAGGACTGCGAGATTCCCACGTTCTGGTCACAGATGGCCACAAACGTCGTGGTCAGCAAGTATTTCCGCGGCAAGCTGGGCACGCCGGGTCGCGAGACCAGTGTCAAGCAGATGATCTCGCGGGTTGCGGACACCATCGGCAAATGGGGCCGCGAGGGCGGCTACTTCGCCACCGAGACGGATGCCCAGGCGTTCCAGGATGAGCTGACGCACCTGTTGCTCCATCAGAAGATGAGCTTCAACAGCCCGGTGTGGTTCAACCTCGGCGTCGCCACAAGCAAGCCTCAAATCTCGGCGTGCTTCATAAACAGCGTCGAGGACACGATGGAGTCGATCCTCACGCTCGCCAAGACCGAGGGCATGCTCTTCAAGTACGGTAGCGGCACGGGGACCAACCTCTCCACGATCCGCTCGGCAACCGAGTCACTGGCCGGCGGAGGCACCGCGAGTGGGCCGGTGTCGTTCATGAAGGGCTTCGACGCGTTCGCCGGCGTCATCAAGAGCGGGGGGACCACCCGTCGCGCCGCCAAGATGGTGATCCTCAACAGCGACCACCCCGACGTCGAGGAGTTCATCACCTGCAAGGTGAGCGAGGAGCGCAAGGCGTGGGCGCTCATCGAAGCCGGCTACGACAGTGCCTTCACCGGCGAGGCGTACGCGTCGGTCTTCTTCCAGAACAGCAACAACTCCGTGCGCGTCACCGACGAGTTCATGCGCGCGGTGCAGGACGACCGCGACTGGCACCTGCGCGCGGTGACCAACTCCAACCGGATCCTCAAGACCGTCAAGGCGCGCGAGTTGATGCGCCTCATCGCCGAATCCGCGTGGCAGTGCGGAGACCCCGGCATGCAGTACGACACCACCATCAACGACTGGCACACCAGCGCGGTGACCGGTCGCATCAATGCCAGCAACCCCTGCAGCGAGTACATGTTCCTTGACGACACCAGCTGCAACCTGGCGTCGATCAATCTCACCCGGTTCCTCAACGACGACGGCTCGATCGACATCGAAGCCTACAAGCACGCGATCCACATCACCATCACGGCGCAGGAGATCCTGGTCAGCAACGCGTCGTATCCGACCGAGAAGATCGCCAAGAACAGCGAGGAGTTCCGTCCGCTCGGCCTGGGCTACGCCAACCTCGGTGCGCTGCTCATGGCTCGCGGCGTTCCATACGATTCCCCGCAGGGTCGAGATCTGGCCGCCTGCCTCACCTCGATCCTCACCGGCGAGGCGTATGCGCAGTCGGCGCGCATCGCTCGCGAGATCGGGCCGTTCAGCGGCTACGCGGCCAACCGCCAGCCGATGCTGCGCGTGGTCGGCAAGCACCGCGAGGCTTCGTACAACATCCCGACCGACAACATCGAGCCCGACCTCATCGGTGCCGCCCGGCACGCGTGGGACGAAGCCCATGAGCTCGGCGCGCGCCACGGATATCGCAACGCGCAGGCCACCGTGCTCGCGCCCACCGGGACGATCAGCTTCATGCTCGACTGCGACACCACCGGCGTCGAGCCGGACATCGCGCTCGTCAAGTACAAGAAGCTCGTCGGCGGCGGCATGTTGAAGATGGTCAACGGCACCGTGCCGGCTGCATTGCGCCGCCTCGGTTATGGCGAGACCGCGATCGGCGACATCATCGCCTTCATCGACGCCAACGACACCATCGAAGGCGCACCGACCCTTCGCGATGAGGACGTTGCGGTCTTCGACTGCGCGTTCACGCCGCAGAACGGCAAGCGCTCGATCACGTGGCAGGGCCACCTCCGGATGATGGCCGCGGTGCAGCCGTTCATCAGCGGCGCGATCTCCAAGACGGTGAACATGCCCACCGACGCGACCGTCGAGGACATCGAGCGGGCATACACCGATGGCTGGAAGCTCGGGCTCAAGGCGGTCGCGATCTACCGCGACGGCAGCAAGAAGAGCCAGCCATTGGCGACGAGCATTGACAAGACCACCGGGCATCGCGTCCAGGTTGTCGAGCGTCCGCTGCGCAAGCGCCTTCCCGCCGAGCGCACCGCGATCACCCACAAGTTCGAGGTGGGTGGCCACGAGGGCTACATCACGGTCGGCCTCTACGACGACGGCACGCCGGGCGAGATCTTCCTGCGCATGGCCAAGGAAGGGTCCACGGTCAGCGGGCTCATGGACTCGTTTGCCACCGCGGTGTCGCTCGCGCTCCAGTACGGCGTGCCCCTCCCGGCGCTCGTCGACAAGTTCTCGCACACGCGTTTCGACCCGCAGGGCTTCACGCGCAACCCGGAGATCCCCATCGCCAAGTCGGTGATGGACTACATCTTCCGCTGGCTCGCGTCCAAATTCCTGCCCCAGGAGGAGCGCGATCGCCTCGGCATCATCCGCCGCGAAGCCGACGGCAGCGCGACCGAACCGGTGTCGGCGGCTGACGCGGAGATCGAGGCCATGGCAACGACGCCGATCACTCCCGCGGCGAAGGCGCGCAAGCCGGTGACCGCGATTCCGACCACCAGTGCCGGCGCCTTCATCAACCAGGAAGACGCACCAACCTGCAGCGACTGCGGCAGCCTGATGGTCCGCAACGGCGCTTGCTACAAGTGCCACAACTGCGGCGCGACGAGCGGCTGCAGCTGATCTCCTAGCACCTCCTCCCCTCTCGCCCGGGCCGCCTCCGAAACGCTTGGAGGCGGCCCTCTGTATTCCCTGGGATTGGCGAAGGATGCGTCAGCGGGAGGGTGGTTTCGAAGCCGCCGCTTCTTGGTAGACAGACAGCGGACCGCCTGCAGCGGTCATCGCCCACATCCTAAAAGGAGGCATCAGGCATGGCAGTCGTACGCTGGAACCCGTGGAACGAGCTTTTTGACCTCCATAGCCAGATGGATCAGCTCTTCCAGACCATGAGCCCGGAGAGCCTGCGGGGCGGCAATGGCCGCGCCGGCTATACCCATCTCCCAGTCGACATCCGCCAGACGGATGACGCCTTCCTCGTTGAGGCGTCGGTTCCAGGACTGAGCCCGGACGACGTCCAGGTCACGGTCGATAGTGGTGTCCTCACCATCGCCGGGACCTCACGCAGCGAGCGCGAGCAGAGTGACGGCACGTACGTGCGCCGCGAGCGCGGAGCCATGTCAGTGTTCCGCCAGATCGGGCTGCCGATGGATGTGCGTGCTGACGAGATCAAAGCGTCGTTCGCCAACGGCGAGCTCACGGTCACCATCCCGCGGTCTCGGAAGGCCGAACCCGTGCGAATCCAGGTGACGGCGGACGGCGACTCGAACCAAAAGGATCAGCAGCGCATCGTGGAGCATCAGTCGAGCTGACCGACCCGGCGCTCGCGTCGCCATAGGACATGCTGGCGACCGCGTGGGACAGGCATTGTCTGCAGCGCGGTCGCCAGCCCGAGGCGACGCACGCCTGACGCGCAGTGTCCGGCCGCACGCCTCGGGCCGCGGTTGATCAGGACATTCGGTGCTGAATCCACACGACCGTACTGGTGAGCAACGCGACCGACAGGACCAGATAGATGCCGCCCTCCATCAACTGGAAGGGCCAGAAGCGGTCGGCCGGCTGATACACAACACTGGCGTGGATGCCGTGCTGCGCGAGGCAAGCGCCAGCTTGCTTGAGGCTCTGAACCATGCTGGGTCCGCATGTCTGAAATGCCTGCGAGTCGAACACCTGGTTCCCGTGGCTGTCGATGAACCCCTGATCGAGGATCCATGCACCCTGGGGGGCGGCGTTATCCGTGTTGAGCCTGGTGATCGGTGTCATGAAGTGAGGGCGCAGCAGGTCTTCAATGGGGAGGCGCACGGCAAGGAAACCGGCGACGGTTATCGCCATGGCCGGCAGCGTGCGACGAATGAGCGTGCCCGCCAGGAGTCCCAGCGATAGCGCGAAGAGGCTATAGGCGATCGGCATCACGCCCTCGAAGTCGAATCCGGCGCCGTCAAAGGATGAGCGGATGAGGTCCCAGGGCTGGCGCCACCACATCATGAGCACCGCCAGGATGGCGCCGACCACAGCGGCGACTGCGACGACCCCGGCCAGTTTGATCAACAGCCAGCGGCGGCGCGTCACCGACTGGGTCCACACCAGCCGGTGGGTCCCCTGCTCGATCTCGCGGGCCACGAGCGGCGCGCCAATGAAGATGCCGATCAGGAGCGGAATGAAGTTGAGCCAGCCGCTGAGGTTGACCAGGGTTCCAAATGCTCGTACGAAATCGCCCTGGCCTCCGCAGGAGCTCGGGGCGGTGGTCGAGAGGCAGGCGAGTCCGCCTTCGAATCCCCGCATCTGAAGGCCCGTTGCGAGCAGGGCAATGCCGAGCACACCGAGCAGCACGCCCATCCCCACACACTCGCCGCGCATCTGCCGCCAGGTATGGCGAATCATGAGCCGGTAACCTCGGCCACCCGTACCGGGCGGCCCGTGTCGCGGGGCATCCGCAAGTAGGCAAGGACGAGCTCCTCAAGTCCCACCGGGCGGGCATCGACGTGTGGATCGGGGATGATGCCGTCGCCGCGCACGATCGCCGTGAGCTGACGATCGGTTGATTGGTGCTCGATGACCTGTCGATGGCGCAAAGCCGCGCTGAGGGGCTCCCGCAAACCGCTGACCACCTGATGATCGGCAAGGAGTGCGTCGGTGTCGCCGGCGAGCACGATGCGTCCGTTGACCAGGACCATGAGGTGGTCGCAAATGCGCTCGAGATCAGCAATGAGATGCGACGACAGGATGACCGTCACGCCCGATTCCGCCACCGTCTCCATGAGGGCCTCGAGAAACTCGCGTCGCGCGAGGGGATCGAGACGGGCGAGGGGCTCATCCAGCAGAAGCACATCGGGATGCTTTGACACGGCGATGGCCAGCGCCACCTGTGCCTGCTGCCCACCCGAGAGCCTGCCGCATTTCTGACGGAATGGGATGTTGAGGTGTCTCAGGCGGCGCCTCGCCACCGTGTCGTCCCACCGAGGATTGAGGCGCGCACCGAAATCCAACATCTCGGCGACGGAGAACCCCCGATACAGCGGCGCATCCTGCGCCACGAATCCAACCCGGGCAAGCATATGGTCGGGTTGACCGCGCATTGGACGGCCGAGGACGCGCACCTCGCCCTCGCTGGGGTCAAGCAGCCCGACCGCGAGCGCGAGGAGTGTGCTCTTGCCCGCCCCGTTTGGACCGACCAGCGCGGCGACGGATCCTTCCGGCACCGCCGCTGCGCAGTGACGGAGTGCCCAGATGGAGCCGTAGCGATGGCCGAGGTCGGCAAGTTCGAGTGCCGGGCTCACGCGGTGTCCTGCAGCGAGATCTCAGCGCGCGACGAGGCGATCAGCGCGTCGATCGCCTCGTCGTCCAGACCGGCACCGGCGGCTTCGTCGAGCCACCTCCGGAGGCGACGACGCAATGCGTGGAGGTCTTCGACGCGGGGACCGGGAAGGTCACGAATCACGAACGTGCCCTGGCCTTGACGGGTGGCGACGAGACCAGCGTGCTCCAACTCGCGATACGCCTTGAGGACCGTGTTGGGATTGATGGCGAGTTGCCCGACGACGTCACGCGCGGTGGGCAGCTGATCGCCTGGCTTGAGCAGACCGATGCGAAGCGCCTGACGTACTTGGTGTACGAGCTGCATATATGTCGTCACACCCGATCGAGGGTCCAGCCGGAAGGTGATCATGGTGTTCCCTATAGCACTAGCTAACTAGTACCATAGTATTAGCCCGGCAGGCCAGACGTGTCAACAGGTCCGGGCAAGGCGCCGGACACGGAGCGGGCATGGCTTCCAGTATTCCGGGCGCCGCCGATCCACGATATGAGGGTGTGTTTCACGCACCGAAGTGAAATCGCCTCTGGGAGCCGCCGAGGCATCCCAGCATCTCATCGGCGGTTCGATCGCGCCGACCCGCGCGTTTCACATGCCGGCCTGGAGCCGTGGCTTCAGTGACCCCCAGGGCCGGCCCAAGCTACTGGCAGCTCACTCACCTCAGGGGATTTCTCCCCTTGATCGCGGCTGCGCTGTTTGCGCGCACCAGCCTCGCCATGTCGACTGTGGCTCTCGTTCTCTTGGCGTTGGCTCGATTTCACTCGCCAACGGTCGCCGGGATCGCACTCTTTTGCCTCGTCTTTCCGGGCCTCCTCGTGAGCCCAGTGGCCGGGGCGCTCCTCGATCGTCTTGGCCGGCGGCGCCTCATGGCCCTGGACTTCAGCACGGCAGCCATGGGGATGCTGCTCCTCGCGGGATTGGCGACGGCAGGGATCCTCGACTCGGTGTGGCTGTTTGTCATCGTGACCTTCGTTTCTCTCACCAGTACGCTGAGCAACGCCGGCTCGCGCTCACTTTTTCCACTCATCGTGCCTGCCCGCCTCTGGGGGCGCGCCAATGCAGCTGACACCCTCTGCTATGGCCTCGCCGCGGTCGCCGGCCCAGCGCTGGCGGGCCAGATCACCGCGGTCTTTGGCGCCCCGGTTGCGGTGGCATGCGTTTCCTTCGGATACCTTCTGGCAGCCGCGGCGCTGCTCGGCGTTCGTGAGCCAAAGGCGCTTGAGCAAGGCTCGCGAAGCCTCCTTCACGACGCGTGGAGCGGACTTCGATACGTTGCTCTGCATCGGACACTTCGCTGGCTCGCGGCGGGCGTTTCGCTGTCGAACGCCGGCCTTGGCATCCTGGCTGTAGCCGTGCCCGTACTCGTCTTCAGGCTGCATGGAACCGCAGCGTTGGTCGGTGGCCTGTTCGCTGTTGAAGGGGCGGCCGGTATCGTGGCGGCGCTCGTCGCGGGTCGGCTCCTCAACGAGGGCAGCGAACGCACCGTTCTCCAAGTCTGTTGTCTCGTCGCTGGGGGAGCTTCGCGTTGATGACCGCGCCCGGACTTGCTCTTTCTCATTGCAGGGATGGCGATGCTGGGGGCCCAGAGCGGGCCGTTCAACGTCACGACCTTCTCGATCCGACAACGCCGCACGGACCCGGCAGCCTTCGGCCGCGCGTTCGCCGTATCGATGGCGCTGAATTACGCGGGGGCGCCGCTTGGCGCGGCCGTGGCGGGCCCTCTGATTCACCTCTCGATAACGCTCACCCTGGTGGTTGCGGCAGGGCTGGCTGTCCTGGGCGCGCTCGTCACATGGCGAATCCCAGCGGAAAGCGAAGCTCCCAAGCTTGATGCGACACGCGACGCGACTCCCCACGCAGACCTTCAGCTATAGAGGGCCCTGATTCGCGAACCACCGTGCCATCCCGGCGATCGTGGTTTCGAGGCCGATGCGCAATCGAGGCAATTGCCACAGACCTGCCGTCGTTTCGAACTGGCTATCCACCCGGATGTCAAGCAGGCCCCCGACGTACCCATAACCCGCCAGCGTGCGGAAGAGAGGAGCCTCCTGCGCTCCTCCCTCGCCGGCGAGCGGCCACGGCCAGATTCCCGTGTACGCCAGGAATTGGACCGGAGTTGCTGTCAACTGCTCGAGGCCACTCTTGGTCACGTTGGTGAGTGCATTCAGAGTCCGTGGGCCGGCACCGAACAAGGTGGTGGCGTCATTGAACGTGTGGTCTTCCACGGAAAAGCCACTGTTGGCGAGATTCCGAACTTCAGCGGCCGTGAGGTACGTCTGCGGGCCGACCTTCTTGCCGATCAGCCCCTCACAGGGAAAGAACACAGCGGTGAATCCATCCCTCCGCAGAAGGGGCACCGCGTTGTACCACGGACTTAGCCGTCCATCGTCAAAGGTGATGACAACCGGATGGGGCGGCAATGGCAGCCCGTAGAGCAACGCATCCGCAAGATGCTGCAGTGAGATGGACGTCGCATGGATCTTCGTCAGATATGCCATCTGATCCGCGAATTCGCTGGGCAACGTGGTCAGGCCGATCTCGAGCTTCCATCCATAGGTGGATGGCTCGACTGACCGCGGCGGGATCTGATCGACGAGGTGATACATCAGGATTGGGACATCAACCCGCGCCATCGGCATGGTGCGGGGAAGGATGATCGGCGCATCGATCGACGCGGGGCCTTCCCCAACGATCCATGCGCCCGCAGAGACCCCGGTGCCGACCACCAGCGGCGTCATTGAGAACAGGTCTGCGACCCCAGGTGGACGGAGGGTCTGCGGCGCCCGAAATGTGATCCGGACGGGCACCGTCCAGACATCCGCAATCTGAAGAGCGGGGTCCTCGGGTTCTGTCCACCGTGGCGTCCACACGGGCGTCCCGAGACTCACGCTCAGAGCATGGCCCGCAAATTTGGCCGCGAGCATGCCTGCCCTCGCCGCTTCGGATGGCCAGGTTGCCTGGGCAACCGGCGACAGTTCACTCCACTGGGCCGCGAACTCACCCGCAGCGAACTGATTGATGAACGTTTGCGCAATCGCCCCGACTATCGGCGGCGCGCTCACCACGGCAACCGGCCGGTTCGTGCCGCTCGCGGTCGCGGGGAGGGGTGTCCTGGTCACCATCGATGCTGAGGTGCAACCGTTCAGCACTGCCGCAGAGGCGAGCGACAGAAAGACGGCTCTACGGCTCGGCATCGCTCTATTCAAGCCCTTTGCACGTCGCTTCGCCGCCGAAGGCGAAGATGAGGATTCCCAGGGCGGCTCACCGCATCGGTACATGCCTCTATCATCAAAGGTGATAGTTGGATGCCCATAGGAGGCTTGTCATGGCTGGAGCAGCAGAGGACCGCGAGAAGGCAGCGAAACTTCCCAAGGGTGACGTCATCGGCATCCTGTACGAGCAGCACGCGCAGGTTCAAGATCTATTCGAACGCGTCGAACAGTCGAGCGGTGCGGCGCGACAGGACGCCTTCGACGAACTCACCGCGCTCCTCATCGCCCATGAAACGGCGGAGCAGTCGGTGCTTCGGCCGGTGAGCCGGGAGACTGCCGGCGATGACGTCGTTGAGGCACGGCTTCAGGAAGAGCAGGAGGCGAATCAGGTGATCGCCGAGCTCAAGAAGCTCGACGTCTCCAGCTCGGAGTTCGACCGGATGTTTGCCGAATTCAAGCAAGCCGTGGTCGATCATGCCGAGCACGAAGAGACCGAGGAGTTCCCCACCGTGCTCGAGGAGCGTGACGAAGACGAGCGACGGCTCATGGGAGAGCGGTTGTCCAAGGCGGAGGCCACCGCATCCACCCGGTAGCGGTTGCAGGCCCGGATCCATTGAGCATATGGAGGACGACGATGCCGGCTTCGAAACATGGTCCATCCGTGAAAAATCCCAAGCAATACGAGGGCCTGCGCGACAAGGGCATGAGCAAGCAGCGCGCTGCCGCTATCAGCAATGCCAACGCCAACAATGACAACGCCTCGTCACGCAAGGGTGGCCGGAACAGCCATAAGAACGGCTGAGATGGCGACCGAAGCGCAGCGCGCCGCTGCAAGCAAGAACATCAAGAAGGCCGCAGCTGCCGCAAAGTCTCAGAAGACCATCAGCAAGCTGCCCAAGTCGACACGTACCGCCCTTGCCAAACAGGCAAACAAGGCCAAGCGCGAGAAGGCGTAGCTCGTTATGGAGATTGGGTTCTTCCTCTCCAGCGAGGAGCACGGCCCCGTCGAACTGGTCACCTTCGCTCAGGCGGCAGAGACGGCAGGATTCCGGTCGGCACTGATCTCTGACCACTATCACCCGTGGTTGGAGGAGCAGGGTCAGAGCCCTTTCGTCTGGTCAGTCCTCGGGGCATTGGCGGCGACGACCAATCTGCGCGTCACCACCGGCGTCACCTGCCCGACGGTGCGCATTCACCCCGCCGTGATCGCACAGGCTGCGGCGACCTGCGCCGCCATGATGCCGGGGCGCTTCCGACTGGGCGTCGGAAGCGGCGAGAACTTGAATGAACATATCCTCGGCGATGCCTGGCCACCGGTGCGAGTTCGCCTGGAGCTGCTCGAGGAGGCGGTGGGGATCATGCGCGAGCTCTGGGAGGGCAGCATCGTCACCGCACATACGAAGCACTACACGGTGGAGAACGCCCGACTGTACACGCTGCCCGAAGCACCGCCTGCTGTGCTCGTGTCCGCATTTGGACCCAAAGCGACGGAAGTTGCCGCCCGCATCGGCGACGGCTTCGTCACCACCAAACCCGATGCCGATGCGGTGAAGCGATACCGCGCGATGGGCGGTCGTGGTCCGGCTATCGCCGCACTGAAGGTCTGCTGGGCGCAGACAAGAGAAGCGGCGGTACGCACCGCGCATCGTCTCTGGCGCACCGAAGCTCTGCCGGGCCAACTCGCGCAGGAGCTGCCAATCCCTCGTCACTTCACCCAGGCTGCGGAGTTGGTGACCAACGACATGATTGGTCAGTCAATCGCATGTGGGCCGGATCCGGCGGCGCATGTCGAGGCCATCAACAAATACATCGAAGCCGGCTTTGACGAGCTGTACATCAACCAGATTGGCAAGGACCAGGCGGGATTTCTGCGGTTCTTCGAGCGTGAGGTGCAACCGCAAATCCGTGAGAGGGTGGCCGCGGCTTAGCAGCCGTGGTCACCGCCTCGTCCCTATCCGGTGGTCATGGCACGCACGGCGAACAGAAAGGTCGCCAGCGCACCTCCGGCGAGCCAGAGCCGCTCCTGCCGCTCCGGACGCCTCGCGCCGATCCAGGCGCAGATCGGCAGCGCCACCAATGTTGCGCCGCCGTAGAACCAGTGAATGAGCTGGGCGGGACGCGACCCGGTGGCCACCAGGATCAAGCCGACGACCACCTGCAGCCCCACCACACAGGCTGAGAGGATCAGATAGACGCGGACGGTGGCGAGAAGCTGAGGGCGCACCAGGCTGACGAGCGTGGCGATCGCACCTCCCGCCGCTAGGATCGTGACGACAACGCCGAGCTGGTCGTGGATGTGCATCCGGCTATGTTCAGCGAAGCAGCACGATGGCGCCGCTGCGGGGAAGCTCTCGATACCGGCAGGCTTCTGCCGCCGTGAGCCCCGGCGAGTACTCGGCGACGAGGACGCCGGTGTGGCGGCGCAACAGAGCGCGCAGGTCGTCGGAGGTTTCACATCGAAGCGCGCCGGCCGGTTCGCCGTCGCCGATGATCCCGAAGCGAGGCATGATCCCGGCCGTCACGATGTCGAGCATCTCCCACACCTCATCCTCGTGCGGAACAACGCCCATCAGCTCGTCCCATGACGGGAGTGTCACCGAGATTTCGTCGCCACCGTCATCGTGGAGGTGGTGGGCCTCGAGCTCGAGTGTTGTGCCGCACCATGCCATAACCTGCGAGTGGATCAGCGGGATGCCGCGCCCGCTTCCCAGCGCCCGCGGACGCTCCGCCATCGACGCTCCGGCGGCGCGCAGCTCATTGATGACACGCGTCAGCGGCCACGGATCGTCATCGCGAGAGCGTCGGCAGATGAAGCGGACGCAGGTGCAGCCGGCCGTTCCCAGGCGCACCGACCATGCGGGCAGCGCGCCCACCGTCATGACGGCTGGGGTTGCGGTGGTGTGCATAACGTCAATTGCCAGCCGTGCACGGCATCGGGAAGCCCGCCACCGAACGGCGCACGAATCGCAAAGAGATCGAACACCCCCCACACGATGCTCGATGTGGCCGTGATGGGTGGATATACCAGCACCGCCGTTTGCCTCTCGCCTGGATCGACGTGCAGCGTGCAGCTCTGGTCACTGGGCTCGAGACTCAGAAGCGCAAGCGGAAACATCGGATGGTAGAAGTGACTGAGCGGACCGGTGGCGGTCCCCGGCGGGGCGTAGTCGGCGGCGATCTGCATCGCGTTGAGCTGTGGGTCCGATCCGGCGGCGCCCTTGTTGCGAATGAGGATTCCCACAAAGGTGAAGTCGCCGTAGCGCTCCAGCCCGGTCCAGCCGCCGGCGCTCACGCCGGCTTTGCTGATCAACGGCGCGCCCGGAGCACCGCGCACCATCACCACCGTCATCGGATCGGGGTTCTGATAGATGCCGCCGTCGGGGCTCGTGTTGATGGTCACATGAGCAAGTGGCCTCCCTCCCGGTGGAAGGCCGAGTGAGGTCAGGCTCACCGTCGGCGTCGATCCCGCGCAGGCAGCCAGCACGGTCGCGCACAGCACGAGAATCATCGCCGCCCGGCGGATGCTCATCGCCGGCGCAGCACGACGCGGCCGAGTCCGAGCACGACGATGGCGCTTGCCGCGGCTGTGAAGCATGATGCGACCACGACCCCTCGTTCGTCGAAGGCAGCGACGCCGCCAAGGGCATGGATGAACGCGGAGTCCAGATACGAGAAGGGATCGACCTGTGCGGCGATCCAGCGCCACCCGGCGCGCGGAACGCCCGTGAACAGCCCGCCCAAGAACAGCAGTGGGGCGAGCAGCACCACCACGTCGATGAGCACCTCGCCCGCGCCGCCGCCCGCGGCTGCGACCACCGAACCGAGCACATTCGCCAGCAACAGCACCGCGATCTCGATGAGGACGAGCGAGAGCGCAGCCGGGGCGGTGACCGGTGCGAGCACGAAGATCACCAGCAGCACGGGCACGAGCTGTATCGCATCCACAACCGTCGAACCGGCAACCCAGGTCAGCATCGACAGCCCGGGCGAGCGCGGCGTGATCCCAAGCCGGGCAAGGAGCCCGCTGTCGCGGGCTCGTGCGATGCTGACCGCCGACCCGACCGAGCCGGTCATCGCCGTCAGCACGGTGAGCAGCATCGCCGCCCAGAACGTGGGCGCGTGTCCCGCAAGCAGCGGGACCGTCAGCACCAGTGGAATCGCAACCTTCAGCACCAAAGCGCGTGGCCGAGCGGCGGTGACCAGCAGCTCCCGGGCGAAGAGGTTGCCAGGCATCATGCGGCGCAGCGCGGGAGGGCGACGCCGGACGGTGCGGATCATCACCGATCGCTCGCGGCGTCGAGCGCGGCGCCGGTGAGCTGACGGAAGACATCGCTGAGGTCGGGACGATGGATGCGAAGCGCACGCAACCCTCCCGGCCAGGCATCCACGGCACGCACGACGGCGGCGAGAGCGGAATCATCGAGCAGGTCCAGGGTGACGACCCCACCCGCACACACAGCGTTGGCGATGCCCGGGATCGTTTCGAGATCAAGGCCCTGGGCTTCCGCCTCCTCGGCGATATCGAGTTCCAGGCGGCGGGCATCGCCGGCCGACGCCAGCAGGTCCGCCGGCGTCGCATCGGCGACGACGCATCCCTGGTCGAGGAAGATCACCCGGTCACACGCCGTGGCGACGAACGTGCAGTCATTGCTGGCGATGACCGTTGCATCGCCGCGCCGCGCGCGATACGCGAGCTCCCCCTGCAGCGTTTCCAGGCCTTCCGCGTCGAGACCCGCGGTCGGTTCGTCGAGCAGCCCGATCATGGGGTCGTGCGCCAGCGCCTGGGCAAGCGCGAGCCTGCGACGCATCCCGAACGAGTACCCGGCGATCGGTTCATCGGCAACACGGGCGAGACCAAACCGCTGCAGGGCATCGTCAACAAGGACAGCGACATGACCGGCGGAGGTCCAATGGCGGCACCAGAAGTAGGTGCTCTGACGACCCGTGAGCCCGGGGTCATCGAGCGCTGCATCCGCCGCGAATCCGATCCACCGCCGGGCTCTGCGCGGAACCGTGCTGCCACGCCAGCGTATGGTGCCGTGCCGGGGGCGGGTCGCGGTGGCGAGGATGCGGAGCAGCGTGGTCTTGCCGGCGCCGTTGGCACCCATCAGCGCGGTGCGCTCCCCTGCTGAAATGCGCAGATCCACCGGGCCGACACCGCGTCCGTTGCGGAAGCGATGCTCGACGCCGGACACATCGATGGTCGGCTGGACCTCGAGCGCCGGCGTCTGCGCCGACCGCTCCTGACGCCGCTGGTGGACGATCATCGCGCCACGAGGGTCAGCAGGGTCGCAACCTGCGAGGCGACCTCGGTTGGCTTGAACGGCGTGCGCACGAGTTCGGCGGCACCCGCACGCATCGCGCGCTCCGCGAGCAGCGGTTGGCGGCCGTCCACGATTGCGAGCCATCCGGTGGTGACGCGCGCTGCGAGGCCATCCGCGAGTTCCCCGGCCAGCAGGATGTCCACGAGCGCGACGTCGGCTCCTCCGTCGGCAAGGGCATCGTCAAGGGAACGCGCCGTCGCGACGGTGGTGACGGCGTGTCCCTCGCGGCCGAGTTTGTGCGAGAGGATGCGCGCGATCGCCGGCTCACCGGTCGCTATCACGACACGGCGCCGTGCCCCTGGCTGCACGTCACCGAGCATCAGCGCGCATCCCCGCTGTTCCACCAGAGCAACGGCCAGCCGTCCTCGTCGATATCGCACACACGGCACATGGCACCCGCAACGCCGGCGCTCTCGAGCGATGCTCGGGCGGCATCGGGCGTCGTCTCACATGATGCGATGAGCGAGTCGCCGTCCTGGGCGATCTCCCATCCCAGCTCCTGGAGGACGCCGAGGGTCCAGCTGACGAGGACCAGCCGGTTTCTCAGACGCTCGCTGAGCGCGCTCACCGCAGCTGACGGCGTGATCGCCGCGGCATCGACATCGATGCCAGGGTCCTGATGTTCCTCGAGCTTGTACAGCCGGTCGACCCACTGCGGCCAGGGGGGTGTGAGGACATCACGCAACTCTTCGCCGGCGGCTTCGAAGAGACGAAGCCGGACGGCGACGTTCCCCGGCCGCGGCCGTATCTGATCCTGGCGCGCGACATGGATCATCCCGAGGTGCCGCCGACCTGGCTGGGCTGCGTGTTGATGATCTGCTGGTTATGGATGGTCAACTGTCCGCTGATGAGATAGGGCTGCCGCGAGTTCTCGCGAATGACCCCCATCACGATCATCATCACGCTGACCACCACGCCGAGCCCGAGAAGCAGCGCCTGGCTGCGCCTGCCGATCACCCCGGGGCTCATCTGTTGACGGCTGACCGCACGGAGGTAGACGGTGAGTGACCACAGGCCGAGAAACACCATGGCAAAGAGCGCGCCCACCTTGTACGGGATGAAGTCGCCGATGGGGTTCAGCAACCCGCCATCCCAGAATGGTCGTGCCAGGTGCGCCGCGACCACATCGCCGTAGGTGGGAGCGAACCACGCGGGCTGGGCCGCGAAGAGCGTCACCAGGAGCAGCAGCAGCGCGAGGAAACCCTGGCGCCGGTGATGCGGTGCCCCGGAGGCGCGCATGCGCCGCCAGAAATATGCGCTGCCGAGCGCGAAGATCGCGCCGAGCAATGTGATCTGCACCAGGAAGACATTGCTGAGGTCGCCGAGCATCATGGTGAACCACGCCGGATACTCGTGCAGCTGTACCTCCTTTGCATATGAGTAGCCCAGCCAGGGTTGCAGCAGGGTCATACCGACCGCCCACATCGCTCCCCACTGGGCGACCCAGTCCCAGTAGCGGGCCTCGTGCATCTCCGCCGGTGCCGCAACCGGTGCGTCGACCGCAAGCGCCCCCACCGACCTCGCCGGCTTGTGTGCGGAGTGCGCGACGGTGCTGTGCTCGACACGGCGCGTCAGGCGCAGGTAGCGAAACGCGGCGACGAAGGCGACGGCCGCTCCCGCCCACGCGATGTTTCCGACGGTACGGTGGATGGTCAGCGGGATCTCGGTCGGATTGAGGATCTGGTTGAGGAGATTTGCGTCGCCGCCGTTTGGAGTGAGCATGAACGACGCGACGGCGTCGATGAAGAACATCTGCCACCACTGGGCGAGGTTCAGCAGGAAGAGCATGCCGAGACGCGCAGGTCGATGTGCCCGGAGGCGGTCCCAGTTGGCGTACAGCGTGTAGATCAGTACCACCTCGGCCACGAAGGTGAGCGCTTCAGCAAAGAACACCCAGAAGGTGATCTGCTGCAGCGCAACGAAGAAACGGCCCCAGATGGCGCCGAGGATGACCACCATGAAGAAGATGGCCACGGCTGCCCCGAAGCTGAAGAGGTAGACCTCTGCTTTCAGGAGTCCGTGTCCGAGGCGATCGTGGCGAGTGTCTCCGCTCCGCCGCGCAATGCCGATCGCCTCGCTGACGATGGCGAGCGATGTCGCACCGATCAGGAATGCGGCCACCTGGATGTGCAGCAGCACGACGATCGCGACAAGCAGGCCGTTGGTGAGCAGGTCGCCGGGGATCGGGTTGAGCGTCATGAACCGTGCCTCACAGGCTGTACAGGCGATTCACGCCGAGTGTGGCGAGGAAGATCACCGCAAAGATGACGAATATCGCCGGCACGAGGATCTCGGGCCTGCGCGTCGGTCTTCGCTCCGGCGACCGGTCCAGCACCGGCAGCAGGAACATCGCGACGGCACCGCCACCGACGATGATGATGATCCCGATGGCAATCAACGGGTTCCGCGGCGTCAGCACCAGGAACTGGTCGAGAGGAAGATAGAACCACTCGGGCGTGGGTACATAGGTCAGTGTCGCCGGGTTCGCGAGCTCGTCGAGCGGTGCGCCCCCGATCCCGCCCATGATGAAGATGAAGGCGATGAGGATCGCGCTGACCAGTGTGTCCTTGAAGAGCTGGTTCGGGAAGAAGTCGACGGTCTTGTTCGGGGCGGCGTAGCGACGCTCGATTCGCTTTGTCGGATAAGGAGGTTCGGCGGTGCGGATGCGTTCGGCCACCTCCAGGCCGGGGTTCTTAGTGCTGGTGTCGTAGTTGACCCACGCGCCGAACTCTCCGTGCCGCCGCAGCAGGTAGATGTGGCCGCCGATGAAGGCGAAGAGCAGAAACGGGAGCACCCAGATGTGAATGGCGAACGTCCGCGTGAGCGTGATCGGCCCGACGAAGGTGCCTCCGCGCCACAGCTGGCGCAACCCGTCGCCGATGAAGGGGACGTAATGGAGGATGTTGGTGATCACCGTCGCCGTCCAGTACGCTGCGTTGTCCCAGGGGAGCATGGCACCGGTCGCCGCGAGCCCGAGCACCAGAAAGAAGAGGATGACGCCGCTCATCCAGTTGAGCTCGCGCGGCCGCTTGTAGCTCGCGCTCAGAAAGGTGCGCAACGCGTGGAGGCCGATGAGGAGGATCAGCGTGTAGGCACCCCAGAGATGCAGGCCGCGCACCCATCCACCGAACGGATCCTGTGTGCGCAGATAGTTGAGGCTCGACCATGCCTGGGTCACCGATGGCACGTAGTCGAGCAGCAGGAAGATGCCGGTGAACAGCTGGAGCAGGATCAGCACCAGCGTCGCGCTCCCCAGCGTGTACGCCCATCCACCCTGCTGTGGCACCGCCTCGTACAGGCCCTTGTGCACGAGCTGGGTGAGCCCGGTGCGCTCGTCAAGCCACCGGTATGCGGAGCGCGCGCGCGTGACGGGGCTAGATCGACTCATTGAGCTGGTTCTGCACCTCGAGCACGTGGCTGCCCGTGACCGGGTCGACGTTGACGCGATGGACCCACTGCGCGAGCGGCTGCGGGGGCGGACCGCCGACGTTGATCCCGTTCATGTCGTAGAGGCCGCCGTGGCAGGGGCAGAGAAACTGGTCGAGGTGCGCATCCCAGTGCACGTCGCACTGCATGTGCGTGCAGATGTTGCTGAGCGTCAGCACGGAGCCGTCCTCCTTGCGAACCACGTAGACGACGCGGTTGGTCGGCGGCGTCGGGAAGCCCTGCTCGCTGGGCATCGACGCCAGGCGGACGGTCGGCGTGTTGATGGGAATGTTGTCGATCGGTCCGATGGTCACCCAGGCGAGGCGTCGCTTCGCGAAGAGCGGGCTGAGCACGAAACCGATCGCCGGAATCGACAGCAGCACACCGATGGTGCCCATGCCCATCCCTGTCCCGAGCACCATGAACTGGCGGCGCGTGTACTTCTTCATCAACCGCGTCCTCCGGTTGCGATCAGCCCGATCAAGGCCGCGAGGCCGAGTCCGATGAGGACGAGCAGCCCCACCGTGCTCGCCGCAAGGATCAACGCAGCGGGGCCGTGATCACCCGCGCGCCACACGCGGGCCGCGCCCACCCATGCCCAACCGAAGCCGGCCATGAGCATGACCAGCATCGCGATGACGATGATCGTGTAGTACCAGGCGGCCTGAAACTGCGCCTCGCGAATCTGGGAAATCATCCACGGCCCCCGGTCACGGATAGAGCTCCGCCGGTGGGGTGAAGCGTTGATGCGCTTGCGCCTGTGTCAGCACGCCGTACACCGCGTAGTCGCCGCGCGCGCTCTCCTTGATGACCCCCATGAGCAGCGATGTCAGCAGGGCAAAGGAGCCGACAAGGACAAGCACCGGACGCAGCATTCGCGATGGCCGTGGTTGCGGTCGAACCTTCTCGGGTGGATCCCACACCGGCGGGTGCCACCGCAGCGCCAGATGCACCGCGGTCACGATGATGGCGACGCCGATGCCGGCGAACCGCGCGGCTTCCAACGAGGCCGGAAGCACGGCATCCGGGAGCGACGCCACCAGCATGCCCGCGAGCGAGACGAATATCGCCACCGAGGCAACTCCGCTCCCGCGCCGATCCGCCGGACGCTCGAGCCACAGCGCGACGTTGCCCCCCACCAGGATGACCCCGACGAAAACCTCCTGCATGACCATCAGCCAGGCGGAGTTGCCACTGACCAGGTTCGTGAAGAATCCAGGCTGCGCGTTCTGGAGCACGTAGCTGAGGATCAACCCCTCGATCGGCATGAGCAGCGCCAGGCCGATGCCGATCCGCAGGTTGAGATGCGCGGCCCACCCTTGAAACGCGCGCTCGCCGTCGTCCGCGGTGCGCCGCAGCTTGACCGCCGCGTAGGCAGCGAGGAAAAGCGCCGTCCACGACACGTTGCCGATCAACCGGTGGACAAGCAGCGGCCAGTATGCGGCGTTGAGAGTCGCATCCCAGAGGCCGCCGTGGAAGGGCGTGATCAGATACGCATCGAGTCCGACGATCAGGAAGACGAACAGCGTCAACAATCCCGCGACAACGGTTCCGAGGATCGCGTGCGTTCGCGGACTGAATCGCTGCCACGTATTGCGATAGACCGTCAGCAACGGCGCGATCACAAAGAAGAGCCCGAACGCGAGTGCGAGCAGCGGCAGGAGGACGTTCGCGAGACGGCCGAAGTCGTTGCCCCACAGGCCGAAGAGCAGGACGACCGCGAAGACCGCGAGCGTCGCCCCGAGGCTGAACACGAAATAGAGGCTGTTGACCGCGGAATGCGCGTAGCGCCACGGCCGGGGATCGCCGGTCGCCATTGCGCGCCACTCCATGATGACGGCGAGCGTCACCGCGCCGACCGAGAATTCCGCGACCGCGACGTGAAGCAGGAAGAGAATCCCGACCGGAACGCTGTTGCCCAGCCATGGGAATCCGGGCGGCGATACCTGCAGCGCGACCATGCGGTCGAGAGGCATGCCGCCCACCCCTAGGGAAGCGTGAGGCCACCGGCGTGCACGAGCTCGCCGTTCGCGACCTGACGCCGTCCGAGGGAATCGACGACCGGCGCGGTGACCTCGTTGAGTACGTGGTGCGTGCTCGAGCCGTTATCGCCGTCGGGTGACGCGTGGTGCACCGGGCAGGCCGATTCGGGTGGCGCCTGATGCACCGGGCAACCGGACGTGGACTGAGGTTGCGCTTCCGGTGTGGAAGCGCGCATCCGCGCACGTGCCTCAGCGATCCCCGCCTCGGCGTGCAGCACAGTCACCTCGCTCGCCTTGAGCGCGAGTGCAAGTCGCTCGATCTGCTCGATCGCAAGGCTGCGAAGGAATCCACCCGGAATCCGCTCGAGGCGCTCCTCCGCCTCGGCGTTCCAGGGAAGATGCGCGCGCGCCTCTCCGCGCGACGTGCCCGTGTCACCACCGAGTGGCGCGCGGTGCGGACCCGCACCAGAGTCCAGCGCCTCCACCTCGGGGAGCACGAACGGAGCCGCAACGTCGGCCGTGATCGCGGGAAGCCGCCGCGTCCGCGCTGTCTTCTCGACGATAGCCTTGACCCGCCTGCGCAGGTATCCGGCCGGCAGCTCCTGCAGGAGGGTCCGGGCCTCGAGCGTCCAACCGAGCTTGTGCCCGTCGAAGGCATCGCCGGCCATCGCTCCCTCACTGCTGGCCGCACGCGCGACCGCCTCGGCATCGATCTGGTCGAAGACGTCTGCGTCGCCGCCACACACCGGGCATTGCGCCGGCGAGTTGGTGCGAGCCGCGTAGCCGCACACGCGACAGATCGCTCGTGCCTGCTCCGGGGGCGCCTCATCGAGCATCGCGGCAGTCGCGGTATCGAGCGCGGCGCTCACCTCATCGATACGCCGCATCGTCTTTCGATACGGCATGAGATCGTCGAGGGCGAGTTCCACGTCACCGGAGGAGACGACGCTGTGCCCTCGCTCGGTGCACCAGCGCAGCACCGCGGTTCGCGCCAGGCCGCGCGCCGCCGCGGGAACGCCGTCCATGCGCGCTTCGGCCTCCGGTGTCCAGACGACACTCGCCTCGGCGCGGACGTCGATGGGCGGCACGTGAGTCCGGTTGCACACCAGGACGTTGCAGGCCGCGTTGCGCACCAGGTGATCGGTGTTGCTGCCGAGATCCATCTCCGGCGGGGAGTGCACACCCACGCGGCCGCACACCAGCAACCACGCCTCGCGCTCCGCCGCGTATCGCGCCACACGCTGAAATGCCTTGCCGTCGAGCAGCGTGATCGGAAGCTCGATGCCCACCTCGGCGGCCTGTGCCTGCGCAACGCGCAGGTGCGACTCGTAGATCTGCGCGAGGCCGCTGTCGATGATCTCCTCGTGCAGCGCTTCCTGTTCCTTGAAGCGGAACACCTTCGAAGCCTTCTCTGAAAGCACGTCGACGATGCCGTTGAAGACGCTGTAGTGAAGGTAGGGGTCGTAGACGGCCACGGCCTCCACCCGCTTGCGCAGCGCCTTGCCAAGCTCGAGCGCCACCTGCAGCCCACCGAACGACTGCGGCGACCCGTCGATGGCGACGATGATGTCGCCGTCCAATGCGGCGTCGCCGGTGCGCCGCACGATCAGCGAGTCCGTCCTGATGCGGCGCGCGACCCGATCGGCGACGCTGCCGAGACGTGAGTCCTTGACCGCTCCGGTGCCGAGCGCACCCATGACGACGAGGTCGGGCCGGACCTCGTTGATGTCGGCGACCAGCTCCTCCCAGTTGCGCCCGTCCCGAGCCCGCGCCTCAAAGGGAATGTCGCGCTCCAGGCAGCGGTAGCGCATGACATCGGTGTAGCTCTCGCTGATCAACTGGAGCCCGGTCGTGATCAACGAGTTGTGGATGCGCCGCTGCCGCAAGAGCTCCGCTTCATCCTGGTATTCGTCCGGAAGCGTGTACTCCATCTGCTTGAACCGGTAGTCGTGCATGCGCGCCGCGTAGACGTGCATGCCGATGCAGCGAGCGGAGAAGGCCTCGGCAAGTTTCAGTGCGACAGTGGTCCCGGCATCCGAATGCTCGGAGTTGTCGAGCGCCACGTAGATGCTCTGGTACATAGACCCCTGTGCCCGTTTCGATGCCGACACACAAGCCACAGCTAGCGCTCCAATGCTACAGCGCCGGTACCATATGATGTATGCGCTGACAATCATATAGGCATCCCCCGAGGTGACAGACATGAGCGACGCGCCCAACCCTCCAGGACCCGCCGATCGGTGCCCGGTTCCGCACCAGCGAGCCGCCGGCGGGACCCCCGATCAATGCCCTGCTCCGCACGGGTCTCGGTGGACCGATGATGGCGTCCGTGCCGCGACGAGCATCGCTGAAGCCCACGCGACCGCCAGCCATCTCGAGACCGAGCGAGCCGAGGCGATGGCCCGGGCGGTGGCGGATCAGCGCGCGGGCGATCGAGGCGTCGACGAGATCAACGAGCGATTCATCGCGCTGATCGGAGGAAAGCTCGGGTACGGCCATCCGCTGAGCGGCCGCACCGGCACCCTCGAGTTCACCTGGACGCCGGAAGCCGAGGAGCGCCTGAAGGAGGTCCCCGAGTTCTGTCGCGAACTGACCCGGTGGCGGGTCGAGTGGACGGCGTACAAGAAGGGTCTCGGCTCGGTGATCACGCCGGACGCGGTGGAGACGAAGTACGAGCTGTGGGGCGAGGTCTCGCACCGGATCGAGGCTCGAGGCGGCCAGACGCTCACCTGGACCGCGAGCGCCCTTTCCCGGCTCGACCGCGTCCCCGAGTTCGTGCGCGGTCAGGTGATCCAGGCGGTGGAGGGCGGGGCCGGACGGCTTGGCCTGGACGTTGTCGACGACACCGTGCTCGACGACACCATCGGGCGATGGACCGCGACCGGCGACTTCCACGAGGGCCGTTTCGGGTTCCGCTAGTCAGTGCCGCCGGACGGCGCGATCGGCGCTGGCCGGCATGTCCGCGCTCCTGGGTGATCGAAGGCGCGCAGCCGCGGTCAGCGAGAGCCGTTTGTCTTAATGAGATGATAACGGAACTATAATATTTGGCGGGCATAGGAATGTGCCCTTCCAATTGTGACTGCGGAGGTTCGACCGGTGGGCGTGGCGGCCATCGTTCTGAAGGGAATCGCCGGAGGAATCCTCGTCGTCGTCTTTGCGCTCCTGGGCGAAATTATTCGACCGCAGAGCCTGGCGGGCATCACTTCGGGTGCACCCTCCGTTGCGGCGGCCGGACTGCTCGTCACCCTGGCCACCTCGGGAGCGCTGATGGCCTGGAACATGTCGCTTGGCATGATCGCCGGAGGGGCCGCCCTCATAGTGTGGTGCCTGGTTGGTGCCGATGCGGTCAAACGTTTCGGCAGTCTCAAGGGCTCACTCGCGGCCAGCGCCGTCTGGTTCGCGGTGGCATTCTCGCTCTGGGCTGTGGTGCTTCGATGATCCGCACCGCCGGCGGCAAGGTCCAGCGCTCTGACCAGGCAAGGCAGATGCCGATCCAGATTCAATTCGGCAGGTTGCACTCCATCAGCGCCAAGCACTACGTCATCCGCTTCGGCTTTGGCTTCGTCACCTCCGTGATCGCGGCTGTGGTCGGACAACTGGCTGGAGGCCGCGTCGGCGGGCTGTTCCTGGCATTCCCAGCCATTCTGCCCGCGACCCTGACGCTGCTGGAAAGCAAGGAGGGCATGGCTCAGGCGCTATCGGATATCCGCGGTGCGACCATCGGAGCGATCGGGATGGTCGCATTCGCGGTGGTGATGGTGATCGGCGTCCTGCGCTTCCAGGCGCTGGCGCTCATCGCCGCGCTGCTGGCCTGGGTGGTGGTGAGCGGCGCCGTGTACCTTCTCGTCCGAGGGATCGTGAAACTACTGGGCGAGAAGCAGTACCTGCCCGAGATTCCGACATCCGAAGCCGAAGGCCTCGTCAACGTTTTGATTCGCCGTGGAATGACCGCCGCCACGGCGGAGTCGTGCACTGGAGGCATGGTGTCGGCGCTTCTGTGCTCCGTACCGGATGCCGGACGGGCCATACGGGCCGGCGTGACCGCATACACAGATGAGCTCAAGGTGACGCTGCTGGGCGTTTCTCCCGCGACCCTTGCAGCCCACGGCGCAATCAGCAGCGAGGCCGCGGTCGAGATGGCCCTCGGCCTTCAGCGAGTGACGCGAGCAGACATCGCCATCGCGATCACGGGAGCCACCGGGAGACCGGCTGAAGGGAAACCCTCGGGGCTCACGTTCATCGCGGTGACGAGCGGCACGAAGGTGGCGTGCGTGCGCAGCCTCACCGGTGATCTTGGCCCAGGTCGCAACGACGAACGAGCAGTCCGTATGGCGCTGCAACTCGGCGAAACCGTCGCGCGCGGCGTCGGACGGGCTCTCAAGCGATCCGAAAGCGGGCGGCGCCCAGTTCTTTCAGGGTGAGTCCGAGGCCCGGACCGACGTCGAGTGAACGAATCGCAAGGTCGTCGCTCACCGGGATTGCGGCAACGGCATGATGCCCCAGCGGCTGCGCACTGATTCACCGGGACGGAGGACGATCAGTCCATCACCCGAGACAAACGCATTCGGTGCGCAGGTCATCGGCTCGACCCCCAGGGACCGCCGCCGTCGACTCTCATCGCCGAGCGTATCCCCGGTGAACAACATGTAGTACCGATAGCGCTCATCCATCCACAGGCCCACGCCTTTGGTTCCGTCGCGCGACCAGAGGCGCACCCACGCGCGACCGTCGGCGTCCCGCCCGTCAGTGGTGAACGCCGTGTCCAGCCTCGTGCCGGACACCTGGCGCGCCACGCGAAAGTCGTAAGCACCGCCGTCGACATCCGCGATGCCCACCGGGATGGACTGATCATCCTCGGTCAGCCACCGGCTTCCTGGTGCCTCGAGCCGGCACTCATCGATCGACTCCGACGGGACCCATAGGTAGGGATGCGCTCCCATCCCGTATGGACAGGCGCGCTCCCCCACGTTGGTGGCGGCAAACTCACATAGGAGGCCGCCGCCCTCCAGCCGATACTCGGCGCTGAAGCGCACCGCGAACGGATAGCCTTCACGCGCGTGGAGCAGGTGCTCCACAACGACGCGATCATCAGCTCGAGCAACGACCCGCCACGGTTCCCAACGCAGAAACCCATGGATGGCGTTGTGCTTCTCCGGTTCGGACAGCGGAACCTGCAGTGACTCGCCGTCGAAGTCGTAACGCCCGTCGCGCAGCCGGTTCGGCCACGGCACCAGCAGTTGCCCCCGCGCGCCGGCGCACATCTCGCCGGGGCCATAGCCATCGAGGAGCGGCTGCCCCTCGACGTCGTACGAGCGCAGGCCGCCAGACACCTCGACGATGACGGCATGATGGTCACCGGCGCGGAGATCGATCTGCTGGCCAGACGGGGCGAGCGGCAGGGACCGCACGGCACTCATGATCGAGCGGCCGACCTAATTCCAGGCGCGATCGCCGCTGCGCCCACGGCCTCGGCGGCAACCTCGGGCTCATGCTCAGCATCATTCACGGCTCAGCTCCCTCCTGCAAATGCGAGCTCGCGATGACGGTCGGCACCTCGCGGATCAACATCGCGCTTGGTGAGACGCTCAGCGAGACGTGACGCCAGCGCCATGATGGTCAGCGCTGGGTTGGCGCTCCCCTGAGTCGGGCACACGCTTCCGTCGCAGAGAAAGAGGTTGGGTACCGCCCACGACTGGTGATCCGCTGACACGACGCTGTTTGCCGGGCTCGAGCCCATCCGGCAGCCGCCGATCAGGTGCGCGAAACGCCGGATGCTGAGCACGTCCTGCGCACCTGATGCCAGCACGATGTCATGGATCACCTTCGCCGAGTAGGCGATGTTCGCCTTGTCGTTCTCGCACAGCGTGTAGTCGAAACGAGCGATCGGCATGCCGTACGGATCGGGCTCATCAGCGAGCGTGACCCGGTTTTCAGGTTGCGCGAGCAGCTCGTTGAGGACTTCCACGGTTGCCCAGTGGTTGTAGTCGCGCATGTACTCGCGGAGCGCGCGACCCCAGTGACCCTCGGCAAGGACGTGCTCAGCCCAGCCGATCGGCAGCGGGGAGACCGTCTGAATGCTGAATCCGCGAGCGAACCCGCGCGATGCATCGGTCTCGTAGTAGACCTCCGACGACACCTCCGGTGGGGGTGCCTTGTACATGCGTACCTCGGCCGGGTAGCGGCCGGCGGTCTGGGTCGCACCCTGCACCATCACATACCGGCCCACCTGGTCCTCGTTGTTGCACAGGCCGTGAGGGTAGCCGCGCGACACAGAGTTCAGCAGCAACCGGGGCGTCTCGATGGAGTAGCCGCAGACCGCGACCACCAGAGCTTGCTGAAGTCGCTCCGCGTGCGTGCGCACGTCCACGTAGGTCACACCGCGTGCGCGTCCACTGGTCCGATCGATCTCCACACGGATGGCCATGCTGTCTGCCCGAACCTCGACGCCGTGCTCGATGGCATCGGGGAGGTGGGTGACATAGGGACTGGCCTTGGCGTTCACCTTGCACCCTTGGAGGCAGAATCCCCGATAGATGCAGTGCGGCCGGTTGCCGAAGGTCCCGTTGACAATACCGACGGGCCCAACGCGCATCTCGATGCCGCAGGCCAGCGCGCCTTGCCAGATCATCGATGCGGCTCCGCTGATGGGATGGGGCGAATGCGGATAACCATGCGGGTCGCCCCACGGCCAGCTCTGGCCGGCGACAGGCAACTCGCGCTCGACCTTCGCGTAGTGGTCGCGCAAGTCCGCATACCCGATCGGCCAGTCAGCGCCAACTCCGTCGCAACTCTTGGTGTCGAAGTCTGACGGGTGAAAGCGTGGTGTGTACCCCGCGTAATGCACCATCGAACCGCCCACGCCGCGGCCGCTGTTGTTCTTGCCCAGCTCGATCGGGTCATCGCCCCCGATGATCCGTTTCTGAGTCCAGTACAGATGATGGGAGCCCGCCTCGTCGCTCACCCAGTCCTCATCCGGGTGCCAGAACGGACCCGCTTCGAGGATGACGATGCGCCAGCCTCGGCGTGCGAGTTGCTGCGCCAGGACTGATCCGCCTGCGCCGGCCCCGACGATGACCATGTCGACGACGTCGTCATCATCGTAACGACGCATCGTGGCCTCGCCAGGCAGGTCACGACGATGGACGTCGACGAGGAATCGGGAATCATTTGCGCTGGGGCCGCGGGCACCCTTGAGCCAGCCGAGCATGATCAGGACTCCTCGCCGGCGAATGCGACAGGGTCCTCGTCGGTCGCACCGGGTTTCTCATACGGTTCCAGCACGGCCAGCGGACCGAGCCGCATGTAACCGTGTGGATAGGCGGGGCCGCCGAAGCCGATCTCGTTCCAAGCCCAGGGATGCGAATAGAACGCGCTGAGGACGGCGCGCATGCAGACAGAGAAGGCGCGCTTGACGTTGACCCCGTCCCAGCTGCCCCCGCGCAGCACCCCGTTCGCGAACTGCCCGACGATTGCTTCGCGCGCCTCGTCGTCGAGGGCGGCGAACCCGCCGACGCCGTAGCGGTCGCGGGCGACCTCATCGAGACCTCGCATGACGATATGCCAGGTGTCGCGATCATCGGGCATATCGGCGTACTGGTAGCCGTCGAGCTTGCCGAGCCCCAGCACGTCGTCGACCATCTCGGCGACGGGAATGCTGGGCTCGGAATCCTGGGCCGTCACCACGTCGCAGAAGGCGCGAAAGGTCGCGTGCTCCGACGGCTCGAAGAAGGTCAGCGCTCGATGACCCTTGCGCAGACGCTTCTCGATGAGCTCGCGGGTCGCACGGTCCCATTGTGGTGCCGACTCGAGCACGTCGTAATCCGGGTAGCGCCCGATCATCTGGGGCGTCGCTCCCCTGCGCTGCCTGGGGAGCCACGACTTGTCCGGCGGCTGCCGGTCGGGGCGCTGGTTGGGAAGATGATTGGGCTGGGAGAGATCCGGCATCGCTTCAGCGTTCGCGGCGGAGCAGCGCGGCGAGCAATCCCATTCCGCCGACGATGGTCATGAGTTCGGGAGCCATGATGGGCGGTCCCATGGGCACGTTGTATGTCGCGAGCCGCCATCCACCGGGTTTTCGGGACACGCCGCGGGCGTGGTAGTACTCACCGAGCGCTCCATTGAGCGTGTAGATACCCGCGGTCAACGGCAGCCATGTCTTCGCCCACTTCCTGCTGAAGACGCCGCCGATGCCCGCGACAACCACGGGTGGCGTGACCACGATCGGACTCCACATCATCTTGTTGCCGAAGCTGGCCTTGTAGTGTTCGAAGTAGATCTCGGCGGTGGTGACGAGCGCGCCGACTGCCGTCAACGCGCTGAGCGAGCGCTCGAAACGGCCGTGCTCGATGTTGCGCACCATGCGGTCGACCAGGTGCACCTCGGCACCTGAGTGCGACGCACGTGCTCGACGGCTCACCTCACCGCCCCGGAACGAACTCGTCGACCTTCTCGCGCACAGCGTTGGCCACCCCCATCAGCCCGGCCGACGGCTCGGCGACGAAGGATTTGGCGAAGGCCTCTGCCTGCTTGAAGGTGATGTGCGGTGGTAGTGGTGGCTCTTCGGGATCGGTCATGGCGTCGATGACGAAGGGCCGGTCGGCTGCGAAAGCCTGCTCCATCGCAGACTCGATCTGCGAGGAATGATCCACCTTGACACTGCCGAGCCCGATGAGACGCGCGAACTCATGAAAAGCCATGTAGGGGATACGTTGCGACGCATCGAAACGCGGGTCGCCCTCCATCACGCGCTGCTCCCATGTCACCTGGTTGAGGTCCTCGTTGTTGAGCACGAGTACGACAAGGCGTGGATCCGCCCAGGTCTTGTAGTACTTGGCGGCCGTGAGCAATTCGGCCATTCCGCCCATCTGCATGGCTCCATCGCCGATCGTCCCGATCGCAACTCGATCCGGGTATGCGAACTTCGCGGCGATCGCATATGGCACCCCGGGCACCATGGTGGCGAGATTCCCTGAGAGCGTTGCCTTCATGCCTCGGCGAATACGCACGTGGCGTGCAAACCAGTTGGCCGCGGAGCCGGAATCGCTGGTGATGATCGCGTTGTCGGGAAGATGCCGCGACAGCGCCGCGAACAGAGCCTGCGGACGGATGCGATCACCCTGACGATCCTCGGGCTCGGCCCTGTCGCCCATGAGCGACCACCACTCGGTGACGTCTTTGATGATCCCCTCCTGGAACGAGCGATCCTGGTTGCGACGCAACAGCGGCAGCAACTCCCGGAGGGTGGCGCGGCTGTCGCCGAGCAGGTTGACCTCCATCGGATAGCGCAGGCTCAGCATCCGCGCCGACCGGTCGATCTGCACACCCCGTGCCTGACCCAACGGGGGCAGGAAGTTGGCGTAGGGGAAAGAGCTGCCGATGACGAGCAGGGTGTCGGCACCCTGCATCATGTTCCAGCTCGGCTTTGTTCCGAGCAGACCAATCGAGTTGGTGCAGTAGGGGATGTCGTCGGGTACTGCCGCTTTGCCGAGCAGCGCCTTGGCGATGCCGGCGCCGAGCACATCACCGACGGCGAGCACCTCGTCAGTCGCATCCAGCGCGCCCGCGCCGACCAGCATCGCAACCTTCTTTCCAGAGTTGAGCACCTCGGCGGCTTTGTGGAGATCCTCCTCCGCCGGGAGCCCACGATCTCGCACGTAGCCGACTCCGGTATGCACCGACTTGATCGACTGCGGCTGTGCCGCTGCTTTCATGTCCTGGACGTCCCCGGGAATGATCACCGCTGTCACCGTCCTCTCCGCGGCGGCAATCCGGAATGCGCGATCGATGCAGTGCCGCAGAGCCGACGGGACATTGACCTGTTGCACGTAAGCGCTCGCCACGTCCTTGAAGAGGCTCAGCAGGTCGACCTCCTGCTGCTGATCCCCACCCATGACCGACGCAAAGGTCTGTCCCATGATGGCAACGACGGGCTGATGGTCGAGCTTGGCGTCATACAGCCCGTTCAGCAGATGGATCGCCCCAGGGCCTGAGGTGGCCATGCAGACCCCGACCTCGCCCGTGAATTTGGCATGCGCACACGCCATGAACGCCGCCATCTCCTCGTGGCGCGTCTGTACGAATTGCGGCGCATCGCCGCTTCGCTGCAGGGCGCCGAGAATCCCGTTGATGCCGTCCCCCGGGAAACCGTAGATGCGCGCAACGCCCCACGTCTGCAGGCGTTTCACCAAATCGTCGCCGACGGTCTCGGCCATGATCGCCTCCTCTTCAGGGCATGGTCGCAACGCAATCGCTTGCCCCGCAGGCGCCCAACTAAGGTGACTGCGCGGCACTCACTGAATATGATGCGCGAGGTGTACCGTTCGGGACAAATCGCCACAGAGGCAGCGCAGCACCTCGGCCACGGACCAGGCCTGCGCGATGCATCCGCGCGGTGTGTGCGGCGGTTCCGCATCGAAGATCTCGCCGATCTGCCCGAGCCCCGCCTCGAGCTGCCTGATCAGCCCGTCGAGGAGCGGACGGGCGCCTGCCGCGCCACCGTGGACGCGGGTCCACGCGTCGATGTAGGGCCCGATGAGCCAGGGCCACACGGTTCCCTGGTGGTATGCGGCGTCGCGAGCCCGAACATCCCCGTCGTAGCGCGGCTGATAGTCGGGACTGCCGGGAGCCAGCGTTCGCAAGCCGACGGGTGTCAGGAGACGCTGTGTCACGACGTCGAGGATCGCCCGCCACCGGCCGGTGTCGAGGATCGGATGCTCGAGGGAGAACGCCAGGAGCTGGTTCGGCCGGCACCGCGAATCCAAACCGTTCGGGCCGTCGATGACGTCGTAGAGATATCCGTGCTCGGCGCACCAGAAGCGCTCGTTGAATGAGGCCCGCGCCGTCTCGGCGAGCACCGCATACTCGCGCGCGGCAGCGTCGCCATCCTCGTCCCGGATCCACGTCTCGATGAGGCGCAGCGCGTTGTACCACAGCCCTTGAATCTCCACGGCCTTGCCTCGTCGGGGTGTGACCACCCAGTCCCCGACCTTGGCGTCCATCCAGGTGAGTTGGTAGCCCTCCATGCCCTGATGCAGGAGCCCATCGCTGTGATCGACGCCGATGTTGAAGTCCGTACCGCTCACGTGCCACTCGACGATGTCGATCAGCAGGGGAAGCATGCCTCGGATGAGGGCGCGATCCCGTGTGTAGGAGACGTAGCGATGCAGCGCGTGGATAAACCAGAGGGTCGCGTCGGCGGTGTGGTAGAGCGGATCGTCGCCGCCCTCGGGGAAGAAGTTCGGGATCAATCCGCGCCGCGCATGGCGGGCGAACGTCCGCAGGATCTCGCCGGCCGCGTGGTGCCGTCCCGTGACAAGAGCCAGGCCCTCGAGGCTGATCATCGTGTCGCGGCCCCATGCGGTGAACCAGTGGTACCCGGCGATGACCGAGCGCCGGTCGGCTCCCTCATCTTGCGAGATCGCCACGCGGTTCGCAGGCGCGGGTGGGCTGATGACGAAGGCATCGGCAGCAAGCACCAGGGCCTGTGCTGCGGGAATATCGGTGGATGTTCGCTCGGTCACGGACTCCAACGCACCGGTTGCTGCAGCAAGCCGTGCCTCTCGTCGCGTCATCTCCGCCGCGATGAGGCTTGAAGCGGTGCCGGCGATCGAACCCCATTCCTCAGTCGAGGCAACCAGCAGGCATTCGTGCCCTGTGCCCAGTTGTACCTGCAAGGGCCCGGGACACCAGAGCGCACCGATTGAGTCATATCCCCGCGATGCTTCGGCAGGATAGCTCTGCTGCTCCACATGTTCCTGCCCGGCGGTGAGTGTCGACCCCGGGCACCACAGGCGCAGCGTGGGAAGGCCCGGCTGCGTTCCACGCACCTCGTACCTGGCATCTCCCACGGTGCGCACCGTGTACGAATCAACTGTCGTACTCACCGGAGCCTCGAGGTGGCGGAAGGCCATCTTCGGCCGTAGTTGCAACGGCAAGGCAGCACCGCCGGCAACGACCCGGTACACCACCGCGGTGGTGTTCTTGCCATGCACCATGAGTACCCGCTTCTCGACTCGAAATGCGCCAAGATTGTGCGTCCACACCGGCAGACCATCTTCCAACGTGAATGTGATCGAGCGGCCGTCCGCGTTGTCGACCCGAGTTCGCGATCTCGTCCGCGCCACCGTGGCCGTCGGAACCCAGGGCTTCCGCCAGGTCGCTCAGCATCACCAGCCGGCCCGACGGCGGCGGGAAGGCGGCGATCAGGTATCCGTGGTAGCGCCGGCGCAGAGCGCCTCCGACGGTGCCCGACGCGTATCCACCAAGCCCGTTGGTGAGCAACCATTCCGACTCCGCAATCGAGGTCATATCGGGCTTCGTGATCACTGTGCCGAGTCAATGTACCGAACGTGCACCGTCGCGTTGCGGGAGCCGGTACCGACTCGGCACCATGGGTCTGTCGTCATACGGGCGTGGCCACGCCCGAGCGCGGAGGCCTGCCATGGACGAACGGTGGTACAAGCGAGCGATCCTCTATTCCCTCGAGGCAGACGCGTTCCAGGATTCGAATGGCGACGGCGTCGGTGACTTTCGCGGCCTGATGAGCCGGTTGGATCACATCGCGCGTCTCGGCGCGACCTGCCTGTGGCTGAATCCCATTCACCCGTCGCCGGGCCGCGACGACGGCTACGACGTCACCGACTACTTTGCAGTCCATCCACAGCTGGGGACGCTGGGAGATTTCGTCGACCTCGTCGATGCGGCGGATGATCGCGGCCTGCGCGTCATCCTGGACCTGGTCGTGAACCACACGTCCATCGACCACCCGTGGTTCCAGTCGGCGCGAGCGGATGAGCAGTCCCCATACCGCGATTGGTACGTCTGGTCCGACCACGAGCCGAGCGATCGGCGTGAAGGAGTGGTCTTTCCCGGCGACCAGACTGAGACCTGGACGTATGACGACCAGGCGAAGGCCTGGTACTTTCATCGCTTCTACGACCACGAACCAGAGCTCAATCACGCGAATCCCAAGGTCAGAGAGGAGATTCGCAAGATCATCGGCTTCTGGCTGCGTCTCGGCGTCGCCGGGTTCCGCATGGACGCGGCGCCCTTCGTGATCGAAGAGCCTAAGCCCGACCGCCCCGACGCGCCACGTGACTTCAGCTTCCTGAATGACATCCGCAACTGGCTGTCATGGCGCCGCGGCGATGCGATGATCCTCGCCGAGGCGAACGTCCCTGACGATCAGCTGCCACTCTATGTCGGCAGCAGACCGGGGGCGGACGATCGGCTGCACATGCTGTTCAACTTCCGCCTCAACGCGCGGATGGCACTCGCGCTGGCCCGGCGTGAGGTCGAGCCGATCACGTGGGCGCTCCGGACGTCCCCAAAGCTTCCGGCGAACGCGCAATGGGCGACCTTCATACGGAACCACGACGAGGAGGATCTCAGTCAACTCAGCGAGGCCGAGCGCGACGAGGTATTCGCCGCATTTGCTCCCCAGCAGACCATGCGTCTCTACAATCGGGGCATCCGTCGCCGGTTGGCACCGATGCTCAACGGCGATCGGCGCCGCATCGAACTTGCGTACAGCCTGCAGTTCAGCCTCCCCGGAACGCCCGTGGTGCGGTATGGCTCGGAAATCGGCATGGGCGACGATCTCTCACTTCCCGAGCGCGACGCGATCCGCACCCCGATGCAGTGGTCTGACGGGCCCACCGCAGGCTTTTCCAGTGCGGAGCCCGACAGGTTGAGCCGGCCTGTGATAAACGACGGACCCTACGGCGCGGCAAGGGTCAATGTCACGAAAGAGCGCGCCACGCCCGATTCGCTGCTCAACTGGTTCGAGCGCATGCTGCGAACCTGGCGCGAGTGTCCGGAGGTCGGCGAGAACGCGTGCGAAGTGCTCGAATCCGGGCATCCGGCAGTGCTCGCGCATCACTACACCGGACCCTCGGGAGCGATGTTGTTCCTGCACAATCTCGATGATCAGGGGTTGACAGTTCGGATTGCCGATCAACTCGAGGTTTACGAGTTCCCGGAAGAGCTCCTGGCAGACCAGGACTATGGCGACCTCGACCGCACGCTCACAGAGTTGCGCGTCGGGGGGTATGGGTACCGGTGGATAAGGCTGCGCTTCATGCCCTAGCGGGTGTTCCGTCGGCGTGATGCGTCACGACGTCCCAATCCTTCGCGGCGTGCATTGACGCCGTTGTTCCGCCGGCATGCTCCAAAGTTGAGCCTCGACATGTCCGGTACCCCACCCGATAATACATATTGCAGCTATCACGTTTCGATAATCGACATTGGAAGAGGCAACATGGCAATCAAGAAGAAGAAGCGCTTGAAGAAGCTGACGAAGAAGCTCGTCCGACTCGAAGGCACCGTCGCTCGGTTGCAGATCAGAGTGCGAAGGTCCGCCCCGACCGATGCGGGGTCTCGACCAGGTCGCTCGGCGCGTCCGGCCAAGCGTCGCGCAACCGTACGAGCGAAACGGACTGCTACTCGATAGCATGCGCTCTTAGAGCGCAAGCTTGACCTCGGGGGCACGGTGACATGCCGTTTGTGCTCCAATGTGACGTCTGTTGTCCGGTGCAATGACATCATCGATACGTTGCCGGTCCGCTGCTCGCGACGCGCCCGCTGCACATGTTCGGAGTCGAGTGTGTTGCTGCCGTTGGCGTTGTGCCATCACATTCGTTGCTCGGTCGTGCGTCTGCTCAAACCTGAGTTCTGCGGTAGGCTGAGAAGAGTCGTCGGTCCGAAAGGCCCCATCGCATCCGCCAGAACGCTACGAAGATGGAATTGACTCTCGATCGCCGTTTTGAAGCCTGCGTTGCAGACTGGGACGGGACACTGGTCCCCAATCGCCGTGCCGATGCCGGACGTGTCCGTCAGATCATCGAGGGACTGTGTGCTCATGGGTTCGATGTCGCAATCATCACCGGCACGCATGTGGAGAACGTCGACGGGCAGTTGAGAGCCCGTCCGTCGGGTCCGGGGCGGCTGCTGCTGTGTGTCAATCGTGGATCAGAGGTGTTCCAGTGCCGTCATGACGGCCCTGAGCTCGTCACGCGACGCGTCGCAACACCGGAGGAGGATGCCCAGCTCGACCGCGCAGCAGCGCTCACGGTCGAGCGGCTGAGAGCACGTGGGCTGGAGGCAACTATCGTTGCGCAGCGCCTCAACCGGCGGAAGATCGACATCATCCCCCTCGCAGACTGGGTAGATCCGCCGAAGGCCAGGATCGTCGACCTGCTTCACGCCACCGAGGCGCGTCTGCATGCGGCGGGAATCGCATCAGTCGCCGAGGTCGTGACCATTGCCCAGGAAGCGTCGACTGAAGTCGGCCTTGCCGATGCGCGAATCACCAGCGATGCCAAGTATGTGGAGATCGGCCTCACCGACAAGGCGGACGCCGCTCATTGGGCGTTCACGGACCTGTGGGCTCACGGCATCGCGCCGAGCGACGTCATAGTCGCCGGCGACGAATTCGGTGTGCTGGGTGGCGTTCCCGGCAGCGATTCGCTCATGCTCGTTCCTGAGTTCCGAGGCTGCCTTGCGGCCACAGTCGGCGCCGAGCCCTATGGGCCGCCGCCGGGCGTGCTACCACTGCCTGGTGGCCCCGACAGGCTTCTTGATGTGCTGGATGACCAGGTGCGACGCCGGCAACGCGGCGACCCGCCAGACCCCAGGCCTGAGAGCTCGTGGCGCATCGTCATTGAAGGCCTGGACCCCGGACACGAGCCGGCACGCTCGACGATGCTCACCTTGGCGGACGGCCGCATCGGAACCACTTCCCAGCCGCTCGGAAGCAGCCGGGTGATCGGCGAAACGCGGATTGCCGGGTTCTACGCAGGGGACGGACCCGAGGAGCATCTCTGCACCGCTCCTCCATGGAACCAACTCGGTATCCCACACGACGGGAGGGTGCAACTCTCTCGACTTCTCGACCTCCACACGGGCGTCCTCTTTCAACGCTTGCAGCATGACGGCGCGTCGTTGTCGGTCGTGGAGTTCAGCTCGCTGGCAGAGCCAGGCACTGCCGTGGGCTGGGCTGCTGGGAGTAGCTCCCTCCTCCATTCGATCAACGCGGAGGCCAGCGAAGCCGAGATCCTCACGGCGCGAGGCGGCGCCCTGGCCCTGCACATCGGCGACGAACGACGGGACGGCGATCCGGCTGTCCTGGAGCGCATCGCAGTGTATGCCCGCGGGGATATGGGTATGGCGAGTCATCGCGCGCGTCAGGCGAGGACTGTTGGAGTCAGCACGCTCCATCGTCGCCACAGAGAGGCATGGGCGCGACGCTGGAGTGACGCGCATATCGACATACGTGGCGACGACGAACTGCTCCGCAACATCCGCTTCTCGTTGTTCCAGCTCATGGGTGCTGTCGGTACCGAGGGGGAAGCGGCACTCGGCGCGCGAGGCCTGAGCGGCGATGGCTACCGAGGACATGTCTTCTGGGATTCCGATGTCTTCGTGCTTCCCTTTCTTGCAGCGACGTGTGCCCCTGCCGCGAGGGCGATGCTCGAATACCGCGTTCGCCGGATCGGTGCCGCCACGGAGCAGGCGCGCGAACTCGGACTCCAGGGAGCCAAGTTTCCGTGGGAATCGGCCAGTACCGGAGACGAAATCACCCCCGACACGGTGGTGGGGCCGCGCGGCGAAATCGTGCGCGTCCGCAACGCGGAGATGGAGAATCACATTGTTGCCGATGTCGCGTGGGCAGCCTGCAGGTATGATGACTGGGCGGCGGACGACGCGTTTCGCCGCGGCCCGTTGAAGCACCTTCTGGTGGAGACCGCACGCTATTGGGCGTCCCGGATCGAGTGCGATACGGATGGATCGGCGCACATCCGTCATGTCATCGGACCTGATGAATATCATGACGACGTTGACGACAACGCATTCACGAATGTGATGGCGCGGTGGAACCTGCGTGCAGCAGCGGCGCGAGCGGGCGGCGATTGCGATGATCGTGAGGTTCGGCAATGGCTGGTCCTCGCGGAAACGATCGAAGACGGCCTCGACCATGAGAGCGGAATCTACGAGCAGTTCTCAGGGTTCTCGTCGCTCGCTCCGTTTCCTCTTCGCGAGACTTATGGGCCCGCGCCATTCGCAGCCGATGCGGTGATCGGTTTCGATCGCATTCAGAGGCTGCAGGTCCTCAAGCAAGCCGATGCCCTCATGCTCCACCTGCTCATCCCCGATGATGTCGCAGAGGACTCGCTCCGCCCGAACCTCGATCGGTACCTGCCAATGACCGCTCATGGGAGCTCGCTGTCACCGGCAGTCCACGCTGCGCTGCTCGCCCGTATTGGGCGTCATCCTGAGGCACTGGAGCTGCTGCGTCTTGCGGCAGGCATCGACGTTGGCGACACCTCGGGATCAACCGCGCAGGGCCTGCACGTCGCGACCATGGGAGGGGTCTGGCTGGCTTTGGTGGAAGGTTTTGCCGGCATCAGGGCGGACTGCGATGGTCTCTCCGTTCGTCCACGGCTTCCTGACACGTGGGAGACGCTAACGGTACACCTGGTATATCGTGGAACGCGCGTTCAGCTTCGAATCAAAGGCGAGGAAGTGAAGGTGGAGACCGGTGGGCCGCTGCGCGTGGCGGTCGTGAGGGAGTAACGGGGAAGGGCCGATGTCTTCGTACGGCGGGAGCGGCGGCGGCCGATGACACAACGCCATGTCGTCATCGTCGCGCCACCGTGGTATCCGATTCCACCGAGTGGCTATGGCGGGATCGAACTGGTCGTCGGATTGCTCAGCGTCGCCTTGCGGCAAGCGGGCGATCGGGTCACGCTCATTGCCGCCGAGGGTTCACAGCCCGATGCAATTGTGCTGGCTCCGCGATCGTGGCGTGCGGACCTCGGTGGACCTGACGAACGGCTCCGCGAGTTGACCTACGCATCGCGGGTGGCCACAACGCTCGCACGGCTTGAGCGCGTTGATGTGATTCATGACCACTGCGGCTTCGCCACACTTGTGGCCGCGTGTGCAGCGGATGTTGCTCCCGTCGTGCACACCGTGCATGGGGACATCCCCGAAGCCTATGCAACCTTCTACTCGTCGGCCGTCAGTCACGCCGGTTTTGTCGCCATCAGCGACGCGCAGCGCCGAACCCTTCCGGATCTCCCGTGGATTGGCACCGTTCACAACGCCGTCGATGTCGAGAAGTTGCTGGTAACGCCGACGCAAAAGGTCCCATTCCTGCTGTGTCTCGCGCGCATCTGTCCAGACAAAGGACAGCACCTCGCTATCGATGTGGCGCGGCGCACTGGGATGCGCCTCGTGCTGGCCGGCAAGGTCGAATCCACGCCAGAGGCGATCGAGTACTTCAAGCGCCAGATCGAGCCATTGATCGATGGCGTGCGGATCCTCCACTTCGACAACGTTGCCGGCCACGAAAAGGCGCGAACTCTTAGCGCGAGCATATGCTCTGCTCGCTCCACTGCAGTGGGATGAGCCCTTCGGACTTGCCCTGGTCGAGGCGATGGCGAGCGGTACGCCGGTCATTGCCATCGGCCGTGGTGCAGCACCGGAACTGGTGACGGATGGGACGACCGGCTTCCTCGTCAACGATGTCGAGGAGATGGTGCAAGCGGTTTCCCGGGTTGCCGGCCTGCTGCCCTCCGATTGTGCCGCGGCAACGCGGGCGCGCTTCAGCCCATCGATGATGGCGTCGTCCTACCGACGCATTTACGACAGAATCCTGTGGGAGCCGGAAGCGCCCCAGGAGCCTGCCGGGCTCTTGGAGGACTCGGCCGCGTAATGTCCCCGAGCGTTGCCGCCGTCAGTACCTCACCGTCACGCTGACTCGATGAGCCTGCCGTTCTTCGACAGGTTCGGGTCCGTGCATGATGCAAGGTCGAAACAGCACGGCCGCCGCTTCCCGCTCCTCATCTTCGAGATGGTTACCTCGACCCGCCGGTTGCGCGTATCAGGATTCCGGGTAGCGTTGACCCAACGAACCCATTCCCAGCGCGCCATCGGCGTAATGTGTTTCCAGAGGTCTTGGATCTTCTGAGGGGCTGCTGCGAGAGCTGCCTCAAGATCCCGCGGGACGAGGGGCTCGGGCCACTCCTTGCGTGTCTCAATCTCGAGTGTCGCGGTGTCACCCGGGTTGAGAGCAAGGGCTTGTTGGAGCCTTGCGTCCAGCCTCATCCAGTGACCAAACGAACCGTCTGGTTCCAACACCGTCTGGAACCCGTGTCCGTTGATCGTCCCTGCGACTGCCACCTGACCGCGCGACGGCAGTTTGCGGCTCGCGTTCTCTGGTAACCGCAAGATCATCGAGGTGTCGAGCTTGTCCAGCGTGGCGTCGAAACGGATCGCCGGCACCGGTGTGCGCTGACTCATGTCGCCAAGCATTTTGCGTCGCGCGGAGTTGACATTGCCTGACCGTAAGCAGTAACTTACGGTGCGTGTCAACTTACCGACTTGCTGGATGGTCCGTCCTGGGCGATCGCACAAGGCGCACCATCTTTGAGCGGCTCAGCAAACGGCCATCCGCCGTCGGCGATCTTGCCAGGGGCCTGCCGGTCAGCAGGCCGGCCGTCTCACAGCACCTCAAGGTGCTCAAGGAGGCCGGCCTGGTGGTCGACCAAGCCGCCGGCAATCGCCGCATCTACGCGATCAATCCGGACGGCCTCAGCGAACTGCGCGCCGAGCTCGACCGGTTTTGGACCAACGCAATGACCGCCTACAAGGCCGCGGTCGAACAACCCGGCAAGGAGGAGCGATGACCACGCCAGCAGCAGCAACGTCCGTGCGCCATGAGATTGTTGTCGAGGCGCCGATCGAGCGCGCGTTCTCGGTCTTCACGACCGGCTTCGGGAGCTTCAAACCGCCCGAGCACAACATCCTCGGAGTGGATATCGCGGAGACGATCTTCGAGCCGCGCGTGGGCGGCGATGTCTACGACCGGGGTGTCGACGGCAGCGAGTGTCGCTGGGCGCGGGTGCTCGCATACGAGCCGCCCGACCGGGTGGTGTTCAGCTGGGACATCAGCCCGCGATGGCAAATCGAGACCGACATCGAGAGGACTAGCGAGGTCGACGTGCGATTCACCGCCGAGACGCCGAACCGCACGCGCGTCGAGCTCGTGCATCGGAACCTTGACCGCCACGGCGATGGTTGGGAAGCGGTCCGCGATGGTGTCGACGCAGCCGACGGGTGGCCTCTCTACCTCCACCGATTCGCCGACGTTCTGGCCAAATAGGAGCAGTCCCGCGACCCACCGGCAGTGGATTTATGCCTGCGGTGCCGCGGACTCCCGATCGTCGAGGAATGCCCACCAGGCATCGGCCGCGGCGCGAGGTCCCACCCTCGCCTCGTCACGCCTCGGACTGTGGTCGCCCCGCGACGCCGTCCAGCTCCCGCTTGATCACGTCGTAGCACTCGCAGGACACGCTCTCCAGGCCCGCGCGATCGACGATCGTCACGTGGCCCCGCGTGTACCTGATGAGTCCTGCGCGCTGCAGGATGCCGGCGGATACCGACACAGTCGAGCGGCGGGCCCCGAGCATCTGCCCGAGCAGCTCCTGCGTGACCATGAAGTCATCGGTCGCGACACGGTCGTGGCTCATCAGGAGCCAGCGGCTGAGGCGCTCCTCACTCGAGTGGAGGCGATTGCACGCCGCCGACTGAGCGATCTGCCCGAACAGCGCCTGCGTGTACCGATCAACGAGCGTCCGCAATGTGCGGCTGTGCTCGAGCCACTCGACGAAGACACCGGCCTCGAGCCGAATGCCATGGCCGGCAACCTGCGTGATCGCTCGCACCGCCAAGCCGCCGACCGGTAGGACAAGAGGAACTCCGACGATACCCTCGTTCCCGATGGTGGCCACTTCGACGACATTACCGCCCCCCAGCGGAGTGACCAGCGAGATCACGCCGTCGGTCGGAAAGTAGACGGCGTCAATCGGTCCACCGGGTTCGAACAGCACCATGCGAACGTCGAGCGCGACGTCGGTCGCCGCCTCCAACAAGTGCAGTCGTTCCACCGCGGGAAGGGCGGCGAGGATGCGATTCTCGCGCTGGGGCTGGCCGTCAGTGGCGGTTATGTTCTGCCCGCCAGGATGCGGAGCGCTGATTCCGGATTACAAACACAGACGAACGAGCGCTCGGCAGCACATTCGTCGTATCCGCGTCGAACGGACTGTCCTCTGGACGTGCCTGCGCCATGCACAACGAGTTTGGGCGCTCTATGGCATGAACAGGAATAGACGTCCCATCACGCAGATCTAGGCGGAACATCACGAACCGGCTGCTCTGCCGGGCTCGAGCGCCAGACGCTTGGTGAGATCGGCGATGGAAGTTGCGCGGGGCGAAGAGAAATCCGTGCCCCACAACGCATCCGAGGTCGAACAGCGTTGCGGCCTCACCCTCGGTCTCAATGCCCTCGGCGATCATCAGCGATACGGAGGTCGATCACGCGCGATGACGGGTTGCATCGCCTGGTGGGCGGGTCGCCTAACACCGCCGCGCCAGAGAGCGAGAAGTTCTCGCTGCGAATGGACTTCGAACTTCTGGAAGATCGCGCTCAGGTGGTTTCGTACCGTGGCCTGACTCAAATACATCTCGGCCGCGATGCTCGGCACGCGCTCGCCGCGGAGCAGGCGGGATGCGATCTCCCACTGGCGCGGCGACAGCTCGGGCGCGGCTGGGAGCGCCAGGCTTGCCGCATTCTCGATGAACGGTGCGAGGGCGCCTGCTGCCTCGATCTGCGCTGCAATTCGACGAAGGTGCCCTGCGAGCTGGCTCGTTCCGGTCGAGTCCTGCGCGTACGGCTCGACTGACGGCATCGCGATCATGGAGAAGGGCAGCGTGCCGTCGCCCTCCAGAACGGTGATCACCGCCTGCACGGTTCGCCAGCTGCGGTCTTTACGCAGCCTGATTCGAACATCGGCGCTTCTGTCCGTGGTTGCTCGGGCGAACGCCAGCAGCAGGGCCGACAGGTCATCCGTGTGGGTGAGCTCCAGGATGGAAGACGCGAGCAGCTCGCGTGATGGTCGACCAAGGACCGTGCCGGCATTCGCGCTGATATGCGCGATGCGCCAGTGGTCATTCAGCGTGACCTGAACGTCGTCGAATTCGAAGCCGGCCTTGCCCCGCGGGACGGAAGCAACGACGTCCCCTCCGATGCCCGCATCGTCGGGTTCTGCGTCCTCGGAAGCGATCAGGAGCCCCATGTCTGGACCGGTGCTGGAGCGGACGGCCCACCCCGTGACCTGCAGCTCGATCATCGACCCCTCTGATCTCCGGAAGCGGCGCCGGCCTCTGAGCCCGTCGAGCATCCGCTCCCCGACCAACCGGAATGTCTGCCCGGCTTCGCGCGGACGTTCAGTGACGGAAAGGTAGTCGAGACCGACGGCCGCGTCAGGAGTCGTCCCGAAAAGCTCCACTGCGCTATCCGACATCTCGACGAACCGGGTGGTGGAAAGTTGGAGCAGGCCAATCGCCAAGGGGCTCGTGCGAACCGCCTCCCGCCACATCGCGACCCAGCGAGCGTGGCGATCGGCCCTTTCTGTGGATTGGCTCGAGTGGTCCAAAAGGTTCCCGTTTGGCGGACGCCCACGGCCTGGCTCCTTCCGTCCGAGCCGCGTCAACTGACAGCGTCATGTGACATACTACCAGAACGCGGCTCGGGCGGTCGATCCGGTCCCGGGATGGAGAATTGATAGATGGCGTCGTCTCGAATTGCGCAATCGCTCAAATCGGCCCGGCAGCGTCTGGGCTGGAGCCGTGAAACGCTCGCGCATCACTCAGGCTTGAGTGGCGCGGCGATCACCCAGATTGAATCCGGCCGGCGCCAGGAGATCCGGGCCAGCAGCCTGATTGCACTTGCCGCCGCACTCGGGGTCAGCGTCGATTACCTCGTCGGCGGCCCGGCGACCGTCGCTCCGGCCCTCCTGAAACACCGCGTGCTCGAGTACGGGTCCGACGACGAGTACCTGTCGACCGCGATTCCCTTTCTGACCGAGGGGATTGCGCGCTCTGACTGCGTCCTGACGGTCACGGCGAAGCGGCATGCGGGCTTGGTTCGAGACGCGCTGGGCAGCGGTGCGCAGCACGTCGAGTTCCTGGACGCCGCCGACTGGTACAGTTCGCTGCGCAGTGCGGCAATCGGATACCGCGCCTTCCTGAAAGAGCGTTTCGAACGCGGCGCCCCCTGGATCCGCATCCTGGGCGAGCCCGTGTGGACCGGTCGGTCCGAGAAGCAGCTGGCAGACTGGTTCCGTTATGAATCGATCATCAACCTTGCATTCGCATCATCGCCGGCAACCATCGTGTGCAGCTACGACACGCGTTCCGTACCCGAGAGCGTGATCACCAACGCTCGGCGCACGCACCCCGAGGTTGCCGGCGCCAACGTGTTCACCAATCCCCGTTACACAAACCCCGAGGAAGTCCTGCTCGCCCTGGCCTGATGCGCGACGCGATCCGGGTGACGATCGCTTCGAGGTATCGATGTCCATGTGACGTGTGTAGGCGACGGTACACGCGGGTACCCATGTGAGCGAGCCGTTTTCACGCGGCACAGTTCACCTGAGGAGTGTGGTCGTGGCTGCCTTTTTTCGCTGGCTGCTCGTGGATTTCATCGTCATCCGTCTCCTCCGACGCCATCGGCTGCGCCGGTACGCGAATCGTTCCTACCCCGTGGTATCGCAGCAGCAATACCCCGGCCCCGGCGGACGCGCGCAAGCGCCGTATGTCCCGATGTACCACTACGTCCGCCGTCGCCGACGGATGTCATGTTGCTCGGGATGCCTCATGCTTGTCGGCGCCTTGATCCTGGGCGTCATCCTGCTGACGGCGCTGGGGCACTGGCTTTTCTGAGGCATGACGAGCGTCGAACAACGAGGTCAGCGAGGGGCGGCGGGAGCGTCTCCTTCGGCGGCTCGCGTCGCACTGGGATCGCCACCGCGGCCCCGAAGCATCACCGCGAAGAGCACCGCCAACAGCGCCCCGGCGACTGGACCGGCAACGTAGACCCAGGTGTGCGACAGGTCTCCACGGATAACATCTGGCGCGAACGAGCGCACAGGATTCATCGATGCTCCGCTGAGCGGGCTTGACCACAAGCCGGCCAGCGCGATGTAGGCGCCCACGGCCACGGCAGAAAGACCGCCAACGTTCTGCGCGCTTGACGCCGTACCGAGAATCACGCTCACCAGGCCAAGGGTGAGCACGGCCTCAACCACCATGGCGCGAACATCACCGAGCCCGGTCGCGGGAACCGTCGCGCTCAAAGTACCGGGCCGGCCAACCGCCGCCCACAGGAAGAGACATGCGAGCAGGCCGCCCGCAACCTGCGCGAGCACGTAGCCGGGCACCCTGCGCCACGGGAACTCCGTTCGAAGCGCGAACGCCACGCTCACCACCGGGTTGAGGTGCGCGCCGCCAACCTTGCCCATGAACAGAATGACCGCCATCACCGTGAGGCCGGGTGCTGCGACGGCGGCGGCGCGCGAGATTGGAATGCCGGTCGCCGATTCCGTCACACCCGCTCCCGCGGCGGCGAGGACCAGGAGGAAGGTGCCAAGCAACTCCGAGAACAGCCGGCGCCACTCCTGCGACGGATCGCTGAAATCCCGAACCCATACCTGCTCGTGAGCCGTCCCGGAGTGGCTCGGCGTCGGTGCCCGCACCGACGGTTGCACGGCGCGATCAAACGCAGCCATGGTGCTTGATTTTAAGACCCTGCGTACGCTAGCGTACAAAGCGAATACTCCTGATGAATCTGCGATCGGCCTGCGGCGGATTAGTGAAGAGTTGTGAGGAGGACTTAGGGTGGAGGAAACCGTGAAAGTCCTTGTTATCGAGGACGACGCCGAAGCTGCTGAGATGTACCGCCTTCGCCTGGTCGGAGAGGGCTACGAGGTGGTGGTAGCGAGCGATGGGGAGGCGGGTGTGCGGCTGGCCCTGGCTGAGCTGCCCGACTTCATCTATCTCGACCTGCGGTTGCCGAAGCTCGATGGCTTCGAGGTGCTGGAGCGTCTGCGCGGGATGCCTGAGACCGCACAGATCCCGGTCATCATTCTGAGCAATTACGGTGACCCGGAATTGCGCGAGCGGGGCTTGCGCCTGGGAGCGCTCGAATTCCTGGTCAAAGCTGACGTGACACCACGGCAGCTCGCGACCAAGGTCGAGGAGACCACCGGACCGTTGCCGACCGCCCGCGCCTGAGGAGCCCCTCCCACACGTTGCCTTCCTGATAGCGGCGCTATCATGTAAAGTTCCAGTGGTACCGGTAAGTAGCACCGGGCGTCTCGGAGCGGAGCTCGATCAGGAATGCTGAAGCACATCACCTCGTGGCGGCCCGTGCAGGTGCTCATGGCCTATGGCCAGAGCCAGGGTGGCAACTACGCTGCCAGCCTGTCCTTCAACGCATTCCTGGCCATGTTCCCCCTGATCCTCGGCATGCTCGCGATCGTTGGGTTCGTGGTCAATGACCCGGGAACGCTGAGGACCATCCACACCGACATCGCCTCGATCTTCCCGAGCGAAGCTCGCCCCCAGGTCCTTCAGGTCCTGCAGAAGGTGCATCACAACGTCGGGCTCCTCGCCATTCTGTCCGTCGTCGGGCTGCTCTGGAGTGGGACCAGCCTCTTCGCCTCCATGGAGTTCGCGCTCACGACCATCTTTGGGACGACGCAGCGCGACATGCTCCGGCAGCGCGCCATGGGGCTGATCATGGTGCTGGTCTTCATCGCCGCGGTCCTTTTCGTGGTGGGCGCCAACAGCGCCCTCGCAGCGTCACCGGGCGCGGGTGTCATCGGCACCATCGCCGGTGCGATCGCGCTCGTCGCGCTGATGATCGCCATCTACCGGTTCGTCCCCAATCGCACGTTCGCGTTGAAGGACGTCTGGCCGGGTGCCGTGCTTGCCGGCGTTTTGGTCGAGGTCTTCTCGCTGCTCTTTCCGCTCTACGCAAAGATCAGCAACGGGTTCGGTACCTACGGGCAGCAGTTCGTGCTCTTCTTTGTGCTCGCCGCCTGGTTGGGATTCATGAGCCAGTTCATCCTCATCGGAGCGGTCTACAACAAGCTGCGTCTTGGCGTTCCCGAGTACGAGGGGATCGTCGCCTCCCCGGCTGCGAACAGTCGCGACCATAAGGACCCGCATGCGGTGATCGAGGCGCATCGAGCGCGCAGCACAGCGGCCGATGCGCATACGGCCCGCGCCGCCGCTGCCGAGGAGCGCCGGCCCGCTGGAGGCGAGGCGGCACCGCACGATCACCCGACACCACGCGAAGCCCGCATCGCGCTGGGCGCGTCGATGGCGGTGGCGGCCGTCGGAACCGTCGCCCTTCGACTACGCAAGCGTCGTGACCGCTTAACAGGAGTGACCAGCAAATGACCGTCGAACCCAGCCGAGATTTTGCCGACACCGAGGCTTCCGTGAGCGCACCCGAGGGCACCGGCGGTCTGCTGCACAGTGCCATCCACGAAGGCAGTCGCCTCATCACCGCCGAGGTACAGCTTGCCAAGCAGGAGGTTGTCGAGTCCCTGCACGCGGCGGTGACAGCTCTCGTCACCGGGACGGTGGCGATCTTCGGGATCATCGCGTTCCTCGTCATGGCAATCGTTGCGCTGGTGGTCGCGGTGCCACTGCACTGGGTGGCGGCGCTTGCGTGCGCCGGCGTCTTCATGATCATCGCCATCGTTGGAGCACTCGTCGCGATCAGCCGGCTGAAACGGATCAGCCCGCTGCGTCAGACCGTTCAGACGTTGAAGGAGGATGCCGAATGGGCAAAACAGCAGCTGACACCCGAAAAGAGATAGAGCAGGCGCGTCGACAGCTGACGACAACCGTGGCGGCGCTACGACGGCAAACCGTCGTCGTGCGTGGCCGCGTGGTCCGTATCGGCGCGATCGCCGGAGGCGCCCTGGGGGTGGTGGGGATCAGTGCTGTCGGCATTGTGCTGCTGCGCCGCCGTCGTGGTGGACCGATCACGCAGGCGGCGCGGCGCCTCCCGGCCATCACGCATGATGCGGCGATCCCGATCGCCCGACGCGGCGACCGCTGGTTGACGGGACGCACGCAGGCCGCGCGCCGGCAGCGGGATGCGCTCGTCGATGAGCTCTCGATGCGAATTGCTGACAACCAGGCACAGGCACAGCGCCGCGCGAATCCGCTCTGGCGTCGCGCTGCAGCGACAGCGCTTGAGACTGCCGCCAGTGCCGGCGTGGCGGCCTTGGTTCGCAGGGCGATGAGTGAACCGTCACGTGGCTCCGTTCAAGCAACGGATGCGTCCAACAATGGGAATGACCTCGTCGGCACGCGGTCCGACCCGGCGAGCGACGCGCGCCCCACGCTCGTGGAAGCATCGGCCGGCCAGTAATCCCTCCAGGCAGGAGTTGAAAGGGGCCGCCTCCAACGCGGGGGCGGCCCCTCCTCATGAGGGGTGAGAGCGCGCTCTGGTCCGGCTGCGGCGCCCTACGAGCTGCTCAGGCGATTGACCACGAGACGCTGCTCCGGTGCCTGACGGAACGGGCGTCGCGTGAGCGCGCGCTTGAATGCGCGAATGCGGTCGATGTTTGGCACCGCAACCATTGCGAGCGCCACGAGCGCGCTGGTGCCGGCTGCGAGGTCGATGTTGAGCAGGATTTCCGTGCTGTTCATGTCAGTGCTCCTGTGTGTCAGCGGTTGTTGATACGACACTGACGACACTACTGGCGAGCCCTCCATTGCTTCTTGGAGCTTTCTTGGATTTTGCTCAGTATTCTTCGATGCTCTGCGCGGCCGCCGACGCGCTCTCGTAGACCGTCGGATCAATCACCTTTGCGAGCGCAAAGGCCTCACGGCGCTCGTGGCAGGTGCCGCACGTGCCGCAGTGCAGCGCACCACCCTTGTAGCAGGACCAGGTTCGTTCGAACGGAACATGCAGCTCAGCACCGAGCCTGACGATGCCGGCCTTGGTCATCGACAGAAACGGCGTGAGAATCTCGATGCTCGCAAACCCTTCGACGGCGAGGTTCACCATGGTCTCGTACGCGCGCACGAATTCAGGGCGGCAATCCGGGTAGATGAAGTGGTCGCCGGTGTGCGCCCCGAAAGCAACGGCACCGGCGTCACGCGTGACCGCGAGCGCGCACGCGATGCTCAGCATGATCGCGTTGCGATTCGGCACCACCGTGATCTTCATGCTCTCGTCGGCGTAGTGGCCGTCGGGGACGGGCACGCTCGCATCCGTCAACGCAGACCCGGTGAGGAAGCCGGTGACACCCGCCGCGTTGAGATCGATCAGTGTCCACGATGCATGCAGGTCCGCCGCCATCTCCTCGGCAAAGGCAAGTTCCTTCCGATGACGCTGTCCGTAGTCGAAGGAGATGGCCACGAGCTCGTATCCCTGAGCTCGAAGCGAGTAGGCCATGGTGGTGGAGTTGAGACCACCGGACACGACCACGACGGCGCGCTGTTCCGCCATCAGCGTTGTTTCCGATGGTGGTCCTGCACGGGCTCGAATTGTCTCCGATGCCGCCGAATTTCCGGCCGGCATGGACACGAGCCACACATGACAGTACAGCTATCATATCATGCGATAGCTAGAGTCCGAATGCGGAGGTAGAGGCCGTGTTGACATTGATCCTGATCATCGTGCTCGTCGTGCTGCTCATCGGGGGTGGCGGATACTTCTGGCGCGCGCGGTGAGACGCGGCCGGACGGGTCCCCGGTGAGCCCGCCGATCAGATCCAGCCGCGTCGCCGGAAGAACACCAGCTGGGTGATGATCGCGATCGCCATGAGCGTCAGGCCGACGCCGAATGCTGAACCGGTGCCGATCCGAGTGACCAGCCAGCCGAAGTTCATCCCGAAGAATCCGGTGAGAAATGTCAGCGGGAGGAACAGACTCGCCACCACGGTGAGCGCCTTGACGGTCATGTTGAGGCGGTTCGACACGGTCGAGAGGTAGACGTCCATCGCTCCGGTGAGCAGGTCGCGGAGCGAGTCAACGGTCTCGTACTGACGGATGATGTGGTCGTAGACGTCGCGGTAGTACGCCGTCGTCTCGCGGTCCGCCTCGAGCGAGAGTGTCACCAGACGCTGGAACATGTCCCGTTGCGCGCCGAGGATGCGTCGCATCTCGACGGCCGAATGCTTCATCTGCTGGAGGAGTGCCAATTGGGCGTTGTTGGCGTCGCGCAGGACCTCGTCCTGCAGCCGGTCGACGGACTCATCGAGGGTCTCCAGCGCCGCGAACGTGGTGTCGACGAGGGCGTCCATCACCAGGTAGGTCAGGAATGAGGACTTGTGACACACGCTCACCGGCGACTTCGCGATGCGCTGGTTGAGGTTGTCGAATGACGGTTCCGGTGGCAGGTGGACCGTGACCAGGAAGTTGGGGGAGACGTACAGGTGGTGCTCGCGAAATGAAACGTCCTGTCCGTTCAGGGCGATGACGAAGACCACGGCGAAGACGTAACCGTCATAGCCATCCAGCTTCGGCCGCTGGTTCTGATGCTTGACATCCTCGATGGTGAGCTGATGAAACTTGAACGTGTCGCTCAGCAGCTTGTAGTCGTCGTCGTCAGGGGCCTGGATATCGAGCCAGAACGTCTGATGGGACGTCAGGAGCTGTTGGACGGTGTCGACCTCGACGTCGCGGTTATGACCGTCGGCGGTGAAGAGCGTTTGCATCGCTCAACCATCCCACGTTCATCAAGAGGGCAGGCGCTCGATGAACGCCTGCCCTGCACCCCCTTCCATGGACACAAGAGTCAGAGGCGGTCGGGGCCTGCCGGGCCGCTCATTCTCAGCCCGGCGGCCCCTTCCGCCGCTCACCAGCGGTTGTTGACGAGGAGTGGTTACGACCTCCTGCCGGCCATGAGCTGACGCCAGCCCCTGACCTCAATCTCGACACCGTGTCGCTTCGCCGCGGCGCGGATGCGGCGCCAGGCACGGTCGCGCTCCGCATCGCTCACACCTTCGACCTGGTCAAATCGGGCGATTGCGTTGCGCACGTGGGACGCGTCGTTGAGTGGCTCCTTGCGCTCCGCCGGAAAGGCGAATCGATCAGCGCTGAGCTTGTTGCGATCGCGCTCGCGGAGCTCGTTCCCGCGCTTGGGCGCCGCGCCCTTGTGGCTGGCACGCTGCGCGGACTTGATGTTGCTCCGAGCTGCCGTCTTCTGACGTTCTGTGGCCATGGGATGACCTCCAACCGAAGTTATAGCGAACCTATAACTAAGAATGATGGCGAGAACGTACCAGGGAGTGCAAGCCCGGCGACTGGTCGAGGAGCCGGGAACGAGTTGCCGAGGCGGAGCGGACCGCCCCGGCGACCGGTTGGACGGGCTTACCGGGCCCCGGCGCCGACCTGGTTGAGCAGCTCGATCGACGCCTTGCTGAACGCGTCGAGATCGTCCGGTTGCCGCGAGGTGACGAGGTTGCGGTCGACGACGACCTCCTTGTCAACGACGTTGGCGCCGGCCGCCCGAAGGTCCACCTGGACGGTCTTCCAGGCGGTCATCGTCCGTCCCTTGACCACGCCTGCGGTGAGGAGCAGCTGGGGTCCGTGGCAGACCGCGAACACCGGGCGCTCGCGGTCGAAGAAGGCCCTGGTGAAATCGACCATTCGCTCATCTGCGCGGAGGTGGTCCGGCGAGTAGCCGCCAGGCAGGAACAGGGCATCGAAGTCATCGGGAGCAACCTCGTCGATGCCGCGCTCGGCGCGAACGACCTCCTTGCCTTGCTTACCGGTCAGCTTGGCATCCCGCTGCAGACCGATGATGACCACCTCGTGTCCGGCGGCCTTGAACGCGTCGTACGGCTTGCGGAACTCAGAGTCCTCGAAGTCGCTGTCGAGTAGGCAGGCGATTCGCATAGCCATTCTCCTCGTGTGCGTTTGGTGGATAAGCTGTTGAAAAGCGTATAGCGGCTGTACCAGATTTCGCGCTCAGGGTGGCAGGGCTCGCACCGCGAACAGCAACCGTTACCGCTCCGGCGCCGGACGGAAGACGCGGATGACGCACAGCTTTCGCTGCGGCGATCAGCCGGATCCGAGACGCGCATGCAGCGACAGCGCGTTCCGAACGGCGTTGCCGCTCGTGTCATTGTTGAAGTAGACATAGGCATCGCGGCCGAGGTTCGACAGCCGCTGTGCGTACGCATCGATGACGCGCTGCCCATAGTTGCCGGCAGTGCCTCTGCCGCCGTGGAGGCGGAGGTACAGCCAGTCGGCGGTGATCCAGTCCGGGTTCTGCAGGCGGCCGCCGCGATCGGCCCAGACGAGTGAGGCGTTGTGGCGGTGGAGGATGTCGCACACCCGATCCACAAACCACGAGGGGTGCCGGAACTCGACGGCCACGCGCGCATGCGCCGGAAACGCACTGAGGGTCCGCTCGAGACCCTCCTCATCCTTGGCACGAGTGGGCGGCAATTGCATGACCACGGGTCCGAGGTGCGGCCCCAGGTGGGACGCCCGTTCCATGAACAGGTGCACCGGCCCAACCGGATCGCGCAGGCCGCGGACATGGGTGAGGTAGCGACTCAGCTTTGCTGCAATGACAAATCCCGCCGGCACCGACTCCCTCCACCTCACGAAGTGCTCAGCCGCAGGCAGCCCGTAGAAGCTGTTATTCAACTCGACGGTGTCGAACACCTCGGCGTAACGCCGCAACCAGTCGCGCTGCGGCAAGCCCCTGGGGTAGAGCACGGCCCGCCAGTCGGCGTACTGCCAGCCCGACGTGCCGATCCGGACCTGGTGAGCCACTCGAGCCGCGCCGGCCACCCGCAATCAGTCGAAGCGGTCGCCGAAGCTGAGGCGGTGAGGGCACAGCGCATCGAGCAACATTCCCTGCCAGGAGAGCAGGGCGTCGTGGAGCCGTGGTCCCGACCGGGCGCTCAGCACCTCGGGAGGTGGCGGCACCGAGAGGCCGTTCGCGACCGCGACGATTTCGGCGACGATGCTCTCCGGCACCCGCCCGGTGGTCTGCAGGTTCTGGGACTCGACGGAGTCGAGGAGATCTTCGAAGTCCGCCAGTTGACGAGCGCGGCCTCGGCGCTCCTCCTCGAGGCCGCGCGCGGTCGCGCGGGCGAGGGTGCCATCGTAGACGGCCGCGGCGATGCTCATCGAAGTGACCTCGTGGCTATCGGTAAATATGATAGTGAGACTATCAGTCTCGGCCGCCCGGAGTTCAAGCCCTTTCGACGGGTCGGTGCCGTGCGCCAAGCGGACGTTTTCGAGGGCCCCATTTTCGGTGCACGCGGCTAGAATCGAGCACATGACCACCCATCGAGCGAAGGCGCGCATCCGCGGTGCGGGCGCCGAGTGCGGAGTCAGCGGTGGCGATTGAAACCCTAGCTCCGACGTCGGGGCGTATGCTCGACCTCGACAAGCCCCTGTACACGATCAGCGTCGCCGCTGAGATTCTCGCGTCGCACCCGCGCACGCTGATGATGTACGAGACCATGGGCCTTGGCGTTCCAGCGCGAACTGCGACCAATCGCCGGCGCTACACGCAGCGCGATATCCTGACCTTGAGCGCGATTCAACGCCTGACCAGACAGCACGGGCTGAACATCGCCGGCGCGCGTTATGTCATCAAGTGTCTGCAACTCCTCGACGCGCACGGCATTCCGCGGCCGCCCGAGCTGGCCGAGATCGACCTCGACCAGGTCCGGCTCTGAACCCTGACGGGCCGGCCGTTCGACGCGCCTTCGCTCAGGCGTCACTTCCTGGAGCTGGTCGGTGACGACGTCGCGATGACACCGCCATACTGACAGCCGCACTCACCGGCATAGTGATATCGCTGATGGTATCATTGTCAGCCACGAGCCAGCCGCAAGCCAGGGAGAGATGATCGGGATGGCGGACCACGACCCTCAGGCGTTCGAGGAGCTGTTCTCGGCAGAGCCGACCGAAGCCACTTCGCCCGAAAGCGCCAGGTGGGTGGCGCTCTACCAGGAGCTGGTGGCCATGATGGAGCGTCAGTTGGAGGAGACGCGCGCATTCGCGTCCACCTCGCCCGATGCGATGAAGCAATACCTCAGTCGTGAGAACATTGCCATCCTGGAGGAGGAAATCGGGGCCTTCAGGCGTCGGCTGGCGTACTGGACCAATGCAGGAGCCGCGCAGCAATGAACGACGAGAGGTCGGAGACGACCGCCGCCACGAGCGACGAGAAGGCCGCGCTCGAGCAGGTTGAGCCGGACCGGCTTCTCGAAGGCGAGGACGAGAACACCCAGCATCTCGACGACGCCGAGCACTGGATCAAGGTCTACGCCGAGTTGCTGGAGTTCAAGCGCTCGGTGCTGGCCACAACCGAGGAGCACGTCGGCACCATGGACGTGGATGCCAGTCTCGAGGTGCAGAAGACCGATCTCCAGGCATTGCACGCCGAGGCGCTCCGTTTCGAACGGCGCCTCGTGTACTGGCGGGGGCGCGTGTCTGAGCTGCGGGAGAAGGCCAACCTCACCAGAGGCTGACCCCCTCGGCGCGGCCTCAGCTCGCCGGCAGGCCGTTCCAACTGAGCAGGGCCGTCCACGTGTTCTCGTAGCCGAGCATCGATGGCGACGCCGTCGCAAGTTGCAGGCGTTGCGCCGCGGCCGCCGGATACTCGAGCCACAGCGCTGTGAGGACGCGCAGCTGGTGTCCGTGCCCAAAGAGCAGTACGTCCCCGTCCACGGCACGAGCCCATTCCAGCACCCGCTGCGCGCGTGCTGCGACGTCGTCGATCGTCTCGCCGCCGATGACGCCGTCACCGAACAACGTCCATCCCGGGATTCGCTGCTGGATCTCAGCGCCCGTCAGCCCGTCGAACTCACCGTAGTCCCACTCGATCAGATCCGGATCGACCACCGCCCGATCTCCGAAGCCGGCGATCTCGCAGGTCTGGCGTGCTCGCTGCAGCGGGCTCACGAGCACCGCCGCGAAGTGGCGGCCGGCCAGCTGCGCGACCAGCGAGGCCGCCTGCTCGCGCCCATCGGCGGTGAGCGGCAGGTCGGTGCGCCCGGTGTGACGCTTTTCGCGGCTCCACTCGGTCTCGCCGTGGCGCACCACCACGATCCGCTGCGAGGTGTTGGGCTCGGAAGTCTCCACGGGTCGCAACTCTAGCTCTCGGCCTTGGCCTCGGCGGCATCAGGCTCCGGCTTCGCTCCGACCACGCCCCACAAGCGCTCGGCAACCGCCGCGGTGATGGCGTCGGGATCCTGCTCGCGCTGGTCCACCCAGAAGTGGCAGCGCAGCAGGGGCACCTCGCGGTCGAGCTCCGGCTCGAGCACGATCGCCGGCTTGGCCTCGATGCCTTCCACCTCCTCGACGGCGGCGCGCGCGCGCCGCATCAACGCCGTAAGGTCGACGTTCGGAAGGATGCGCACGCCGACGGTGAGCCGGCGCGTGTCGTAGTGCGTGGTGTTGACGACGATCCCCGTGAATACCGTGAGGTTGGGGAGGATCGCGAGCTCGCCGACGCCGGTGCGAAGGGTCGTGGTGCGCAGCGTGATGTTCTGCACCGCACCGGTCTGATCCATGACCGTGATCGTGTCCCCCAGCCGGAAGGGCTGCTCGAGGAGCAGCCAGATCCCGGCGAGCACGTTGCGAAGCAGATCCTGGAAAGCGAGGCCGATCGCGACAGTGCCGACCCCGGCGGCGGTGAGGATGACCGCGACGTTGACGCCGTAGACCACCAGTGCGCTGATCGCCGCGACGACATAGGTCGTGACCGTGATGAGGTTGCGAACCAGCGTCCGCACCTGGCGATCCGCCTTGCCCCTGCTCATCGCCCAGAGGATCAGCACGCGTATCAACCGGCCGACGAGGTAGAGGACGATGAAGATCGCGATCGCCGACAGCAGGTTCTGCACCAGTGGCCCAACCAGGCCGCTGTGATCGTGCGACTGGATGAAGTCGCAGACGAACGAGAACCAGTTGCTGTTGTCGCACGTCGGGGTACTGGCGATCATCATCGCCGGCGTCGGGATCGGGTCGAGGCCGGCTAGGACGACTCGAAGTCGTCGCCGGCGGTCTCGGCGGTTTCAGCCTCGCCCTCGGCAGGCGCAGCCTCGGCCTCCTCGGCCTCGGCGGCAACGCGCACCTGGGCGACCTTGAGGACGAGCTCGTCGGGATCGACGCCGGTTGCGAGGGAGACGCGCTCGGGGAGTGGGACCTCACCGAGGCGAATGCCCTGGTCGATCTCGGTCAGCCCGGAGATGTCGACGTTGAGGAGCGCGGGGATGTCCCCCGGCATGCATTCGACCTTGACCGAGGTGATGATCTGCTGGAGCACGCCGAGCTTGAGCTCGCTGACCGCGGGCAACTCGCCAACGGGGATCAGCGGGATCTCGACGGTCAGCTTCTCGCGGAGGTTCACTGCGAAGAGATCGACGTGCATGAGCTGGGTCGTGCGCGGATTGACCTGCAGCTCACGGATGAGGACCTTGCGGGCACGTCCGCCTTCGAGGGCCAGGTCGACCAGGTGGCTGTGGCCGGCGTGGTGCCAGACCCGCTGCAGGCTGCGGGCTTCGATCGAGAGCGCCTGCGGTTCGACGTTGTGCCCGTACAGCACCGCCGGCACTTCGCCGCGACGCCTGACGGCATGCACGTGACGCCCGGTCTCGGACCGGAGCGATGCGCTGAGCTCGAGGGAAACTGCCATATCCGCCTGGCTACTCTACCGGCTCTGCAGTCGCCGCCGAATTCACCGCCGCCGCGATCGCCTCCAGGGCAGCCACGACAGACCCCTCTCCCCGGGCCGGTTTGGCGTCCGGATCGGCCGTCGCGGGGCTCTCGGGCCACGCCGCGGACGCGGCCGCTACCAGGCGGCGGGCGGCCGCCGAGCTCCCGTCCGGGAGAACGAAATACGGCCAGGCGACGTCGGAGACCTCCTCGCCATCGCCCGGCGAGGCGAGGATTTCGAGCGCACGCTTCAGAGCCGTGAGACGCACTTCGCCGGCGCCGCCCTCGATCTCTGCATGGATGGCGTCCTGGAGCCGCTGGGCCATCGCCGTTACGTCCGTCTCGTGGGGCCGCGGCGGTCCCGTCTCCTCGGCGCCGTGGAGCATGAAGATGCCCCCATTCCAGATCGCTCGCCAGGTCTCATCGCCATCGCGGCGGATCACCCGGCACACCTCCTCGCCACCGCTCACGTCCATCCACGCCTGACGCGCCCCGTTGCCGCGCAGGAAGGCGAGCCACAGCTCGAGGCTGTCCCCGATCGGTTCGAACGCCTGCCCGTCGACCCAGACGTAGGACATCTTCCGGAAGGTCGCGAATGCGGGGTGTGGCGGCGCGATCTGTGCTCTCGCATCGCCCGGATCACTCACGAACCGCCCCGCGCGCGCGGTCGCCACGGCGAGGCAGAGCAGCCCCGGGGTCAGACCGCCGCCCCCGCGCCGAATCGCTCCTTGACGTAGGAGACCGCCTCGTCGAGCGACGTTCCGGGAGTGAATACCTTGTCGACACCGAGCTCCTCGAGTGCGGTGACGTCGGAGTCAGGGATGATCCCGCCGCCGAAGACGACGATGTCCGAGGCGTCGCGCTCCTTGAGGAGCCGGATGATCTCGGGAAACAGCGTCATGTGGGCGCCGCTCAGAAGGCTGATGCCGATGCCGTCGACGTCCTCCTGGATGGCAGCCTCGACGACCATGGCGGGGGTCTGGTGGAGCCCTGTGTAGATGACCTCGACACCGGCGTCGCGGAGTGCTCTGGAGATGACCTTGACGCCGCGGTCGTGGCCGTCCAGGCCGACCTTGGCGGTGAGGATCCTGATCTTTCGCGTCGATGACGGCGCGGCGCTGGCTTCCATGATGTCCTGATGTTAGAGCCTGAAGGCGCTCGCCTCATCGCGCGGGAGTGTCGCGACCGCCGCTTCAGCGAGACGGCGAGCGACGCTCAGGGCGCGGTCGGCGTGGGGAAGATGGTCGCGGTCGATCCCGGAGACGGCGGCGACGCCATCGCGAGCTCCGACCAGGGCGCCGGCGAGGCTTGCAGCAACAGCCGTTCCGCTGGCCGCGGCGGTGAGCACGTCGTCGAACGGGTTGGCCGTCGCCAGTGCGCAGATGGCTCGCTGAAGGGTGAGGCCCGGGTCCGGGTCGGAGACATCCATGGGTGGTCCTTCATCGACGACGCGGAGCCGATCGAGGAGCGCCATCGGGGCATCCTCGAGCAGTGACTGGCGTACCCGGATCAGCGACGTCTCGAGGTCGAACCTGAGGAGATCGGCGATGAGCAGGGCTGCGGCGACCGCCGTCACCGCTGTGCCCTCGTCGGCGCCCGCCATCGCAACGCATCGGTACGAATCGCGCCGCAGCCTCGGGCGGTCGAGCGGGCTCAGGAGGCCGAACGGGAGGGCACGCAACAGCAGTCCGGCGGCACCGGCGCGCGAAGGCCGCTCGAGGCCGCGCTGCCGCAAATCCGCGTCGTCGAACCCGCCACAGGCGGCGGCCGACTCGGCGACGCCGACCAGGTCGGCCGTTCCCGCGGCGGTGCCGGCGGCGTGCTCGCCGGCGAGCGCGCCGATGAAGCTGGCATCGATCCGGCCGGGGAGGTCGTCGATCAGCGTCACAGGCAGAACGCTATCCTGTCCAACGATGCCGACGTCGGAACGTGCTGCCGCCGCCGTCCGTGCGATCGCCAGAAGCGGCGCTCTGCGTGCCGCCCCGGCGCTCCTCGATCAGAGCCGCTGGCGCGGCGCTCGGCCCGCCGCGGTGCGGATCGAGCGCAGCCGGATTCATGGCGAGGACGGGGTCATCGCAGACCAGACCGCGCTGACCATGTGGTTCGGCGAAGGGCCCGGTCTCTCCGGCATCTCAGTTCGGGGGCGCGCCACCCGGGTCGCCGCCAGGACACTGGCCGGCGTCGCCGCCGCTGTGGCACTCGGCGCCGCGAGCGCATTCGTGGCCCGGCAGGAAGCGAATCGCGTCGGGACCTCGTCTCGTCTGCTACTCGGCGAGCCAGGGCAGCACCGCCGGCCCTGAGGTCCGCGACCGGCGCGAGACAGCGCTGAGCTGCTGTCCGTCGGTGATCAGCACCTCGCGCGAGCAGGGGTTCATCGCCTCGCGCCACTCCTTGACCACGCGGCGCTGGAATCGGTCCGCGGACGGGAGCGCCGCCGGGAGCGCGAGGACGGCTCCGCGGTCGGGCACGCCGAGCAGGACATCGCCACCCGCGCGTTCGGCGAACGCCGCCAGCACGCGCGGCGCCATCAAGACGCTGCCCTGGAAGAGCGGATCCGATGCGACCCGCCAGCCGTCTGCGGGGATGCGATCCGTCCGTGCGATTCGCGCGACCAGCGGCTCGAAGCGCTCCGCGGTGTTCGCGTCGGCGACGCGGCGCGTTTCCTCGTCGCTCATCGCCATCGATGTCCATTCGTCGCGGGGAACCCCGCGCATGATCGAGCCGGGGAGTTCCTCGGCCACGAAGGCGGTCATGTCGGCGCCGACCGGCGCGCGCAGCAGATCGCCGACACGGCCGTGGCTCCCGAGGAAGTGGTCGTTGCGCACGCACCAGAGCAGTCGCGATGTCGCCAGCACCACCGCCGGCCGAGGTGTGAGCTGGTGCTCGACGGACGCCACGTACTCGCCGATCAACGCCGGCATCCGATCCGGGTGGCGCTCGCATGCGTGCGAGAGTGGTGCGAGCGGCAGCATGAGGTCGAGGGCGGCACCGGTGACGTGCAAGGCGAATCGCGCCGAGTCCACCTCGACGTTCGCGCCGTGGTATCGCGACATCAGCTGCAGGCGGATCCGTTCCGCGAACGCTGCCCGATCCATGCGACCTACTGCGTTGCCGCGGCGAGCCGCGATCGCAGCATCGCGATGCGCGTCTCGTCGCCACGGCGCGTGAGTCCGTCGACCGGGACACGGCCCCACAGGTAGAGGAACAACGCTGTGGAATCGCCGGACAGCGTCGCGTTGGGGGATGTCCTTCGGCCGGGCGAGACCACGGTGCGCGCGTCCTCGAACACCACCGACCATGCCGCGTCATCCGCGAGCACTTCCACCGTCCCGCCGGCGGGAACCGACGCAGCCGCATCAGTGTCACCAGCAAGCATGATCGTCAGCACCTCGTCGATGCCGTCGATGGCGAGCGCTGCGTCGATCGCACTCGGTGGTCCGAACTGCATCTCGACGTCGACGCGATGCACGACGGTTTCGAGCGCCATCCTCCGGTACCAGAAGCCGACGGTCTGGTCTGCGTCCCACCATGACCACGCAGGCGCTTTCGGCGAGTGCGCCATGAGCTCGGCGAGTAGCTTCGCATGCTCGTCCTCGAACCATTCGACGGTGTCCTTCCCATACGGCTCGTCGGTCACCCACTCACCCTCGTTGGGCTTGCGCCCCAGGCGCATCGCCATGACCTTGTGGTCGTACACGCTCGCGAGGTGCGCAACGACCGCGCGAACGTCCCACGGCGAGCAGACCGGCACGGGCAGGTCCAATCCGCGCGGCGCCAGCGCGGCGATCAGATCGCCGTCGGCGCGAATGCGATCCAGATACCCCCTGAACTCCACCCGCCTAAGCCGCTCCCCGTTTGGAGCTCACGTAGTCGACGAGGACATAGTCGCCCAGCCGGTCCGGGCTGATGAAGAACGCCCGCCCACGATTGAGCCGCGTCATCTGATTCACGAACTGCACGAGGTGATGGTTCGACTCGAGCATGAACGTGTTGATGACGATGTTCTCCCGCGTACACCGCTTGACCTCGAGCAACGTCTTGTGGAACGTCTCCGGCAACGGCGGATAGAAGAACACCGGACGCCCGTTCTCGATGTGCGCCGTCGGCTCCCCATCACTGACGATGATGATCTGCTTGTTCTCCCCCGGATCCCTCGCGAGCAGCCGGCGGGCCAGCATCAACCCGTGCTGCATATTTGTCCCGTACACGTACTCGTTCACCGAGAGATGCGGCAGCGCCGCCGGCTTGATCTCCCGCGCCAGATCACTGAACCCGATGATGTGCAGCGTGTCCCGAGGATAAGCACTGCGAATCAGCGAATCGAGTGCGAGTGCAACTTTCTTTGCCGCATAGAAGTATCCGCGCAACGGCATCGACCGGCTCATGTCGAGCATGAGAACAGTCGCCGACCGCGTCAGCGTATCCGAGCGATGCACGACAAAATCGTCCGGCAAGAGCCGAGGCACAGCACGCCGAGACGGAGACTGAGCCGAGGTCGGACGGGTCACCCGCGGAGGCTGAATAGTCCGGTTTGAAGCCGGAGCGGGGGTCCCGTCCGGCCGCAAGTCAAGCTGATCTCGTGAATCGGCCTCGCGCTGTACGGCATTCATAAGGGTCTCGCGAACGTCGAGGTCGAACACGTCGCCGAATTCGTAGGGTTTGGTGTCTTCCTCGCGTTCACCACCCTGGCCGTGCCGCGATATCGGATGGTCCCCGAAGCGGTCGCGTCGGAGGCGCGCGAACAGGTCTCCGAGTGCCTTCTGTCCGATGCGCCGGAGCCCGCGGGCGGTCAGCCGCATCCCTTCCTCATCGCGTTCGATGAGCCCGCGCTGTTCGAGCTGATCGGTCATGCGCTGCAGGCGCGAGAGGTCGCGCGCGGCGGTGTCGCCGAGGACGTCGCGGAGGGCCTCCTCGGTGGCGCTGTCGAGCGGCTCACCGCGGTACATCCCGCGCAGTCCGCGCTCGAGTTCCTCGATCGACTGGAGGCGATCCATGACGCCCATCGCCTCGTCGAAGGGGAGCTGTTCGTTTCCGAAGAACGAGTATCGCTGCCCGAGGTGCCGGCGATCGGAGAGCAGCTCGAGGCCACCCATCAGCTCGGCGAGCTGCGCCTGCAGGTCCGGGTCCCCGAACGTCGCGGAGATCATCTCCTCGAGCTGATGGCGCTGCTCCGGGGAGAGCGATTGCATGAGCGAGTCCATGCGCGCCATCTGCGCGGCGAGCTGCGCGAGGAACTCGTCGAACGTCGCCGGGGCATCCGGGAACATCGATCCCCACTTCTTCAGGAAGTCCTCGTAGTTGTGCTGCAACTGTGCGTCGGGCACGCCCTCGAGCTTCTGGCGCACCAGTGAGTTGAGGTCGCGGGCCATCTCGCGCAGCGCACTGATGTCCTGCTGCGACATCTGGCCCATCTGCTCGGACATCTGCTTGAAGTACGTGTTGACGACGTTCTGCTTGATCTCCTCGAGCAGCTTCTGGAAGGCCTGCTCGGCGCGCTGATCCATGAATTCGTAGCCCTGCAGCTCACGGATGGCGCCACCCGGTTCCTGGGGCAGATTGTCGAGGTGTTCGCGCCGCTTTTTGGCGACGCGCTCGAGGATGCGCTGCGCGCTGCCATCGGTTGCGTTCTTGAGTTGCTCGTCGATTCCCTGGCGTTCCAGCCGGAGCACGTTGTCGAGCTTCTCCTCGATGTCCTTGAAGACGTTGTCGAGGCTGTAGCGCTCGAGCTGCTTCTGACGTTGCTTGCGGAGCCGCTCCATCAGCTCCTCGAGCCCGGCGAACTTTCGACCGTCGCGGTCGCGCCAGCCCTGGCTCAGCAGGCGGCGCAGTGCCGTCTCGAAATCCCAGCCGTGGAAGACGTCCTCGCTCAGGCGATCGAAGAGCGCGTCGGCGTCGGCGCCGAGTGGGTCCTGCGTGCCGTCCCAGACGCTGAAGCGATGCATGCGGGGGGGCACCCCCCGCATGCCCCCCTTTACCGGTTCCTCATTCAGACCGGGTTCGTCACGAAAGGCGGGAGCGCCGGAGGATTCCCCTCGCGTGTCAGCGGGATCCATCTCTCCCCACGGACAGGGGGCACACGGGGGAATCCCCCGTGTGGCTACCCTCCATAGACCGCGCTTCCGTCGAGTGCGGTCTTGTTGAGGCGCTTCCCGAGGTGGAGCCCTTCGAGCACGAACTCGAGGACCGCAACCCGCGTCGCGTCGGTGTCCGGCTCGCCGAGTTGCTGGCGCGCGCGTTCGACTCCCCCGAGCTCGGTCAGTGCCTGCGCGTAGTGCGCGATGGTGTGCTGGTCGCCGACCTCGACGGTGAAACCGCCGCGGTCGAAGCGCTGCACCAGGTCACTGAACTCCTGGACGGTGAAGTGGCGGCGAAAGACGTTGTTGCATGCGGTGCGCAACAGCTTCTCGAGCACCGCGCCGTCGTCGCCGTCCTCCCAGGTCTCGAGCTCGATCTTCCCGGCAGTCGACGACATCAATGCGGGCAGGTCGCTGATGCGCGCGACCGCCTCGCGCTCACCGGTGCGCAGCGCGCGGCGCAGCGCGCCGGCGGCGAGGTTCTCGTAGTTTGCGGTGGTGAGCCGTACCGACACGCCGCTGCGCTGATTGACCTGCGGATGGCGGCGGGCGACGTGCGAGAGCTCGGCGACGATCTCCTGCATGAAGCCGGGGACCGTGACCGGGACCGGCATGTCGTCGAAGGTCATCCGTTCCTGCTCGGCAATGGCGATCTCGTCATCGAGCGTGCGCGGGTAGTGGGTCCGCACCTGAGCGCCGAAGCGGTCCTTGAGCGGCGTGATGATGCGTCCGCGGTTGGTGTAGTCCTCGGGGTTCGCGGTCGCAACCACGAACACGTCCAGCGGCAGGCGCAGCCGGTAGCCGCGGATCTGCACGTCACGCTCCTCGATGATGTTGAGCAGACCCACCTGGATGCGTTCGGCGAGGTCGGGGAGCTCGTTGATCGCGAAGATCCCCCTGTTGGTCCGCGGGATGAGGCCGTAGTGGATGGTGAGCTCGTCGCTCAGGTAACGCCCTTCGGCCACGCGGATGGGGTCGACCTCGCCGATCAGGTCGGCGATCGATGTGTCCGGGGTGGCGAGCTTCTCGGAATAACGCCGCTCGGGAGTGAGCCACGCGAGCTCGGTGGCGTCGCCGTGCTCGGCGACGAGGTCGCGGCAGCGGCGGCAGATGGGCGCGTACGGATCGTCGTTGATCTCGCAGCCCGCGATCGCCGGCACCGCATCGTCGAGCAGCGACACCAGGGAGCGGATCAACCGTGACTTCGCCTGCCCTCGCTCGCCGAGCAGGACCATGTCCTGACCGGCAAGGATCGCGTTCTCGATCTGCGGTATCACCGAATCGTCGTATCCGCGGATGCCGCTGAACAGCTGCTCGTTGCTGCTGAGCTTGCGGATCAGGTTGCGGCGAAGCTCGGTCCTGACGGGCAGGACGCGGTACTCCGCGCGACGCAACTCACCGATCGTGGACGGGGCCTGGGACATCGCATCCCAAGCCTACACCGGGGCGCGGGATCGACTGCCGACGCCGGCGAGGGTGGTCTGCGCTCTGCGGTCGAGCGACTCGCGCGCGGCGGCGACGAGACGGCCCGCGAGCTCCTGCTCCTGACCGAAGTGGAGGTGGATGAACGAGGCGAGCATGAGCGGATCGGTCCAGCCCTCGCAGCCGAGCGGCTCGCCGTCGCAGTCGTGCATCGTGTAGGCGGGGTTCAGGCAGTCGCCGCCGGAGAGCAGGTGGCTGAAATGGAACTCGTGCCCGCGCAGGCGGGTACCGACCGGGCCGAGCATCGACGGCGTCGCGATGCTCAGGTCGCGGTAGCCACTGTGCAGCGCGCCCGCCTCCAGCGCGATGTGAATCGGGATGAGCCCGGCCATCTGGTGGGTGGCGCCGTCGCTGGTGCGGAGGGATCGAGCGGAGTACTGCAGCCCGCAGCCCTCGGCGTAGACCGGGACCCCGTGGGCGTGCGCACGCCGGAACAACTCGAGGAACGACTGGTTCCTCGAGAGCCTGGGCACGAACGCTTCGGAGATGCCGCCGCCCATGTAGATGAGCCCGAGCTCACGGGGGAGGGTGGCGTCCTCGAGCGGCGAGAAGGTCACGATCTCCGCGCCCGCATCCTCGAGCAGCTCGAGATTCTCTGTGTAGTAGAAGCAGAAAGCGTCGTCGAACGCGACCCCGATGCGCACCGGTTCCACGCTGGCCGCTGCGGTGTGCCGCCGCGAGGCTGGGTGGATCGGGTGGGCTCCCTCCATGAGCCGCTCGATGAGGTCGAGGTCGCAATGCCGTGTCACCGCATCGCCGAGCTCTGCGATCGCCTCGTCGACGTGGGGATTCTGGAGGAGCGGCAGCAAGCCCGTGCGCAGCTCTGGGATGTGGACCGACTGGATGTGGGGGAGCGCGCCGAGCACGGGCATGCGTGCAAGCGACCAGATGGCGTCTTCGATGACCCGGCGCCGGTAGTCGTTGGGGACGTTGTTGAGGATCACGCCGATGACGCTTCCGGAGGTGTCGAGCTGCTTGATCCCGAGCGCGGCGGCGGCCGCGGTCTCACCCATCGCCCAGGCGTCGACCACAAGAACCACCGGCGCCGCGATGATCCGCGCGACCTCGAGCGTGCTGCCGGGGAACTCGGTCGAGCCGGCCGCGCGATCGGCCGGCATCCCGTGGCCGTCGAGCAAACCCATCGCGCCCTCGACGATCACGCAGTCTGCCCCGATTGCGCCGTGCATGAGCGAGCGGCGCACTCCTTCAGACCCGAGCACCCAGGAATCGAGGTTGCGACACGGCCGGCGGCTGGCGTGCGCCAGGTATGCGGTGTCGATGAAATCTGCGCCGACCTTGAAGGTCTGGACCGTGCGACCGCGGGCCGCGAGCGCGGCGGTGAGACCCAGGCTGATCGAGGTTTTCCCGGAACCCGAACCCAGGCCGCCGACAACGAGCCGAGGAATCCCGACCTCCTCGAGCATGAGGTGCCTCCGGATTGCGGTGCTGACCCTGCCGATGTGGAGGGTCCTGCACTCTCGCCCACGGGCTCGGCGACGCGCCGGGCTCGTGCCGTCGACGCTAGCACCGGGCGACGGCCGGGGCAAGTTCAAAGTTGTAACGGTCGCTTGGGTGCGGTTTCGGGGCTGGTCGCCGTCGGCCGCAGGTCAGACCATTCGGCGGCGGGTATAAACTCCGCCGCGCATCCGGCTACTTGTTGAGGGGCTTCGATGAGCTTGACAATCCTGCTGGTCGGCACGCGGAAGGGCTTGATGATCGCCAGAAGCGCTGATGATCGCCTGACGTGGGGGTCGCGCGACTTCCAGTTCCTCAACCAAGAGGTCTACTCGGTGGCGATCGACACCCGCCACGATCCGCCAAGGATCTTTGCCGGGGTCGGCACCGGGCACTGGGGTCCGCTGCTGACCTACTCCGACGACCTCGGCACATCCTGGACCGAGCCCGAGGAGCCGCCGATCGGTTTTCCCGCGGGCAAGGACGCGTCGGTGGCGCGTGTCTGGCAGATCCAGCCCGCGACCGAGCAGCAACCGGACGTTGTCTATGCCGGGGTCGAGCCGCACGCGCTCTTCCGCTCTGACAATCGCGGCCAGAGCTTCTCCCTCGTCGAGGGCCTGTGGGAGCATCCCGACCGACCAAGCTGGCAGCCCGGTGGTGGCGGCGCGTGCCTGCATACCGTGCTCACCCATCCAACCGATCCCAACGACCTGATGGTCGTGATGTCCGCCGCGGGCGCCTACCGAAGCCAGGATGGCGGAGCAAACTGGAAGCCGGCGAATCGTGGCATCCAGGTGGCCCATGTCCCCGACGACCAGCGTTTCCCGGTGTTCGGGCAGTGCGTCCACAAGGTGGCGTTTCACCCCGCCAATCCTCAGCGCCTCTTTGCCCAGAACCACTTCGGCGTGTACCGAAGCGAGGATCGCGGGAACTCCTGGTCGCCGATCGAGTTCTGGGCTGCCGAGCAACTTCGGCTTCGCGCTGGTTGCCCACCCGCACCGCCCCGGCACGCTGTACAACTTCCCGATCCAGGCCGATGCCGAACGGTTTCCGCCGGAGGCAAAGTTGCGCGTGTATCGCACCGAAGACGCGGGCGCAAGCTGGGCGCCGCTGTCTCAAGGGCTTCCGACGGACCCGTACTACGGTGCGGTGCTTCGCGACGCCATGACGGCCGACTCACAAGACCCGGCCGGCATCTACTTCGGTACCAGGCTCGGCGAGGTGTACGCGAGCCGGGACGACGGCGACTCCTGGTCGATGGTTGCCGAGCACCTTCCCGACGTGCTCTCCGTACGGGTTGCCGCGGTCGCGTGACCTCGCGGTTGGTCCTGCCCGCAGCGCTCCGCCGCTATGCCGGTGAGCAGTCTGAGGTCGAGATGCATGGCGGCACCCTGGGCGCCGCGCTCGACGATCTCGCGGAGCGACTCCCCCAGCTGGAGCGTCGGCTGCGCGACGAACAGGGCCGGCTCCGGCCCCACGTGCTCATGTTCGTCGACGGGGTGAGCGTGAGAGGCGGCGTACCCATGGATACGATCGTCTCCGAGGGTGCCGAGGTGTTCGTCGCTCCGGCCGTATCGGGCGGGAGCGGCTTGTAACAACGTCCGGTATCTGCTCAGCGGTGCGCTGTACAGTCGTGCGGCCGTCCCACGGTGGGGCGTTGGCGGGATTGGTGGAGGAGCGACGTGGCTGGAAATCAATGGCCGTTGATACGTGCCGAGCGGGTTGCGCTGATCAGCGATCTCGAGAACGTGGCCGATCCGCAGTGGTCGACGCAATCGCTCTGCGCGGCGTGGACGGTGCGCGATGTCCTCGCGCACATGACAACCACGGCGAAGATGACCCCGGGCCGCTTCTTCGGAAAGTTCGCCGGCACCGGGTTCCAGTTCAACGCGATGAACGCGAAAGGCGTCAGGGAGGAGTTGGGAGCGACTCCAGGCGACACGCTTGCGGCCTTCAAGTCTGTGCTCGATCGCACCACCTCACCGCCCGGGCCCATCGACGCGATGGTCGCCGAGGTGGTGATTCACGGTGAGGACATCCGGCGGCCCCTCGGCATTGCGCACGCGTACCAGCCCGAGGCGCTGACCCTGGTCGGCGATTTCGCCATACGCGGCAACCTCCTGCTCGGCGGGAAACGTCGGGCCACCGGCCTCACGCTCACTGCGACCGACGCTGACTGGACTCGCGGCTCCGGCCCGGAGGTGAAGGGCCCGCTGGCCTCGATCATCCTGGGGATCACCGGTCGGAAGGCCGGCCTCGCGGACCTGACCGGCGATGGTGTGGCGACGTTGAGCGGGCGGATCTAACCCGCCGAGGAACCCACACCCGCACCGACCGGCTGGCCGCTCAGCGAGACCGCACGTGCCGGGCGCAGGTCGCGCAATCGAGCCCGCACCCGTTGGAAGCCCTGGAAGCTGTCGACCTCGAGGCCGAAGCACGCGTCAACGATGCGGCCTCGCGGAAGGTGATCGGCGAGGTTCGGTTTATTGAAGGCGATCGCCTCGACGATGCCGGACCCGGTGGCGAGCGTCACTCGGATGTGCTGGCTCTCCGATCCGAAGGTCGACGTCCCGAGCACCCGTGCGCCGCAGACGGCGAGGAGCGGCGCCGGGTTGCCCTGACCGCTGGGCTCGAGTTGATCGAGCACCTGGCAGAGTTCCGGCGTGACGTCGATTCCGGAGATCTCGCAGTCGATGGTGAAGTCGCGCATCCGCTCGACGGCCGCGTTCTGCTCGCCCACCGAGGCGGTGATGAGCTCGCGGAACTCGTCGAAGCGCGAGGCCTCGAGGCTGAACCCGGCGGCGGCGGCATGCCCGCCGTAGCGGAGGAGCGACGTCGCGGCACCATCGAGCGCCTTCACGATGTGGACACCACCGGCAGATCGCGCCGAACCCTTTGCTTCGGCCGGGTCCAGGCAGGCGATGAACGTCGGCCGCGCATATCGTTCCGCGAGCCGTCCGGCGACGAGCCCAACGATGCCCATCGGCCATCCGGGATCGCCGAGGACAATCGCCGCGGCCCCGTCATCGATGTCGGCGACCCGCTCCTCGGCCTCGGCGAGCGCAACAGCGACCGCCTGTTGGCGCAGTCGGTTCTGAATGTCGAGGTCGATCGCCAGGCGCGTCGCTTCGTCGGGGTCGTCGCAGAGGCAGAGCTCGAGGGCGAGGCGCGCGTCCTCCATCCGGCCTGCGGCGTTGATGCGCGGTCCGACCGCGAAGGCGATGTCGGTGCCCCGTGGCGGCAGCGTGATGCCGGCGACGTCACAGAGTGCGCGCAGGCCCGGAAGGTCGGCGAGCCGGGGCAGGCCATCGCGGACGATCACCCGATTCTCGCCGCGCAGCGGCATCATGTCGGCGATCGTTCCCAGCGCCGCGAGCCCAAGCGAAGCCTCCCTGCTCCCGGGAGGTACGACGCCGCGCGATTCGAGTGCTTCGACGAGCTTGAACGCGACTCCTGCGCCGGCGAGCCCGTCGAACGCGTAGGTGGAACCCGGGAGCTTGGGGTTGACGAGCGCGTCGGCCGGCGCGAGTTGGGGCGGTGAGCCGCCGGGCGCGAGCGCCAGGTGGTGATCCGTGATCACCAGGCGCATGTTCGCGGGGCGGCCGAGCGCAACATCGACGCTGCTCGTGCCGCAATCAACCGTGATGACGCAGCGCGCGCCCTGGGCGGCGAGGTCCGCGAGTGCGGCGGCGTGCAGCCCATAGCCTTCGGTCATCCGGTTGGGGATGTAGGGGATGACCGTCGCCCCCGCGGCCCGGAGGCAGCGCGTGAGCATGGCGCAGGCGGTCACGCCGTCGGCGTCGTAGTCGCCGTAGATTGCGACCGCCCCGCCCTCGGCAACCGTTGCCTGGACCGCGGCGACCGCAGCCTCCATCGCCGGCAGACCGAAGGGGTCGTGGTAACCGCCGCTCACGTCGAGGAAGGCGGCGGCTCCTGCCTGGTCGAACCCCCTGGCTGCCAGCACCTGGCCGATGACCGGATGAAGCCCGACCAGCGGTTGGGCGTCGTTCAGGCGCCAGCGGCGCGGCGCCGGCTGCACCGGCGGGCCTCAGGCGCCGGAGGTGGGCGGCGCCGGCGGAGTCCCCGGAGCAGGCGCGGCCGGTGAACCGGGCGCAGTTGCTGGAGCTCCCGGTGCCTGGCCGTACGTCGCATTCGTGATCGCGCTGAAATCCACCTTCGGGGCCTCGGCGACCGCGGCGCGCTGAGCGGCGTCGATCTGGAAGAACTCCGCAGGCTGGAAATGGAACATGTTGGCGATGACGTTCGAGGGGAACGCCTGGATGCGGGTGTTGAACTGCTGGACGTTCGAGTTGTAGATCTGCCGAGCGGCCTGGATGCGATCCTCCGTGTCCGCCAACGTGGCCTGAAGTTGCAGGAAATTCTGATTCGCCTTGAGCTCGGGGTACGCCTCGGCAACGGCGAAGAGATGACCGAGGGCCATCTGGAACGGGCCTTCCGCGGCGGACGCCGCCGCCGGTCCCTGCGCCTGCAGACCGACCGACCGAGCCTGGGCGACCTCCTCGAAGACTCCGCGCTCGTGAGCGGCGTATCCCTGCACCGTCGACACCAGGTTGGGAATGAGGTCGTACCGGCGCTTGAGCTCGGTATCGATGTCACTCCACGCGTTCTGCACCGCATTGCGCTGGGAGACGAACCGGTTGTACGAGGCCACCAGCGCAAGCGCGATGACCACGATGATGACCAGGACCACGATGAGGACTATCACGAACGTCTCCTTCGGAGCGGGGGATCGGTGCGGGCCTTAGGGTACCGCGCCGCGAGTGGCGACCAAACAACTGCTCGGAGATCCGGGTGTACTGCCGCCGATCTGACGTCGAGCGGACGATGGCCGCGAGGGGCGGTCAGGCGACCGGCCGCTCGCGCACCAGGGCAGGAATCCGCTGCAGCATGAGCGTCGCGGCATCGAAGAGCGCACCGATCTCCGCGACCGGCTTCCGATGCGCATACACCATCAGTTCCTCCGGCCCGAAGACCACGTGGTAGGCGGTGTCGAGGGCAAGCAGCGTCTCGATCATCTGTGCGTCGATCAACTCCACCGCGAACGCGTCGTCGCTTGACTCGACGTTGAACCTGTCATTGAAGGCGATCGACTCGAATCGAATGCCCGGCGCGCCGATCGACCTCTCGGCGAGAGCACCGAGCGCGCTGCGAGGCGATACCGTGACCTGCGGTACCTGCGTCCCGAGCGAAGCAAGCACGTTGGAGAACGACACCGTGTTCTGGTTCTTCCCATCGGAGACGACGTACGAATAGTCGCAGTACGTGACCGGAACACCGTTCCATTGGCCGCGCAGCACGTTGTGCCAGTACCGGCGGGTTCCTGCACGGAAGAGCGAGTACCCGCAATCTCCCATATCCCAGTCATTGCCGATGACGGTGAGAGCGTGCGCGCGTGCAAAGGCCGTGATGTCGCGCATGCGCTGCTGCCCGACGACATAGGACACGACCCCGACCACCACCACGAAGATGAAGAAGAGGACGAAGAGAACCATCAGCGGCGTGCTGCCGGGACCATGTCCGAGCCTGTGCTCAGCCGTTCATGAGTTGACGCAGCACCAGCGGCAGGATTCCGCCGTTGCGCAGGTACTCCACATCGGTCTCGCTGTCCAGACGGCAGACGGTGTCGAACTCAATGTCGGCCTGTCCGGCACGCCGCGCGCTGACGTGCACGGTTGCGCCCGGCGCCGCGTCCGCGACGCCGCGAATGGTGTAGAGCTCGGTCCCGTCCAGGTGCAGCTTCTCCGCAGTCTCGCCGTCGCGGAACTGGAGCGGCAGGATGCCCATCCCCACCAGGTTGCTGCGATGAATGCGCTCGTACGACTCGGCGATGACAGCACGAACCCCCTGGAGCAGCGGCCCTTTCGCGGCCCAGTCGCGTGACGATCCTGACCCGTATTCGCGTCCCGCGATGACGATCAGCGGCGTGCCTTCCTGTTGATACAGCGCCGACGCGTCGTAGATGGTCATCACCGCGCCGTCCGGCAGGTGCGCCGTCCAACCGCCCTCCTTGCCGTCGGCGAGCATGTTGTGCAAGCGAATGTTGGCGAAGGTGCCGCGAACCATCACGTCGTGATTGCCCCGGCGCGCGCCATAGGTGTTGAAGTCGCGGGGCTCGACACCATGCTCACGCAGGTAGGCGGCCGCTGGGCTGGTGCCCGAGATGCTGCCCGCCGGCGAGATGTGGTCAGTGGTGATCGAGTCACCGAGGAGAGCGAGCACGCGGGCGTCGATGACGTCGGCAGGACGTTCCGGATCCGGGGCCATGCCGACGAAGTACGGTGGCTCACGGACGTACGTCGACTCCGGGTCCCAGTCGAAGAGCGCCCCTGACGGCGATGGGAGCTGCTGCCAGTGCTCGTCGCCGTCGAAGATGCGCGCGTACTCACGCGTGTAGAGGTCGCTGCCGATGGCCGCACGCACCGTCTCGGTCACCTCATCCGGGCTTGGCCAGATATCGCTCAGGAACACAGGATTCCCATCATGGCCCGTTCCGAGCGAGTCGGTGGTGAGGTCGATGTCGAGGCGTCCGGCAAGCGCATACGCCACCACGAGCGGCGGGGATGCGAGGTATGCGGCGCGGACCTGCGGGTGGATCCTGCCCTCGAAATTTCGGTTGCCACTCAGGACCGCGGCGACCGTGAGATCCTCGGCCTCGATACGCTCTGCGACCACCTCGGTGAGCGGTCCGCTGTTGCCGATGCACGTCGTGCAGCCGTACCCGACGAGGTTGAAGCGGAGCTGCTCGAGGGAGCCGAGCAGACCGGCGCGCTCGAGGTAGTCGGTGACGACACGAGACCCCGGTGCAAGCGAGGTCTTGACGTAATCGGGCGGCATCAGCCCGCGCGCGACGGCGTTGCGTGCGAGCAGCCCCGCAGCCACCATCACGGCCGGATTCGATGTATTCGTGCACGAGGTGATGGCGGCGATGACGATCGAACCGTCGCGGACCAGCTCGTAATCAGGAGGACCGTTCGGCGCCGGATCCTCGACCATGCCGTCCGGATCGATGCCTCCCTCCTCTTCGAGGCGCGACACCTCGTCGCCCTCGGCAGTCCCGTCGGTGGCCCGGCGGTAGGCCGGCTGCTCCCAGACGTCGGTGAACGACTCCCACACGTTCGGCAGGGCGACGCGGTCCTGGGGCCGCTTGGGACCTGCCACGCTGGGCACCACGCTCGCAAGGTCCAGTTCGACCATCTCGCTGAATGTCGGGATATCCGAATCGTCGGTGCGGAACATGCCCTGTTCCTTCGCGTACCGCTCGATCAGGTCGATGTGCTCGGCGTCGCGTCCCGACGCCTGCAGGTATTCGAGCGTGCGCGCGTCGACGGGAAACAGCGACGCCGTGGCACCGAACTCGGGCGACATGTTGGAGAGCGTCGCCCGGTCGGGGACCGACATCGAGCTGAGCCCGGTCCCGCAGAACTCGACGAACTTGTTGACGACGCCGTGCTTGCGAAGCAGCTCGGTAAGGGTCAGCACCAGGTCGGTCGCGGTCGTGCCCGCGGGCAGGGCGTTGTGGAACCGTACCCCGACCACCACCGGCGCGAGCAGGAACAAGGGCTGGCCGAGCATGCATGCCTCGGCCTCGATGCCGCCGACTCCCCACCCGAGCACCCCGATGCCGTTGACCATGGGCGTGTGGGAGTCGGTCCCGACCAGCGTGTCCGGCAGGGCCGTGCGCACGCCGTCGATCTCGCGGACCTGGACGACCTGGGCGAGGTACTCGAGGTTGATCTGATGAACGATCCCCATTCCCGGCGGGACCACGCGGAACCCCTTGAACGCCTGCTGCGCCCAGCGGAGCAGTGAATACCGCTCCCGGTTGCGCTCGTACTCGCGCGCGATGTTGCGTTCGTACGCCTCGCGGTTGCCGAAGGCGTCGACCTGCACCGAGTGATCGATCACCAGGTCGACCGGGACGAGGGGATCGATGCGCATCGGATCGCCGCCCTCACGGGCGACCGCCGACCGCATGGCGGCCAGGTCGACGACCGCCGGCACGCCGGTGAAGTCCTGGAGCAGCACCCGCGCGGGCATGAACGCGCGCTCGCGGTCGGCACCTGAGCCGGTCCCGTCCCAGCTCGCAATCGCCTCGACGTCGCCCTCCCGGACCGACGGCGCCGCGGCGTTGCGGACGCTGTTCTCGAGCAGGATCTTCATCGTCACCGGGAGCCGTGAGACGTCGCCGATGCCCCGCTCGGCGAGCGCGGCCAGACGGTGAAAGGAAACTCCCGGCAGCAGTTCAGCCCTGGTGCCGTAGGGATCGGTGCCAGCCATGTCCAATCCATCTTCGCACCCGAAACCGTCGACCTGACCCCAGTACCTCGACACGCGCGGCTATTCTTCGTGTCCTGACAACGGCTCCTCAGAGGGATTTCATCAGTGGCAAGCAGCCAGAGAACCGACGTGCGCCCCGAGCATCAGCTCTACCACGAGTACTCGACGGACGTCGACCAGGCTCGGACCAATGTCCACTACGAGCAGCCGCCGGAGTTCTTCCTGCTGATCACCGGCGGGGAGTGGAACGTGTACTCGGCCAACCTCTGGGACCCCGGAACCGAGGACGACACCGCGTCGCAGCAGGCCAAGCTCGACCTCATCGCCCGGCTCGCCGGCCTCGAGAAGGGCATGCGCCTCATCGACGTGGGCTGCGGCTGGGCAGGCCCGCTGACGTACCTCTGCGACACGTACGGCCTCTCCGGAACCGGGCTCACGCTCTCACCAACCCAGAAGGGATACGCCGAGGAGCGGATCGCTCGCCGCGGCTCGGACGCGAAGATCGTGCTCAGCCACTGGGAGGACTACACGCCCCCGGAGCAGGTGGACGCGATCTACACCGACGAGGTGATCGTCCATTTCTTCAACCTCGGCGGGTTCTTCACCAAATGCCACGACTGGCTCAAACCGGGTGGCGTGATGATCAACAAGGAGCTGCACCTCAAGCATCCGCGCCATGCCAAGCTCGACCGCGGCGGGGAGTTCGTGAGCCAGATCTACGGGGACACGGGCAACTACCGCACCCTCGCCGAGGAGACGCGCCTCGCCAACGATGCCGGCTTCGACATCGAGCGCGTGCACCACATCGAGCGCCATCACTACGAGACGACCATCGACCACTGGCTGTCGAACATGCACAAGCACGCCGGCCAGCTCAAGGAGATGGTCGGCGACCAGCACTATCGCGACTTCCGGGTGTACCTGCGCCTCGCCCGGCACATCCAGCGCAACGTCACCCTCGACGTGGTGGTCTGCCGCCGCTTCGACTGAGCCTTCGGGGCTCTCGGCACTGTCGGCGTGGGGGTGCATTGTCTCGAGCCTCTGCAACCGACAAAAGGCGAGGGTCCGGTCGGCTCAGGTCGGCGTCGAGAGCTGCGCCAGGTAGGACGTGAGGTGGCTGTAGGCCCCCGTCGCGAGGAGAACGCCCAGCGCAACCGTGATCACACCACCAGCGAGGGTGAGCGGGCGTACCCATCGGTTGAGGCGGCGGGGGAGTTCGGGGAGTGATGCCCAGAGCAGCGCAACGGCGATGAAGGGGATCCCGAGCCCGAGCGAGTAGACGACCAGGAGCAGCGCGCCGGTTACCGCGTGCGAGCTGAGCGCTGCGAGGGTCAGGGCGGCGGCGAGGTATGGCCCGACGCACGGAGTCCAGCCGAGGCCGAATACGATGCCGACAACGAAAGCGCCGAACACGCCGCGCCGGCGCAGCCGCTCGGGGAGCTGAAACCCCTGCGTGCGCTCGAGCACGCCGACCCTCACCACGCCGATGATTGCCAGCCCGAAGAGGATCACCGCGACCCCGCCGGCGATCTCGATGACCCGGCCGCTGATGGCGCCGTTTGCAACCCGGGCGATCCCGCCGGCGGTGAGCCCGAGCAGGACAAAGACCACGGTGAAGCCCGCCACGTAGAGGAGCGATCCTGCCAGGAGACGGAGCCGGAAGCTGTGCCGGTCGGGATTGCTCAGCTCGGCCGCGCTCACGCCGGACACGCAGGCGAGATAGGCGGGGAGGAGCGGAACCGTGCACGGTGCAAGGAAGGATCCGAGCCCCGCGACAAAGGTCGCGAGCACCGTCGCAATCGAGAGCATCAGCCGAACGTGAAGGTATAGATGCGGAAGCCCGCGGGCACCGTCAGGTCGATGAGATGGTATCCGGGCGAGACGCCGGACAGGAGTTGGAACAGGTCCTGGCGAGTGACCATGAACGCGGAAGCGGTCAGGGCCGATCCGCTGGTGCTCACGGGCACCACCTTGCCGTCAAGTTTGACGGAAACAGGCAGGACGGCTCCGGGCGTGCCGGCGACGATGTATACGGTGTCGGCGACGAAGTTGAGCCGGACGTGGCCGGTGCCGTCGGCTTGCAGATACTGGCTCTCGTCGGTCCACGTGCCGGTCACCTGGATCGCGTCCGGCTGTTGCGGGGGCCCGGAATCGGGGTACCGCTGCGGGACGCCGAGCGCTCCGTAGGGCACGTTGTCTGCGAGCTGGCCGCGCAGGCTGCCCGCGTAGAGCTCGGGCGTGGTGTTGGCCGGAACCGGCGTCGACGACGGCAGTGCCGCGGTGTGCACGTTGAGGAGCTCCGCCACCGCGGCGTCGGTCTGCGGGTAGTCACCCTCGCCAAAGCTCGTGTACGCGACGCGTCCCTGCTGATCGAGGAGGTACTCGGCAGGCCAGTACTCATTCCGATACGCACTCCAGGTGTCCATATGGCTGTCGATGGCCACAGGCCAGGGGACCCCCAGACGTTTCACGGCGGCCGTGACGTTGGCCGGCACCTTCTCGAAGTCGAACTCCGGGGAATGCACCCCCACGATGACGAAGCCGCGGCTCCTGTAGGCGTCGTACAGGACCTTGAGATGCGGGATGGTACGCACGCAGTTGACGCACGAGAAGGTCCAGAAGTCGATGAGCACGACCTTGCCCCGGAGGTCGGCGAGAGTCAGCGGCGTGGTGTTGAGCCATCCGTCGATGCCCGTGAAGTCCGGCGCACCGACGCGCTCGCTGACGGGTAGCACCTCCCCGCCGGTGCTCGACGCTGTGGCGGGCGGCGTCGGGTCGCGGACCAACGTGAAGAGCACCGCGGCGACGATGAGCGCGGCGACGGTGACGAGGGCGGCACGGTATCGGGTCACGTGGTTCGGCAGCACTGTACGGCCTCTTTGTTGAGGAACCGTTACGACCACGGTCCCTGTCTGCTAGGTTGTGACGCGGCCACCAGTCGCAGATGAATTCGATGAGCAACCCCGTTCCTGACCGGCTGCTCGGCGATCGGAGGCGAGTGGTCGTCGAGCACGTCCGACCGAGTGTCGACGGTGGTGAGTTCCCTGCAAAAGCCACTCGCGGATTGCCGTTGCGCGTATCCGCGCGAGCCTTCGCGGACGGACACGACCCGCTGCTCGCATGGGTCTGGCACTGGCCTGGCGCCAAGCCGCTGACCTCCGACGCCCCGCCTGCGGGGATGGCCGAGGTACCCATGGAGGCCGGGCCACAGGACACCTTCGGCGCCTGGATCAAACCCCGCCGTCTGGGTGCGTGGAGCTACGCGGTGGTTGGCATCCTCGATGTGTGGGGTGGCTTTGCTCGCGACCTCACCATCCGGTTCGAGGCGGGCGTCGATGTGGAGCTCGACCTCGCCGACGGCGCGGCACTCGTGGCCGCCCGCGCGGAGCTCCCGGCCATCTCGAAGTCCGACCGCCGAGCCCTGACCGCACTGGCGGCCCGGCTCACCGCGGCCACGACGCCGGACACGCGGGTCCAGCTGGCTACTCGCGAAGCGACCATGGGTTTGATGCGGCGGACCGCCGATCTGAGCCACGCCACCATTGCCGGCCCGTACCGGCTCTGGGTCGAGCGCGAAATTGCCGGGTATTCGGCCTGGTACGAGATGTTCCCCAGATCGGAGGGTGCGGCACCTCCACGCAGCGGCACGTTCAAGACAGCTCAGCGGCGCCTGCCGGCGATTGCCGCGATGGGGTTCTCGGTGCTCTACCTGCCCCCGATCCACCCGATCGGGGTGACCCACCGCAAAGGGCCGAACAACTCGACCGAGTGCTCGCCCGGCGATCCAGGGAGCCCATGGGCGATCGGCTCGGCTCACGGCGGTCACACAGCAGTGGATCCCGGCCTCGGCACCATCGACGACTTCGACGAATTCGTCGCCGCCGCCCAGGCTGCCGGGCTCGAGGTCGCGCTCGACTATGCCCTGCAGTGCAGCCCCGACCATCCCTGGGTCACTGAACACCCGCAGTGGTTCCGGCACCGCTCTGACGGTTCAATCCGGTACGCGGAGAATCCGCCCAAGCAGTACCAGGACATCTACCCGCTCGACTTCGACAGTGACGACGCGGCGGGGCTCTGGCTCGCGCTTCGCGACGTCATGCGGTTCTGGATCGGCCATGGGGTGCGCATCTTCCGGGTCGACAACCCGCACACCAAGGCATTTCCCTTCTGGGAGTGGTTGATCGCCGAGATCCGCCGCGAGTACCCGGACGTGATCATGCTTGCCGAGGCATTCGTTCGCCCCGCCGTGATGCAGCGCCTCGCCAAGATCGGCTTCTCCCAGTCGTACACGTACTTCACGTGGCGCAACACCGCCTGGGAGCTGAGCCAGTATTTGACAGAGCTGTCACAGACTGAGCTGGTCGACTGGTTCCGGCCGAACTTCTGGGTGAACACGCCTGACATCCTCCACGCGACCCTGCAGTACGGCGGACCGCCCGCCTTCAGGCTGCGCGCCGCGCTGGCGGCGATCACCTGCCCGTCGTGGGGGATGTACAGCGGCTACGAGCTGACCGAGGGCGCCGCGGTCCGGGAAGGCAGCGAGGAATATCTCGATTCGGAGAAGTACCAGCTCCGACCACGGGACTGGTCGAGCCCGGCGTCGATCGCGCCCTTCATCACTCGGCTCAACGAGATCCGCAACAGCCATCGCGACGCGATCGCCCAGTTGAGCACCCTGCGGCTCCATCACATGACCGACGACTCGATGCTCTGTGTCTCGCGATCCACCCCCGACAAGGAGGATGTGATCATCCTCGTCGTCAACCTGGACCCTCATCATCCCCACGAGGCCAGCACGTGGCTGGATCTCGGCGCGCTCGGCGTTGCCGCGGACCAGCCGTTCGAAGTCCACGATGAGCTCGGAGGTGGAACCTACACGTGGCACGGCGCGGTGAACTACGTTCGGCTCGACCCGGCATGGCTGCCGGCACACGTCCTGCACGTTCGTCAACCTCGATGATCGCGCACCCACCGCTGGTCGCGGATCCGCTCTGGTTCCAGAAGGCGGTGTTCTATGAGCTCTCGGTCCGCGCGTTCCACGACGGGAACAGCGACGGCATCGGCGACTTCGCCGGGTTGATCGGCAAGCTCGAATACCTCGAGTGGCTCGGTGTCGACTGCATCTGGCTCCTGCCGTTTCAACAGAGCCCGCTGCGCGACGGTGGCTACGACATCTCCGACTACCGGACCGTGCTCGCCGATTACGGCAACGTCGAGGATGTCGCGGCGCTCGTCAAGGAGGCGCACCGGCGCGGCATCCGCGTGATCATGGACCTGGTCATCAACCACACCAGCGATCAGCACCCATGGTTCAGGGAGGCTCGCTCATCACCGGACAGCGAGTACCGAGACTGGTACATCTGGTCGAGCACGAAGAACAAGTTCACCGAAGCCCGGATCATCTTCCTCGACACCGAGACGTCCAACTGGACATGGGACGATGACGCGGGCGCGTATTACTTTCATCGCTTCTTCAGCCATCAACCCGACCTGAACTACGACAACCCGCGGGTGCGCGCCGAGATCGTCGACGTGTGCCGGTTCTGGCTCGACATCGGCATGGACGGGTTCCGCCTCGATGCCGTGCCCTATCTCTTCAAGCGGGAGGGGACCAACTGCGAGAACCTCCCCGAGACGCACGCCTTTCTCGCCGAGCTGCGCGCCACGATCGAGGCGGAGTATTCCGGCAAGGTGCTCCTCGCGGAGGCAAACCAGTGGCCCGAGGACGTGGTGGATTATTTCGGTTCGCGGGAACGCCCGGAGTGCCACATGTGCTTCAACTTTCCGTTGATGCCGCGCATGTTCATGGGCCTGCGCCGCGAGCAGCGCTACCCGATCACCGAGATCCTTGATCGCACTCCGTTGCTGCCCCCCAACAGTCAGTGGGGCATCTTCCTCCGCAACCACGATGAGCTCACGCTCGAGATGGTCACCGACGAGGAGCGCGACTACATGTGGGGCGAATACGCCAAGGATCCGCGCGCCAAGCTGAACCTCGGCATCCGGCGCCGTCTCGCGCCGCTGCTCAACAACGGACGCCGGCAGATGGAGTTGTTCCACGGGCTCATCCTGTCGCTCCCGGGCAGTCCGATCCTCTACTACGGCGACGAGATCGGCATGGGCGACAACGTCTACCTCGGCGATCGAGACGGCGTGCGCACCCCCATGCAATGGACCGCCGACAGCAATGGCGGCTTCAGCCAGGCTGACTTCGCACAGCTCTACCTACCCCCGCTCATGGACCCGGTCTACGGTTACCAGGCGTGCAACGTCGGCGCGCAGCGCCGCAACGAGTTGTCGATGCTGCACTGGGTGCGCCGCTTCATCGCGGTACGCAAGCGGTTTCCGGTATTCGGCGAGGGCGTCTTCGAGGCGCTCGATGCCGCCAATCCGTCGGTGTTCGCATTCCTGCGCAGTCTGAACGGGCAGACCGTGCTGTGCGTCAACAACCTCTCGCGCTTTGCGCAGCCGGTTGAGCTTGACCTGCGCAAGTACGCCGGCATGACACCGGTCGAGATGCTCGGGCGCGTGCATTTTCCGAACATCGGCGAGTTGCCCTACCTGCTGACCATGGGCCCGCATGGCTTCTACTGGTTCACCCTTGACGTGCCGTCGTGATGGGCGCGCACGACGCCGCCGTGACCGGCATCCTTCGCGACCATCGCATCGAAGGTTGCGAGCAAGCGCTCGGCGCGTACATCGCGCGGCAGCGGTGGGGCGGCGCGCAGGGCCGCACCATCAGCACGACCGCGGTCGTCGATGCCGCGGTGATCAGCGCGAGCTCGCCTGTCCTTGTCCACACGCTGACCGCGGTGACCTTCACCGACGGACGCACGACGCGATACGCGCTCCCGCTCGGCATCCGGCCCGTCGGTGACCCCATCTCCGAGCGGATGCCCGAGTTCGTGATCCCGTGGCCGGCGGCGCCCCGGCCGATCGTGCTCTACGACGCGGTCGGCGATTCGACGTACATCGAGTGGCTGCTCGACGCCGTGCGCGAACGGCGTCTGCTCCCGACAACGAGCGGGACGGTGCGGTTCTCGTGCCCGAATCCCGAGGACCTCGGCACCGGCAGCCTGTCGTCTGTGCGGCACCTGAGGGTCGAGCAGAGCAACACGTCGGTCGAGGTGGGCGACGCCATCTTCCTCAAGCATCTCCGCCGGGTCGAGACCGGAGCGTCGCAGGAGCTCGAGATGTCCGACGCCCTCGAGGCTGCCGGCTTCAAACACCTCGCACCGATGCTCGGACGCGCAGTGTGGGAGTTGGACGGAGAGCCGCCGGCGCCACTGGTGCTCGTGCAGCGTTTCCTGCACAACAGCACCGAGGGATGGGCGCTCGCGCTGACCTCCCTGCGTGACCTCTATTCCAATGCCGAGTTGGTCGGCCACGCGGATCCCGCGGAGCGCCGGGCGATGGTCGACGAGCAGGATGCGGCGTTCCTGGCCGAGTCAATGCGGCTCGGCAAGGTGATCGCCGAGATGCATCTCGCGCTCGCGGTGGGTGCGCCGGGGACACCTCTGTCTCCAGCGCCGCTGACCGAGGCGGCGCTGAACACCTGGGCGAACACCATGACCGGAGAGCTCGATCGGCTGCTGGCTCGCGACGAGCCGGCGCTCGATCCCCTTCGCGACGTGAGGAACGACGTCCTCGCGCGATTCGACCAGATCCGCGGGCTCTCACCCGGCGGACTGCTCATCCGGATCCATGGCGACCTCCACCTCGGCCAGCTGCTGCGCATCGACACCGGCTGGGTGATCCTCGACTTCGAAGGAGAGCCCGACCGCACGCCCGCGGAACGCCGGCAGCTCAGCTCGCCGCTCCGGGACGTCGCCGCCATGCTGCGGTCCTTCGACTACGCCGCGGCGGCCGCCATCATCGAGCGAACCGCGCCGGACGGCCCCGAAGCCGAGATCCTTCGCGGCTACGGCGAGGCCTGGGCGGACGCCAACCGCGACGCCTTCTGGAGCGCATACCTCGAGACCGTCGGCAGCCAGCCGCTCCTGCCCGCGCCGGGGCCCTCGCTGGTGCTCCGGCGCGCCTTCGAGGTGCAGAAAGCGGTGTACGAGATCGGCTATGAGCTGGGTCACCGGCCTGCATGGGTGGCGATCCCGCTTCGCTTCCTGCTCCGCGGTGCCAGCTCGTGACCGTCCAGGATCCAACCCCGACCGAGCTCGAATCCGCGGTCGAGCAGATGCTGGCCGGGCGTCTGCGCGATCCCCATGAGCTCCTGGGTCCGCGCACCACCGGCGACCAGATGCGCATCCGGGCCTTCCACCCGGAGGCGACCAGCGCGAGCGTGGCGCGCCCTGAAGGGATCACTCCGATGCGCCGCCTGAACGCCGCGGGCCTGTTCGAGGCGACCGTTCCGGCCGGCGAACCGGGCTACCGAATCCGCTTCCGCAACGACGAGCGCGAATGGGAGCAGGAGGACCCATATCGGTTCTGGCCGACCCTCGGCGACCTCGACCTCCACCTGATCGGCGAAGGCACGCACACGCAGCTCTGGCGGGTCCTCGGCGCTCGCGTCATCGAGCACCAGGGCGTGACCGGTACCGCCTTCAGCGTCTGGGCGCCGAATGCGCTCGGCGTGAGCGTGGTCAGCGACGCGAACTTCTGGGACGCGCGCACCTGGCCCATGCGCACGCTGGGCGGCTCGGGCGTCTGGGAGCTCTTCACCCCCGGGGTCGGCCCCGGCACTCGCTACAAGTTCCTGGTCACGCGCGGCGACGGGATGCGCATCTTCAAGGCCGATCCCCTCGCCCGGGCGTCCGACCACCCACCCGGGACGGCGAGCGTGGTCGAACAGAGCGGGCATCGCTGGCGGGACGGAGCATGGATGCGCCGGCGCGCGCGGGCATCCGTATTCAATGCGCCCTTCGCCGTGTACGAGGTCCACCTCGGCTCCTGGCGGCGGGGTGCGGACAACCGCATCCTCAACTACCGCGAGATCGCCGAGCCGCTGGCCGAGCATTGCCTGGCCATGGGCTTCACCCACGTCGAGTTGCTCCCCATCATGGAGCATCCCTTCGGCGGCTCCTGGGGCTATCAGGTCACCGGCTACTACGCCCCGACGGCACGGCACGGATCTCCCGACGACTTCAGATACTTCGTCGACGTCCTGCACCGCAGGGGGATCGGGGTGATCCTCGACTGGGTGCCCGCGCACTTCCCGCGCGACGGGTGGGCGCTCGCCAGATTCGACGGCACGCCGCTCTACGAGCACGGCGATCCGAGACGGGGCGAGCATCCCGACTGGGGCACGTACGTCTTCAACTATGGGCGCAACCAGGTCCGCAACTTCCTGGTGGCCAACGCCCACTACTGGGCGGAGGAGTTCCACGTCGACGGGCTCCGCGTCGATGCGGTCGCCTCGATGCTGTACCTCGACTACTCGCGGCAGCCCGGCGCCTGGGTGCCGAACATCCATGGCGGCAAGGAGAACCTCGAGGCGATCGCGCTGCTCCGTGAGGTGAACGACTCGCTCCACGCTCGCCAGTCGGGCGTCCTGACCATCGCCGAGGAGTCGACCACCTGGCCCGGGGTGACCAGGTCGACCGCGAGCGGCGGGCTCGGCTTCGACTTCAAATGGAACATGGGGTGGATGCACGACACCCTCGACTACCTGCACAAGGATCCCGTCTACCGGAGATATGCGCATCACCAGATGACCTTCGGGCTGATGTATGCGTGGTCGGAGCGATTCGTCCTTCCGCTCTCTCACGACGAAGTGGTGCACCTCAAGGGGTCGCTGCTCGGCAAGATGTCCGGCGATCCCTGGAGACGCTTCGCCAACCTCCGCGCCCTGTACGGCTGGATGTGGGCGCACCCGGGCAAGAAGCTCCTCTTCATGGGCGGTGAGCTGGCCGACGAGCGCGAATGGGCGCACGATGCCGAGCTCGACTGGAGGCTCCTCGAGGACCCGGCGCATGCCGGCGTGCAACGTCTGATGGCCGACATCGGTGCCCTCTATGCATCGGCGCCGGCGCTCTGGGAGCTCGACGAGAGCCCGAACGGCTTCCAGTGGATCGACGCCGGAAACGCGGATCAGAACGTGCTCAGCTTCGTCCGCCGCGATGCCCACGGGAGCCCGGGGATCGCGTGCATCGCCAACTTCGCCCCGGTGGTCCGCTACGACTTCCGGGTGGGCCTCCCGATCGCGGGGCACTGGACCGAGGTGCTCAACACGGATTCGGACCACTACGGCGGCAGCGGCATCGGCAACCTGGGCGCGGTGGAGGCCAGGGACGAGCCCATGCATGCCTTCTCGCATTCGGCCGCGATCACCCTGCCACCGCTCGCTGTGCTCTGGCTCGCCCCCCCGCAGGCCGTCTGACCCATTGCTTAACCCGGGCCCAATCAGGAGAATGAGTGAAAAGCTGCGGGCCGAGAGTGGACGAGCCGCGACCGATCAGAACGTGATCGCACCGCGAGCGCGTCGCCCGCGGGCCAGACCGCTCTCAGCAGACATGGGGGTTTTCTCACGACCATGAACACCGAAGAGGTCCGCACCCGCCTTTTGACCGAGCGGGCCCGCATCGACGAGTTGCGCCACGCGGCGAGCCGTCTGACCGCAGACGCCCAGGAGGCGACCGAGCGCGAGCTCTCGTCGGCGGAGCAGCACCCGGCTGAGCTGGCGAGCGAGACCATCGGGCTCGAGATCGACCACAGCGTTGCGCAGCATGCCGACCTCGAGCTCGCCGAGCTGGAGGCCGCGGTCATGCGCGTCGACCTCGGGTCGTACGGGAACTGCGAGGCCTGCGGCAAGCCGATCAGCGAGGCCAGGCTCGAGGCCATCCCCACGGCGAGGTTCTGCATCGAGGACCAGGCGAAGCACGACAAGAACGGGCGGCGCAACGGGCGCTAGCCGGGAAGGCTGGGCTTCGGGAGGGTCAGCCGCCACCAGACGACGCGGTGCAGGCCCGCAATCGCGGCGGTCAGTGACGGAAGTGGCGCTCTCCGGTGAGGACGACCGCCATGCCCAGGGCATCGGCGGCTTCGGTGACCTTCGAGTCGTTCTTGCTGCCGCCCGGATGGATGACCGCCCGGACCCCGGCGTTACCGAGGGTCTCGAGCCCGTCGGGCATCGGAAAGAACGCGTCGGACGCCGAGACCGCCCCGGTGGCGCGGTCTCCGGCACGAGCCACGGCCAGTTCCGCCGACTCAACGCGAGACATCTGGCCGGCGCCGACGCCGACGGCCATGCCGTCACGCACCACGACCACCGCGTTGGACTTGACGTGGCGGCAGACCCGCCAGGCGATGAGCAGCTCGCGCCACTCGGCGTCGTCGGGCTGACGAGCGCTTGCGACCGTCATCGTCGAGCGATCGATGATCACGCGGTCGCGCGTCTGGACGAGCAAACCGCCATCGATGCTGCGAACGTCGAGCGGCTCCGCCCCGGACGGCTGGTCAACGACGAGTACGCGGATCCGAGGTTTGGTGGCGAGATGCGCGGCCGCATCGTCGTCGAGGCCCGGGCACACCACCGCTTCGAGAAACGTCTCGGTGAGCGCCATCGCGGTGGCGAGGTCGATGGGCCGGTTGACCCCGACGATGCCGCCATACGCTGACCGCGGATCGCAGTCGTATGCGCGCCGGTACGCGTCCAGCGGCGTCTCGCCGACGGCGAAGCCGCACGGGTTGGTGTGCTTGATCACGCAGGCCGCCGGTTCCTCGAACTCGGCCACCAGCGCTCGCGCGGCGTCGACGTCGAGCCAGTTGGTGAAGGAGAGCGACGCCCCCTGCAACTGGCGGGTGTGAGCCATGCCGCCCGGACGCCCCGGGACCGCGTAGAGGGCACCACGCTGGTGCGGGTTCTCGCCGTACCGGAGCTCGTGCAGCCGCGGCCCGCCGACCGTCAGCTCCCGAGGCAGGGCGTCGACGACGGAGCCGGCGCGCATCCAGGCGGCCACCTGCGTGTCGTACGCGGCGACATGGGTGAACGCCTCCGAGGCCAGCCGGTGCAGCGTTGTTCGGGAGAGCGAACGGTGCTCGCGCAGCTCGCCGAGGATCGGCTCGTACTGCCACGGCGAGACGACCACTGCCACGGAGTTGCGGTTCTTCGCCGCAGCGCGAATGAGCGTGGGTCCGCCGATGTCGATGTTCTCGACAATCATGTCCTCATCCGCTCCGCTCGCCAGCGTGTCGGAGAACGGGTAGAGCGACGAGACCACCATGTCGATGGGATCGAACCGGCTCTCGGCGAGCTGGCGCATGTGGTCGGGATTGTCGCGACGGGCGAGGATGCCCGCGTGGATCGCGGGATGAAGTGTCCGGACGCGACCGTCGAGCATCTCCGGGAATCCGGTGACGTCCGCGACCGACTGGACCTCGATGCCGGCGTCGAGGAGCGCGCGGCTGGTGCTGCTCGTGGCCACCAGGTCGTAGCCGTGCTCGGTCAGGCCGCGGGCGAACTCGACGAGACCGGTCTTGTCGCTGACCGACAGCAGTGCACGCATGCTCAGACCGAGGCCGTCGCGGGCGCCGGCAGCACCCGGATGCGAGCGCCGTCGCGCTGCAGCCTGCCGGTGCACCAGAGCGCCACCGCCCGCGGCAGCAACTCCCATTCGCGCTCATGGATCCGGCGGCGCAGAGCGGCGGCATCGTCGTCGGCCTCGACCGGCACCGCGGCCTGCAGGACGATCGGCCCGCCGTCCGGCTCACCTCGCTCGAGCAGCTGCACCGTGCACCCGGTGATTCGTACGCCGCGCGCCAGCGCTCGCTCCACCGCGTCCATGCCACCTGCGAAGGCGGGGAGCAGCGACGGATGCACGTTGAGGATGGCGTCGGGGAAGGCGTCGACGAACTCGTCGCTCAGGATCCTGTCGTACCCGGCGCAGACCACGAGGCGCACCCCGGCCGCCTGGAAACGATCGTGGATCTCCCGGTCGCGTGCGGACGCATCGCCGCCGAAGTCCGCCTGCGGCAGGGCGACCGCCGGCACTCCAGAGCCAAGCGCGACGTCGAGTGCGTGCGCGCCGCGTCGGTTGGAGACCACCAGTGCCACCCGCGCCGGAAAGTCCGGCGCCCGGGATGCCCGCAGCAGGGCCTCGAGGTTGGTCCCCGCTCCCGACACCAGCACCCCGATGGGGGTACGGTCGCTCACCTGAGGATGACCCGCCGTGTTCCCGATTGCGGAACCACCTCGCCGATTCGCCACACCGGGAGGCCGGCGGCCGAGGCCATCGGGGGCACGTCGGGAGGAACGATCACCACCATTCCCACCCCCATGTTGAAGGTGCGCCACATCTCCTCGAGGTGGACGCCCCCCGCCTTCTGGATGGCGGTGAAGATCGGCGGAACCGTCCACGTCGACCGTTCGATGGTTGCGGCGAGCCCCTCGGGGAGCACCCGCGGCACGTTGTCGATGACGCCGCCGCCAGTGATATGGGCCATGGCACGTATCTCGGTGAGGGTGCGTATCTCGCGAATCGCGTGCAGGTAGGAGCGGTGCGGCTCGAGGAGGAGGTCGACCATCGGGCGGTCCGTGCCCGGGAGGACGTCGGCCCACTGCAGCTCGTGCTCGGCGACGATGTGGCGGACCAGTGAGTACCCATTGGTGTGCAACCCGCTGCTGGGCAGGGCGAGGAGCACGTCGCCGGCGCGCACCGTGCTGCCGTCGATGATCGCGGACGCCGGGACGGAACCGACGATGAAGCCGGCGATGTCGTAGTCACCGAGTGCGTACACGCCCGGCATCTCGGCGGTCTCGCCTCCGATCAGCGCGCAGCCCGCGGCCCGGCAGGCATCGGCGATCCCCTCGATGAGCTCCCCCAGCTGCTCGGGCACCAGCTTGCCGGTCGCGTAGTAGTCGAGGAAGAACAGCGGATCGGCGCCGCAACACAGGATGTCATTGACGCAGTGGTTGACGAGGTCGATGCCGATGCCGCGGTGACGCGCGGTGGCGATGGCAACCTTGACCTTGGTGCCGACCGAGTCCGTGCTCGAGGCCAGGACGCGGCCGTTGGGTGACCCGGGTTCCAGGGCGAAGAGGCCGCTGAACGCGCCGATCCCACCAAGGACCTGGGCGGTGTGGGTCGACGCGATGGTGCGCCGGATCAGGCTGACGGCACGGTTGCCCTCATCGATATCGACGCCGGCGTCCGCGTAGCGAAGATCACCCATCTGCTGAGAGTGTATCGGCGGTCTCACAGGGGACGCGGAATGGCGACGAACATCGCACTCCGGCTTCGCGGTGTCACCATGTAAGGACCACGGCCCAAGTCCAGGAATCCACACCCACCTTGTGAACCCAACTGACACGTCGGACCCGAAGTATTTCCATCGGATTGTTGACTGCCAGTGGGCCTGCCCGGCCCACACCAACGTCCCCGAGTACATCCGGCTCATCGCCCAGGGGCGATACACGGACGCGTACATGTCCAATCGCGAGTCGAACGTGTTCCCGGGAATCCTCGGACGCACCTGTGACCGGCCCTGCGAGCCGGCCTGCCGGCGCAGCCGGATCGACGGCGCTCCGGTGGCCATCTGCCGCCTGAAACGGGTCGCCTCGGACCTCCGCGGGGATCTCACCGACCGTCTCCCGGTGATCCCCACGACCAAGACAGGCCGGCGCGTGGTCTGCATCGGAGCGGGCCCGGCGTCGCTGACGGTGGCCAACGACCTGATGCCGCTCGGCTACGAGGTGGTCATCCTCGAGCAGCACGACCAGGCGGGCGGCCTCATGCGGACCAACATCCCGGCGTTCCGTCTGCCCGCCGAGGTCATCGACGAGGAGATCGCGACCATCGTCGACATGGGTGTCGACCTCCGGCTGAACACGCCCGTGTCGAGCCTCCGGTCGCTCCTGGCGCAGGACTTCGACGCCGTGTTCATCGGGACCGGTGCGCCGCGAGGCAAGGACCTCGACGTCCCCGGACGCCACGAGAGCGACCGGATCCACATCGGCATCGACTGGCTCGAGTCGGTCGCGTTCGGGCACACCGAGTCAATCGGCAAGCGCGTGCTGATCATCGGCGTGGGCAACACCGCAATGGACTGCTGCCGGTCGTCGCTCCGCCTCGGAGGGACCGACATCAAGGTGATGGCGCGGCGTCCCCGCGAGTTCTTCAAAGCGTCGGCGTGGGAGCTCGACGACGCCCAGGAAGAGGGCGTCGAGATCGTCGTCAACCACGCTCCGACGCGGTTCGTCATCGAAGACGGCACGCTGGTCGGCATGGAGTTCCAGCGCCTGGAATGGGATGAGCAGGCGCGCCATTCCACGGTTGTCGACACGGTCGTGATCCCCTGCGATGACGTCATCCTCGCCATCGGCCAGGAGAACGCCTTTCCGTGGATCGAGCGCGACCTCGGGCTCGAGCTCGGCAACTGGGACATGCCGGTGGTCGACCCGGTCACCTTCCAGTCGTCACTGCCGGGGGTCTTCTTCGGCGGCGACTTCCGCGATGGGTCCGAAGAACATCATCTGGGCGGTCGAGCACGGCCATCAGGCCGCGATCTCGATTCACAACCATTGCGAAAGCATCCCGGTGAGCGTGCGGCCGCCGCAGGGCGTCAACCTGGTCAGCCAGAAGATGGGGCTCACCGAGTGGAGCTATCACAACGACTACAACCCGTCGACGCGCCAGCGCATGCAGCACGTCGAGCTCACCCGGCGCTTCCAGAGCATCGGCACCGAGGTCGAGCTCGGGTTTTCCGCTGAGCAGACCGCGCGCGAGGTGCAGCGCTGCCTGAACTGCGACATCCAGACCGTGTTCCAGGCTCCGCTCTGCATCGAATGCGACGCGTGCATCGACATCTGCCCGGTGCAGTGCCTGACGATCACGGAGAACGGTGAGGAGGCCGACCTTCGAACGCGCTTGTCGGCCCCCGCGAAGAACCTCGACCAGGCGCTCTACGTCTCCGCGGCGCTGCCGCAGACCGGGCGCGTCATGGTCAAGGACGAGGATCTCTGTGTGCACTGCGGGCTCTGCGCGGAGCGCTGCCCGACTGCCGCGTGGGACATGCAGAAGTTCGAGCTCCTGATCCCGCTTGCCGTTTCAACCCCGGTTCCGGTGGCGACCTGAGATGGCCGAGCAGCGTCTCCAGCAGACCCGCTCCAAGGTGAACGACTTCGCGCTGAAGCTCGCCAACGTCAACGGCACCGGTTCGTCGAGCGCCAACAACCTGTTGATGCGCGCGATCTTCCGCATGGGCGTGCCGGTGTCGGGCAAGAACCTCTTTCCGTCGAACATCCAGGGCCTGCCCACCTGGTACGAGATCCGCGTCAACAAGGACGGGCACGTCGCGCGAGCGCGTGAGTACGACCTCATGGTGGCGATGAACGGACAGACCTACGCGCGCGACATCGCCGAGGTCACCGGCGGCGGCTTCACGATGTACGACTCCTCGTGGCCGCTGGATCGCGATCTCATCCGCGAGGACGTGACGTACCTCGGCGTCCCGCTCGCCGAGATGTGCAACGACGAGTTCCGCGGGCCGCGCGAACGTATCCTGATGAAGAACATCGCGTGCGCGGGCGCGCTCGTGGCCATGCTCGGCATCGACATGGAGGTGATCAAGCAACTCCTCACCGAGCAGTTCGCCGGGAAGGAGCGGCTTCGCGAGTCGAACCAGCGCGCGCTCCGCCTGGGTCACGACTACGCGACCTCGCACTTTGAGCACCCGTTGCCGTGCAGGGTCGATGCGATGGACGCCACCAAGGGGTCGATCCTCATCGACGGCAACACCGCGGCCGCGCTCGGCTGTGTGTATGCCGGCGCGACGGTTGCGGCCTGGTACCCGATCACGCCATCGACGTCGCTCATGGACGCTTTTGCCAAGTACTGCGCCAAGTTCCGCCGCGACCCCGAGACGGGGCGCAGCAATTACCTCGTCCTGCAGGCGGAGGACGAGCTGGCCGCGATCGGCATGGTCCTCGGCGCCTCATGGGCCGGCGCACGGGCGTTCACGTCGACGTCCGGGCCGGGCATCTCGTTGATGCAGGAGCTGCTCGGCATGGGCTACTACGCCGAGATTCCCGCCGTCGTGTTCGACGTGCAACGCGTCGGTCCGTCCACGGGGATGCCCACGCGCGTGCAGCAGGCTGACATCCTTGCCTGCGCCTACGCGTCGCATGGCGACACCAAGCACATCCTGCTGTTCCCCGCGCATCCCGCGGAATGCTTCGAGATGGCGGCGACCGCCTTCGACCTCGCCGAACGTTTCCAGACCCCGGTGTTCGTGCTGTCCGACCTCGACATCGGCATGAACGACTGGGTGAGCCCGGCGCTCACCTGGGACGAACTCGTATGTCCCTGACCGGGGCCGCGTGCTCGACGCCGCAGAGCTACGCGAGCTCGAGGTCTACCACCGCTACGAACCGGCCGATGCGGAGTCGGTCGCGGCGCGCACGCTTCCGGGTGTGAGCGAGCTCGGCGCGTATTTCACGCGGGGTTCGGGGCACACCATCGAGGGCGGATACACCGAATATCCCGAGGAATATCAGGCGGTGCTCGACCGCCTCGCGCGCAAGCACACGTCCGCGGCGGAGCACACGCCGGCGCCGCTCGTCGACCAGCGCGCACACGCCCGGCTCGCGATCGTGACCTTGGGCAGCTGCGAGCTCGCGGTGCTGGAGGCTATCGAGCTGCTCGCCAAGCGCGACGTCCTCGCCGACTACATGCGCATCCGGGGCTTTCCCTTCGGTGCGGGGGTACGCGCGTTCCTCGAGGAGCACGAGACCATCATCGTCGTCGAGCAGAATCGCGACGGTCAGCTGCGCACCCTGCTCACCCTCGAGACGCCGGTGCCGAAGGAGAAGCTTCGGTCGGTGCTCGCATATGGCGGCTACCCGCTGAGCGCCGAGGACGTCGTCGACGGCGTGACCAGGATCCTGGAGGCCTGAGCGGTGCCATCCATCGTCAAACCGAACGTCACGCACCCCGGGCTGGAGCGCAACGCGCTGGGGCTGACGATTCGCGACTACGAGGGCGGTATGTCGACGCTGTGCGCGGGGTGTGGCCACGATTCGGTGACGGCCGCGATCACCCACGCGTTGTGGGAGAGCGACACCCCGCCGCACATGATCGCGAAGCTGAGCGGCATCGGCTGTTCGGCGAAGACTGCCGCGTATTTCGCGCGCGGTGCGCACGGTTTCAACGGCTGTCACGGGCGCATGCCACCAATTGCGACCGGAGCGAGTGCCGCGAACCGCGACCTGCTCTGCATCGGCATCTCCGGTGACGGCGACTCGCTGTCGATCGGACTTGGACACCTCGCACACCTGGTGCGCCGCAACGTGCGCATGGTGTATGTCATCGAGAACAACGGCGTGTACGGGCTGACCAAAGGGCAGTTCTCGGCGTCCGCGGATGTCGGTTCGACAACCAAGCGCGGCGAGGCAAACCACCTGCAGCCGATCGATCCCATCTTCCTCGGCCTGTCGATCGGAGCCACGTTCCTTGCACGCGGGTTCTCGGGCGACAAGCGGCAGCTGGTGCCGATCTTCCGCGCCGCGATGGCCCATCGTGGACTCTCGATCATCGACGTGATCTCGCCCTGCGTCACCTTCAACGACCACGAGGGGTCGACGAAGAGCTACCTCTTCACGCGCCAGCACGATGTGCAGATGACCGTCACCGACTTCGTGCCGCCGGCCGAGGAGATCTCGGCGACGATTCCCAGCGAGGGCGTGGTGAGCATTCCGATGCACGACGGCGCGACGCTCCGGTTCCGCACGGTGCCCGACGGCTACGACCCGACGAATCGCATGGCGGTCATGGAACATCTCATGTCAGCGCGCGGGCGCGGTGAGATCGTGACCGGTCTCCTCTACATCGACGAGCAGTCGTCGGATCTGCACGAGCTCGGCAACACGACCGAAGCGCCGCTCACGCAGGTGCCGTACGAGAAGCTCTGTCCTGGGTCGGCCGCGCTTGCCGGCGTTGGTTTCCGGTAGCGGCAGCATAGTCAGCCCGGGGCTGCGACCCGCACGCCAGCCGGCAGCTCGCCGCGAACGCACGTCCCGGCGCGGGGTCGGGACGTGACTTGGATGCCGCCGCCGACCGAATCCACACGATCGCTCATGTTGGTCAGGCCGGCGCCGCGCTTCGTCGTTGCCACATCGAAGCCCTGCCCGTCGTCGCTCACCTCGAAGCGCAGGTGCCCGCCGTTCTCGCGCAGGCGCACCACCACCTCCCATGCCTCTTTATGCTTCTGCACGTTCTGGAGCGCCTCGAGCACGCAGAAGTACACGGTCGCCTCCACGTCCTGCGCGTAGCGACCAATCGCCTCGGCGTCCACGCGCACCGCAGCGCCGCCTTGCGCGCCTGCGATTCCAATGCCACCACCAGCCCCCTGTCCGCGAGCAGCGGCGGGTAGATCCCCCGAGTCAGGTCGCTATCGCTGCTTGCGTTGTACAGGAGAACTTGGAGGTCCGCGTGCTTCGGATGGAGCGTGCCGAAATATTTCCCAGTGTGGTTGCCATGCACGTTGTACTCCGGCCACACCGTCACGACGAGCGAGCGTGAACGCTCCCAGAGGTCGGGTCGCTCCGCTGCCGTGAACACCTCGATGGGATCACCGGACGAGGGCCGAGATCCCGCATGGTCTTCCCTGGTAGCACCAAATTCGGGATCGGTCAGCCGGAGTGCGCGTGCGCGGGTCGTGCACCGGACCACGTCTGGTAACGATCGGTCCATTCATAACCGTCCCACCAGCGCAGCGCTCCGGCCTCTTCGTCCAGGTACCACTCGGCCGGTGCTTCGGGCTCATCCCAGTCCTCCACGCTCAGGACACGCTCTCGTCTGAAGAGCAGCCAGCACGCCGCTCCGAGGACGGAGCAGGTGAGCACGACGAAGGTCCAGAAGACTTTGTTCGAGTTCGACCGCATAGAACCGCCATTCCGGCGTCCGCGCAATCTCACCGAACGCGACGATCCAGTAGATGATCGCTGCCAGCGACGCCGCACCGCCCAAAACGCCGGCTAAGACGTCCATGCCGACAGGATAGACCCGGGCTGCCTGAGAGTTCGGCCGTGCGGATCCAAACGGCACACGGGGGCAAGTAGCACAATGGCTCCGAGCTGATGCCTCTTCCGGTCTGGGTCGTCGCCATCCGTGACCCCGCCTACGCATACATGCTGCGGAGCAGCGGGTTTCGGCGGCCGCGTGCCCCTCTTCCCTGGCGCCGACCTAAACCCTTCTCGCAGGGCTACGCGCCCTCGGGCACAGCGCTCCCGCGGCTGACCGACGAAGAGATCGCCGAGTTGCAGGCTCAGGCCACCGCCGAAGCTCAGCTTCACATCGACAACATCCAAGATGTGGAGCTGCGGCATGGCGAGGTCATCCGCAAGACCGCCGCGGCGTTGATGCGCGATGGCAGCGCAACGCTCCAGACCACCTCCGGACCCATTGCGGCCCGGATCCTTCGATTCCCCAAGGACGCCGTCGTACTCGAGATCCACCACCCCGGAGGTTGGGGCCAGAGCCGCACCAACTCAATCTTCAGCTGGAGAGCAGGCCGTCCACCAACTGGCCGCCGCCCTCGTCGCGACCCGTCCGAAGGCGGAGCCGCTTCCTTAGGGCCGGAACGCGCGGCCTGACAGTCAGGTGCGACGAGCAGTCTTGCGGCGCTAAGGTTGGCATGGTGACCGCACCCAAGACAGTCGACGAGTACATCGCCGGCACACCCGAGGCAACGCGGCCGATGCTTGCCGAACTGCGCCAAACCATCCGTGAGGCGGCGCCGGATGCGGACGAACGCATCAGCTACGGCATGCCGTTCTACCACCTGAACGGACGTCTCGCGTATTTCCAGAAGCACGCGCATCACGTCGGTATGTATCCGTTTTCCCTCGAGGAGGCGCGCGCCGTCGGGTTGGAGCAGTACGTCGCCTCCAAGGCGACGCTGCAATTTCCGCTTGATCAGCCGTTGCCGCTCGCGGCGGTCAGGAACCTCATCGAGCAGCGGGTGAAAACGAAGAGCGCAAGGGCCGGCTCGACAGCGCGGCGATAATCGTGGTGGACATGGCGGAAGCAACCCCTCCGGAAGGCTCGACCCCCGGCGGGAGTCCAGCCCTGGTCGTCGATCACCTCACCAAGCGTTTCGGTGAGCGCGTGGCGTTCCAGGACGTGTCGTTCACGGTTGCGCCGGGCGAGGTGTTCGGGTTCCTCGGACCCAACGGGGCCGGCAAGACGACCACGGTTCGGACCCTGGGGACCCTGATCGCGCCGACCTCGGGATCGGCGAGCGTCGCCGGCATCCCACTGACGTCGAACAACGGGCCCGACATACGCCAGCGAATCGCGATCATGCCGGAGAACCCCGGCCTGTACAAGAAGCTGACCGTTGTCGAGAACCTGCAGCTCTTCGCCGGTTTGTACGGTCAGCGGAATCCCACCCCGCGCATCGATGCGGCGCTCGAATCCGTCAACCTCACGGCCCGAGCCCACGATTTGTGCGGCAACCTGTCGAAGGGACTGCGCCAGCGTGTCGGGCTTGCTCGGGCGCTGCTCAACGAACCGGCGGTCATGTTCCTCGATGAGCCGACGTCAGGGTTGGATCCGGTCGCAGCGCATGAGGTCCATGACCTGATCAACGGATTGCGCGAGCGCGGCGTGACCGTCTTCCTCACGACCCACCGCCTCGACGAGGCCGAGCGACTCTGCGATCGCGTCGCCATCCTCAACACCACGCTGCGGTCGGTCGGCAGGCCTGACGAGCTCCGCGAGCGATTGTTCAGCCGAGGATTGGTGGTGGAAACGCTGGCGCCGCTCGCGGCGCCTGAGGCGGTCTTCGGCCACACGCCCGGCGTGGAAAGCTGGCGAGCCGATGGGGCGAGCAGCTATGTGCTCAGTGTCGCCGATCCGCGGAATGTCGCTCCGGATGTCACCCGGGCGCTGGTCAGCGCGGGTGCCGACGTGGTCTCGATCAGCGAGTTCCGTCACTCGCTGGAGGACGTGTACCTGCAGTTGATCGACGACGATCCTGAGGCAGCCACGCGATGAAGTTCAGCGTCGGCCGCATGGCCGCGGTACTCCGCAAGGAGCTTCGCGAGTATCGTCGAAGTCCGTTCATCCTCGGAACCATGGCGGTGCTGCCGCTCGTCTTTCTGGTCGAGCCGCTGATCATCATCTTCCGGATCGATCCGTCTGTTGGTGCTGCCGCGGTGGACAAGGCCGTCGGGTCGACCTTCCTCCTCCTGCTCATCGCGCCCGCCTTGCTTCCCGCGGTCATTGCCGCGTACTCGGTGGTCGGCGAGCGCGAGCAGGGCACGCTCGAGCCCCTGCTCACGACCCCGCTTCGACGCGAGGAATTGCTGCTCGGCAAGGCGATCGGCGTCGTCGTCCCCGCGGTGGCCATGGGGTACATCCTGTTCGCACTGATCCAGATCTGCGCCCGCCTCTTCGCCAGCAACGCGTTGGTGGTCTCCGCGCTTGGACAGGGGCCTCACATCGTCGCGGAGATCCTCTTCGCGCCGCTCCTGGCCGGATGGTCGATCTGGGTGGGGATCGCGATCTCGACGCGCGCGAGCGACGTCCGGGTAGCTCAACAGCTGGGGACGCTCTCGAGCCTGCCACCGCTGGCGGTGGTGGCCCTGGTGTCCTTCAACGTCTTCACTCCGAGCGTGACCCTCGCGGTGGCATTCGCGCTGGTCCTGCTGGTCGCCGATGTCGTGCTGTTTCGGATCGTCTCGGCGATGTTCGACCGCGAGCGCCTCATCACCGGCGCCGGCCCCCATCGGGCGCCCGCAGGCGGCGGCGACGGCCCGCCACCGGGTGCGGTGAGACGCATCCCGCGGGTTGGAGGTTAGCGCCGGGGCAGGCGCTCCAGCGCGTGGTCGAGACGCGCAAGGCTTTCCGCCCGGCGCGCCGCCTCATCGATTGCGCGCAACAGTTGCACGCGGGTCGGATAGCGGATCAGGTCGAGATCCTCGTTCACGTCCGCAAGCCACTGCCGGGCGCGCTTTTGTTCTGCCGGCGACAGCAGTACCTTCATCCCCATTCCCCCAAATAGGCCCCTGCTCACAAAGAATAACGTTTGGGGCGTTCGGTGTCCATGGGCTGGTTTTGGGTTGAGATGCCCGTCGGCAGCGCCGGACCTCGAACGCGGCGTGGCCTGGGATCTTTTTGACGGCGCTTGGCGATCCGCCATCGGCCGGCGCGCATCGGGCACCATTGGCACTCGCTTGCAGCCGCGCCACCGCCCCTGAGGACGTGCCAACGTGCGAACCACGACGCTTGGTCTCAACGGCCCCGAGGTCGGGATCATCGGCCTGGGATGCATGGGCATGACCGCCTCATACGACATGGCCACGCCACGCGACGACCCCACAGCGATCGCGGTGATCCACAAGGCGCTCGACCTCGGCATGACGCTCATCGATACCGCGGATGCATACGGCCCGTACACGAACGAGGAACTGGTCGGGAAAGCGTTGTCAGGCGGCCAGCGCGAGCGAGCGGTGCTGGCCACGAAGGTTGGGCTGGTCATGGGCGTCCCGGGGCCGTCTTTTGGACCCGGGACGGCGTCGCCGGGAGCGGGCCGCAACGGCCGACCCGAACATGTGCGGGCCTCGATCGATGGCAGTCTCCAGCGGCTCGCGACTGACCACGTCGACCTCTATCAACTGCATCGGGTGGACCCGCAGGTGCCGATCGAGGAGACCTGGGGTGCGATGGCCGAGACGGTCACCGCAGGCAAGGTGCGGCACATTGGGTTGTCCGAGGTAACCGTTGACGAGATCAAGCGCGCCCAGTCGGTGTACCCCGTGACGTCCGTGCAATCCGAACTCTCACTCTGGACCTGCGACGTCCTCCCTGACGTGCTGCCGTACTGCGAAGAACAGGGCATCGCGCTGCTGCCCTTCTCGCCGCTGGGACGGGGGTTTCTCACCGGGCGGTTCTCGTCATTCGATGACCTGCCGGAGGACGACTTCCGGCGCGACCTTCCCCGCTTTCAACAGGAGGCGCTGCGCATCAATCTCGCCATCGTTGCCCGTGTACGAGAGATCGCAGATCGTGCGGGCGCGACGCCGGCGCAGGTTGCGCTCGCGTGGGTCCTCGCGCGGGGCGAACACGTCGTGCCGATCCCGGGTACCAAGACCCCGAAGTACCTGGTGGAGAACGCCGGTGCTGCCGACCTGCAACTGAGCGCCTCAGATCTCGCCGAGCTCGACGCTCTGCCGCAGCCGGAGGGCACCCGATACTGACCGACACGCCGCCAGGAGGACATCCGATGCCAAGAAAAGTCGTCGCCACAACCTACCTCACCCTCGATGGATACTTCGACGAACCCGGGAAATGGTCGTTCCCGTTCTGGTCCGATGAGGCGGCGCAGTTCAAGGCTCGCGAGCTGTTCGCGACCGACGCCCAGCTGCTCGGCCGCGTCACCTACGAGGGTTTCGCCGCCGCCTGGCCGACCATGGAGGGGACGGGCGAGTTCGGCGAGAAGATGAACAGCATGCCGAAGTACGTGGCCTCGCGCACGCTGGACGCAGCGACCTGGAATGCGACGATCATCAAGGGCGAGGTCGCGGACCGGGTCCGTGAGCTCAAAAGCGAGGACGGCGGCGACCTGCTCATCGCCGGGAGCGGTCAGCTGATCGACTACCTCACCACGCACGACCTCATCGACGAGTACCGAATGATGGTCTTCCCGATCGTGCTCGGCAACGGGACCAAGCGCCTCTTCAACGGGGTGCCGCAGCGCACTTTCACGCTCGTCGAGTTGCTGGCTCTGCCCAAGGGTGTCGTCATCAACACATACCACCCAGCCGCCTCGACGGAGTAGCCGAGCCGAGATCCGTTCCGGGAGAGCTCGTCAGCGCCGAGAGTCAGGCCGACAAGAGCGCTGCCACGGTGGCGGCGTCGAAGTTGCCGCCGCTGAGGACGCTCACGGTGGGACGCTCGAGCGTCCCCGCCGGAACGCGGCCGGTGAGGTACGCGGCCAGCGCCAGCGCGCCGGTCGGCTCGATGGCAAGCTTCAGCCGCGTCCATGCAACCCGCAGCGCGTCGGTCAGCTCGTCCTCGGACACGGTCACGATCTCGCTGACAAGCGCATCGCCGACGATCACGCCGAAATTCCGTTCACCCACGGACTTGGACTTCACGCCCTCGGCAAGGGTGGTCGGATCCGAGGGCAGTGTCTGCAGCGTCCCGGTTCGCAGACTCTGCGCCGCATCGTCGGCAGCCTCAGGCTCGACACCGATCAAGGCGGTGTCGGGCGACAGCCCCGCGAGTGCGAGCGCGATCCCGGAGATCTGGCCACCTCCGCCGATCGGCACCACCACGGCTCCGGGCGAGACGGCATCGCCGATGATCTCGAGCCCGGTGGTGCCGGCGCCATGAATCACATCCCAGTCGTCGTAGGGATGAATCAAGCGCAGGCCCTGAGTTCTCGCAATGGCTTCGGCGATCTCCTCCCGGTTGTCGTAGGTGACACCCTCGGTCACGACGGTGGCCCCGTAGGACATGATGCCGGCGATCTTCGCCGGTGTCACGCCGGCCGGTACCACGACGGTTGCAGTCAGTCCTGCTGCACGGGCGGCGCAGGCGATTGCCTGTCCGTGGTTTCCCGAGCTGTGGGTCACCACTCCTCTGACGTTCGGCTCTCGTTCGACGAGGCTGAGCACGGCATTGAACGCGCCGCGGGCTTTGAAGGACCCGGTGATCTGGAGCGACTTCGGGCTTGACCATCAACCCCGGAGCGAGGTCGGTCGCGAGCAACGGCGTCCGCCGAACGTGGCCCCGGATGCGTGCCGCCGCTCGCTGGATCTCCGCGAGGTGCTCACCCACCCGCGCGACCTGTGCCACGTGTCCTCAGGACGAGACGGCTACCGGAATCTCCAGTGCCAGCTTGTCCATCTCGAGTTGCGCGGGAACGTCCACGGGATAGGAGCCGGTGAAGCACGCAAAGCAGAATCCATTGCCGTCGGGCTGTCCCATGGCGCGCCGCAGGCCTGCGAGGCTGAGGTATCGCAGCGAATCGGCGCCGAGCATCGCACCGATCTCGCGCTCGGTATGTCCCGCTGCGATGAGCTCACGTCGCGATGCGATATCGATGCCCATGAAACACGGCCAGGCGATCGGCGGCGATGCGATACGCATGTGCACCTCGCTCGCACCGGCCCGGCGAAGCTCATCGATGATGCGCCGTGACGTCGTTCCGCGCACGATCGAGTCGTCGACCAGCACCACGCGGCGGCCTTCGAGCACGTGTCGCATCGGGTTGAACTTCAGGCGAATGCCGGCCTCGCGCAGGCGCTGCGTGGGCTGGATGAAGGTGCGTGTGATGTAACGCGACTTGATCATGCCCTCGGCGAAGGGGAGGCCCGACTGCTCGGCGTAGCCGATTGCAGCCGGGGTGCCGCTGTCGGGAAGGGTGATCACGATGTCCGCGTCGGCAGGCGCTTCGCGTGCCAGCTCGCGGCCCATCTGACGGCGTGAACTCATAGAGCGACTTGCCCATCATCACGCTGTCGGGCCGCGCGAAATAGATGAACTCGAACGAGCACATCGCACGGTGCGCGGCGGTGCGCTGGATCTTGGTGCTGCGCATCCCGGTTGCGTCGACGGTGACGATCTCACCCGGTTCAATCTCGCAGATGAACGTCGCGCCGACGACGTCGAGAGCGCACGTCTCGCTCGCCATCACGTACCCGGTGCCACCCGGCGCGTCGATGTCGCCGAAGCGGCCGAGACACAGCGGCCGGATGCCGAGCGGGTCGCGTGCGGCGACCAGCGAGTCCCTGGTGAGAAAGACGAGGCAGTACGCGCCCTCGACGCGCGGCAGCGCTTCGGCCAGTGCCTGCTCCAGCGTATCGGCCTCGGTCTGCGAAAGCAGTGCTCCGAGCACCTCGGTGTCGCTGGTGGTCTCGAAGTCGAACCCCTTGGCGATGAGCTCGTCGCGCAGCCTGGTGGCGTTGACGAGGTTCCCGTTGTGCGCGATCACCACGGGGCCGATGGTCGGGTGCTCGACGGCGATGGGCTGCGCGTTGAGGAGCCGCGCACTGCCGGTGGTGCTGTACCGCGTGTGCCCGATCGCGATGTTGCCCTTGAGACCATCGATGATCTCCTGGTCGAACACCTGCGAGACGAGCCCCATCTCCTTGCGGATGCGAATCTCGCGGCCGTCACTGACCGCGATGCCCGCGGACTCCTGTCCGCGATGCTGCAACGAGTACAGGCCGAAGTACGTCAGATTGGCAACGTCTTCGCCCGGGTGGAACACCCCGAAAACGCCACATTCCTCGTGAAGGTGGTCGTCGTCGAAGGCGTCCATTCCGGCCTGATCACTCACGCTCGATCAATGCTCCTTCGTGCACCCGCCGCACGTCGGCGAGTGACACGTCGATGCACCGAGTCACGGTGACCCTCTCGCCTCCGACGGAGCCGAGACCGCGGAAGGGGACCGAGTGCCGCCCTGCCAGCTCGTGCAATCGCACAAGTGCCTCCCTGGCGAAGCTGATGACGAATCGAGATTGACTCTCACCGAAGAGTATACCGGCAGCCCCGTTAATCAACCCTTGGCCATCTCCGACCTCATCGATAAGCACAGTGGCGCCTATGTCGCCCAGCAGACATGACTCGGCGATTGCAACGGTGAGGCCGCCCTCGGCGCAATCGTGGGCGGAATGGAGGAGTCCTGCCTCAATGGCCTCGAGGACGAACGCGTTGACGCGTCGCTCGAGATCGATATCGAGGCTGGGCGGTGTGCCCGCGTTGACGCCATGCGCAAGCCGCTGGTACTCGCTGCCCTCGAGCTCGGACGCGACCGGCCCGACCAGCCCGACCAGGTCGCCCTCATCGCGAAACCCGGCGGTGCAACGCCGCGCGACGTCGTCGATCACGCCCACCATGCCGATGACGACGGTGGGATCGATTCCGGTGCCGCCCGTGTCGTTGTAGAGGCTGACGTTGCCGCTCACCACCGGGATGTCCAGCGCCCGGCAAGCGTCGCTGATGCCCTCGATGGCGTCGTGCAGGTCCCACCACACGTCGGCGTGCTCGGGGTTGGCGAAATTGAGGCAGTTGGTGATTGCGGCGGGCTTGGCTCCCGTGGCGACGACATTGCGAGCCGCTTCGCAGACGGCGATCACCGCGCCCTGGCGAGCATCGAGTGCGGTGTAGCGCGAGTTCCCATCGGTGGCGAGGGCGAGCCCGAGCGTGCCGCCGCCGACGCGGACCAGTGCGGCATCGCCGCCGGGGAGGATCACGGTCGAATCGCCCACCTGATGGTCATACCTGCGGTAGACGGAGCTGCGGCTGCCGATATTGGGGCTGCCGAGCAGCGCCAGGAGCGCCTCGTCCGGCGTCCAGGTCGGCGCCTCCCCTGCGGTCGCGACCGGAGAATTCCCTCGGTCCGGGCGAGGTCCCGGTGCCCCGCGCGGCGGGGCGCCGTCGACGAGCAAGTCGAGGGGCAGGTCGCAAACTTGCTCGGTGCCATCTCGAACCACAAAGCGTTGCTCGGGAAGGATCACGGCGATGACGTCGGAGTGCAGGTCCCACCGCTCGAACACCTCCTGAAGCGAGCGCACGTCCCCGGGCTTGGCGACGATGAGCATCCGCTCCTGCGACTCGCTCAGCATCACCTCATATGGGGTCATGCCGGTTTCGCGGCGTGAGGCACGCGCGACATCGACCTCGATGCCGCACCCGCCTCGATGCGCGAGCTCGGCGGTGCTGCCGCAGAGTCCGGCGGCACCGAGATCCTGCATGGCGATCACCCGGGGATCGCCGGCGAGCTCCAGGCACGCCTCCATCAGGCATTTCTCGAGAAATGGGTTACCCACCTGGACCGCGGGGCGGCGTGCCGCGCTGCCGGCGTCGAGAACCACCGACGCGAAGCTCGCCCCGTGGATCCCATCACGCCCGGTGTCAGCGCCGACGAGCAGGACGAGGTTGCCGGGGCCGCTCGCGGTCGCCCGAGTCAGCTTGCCCTGCTCGACAACGCCGACGCACATCGCATTGACGAGGCAGTTGGTCCGGTATGACTCGTCGAAGTAGAGCTCGCCACCGACCGTCGGAACACCGATGCAGTTGCCATATCCGCCGATCCCCGCGACCACGCCGTCGAACAGATGGCGCTGATGCGGTTCGTCGAGCGGGCCGAAACGCAGTGAGTCGAGGAGCGCGATCGGGCGCGCTCCCATCGTGAAGATGTCGCGCAGGATGCCGCCCACGCCGGTCGCCGCGCCCTGGTACGGCTCGATCGCGCTCGGATGATTGTGCGACTCGATCTTGAACACGCAGGCGAGCCCGTTCCCGATGTCGATGGCTCCGGCATTCTCGCCAGGTCCCTGGAGCACGCGCGGGCCCTTGGTGGGAAGCATGCCGAGCATCGGCTTGCTCGTCTTGTAGCTGCAGTGCTCACTCCACAATGCACCGACGATGCCGAGCTCGAGGCGATTCGGCTCACGTCCCAGCGACGCGACGAGGTGAACGTACTCGGTGCGCGTCAGCGCGACCTCAGCCAGCTCCGCATCGCTCGCCACCGCAAGTTCAACGCTGGTCACGGCACCGCCGCGACCGGCATCACACCGTTGCCGCTGACCGATCTCGCAACACTGCCGAATAGCTGCATCCCATCCGACGAGCCGAGCAACGGCTCACATGCCCGCTCGGGATGCGGCATCATCCCCAGCACGTTGCGACGCTCATTGACGATGCCTGCAATATCGTGCATCGACCCGTTCGGGGTGTTGCCCTCAACCGCCGAGCCGTCCCGCCGCACATACCGAAACGCCACTCGCTGGTCGCGCTCGAGCATATCCAGCGTCTCCTGATCCGCGACGTACCGCCCCTCCCCGTGCGACACCGGAACCTGCAACACCTCCCCGCGCGCACATCCAGCGGTAAACGCGCTGTCGACTGTCTCGACGCGCAACCACGCCGGCGCACAGCGAAACTCGAGCGAGCTATTGCGCGTCAGCGCTCCCGGCAACAGATGCGCCTCGCACAGAATCTGGAACCCGTTGCAGATGCCCCAGACCAGTCCGCCGCCCTCCGCAAATTCGGCGACGGACTCCATCAGCGGCGCGAACCGAGCGACAGCGCCCGCACGCAGATAGTCTCCGTACGAAAACCCGCCGGGAAGAATGACGCAGTCAGCTCCCTGCAGATCTCGATCCTTGTGCCAGAGCATCACGGGCTCGTGCCCGGCCAGCTCGACCGCATGTTTGCAGTCGCGGTCGGACCATGTTCCCGGGAAGACGCCGATGCCGAACCGCATCAGCGAACTGCGTGTCCTAGGGTGGGGAGGACATGAGCGGAGGCGGGCCATCTCGCAGCCGGGGCTACCCCCCCCGGCGAGAGCGGGCGGCGGAACGCCAAAGGCGTTCCGACCGCGTGCCCGCCGCAGCTCATGTCCTCCCCACCCTCCTCACGGCGCGTTCTCGGTGAGAGCGCGCACAGCACCGATACGACTGTCCTCGATCACCGTGTTGCGCAGCAGCTGTTCACACATGGCTTCGACCTGCGCGCGGATGGACTCCTCGTCGTCGCCCTCGACCTCGAGCTCGAGATGTTTGCCGACGCGGACGGAGCGCACACCGGGGAAGCCGAGGCGATGGAGCCCATCGCGAACGACGAGGCCCTGTGGATCGTTGACCACGGGCTTGAGCGCCACGATGACCTCGACCGCGAAGGTCATTCGGTGGTCACGCCTTCGATTTCGATGCCGCAGATGCGCCGGGCGGCTTCGACGTAGCGCTGCGTGGTGCCGCGGACGACGTCGTCGGGGAGCGCGGGACCGGGATCGGTCTTGTCCCACCCGAGAGTTCTCGACGTAGTCACGGACGAACTGCTTGTCGAACGAGACCGCAGGCTCGCCCTCGCGCCATTGCGAAATCTCCCAGAAGCGGGACGAATCCGGGGTGAAGATCTCGTCGATGAGCGTGAGCGTTCCGTTGATGAAACCAAACTCGAACTTGGTGTCGGCCAGGTAGATGCCCACGCTCTCGCAGCGCGCCGTGGCGAAATCGAAGAGACGCAGCGAGGCGGACTCGAGCTGATCCGCGAGGGATTGGCCGAGGAGCGCACGAAGCTCAAGACGCGAGATGTTGATGTCGTGACCGTCGTCCTTCTTGATCGCCGGTGTGAACCGCGGCGACGGCAGGCGCGATGAGTTGCGCAATCCGGGAGGCATGGCCTCGCCGGCCAGCGTCCCCTTGTCGCGATATTCCTTCCAGCCGGAGCCGCTGATGAATCCGCGGACGACGCACTCGACATCGATGCGCTGTGCGCGAGCGACGTGCATGGATCGGGGCAGCCAGTCATCGCGGACGGCCTCGGGAATCGCCTCCTCCATGTCGGGGAGCAGGTGGTTCGGCATGATCCCCGCGGTCTGCGCGAACCACCAGCGCGACATCTGCGTGAGCACGGTGCCTTTTCCCGGAATCGGAGTCGGCAGGACCACGTCGAAGACGCTCAGCCGGTCCGTCGCGATCATCAGGAGTGTGCCATCGGCAAGCTGGAAAGTGTCCCGGACCTTGCCGCGCCGGAAGAGGTTCAGGTCACCGACGTCGGCGGTGCTCATCACTTGCATCAACTCATCCTCCCGCCGGCGAGGCCGGCCTCGAGCGCGAGCACGGGCGTTGAAGCATCCGGCTCGGCGTGCTGTGGTGTGGTGGTCGACAGACCAAGGCGACGGTATGTCTCATCAATACGCGCCAGGTAGGGTTCGACGTCGAAACAGTGTTCGATGGTCTGCTCGGAAAGCGCAGCGGAGATCTCGGCATCGACCGACACCAGGTCTCGGAACGACCCTTCATCGTCACGTGCCCGGGCGGCGAGAGCCTGCACAGCGCGGTATGCACGCTCGCGGGGCCACTCCGCGTCGACGATCAGCGCCGTGAGCACCTGCTGCGAGAAGACGACACCGCCATGCAATTCGATGTTCGCCGCCATGTGCTCGGGTTTCACACGCAGCCCCTCGACGATTCGCGCGGAGAGGCGCACGACGTAGTCGCTGAGCGCGCATGCGTCAGGAAGGATCACGCGCTCCGCCGATGAATGCGATATGTCGCGCTCGTGCCAGAGGGCGACGTCTTCCATGGCCGTCATCGCGTACCCACGGAGCACGCGCGCGAGGCCGCAGATGCGCTCGCACAGAATGGGATTGCGCTTGTGCGGCATCGACGACGAGCCCTTCTGTCGCTGGCCGAACGGTTCCTCGACCTCATCAACCTCGGTGATCTGGAGCAGCCGAATGGTCGTCGCCAGCCGCTCGAGGACCGCGCCCAGCAGCGCCAGCGCCGTGATGAACGACGCATGACGGTCGCGTGCCAGCACCTGCGTCGCCACCGGGGCGGTGGTGAGCTCGAGCCCCTGGCACACGTGCTCCTCGACCTCGGGCGGAACGCTCGCGTGCGTTCCCACCGCACCGGTGATCTGTCCGACCGCGATCTCGGCGGTCGCTGCGGCCAGTCGCTGACGCGATCGACGCACCTCATCGACGAAGTTGGCGAGCTTCACCCCGAGGGTCAGTGGCTCGGCGTGGACGCCGTGGGTGCGGCCCATCATCACGGTGAGGCGGTGGCGTTCCGCCTGCTCGATCAGTGCCCCAACGAGCTGCTCGATGTCCGCATCGATCACGCCAGCAGCATCGCGAAGCTGGGTCGCAAGGGCAGTGTCGACGACATCGGACGAGGTCAGCCCGAGGTGGAAGTAGCGGCCGGCGTCGCCGACCGTCTCCTGCACGGCGGCGACGAACGCGGCGATGTCATGTCCCTGTTCGGCCTCGAGCTCGGCGATTCGCTGGGCGTCGATGGTGGCTCCCTGCAGGGCGGACAGTGCCTCGACCGGAATACGGCCGATCTCCGCCCACCCTTCGCATGCGAGCAATTCGACGTCCAACCAGCGCTGCAGGCGCGACGAGTCGCTGAAGATGCTCGCGATCTGGTGCGGGGCGTACCGGGGGATCACGTACGTTCATTCTATCGGGGTGACCGTCGGGACCTCTTTCCCCCTCGTGATCGCGCACCGGGGCGCCTCACGCGAAGCGCCGCAAAACACGCCCGCGGCCTTCGAAGCCGCGATCGCGATGGGCGCCGACGCAGTGGAGCTGGACGTACGCCGGACGTTCGACGGCGTGCTCGTGGTGCACCACAATGCGTCACGCCGGGGAGTGCCGCTGGCGATGCTGACCTACTCCGGCCTGGCGCGCCTGAGTCGCCACGAGCCGCCGAGGCTGGACACGGTCCTCGATCTCTGCGCGGGCAGGATCGCGGTCGACATCGAGGTCAAGGAGGTGGGATTCGAGGCCGAGGTGATCGAGGAGGCCTCGAGGCGGTTTCCTCGTGATCGGCTGCTCTACACGTCCTTTGAGGAGGCGGTGGTCGCCACCATCAAGCGCCTGGATCCGGAGGCGCGATGCGGCCTGCTGCTCGGTCCCGGCCGGCTGAGAAGCCGGACGCAGCGATACGAGGGGTTGCCATTCGATCTCGCCGAGCGCTGTGGCGCGGACCTCCTCGCCGTCCACCAGTGGCTGGCGCCGGTGCGCCGCCGCGTCCGGCGGGCCGCCGCACCGGACCTGCTCGCCGAGGCGCGAGCACGGGGATTCCCCATCATGGTCTGGACGGTCGACGGGCCCCAGCGATTGCGCGCATACCTCGCAGATGGGCGAGCGGCGGGGATAATCACTGACCTGCCTGGGCTCGCAGTCGAGACCCGTCGTGAGCTGCAGTCCGGGACGAATCGGGAGGGGGCCAAGCCCCGCCAGGGTCCGCAACGCGGAGATCAGGACGATTCCATGCCACCGCACGTAACCGGACCAACTCAGCCCCCGTTGCATGAACAAGTGCGCCCGGTGACCCCGAGATGACGCTACCTCGGGCGTATGAAGACCAGCTTGTCGAGCGTGCCAAACAGGACGCCGACGCCTTTGGGGAACTGTACGACCACTACTTCGGGCAGATCTACCGGTTCGTTTTCAGCCGACTCCGAGACCAGGAGGCCGCTGAGGACGTTACCTCAGAAGTGTTCTTCAAGGCACTCCGCGCAATCGGGCGATACAAACCCTCGGGCCATCCCTTCAGCGCCTGGCTCTATCAAATCAGCGTCAACGCAATCAATGATCACTACCGCAGCCGTAAACCGACCTCGAGCCTCGACAGCGCCATCGCTGTCGCGGATCCGGCACGCCCTGTCGACGACCGCGTCGTGGACAGCGCCGAGGCGGCGCGCGTCTGGGCGGCGATCGACGATCTTCCGGCCCAGCAGAGGGCAGCGATGACCCTGAAGCTCGGTGAGGACATGAAGCTCGCCCAGATCGGTGAGATCCTCGGGAAGAGCGAGGGTGCGGTGAAGCTGCTCATCCATCGCGGGATGATCGGCGTCCGCGCGCGCCTCGGCGTCGTCGTCGCGGTCGAGGAGCAGGGCTGATGTCCTGGATGGGCGGCTGGTTCGATCCCGAGCTCGAGGACCTGTTCCACGACGAGCCCGAACTCCTCCAGACGGCGCAGCAGGTGCGGGCGTCCCGCCCACGCGTTGAGGCGGACCCACGCTTCCAGAACCGCCTGCGCGCCCAGCTCGTCGCCGAGGCCTCACGCGGCCGCGGCGCACTGGGCATCCGGCGCCGGTGGCGTCTCGGCCCCGCGGGGTTCGCGTGGGGTGGAGCGGTGGTCGGGGCTGCCTTGATCACGGCGACGGTCTTCACGTTTGTCTCGAACAGCACACAGTCTCAGGTGGTGACCGGCATCTCGCAGCTCACCGCCAAGCACTCGGTCAGCCCGAACCAGGTGATCACCGTCGCGTTCAATCAACCGATGAACGAGCGGTCGGTCGAGCTCGGCGTCCACATCCAGCCGGCGGTCAAGGTGCACTTCTCGTGGACGGGCAACAACCTCGTGATCTCGCCGGTCTATCACCTCGCTGCAAACACCCCGTACCTGGTGACCATCGCAAAGACCGCAATCCGTTCCGCTTCGGGTGCTGCCGCGGTGGCAACGATCAGCATCCCATTCGGAACTGCTCCGACACCGACCCCCGTGCCGGTCGCGCCCCCCACGCTCTCCCCGATCGTCCTCGGGATGAACGGAACCGGTGGCTCCCTGCTCTACTCGCCGGATGGTTCGACGCTGCTCAGCACCGTCGGCCTGGTTGCAGGGTCATCGACGGCATCCCCATCCGCGTCGGCCTCTCCATCTCCGACAGCCACACCAGCCAGCGCAACGCCGACCCCGGAAGGCGCGATCTCGGGGGCGCCTGAGGTTCCCGGCGGACTGGTGCAGTACACGACCTCGGGGGCCGCGACGTCGATCGGCTCGACGCCGAGTGCGATCGCCTACTCGCCCAACGGCGGCAGGTACCTGGCGATGGCTGTCGACGACGGCAATGGCGGGTCGCGGATTGTCACCAGCCTGACCAACGGCTCGCAGCACGCGAAGCTGACCGACTCGCCCACGCAGGTCACCGCTCTGACCTGGGCCACGAACGACCGGATCATCTACACCGACGGCACCACCGTCTACTCGGTTGACCTCTCCCATCGGACCGCTGTGCTGTTCACGCTTCCTTCCGGGTCGGGGACGATCACAGCCCTCGCCCCGGGCGGCGCCTATGCCTACATCGCGCCGGCGACCGGCACGGGCGGAGCACTGCTCGATGTCACCACAGGAGTCCAGCAGCCGCTCCGCGGCGCAGCGACCGACGTCGCATTCAGCGGCGACGGCGCCACGGTGGCGTGGGTCGATCAGTCAGTGCAACCGGGTCGTCTCTACACCGAGCGGGTGGGACCGAACGTCGCATTGCCGCTCTCGATGCCTGACGAGACCGCCAGCCCGAGCGATGTCGCACTCGACTTCCGGGGCGCTGAGGTCACGTACGTCAGCACGAGTTCGACCGGCGTCGCCTCACTCGTGGTTGCGCAACTGGCGAACGGCACGCCGCTGGCGGTGACGCCGATCTCGAACGCGTCGGAGCTCACGCTGTCTCCGGCAGGCGACGAGGTCGCGTTCGTCGCCAGCACCGCAGCCGGCGCGACCATCGAACAGGCCACCGTGCCGGGAGCCGCGGTGATCCACGTCAACGGCCCACGCATTCCAGACGGCGCCAACGACACCCTTCAGCGTTTCGTCCAGGCGCAGGTCGGATCGAATGGCCAGCCCGACCTCGCCACGCTGGCAACGCTCACCACCGCGGAAGCCAATGCGGCGGCGAACACACCGCAGAACCTCAGCCGGGCATACGTCATCAGCGCCTACGTCAAGCCCCAGGGGGTCATCCAGGCCAGCATCGAGTTGATCGTCGACCCCGATGCGCAACACACCAACGCACGGGTCGCGAGCGAGACGGTGCTCCTTGAACTGTCACCGAGCGGATACCTGGTCAGCTCGGTGGACACGTCCGCGCTTCGCGACGAATCCGCCGGCCCACACGTCGTCCAGGTGACCTCGAGCACCGCCAACGGCGTCACCACGCTCCTGGTGACCTTCGACAGCGATCTCAAGCCCAACACCGTGGCGGCCGCGATCTCGGCGGTGTCCGGGGTGGGCGCAACCCTCGCGACGACAACCGTGTACAACGCCGACACGCGCACCGCCACGGTGACGATCGCCAAAGCTCCCGCTGGGACGCTCACCCTCGACATCGCGACGACACTCACCGATGTCGAAGGCCAGGCGCTGGCCAGCAGCTTCGACACGACGTTCGCAACCGGCTCCTGACTAAGCGTCGTCTCCCGGACGCGAGCACCAGAGGCTCGCGAGCACCGGGATGCGCATCGTCCCGTCGGCCGCGGTGCAGGGCAGCAGCCCACGCTGACATGCCTCGCGCACGGCGGCAATCACGCGGTCAGGTTGGAGTTCGAGCTCCCGCACGAGCGGTCGCTCGACGACCATCGCGGCCCAGTATTCGTTGATACCGTCGAACCGGACCACGTCGTTGAGAGCGACAGTGTCCCACCGCGGTGACTGTTCTGCGTCAGGAGACGCGAGGCACCGGGTGAGGAAGCGCGACTGCATTCCGGAGACATCACGCAGCGCCTCGACGAGCACGGCCTCGTGCCGGGGCGGCTGCGACGCGTTCCATGTGAGCACCGCAGCGTGGCCGGTTGGACGCATCGCTCGCTCCGCAGCGTCGAGCAGCGACCCACCGCTCCAGAACCCGTACGTGCAGAGCGATGCGGCGCGGTCAAACGATGCATCGTCTAGCGCCGAGCCACCGCCCTCGGCGAGATGCGTCGAAACGTGAGGCGCCCACGCTGACACCTCAGTCCTCGCGGCGGCGAGCAAATCCGCATCGGTGTCGACAAGCGCGACGCGGCCCGCACCGCCGACAGCAGCACCGAGTGCCACGCCCATCGTCCCCCCATCACACATCAGGTCGCATGCGGTATCGCCAGGGTGCACATCGAGCACATCCAGCACCTGCTCGGCAAGCGGTCGCAGCACCGCCTTCGCGTACAGCCGCCCGTACCGCGGCCTCACACCGGTTTACCCGGAGGCGGCGATCGCGGCGGCGATGGCCGCAGCCCGCGCGGGATCGCGCACGACCCTGCGCAGCGGCTCCTGACGCTTCGCCCATTCGTCTGCCGTTGCCACGAGCTCCGGGTGTTCCTCGATGAACGCTGTGCTGTAGTCCCCGGCACGAAAGTCCGGATCACCGATCACCGCGAGGTGGTACGCGATGTTGGTGTGGATCCCGGTGATGACGTATTCGAGCAGCGCACGGCGCATGCGGTCGAGCGCCATGTCGCGGGTGGGCGCATACGTGATCAGCTTGGCGATCATCGGGTCGTAGTTGGGAGAGACGAGACCCGGGCTCACCAACGAGCTGTCGACGCGCACGCCCGGGCCGGCCGGTTCGTGGTACCCGGTGACCTGTCCGGGGGACGGGAGGAAGCCGCGCGCGTAGTTCTCCGCATTGATCCGGCACTCGACCGCGTGGCCGCGCGGCATCACCTCGTCCTGGGTCAGCGACAATCGCTCGCCCGAGGCGATGCGCAACTGCTCGGCCACGAGGTCGATGCCGTACACGAGCTCGGTGATCGGGTGCTCGACCTGCAGGCGGGTGTTCATCTCCAGGAAGTAGAACTCGCCGTTGCGGTAGATGAATTCGACGGTGCCGGCGTTGACATACCCGACGGCCTTCGCGGCCGTCACCGCCGCATCACCCATGCGCGCGCGCGTCGCGGCGTCGATGACCGGCGACGGCGCCTCCTCGACAATCTTCTGGTGCCGCCGCTGGACCGAGCACTCGCGCTCGCCGAGGTGAATGACGTTGCCATGCGTGTCCGCGAGCACCTGAATCTCGATGTGGCGCGGCTGCTCGAGATAGCGCTCGAGAAAGATCGTGTCGTTGCCGAAGGCTCGCTGCGCGGTGCTCTTGGCGGTATCGAATGAGGCACGGAGTTCCTCCTCGTCGCGGGCCACGCGCATCCCGATGCCACCGCCGCCCGCGCTCGCCTTGATGAGCACCGGGTAGCCGATCTGGGCTGCCGCCGCCACGGTGTCGTCGATTCCCCCCAGCGCATCCGTCCCCGGCACGACCGGGACGCCCGAGTTGCGCATCCGCTCGCGCGCGGGCACCTTCTCGCCCATCGCCGCCATCGCATCCGGCGGCGGGCCGACGAACACGATGCCGTGCTCCTCGCATGCGCGGGCGAACTGCTGGTTCTCGCTGAGGAACCCGTAACCGGGGTGAATCGCCTGCGCCCCCGTTGCGCGCGCCGCATCGACGATGCGGTCAATCACGAGGTACGACTGCGCCGCAGGCGCCGGACCGATCTCCACCGCCTCGTCGGCGAGCAGCACGAACGCCGCGGTGCGGTCGACCTCGCTGTGCACGGCCACCGTGCGGACGCCGAGGTCACGGCATCCGCGGATGATGCGGAGCGCGATCTCGCCACGGTTGGCGATCAGCACCTTGTCGAACATGGCTCAGCGAGCGATCATGCGCCGATCTGGATCAGCGGGGCTCGCGGGGCCACCACGGATCCTTCGGTGACGTGCACCTCGGTCACGGTGCCCGCGCGCGTTGCGGTGATGTCGTTCTGCATCTTCATCGCTTCGAGCACGCAGACGACGTCGCCGAGCGCGACGTGGTCGCCGACCTTCACGTTGACCTTGAGCAGCAACCCCTGCATCGGCGAGACGATGGTGCCCTCGCGAACCGTCGGCGCGGCCGGTGTCGCCGGGGCGGCCGCGACGGTGCCGGGGTCGACCCCGCCGCCGATGATGCGCACCGCATAGCTCTGCCCGTCGACCTCGACGGTGAGCTCGCGAACCGGGAGCGTCTCCGGTTCCTCGCCCGGCTCCTCGCCGGCGGCGACATCGGCGTCCGCGACCGGCTCGGATGTCGCGGTAGGAGCGGGAACATCGGGCTCGTCCCCGAGGCGTTCGGCCACCGCATCACCGCGGACCAGGTTGAGATAGGCGTTGGGAAAGAGTGCGTACGTGACCATCGCCGCGGTGTCCGGGGTGCGATAGCCCTCACGGATGAGCTCGCGACGGGTCGCCTCCATCACCGGCTCGAGCAGGTCCGCAGGACGGCAGGTGATCGGCTCCTCGCGCCCGTTGACGAGACGGCGCACCTCGCGGTCGATGGGTTCCGGCGGCTCACCGTAGAGACCGAGGCAGTAGTCCTTGATCTCCTGGCTGATCGTCGCGTAACGATCGCCCTCGACAACGTTGTAGACGGCCTGCGTCGCCATGATCTCGGTGAGCGGCGTGATCAGCGGCGGATATCCGAGCTCAGCGCGGACCTGGACGACGTCTGCCTCCACCTCGGCCAGCTGGTTGAGCGCGTTGCGCTCGCGCAGCTCGGCCATCGCGTGTCCCATCGCCGACGGCGGGAGGAGGCCGCGCAGCGCTGAGGTGTCGAGACGAGCCGCGAGCGGATCGATGACGTCGGTGTAGTGCACCAGTTCCTGTTCGAGAACCAGCGCGGCTGCGGCGACGCGCTCGAGGTCGAGACCGCAATCGACCTCCGTGCCCGCAAACCCCGCGATCAGCGCCTCAGCGCCCGGCATCGATGCCCCGCCGGCCAGCGGTGACAGCGCGCAGTCGGCCCGGTACGCTCCGGCTCCGGCCGCCGAGTAGCAGGCGAGGGCAGACATCCCGGTCTGCGCGGAGATCGAGACCGCCACGGGGACACCGGCCGCTTCCCGGATGACCCTGACTGCCTTCGCGGCCGCAGCGGCACCCAGGACTCCGAGAGGATCGTGGAGGCAGATGGTCGGGTAGCCGGCGTCGACGAGCCGCCGAGCAACGTCACCCAACCCATCCAGGCCGCGACCCGGCACCTCGTTGTAGACGATGACACCCTCCGCCTGCTTGCCGGTCGCGGCGATCGCGATCGCGCAGCGCTCGAGATTGCGAACGTCGTTCAAGGGGTCGTAGCAGCGAAAGATGTCGACACCGGCAACTGCCGCCGTCTCGATGAACGCGTTGACGAGATCGTCGGGCACCTGGCGATGGCCGACCAGTGACTGGCCGGCAATCACCGCGAGGAACGGCGTGATCGGCGCCGCTGCCCGGATGGCGCGCAGTCGCTCGAATGGATCCTCAGCGAGAAAACGCAGGGACGCCTCGAAGGTCGATCCTCCGAAGACGTCGAGTGCGGCAAAACCGCAGTGATCGAGGGTCTCGGCGACCGGCAGAGCATGGCGGAGGCGCAGTCTGCTGACCATCAGCGACTGCTGCCCATGGCGGAGCGACGTCTCCACCAACTCGAGGCGGGGCACAGCGGGCCATTCTAGCCGCTACTGGAAGGTGAATCCCTCGGGCAGCTGCACCTTCGAGCGCATCCGGGCGCGCTCCTCCTTGATGCGGGCGGCGACATCGTCGTCGAACAGACCGATGATCTCCGCAGCGAGGTGCCCCGCATTGCGCGCACCCATCGGACCGACGGCGACGGTCGCCACCGGAATCCCGGGCGGCATCTGAACGATCGAGAGCAGCGAGTCGAAGCCGGCGAGCGGCGTCGCGGCCAGCGGCACGCCGATGACGGGCAGCGTGGTGAGCGAGGCGAGGACGCCGGGAAGGTGCGCTGCGGCGCCGGCGCCGGCGATGAGCACTCGCAGGCCGCGCTCGGGGGCGGCGAGTGCATAGGCACGCACCACGTCGCCAGCGCGATGCGCCGACATGACTCCGATCTCCCACCCGATCCCGTAGCCGTCGAGTACCTCGCCGCAGGTGTTCATCACCGGCAGGTCGGACTCGCTGCCCACCACGATGCCGACGCGCACCGGGGCGGTCACGAGCGCGCACCCGCAGGGACGGGTTGCCCGATGTCGCTGCGCGCCTGCATGCCGTCGAAATGCACGCGCGCAAGATTGCCATACGCGCGTGCCCGTGCGGCCTCCACGTCAGATCCGATCGCAGTGACGCAGAGCACACGCCCGCCGGCGGTCCGCAGCGTGCCCCCGGCATCCCATGCCGTCCCTGCGTGAAAACACAGGACATCGGCGTCGAGCGCGTCGATGCCGCTGATGACGTCGCCACGGCGTACGTCGCCGGGGTACCCGGCCGCCGCCGCGACGACGCCCACAGCCACCCCCGGTCTGGCGTGCGCGACGCCGGCGGAGACCTCGCCGCGGGCGCACGCGGTCAGGATGTCGAGCAGCGACTCGTCGAGCAATGGCACCACCACCTGCGTCTCCGGGTCGCCGAAACGGGCGTTGAACTCGAGGACGCGCACGCCGTCCGGCGTGAGCATCAGCCCCGCATAGAGGCAGCCGACAAAGGGATGCCCCTGCTCACGCAGGGCTGCGATGCACGGGTCCAGCACGGTGCGCGACACCTCCTCGAGCACTGCACCAAGGGGACGGTCCGGCGGTGGCGCCACCGCCCCCATGCCACCGGTGTTGGGTCCGCGGTCGCCATCAAAGATGCGCTTGTGATCGCGGGCGGGGACGAGGGTGCGCACGCTGCGTCCGTCGCTGAGCCCGAAAACGCTCACCTCAGGACCGGTGAGCAATTCCTCGACGACGACCTGGCGACCCGCATCGCCAAAGCGCAACTCGGCGAAGCATTCGTCGAGCGCCCGCTCCGCCTCCGCGACCTCTGCACAGACCGTCACCCCCTTGCCCAGAGCGAGGCCGTCAGCCTTCACCACGCACGCCCCGCCGAGCCCGGCGATGAAGTCACTGAGTTGCGTGCGGTCCCCCGCGCCACCGGCACACCAGCGCGCTGTCGGGATCCCCGCCGCTTCCATCACCTGCTTCGCAAATGTCTTTGAGGATTCGATGCGCGCCGCGGCGGCAGTCGGCCCGAAGACCAGGATGCCTCGCGCGTGGCAGGCGTCGGCGACACCGGCGGCAGCGGCGGCGTCAGGGCCGATGATCACCAGGTCGACGTCGCGCTCGGCCGCGAGCCTCGCGACCGCCTGCGCATCGGTGACCTCGACGGCGATGTTCTCGGCGATCGAGGCGGTACCGCCGTTGCCCGGCGCGACGATCACCGACAGGCCGGGCGCATCGCGCAGGCACGCCCAGGCCAGCGCGTGCTCGCGTCCCCCGGATCCGACGATGAGGACTTGCCCTATTCCCATTCGATGGTCGACGGCGGCTTGCTCGAGATGTCGTACACGACCCGGTTGATTCCCGGCACCTCGTTGACGATGCGCCGGCTGATCAACCCGAGGACGTCGTAGGGGACGCGTGCCCAATCGGCGGTCATCCCGTCCTCGCTCTCGACGATGCGCACGGCGACGACATTCCCATACGTCCGGTAGTCGCCCATGACACCGACCGACGAGATCGGCGTCAGGATCGCGAATGACTGCCACACCTTTCGGTAGAGGCCGCTGCGCTTGATCTCGTCGATGACCACCCAGTCCGCGGCGCGAAGCGTCTCGAGGCGCTCGCGGGTGATGGCGCCGATGATTCGAATCGCGAGCCCCGGCCCCGGGAACGGCTGGCGGTACACCATGTCCTCGGGAAGGCCGAGGGCGAGACCCACGTTGCGAACCTCGTCCTTGAAGAGGTACCGCAGCGGCTCGACAAGCTCGAACCGGAGGTTCTCCGGAAGGCCGCCGACGTTGTGATGCGTCTTGATCTTGGTCGCGTTGTGGGTGTCGTGCGAGGTTGACTCGATGACGTCCGGATACAGGGTGCCCTGCGCCAGGAAGTCGATGTTCCCCAGGCGGGTCGCCTGCTCCTCGAACACCCTGATGAAGGTCGCGCCGATGCGCCGGCGTTTCTCCTCCGGGTCGGTCACGCCCGCGAGCGCGTCCAGGAACTGGTCGGTCGCATCGACGTGCACGAGGTGGATGTGCCGCTGGGTGCGCAACACCTCGACGACCCGGTCTCCCTCACCGCGACGGAGCAGGCCGTTGTCGACGAACACGCAGGTGAGCTGATCACCGACCGCGCGATGCACGAGCGTGGCCGCGACCGCCGAGTTGACACCACCGCTGAGCGCGCAGATGACCTTGCCGTCGCCGATCTGATGCCGCAGGGCGTTGACGGTCATGTCGATGAACGAAGCCGCCTGCCAGGTGCCCGCGCACCCGCAGACGTCGAGGAGGAAGTTGCGGAGGATGTCGCGTCCCAGCGGGGTGTGCGCCACCTCGGGATGGAACTGGATGCCGTAACGCCGGTGAGGGCCGACGAACGCTGCGCAGGCCGAGTTGAGCGAGTGCGCGATCGCCCGGAAGCCCGGCGGAAGCTCCGTGACGACGTCACCGTGCGACATCCACACCGCCAGCTCCGAGGGAAGCCTGGCGAAAAGCCCCGCTTCCTCGTCCACGGTCACCGATGCATGCCCATACTCGCGGCGCTCCGCAGGTGCGACGGCGCCGCCGAGGTCCACGGCGAGGAGCTGCATGCCGTAGCAGATGCCGAGGATCGGGATGTCGAGGTCGTAGAGCGCCGGGTCCGGGTGCGGTGCGCCGGACTCGAACACCGATGCCGGACCGCCGCTGAAGATGAGGCCGCGAGGATCCCGGCGCCGGATCTCCTCGGCGCTGATGGTGCCGGGTACCAGCTCGCAGTACACCTTGGCCTCGCGCACGCGGCGCGCGATCAACTGGCTGTACTGGCTACCGAAATCGAGGACGAGGATCGTGTCCTGGGCGATCTGCACAGGCGAGCGCGCCACCGCGCCTGCACCGGTCGCGACAGTCATCACCGTCCTACCACCGCTCCTCAGACCCCCATCCCGACACGCTGCTCGCGCTGCTGCACCTTGCCTTCGGTCTTGATCGAAGGGGCGATCACCATCTCGGTTTCCTGGAACTCGGCGATCGTGCGCGCGCCGCACACGCCCATCGCAGCCTTCAGCGCTCCGACGAGATTCATGCTGCCGTCATCCACGTGCGCGGGTCCGAAGAGGATCTCGCGCAGCGTGCCCTTGATGCCGGTGCGGATGCGCGTGCCGCGGGGAAGGTTGGGGTCCGGCGTCGCCATCCCCCAGTGGTTGCCGTGTCCTGCGGCCTCGGCTGCGGACGCGAAGATCGAGCCGATCATCACCGCGTCAGCGCCGCTGGCGAAGGCTTTTGCAACATCACCGCCGAGACGCATCCCGCCGTCGGTGATGATCGCGACGCGCTCGCCGCTGCGGCGGAAATGATCATCACGCGCGGCCGCGCAGTCGCTGGTGGCGGTCACCTGGGGAACGCCCACGCCGAGCACCGCACGCGTCGTGCACGCAGCGCCTGGACCGACCCCGACCAACAGTCCCTTGATGCCCGTGTCCATCAATTCGAGGGCTGTCGCGTAGTCGACGCAGTTGCCGGCAACCACCGGGATGTCGACGGAGTGGGTCAACTCGGAGAACGAGAGGTGCTTGTACGACTTGCTCACGTGCCGGGCGGTGAGCACCGTTCCCTGCACGACGAGCATGTGCGCCCCGGCTTCCTGGACGATCGGCGCCCGGCGCTCGGCGTGCGCCGGAACGGTCGAGACCGCGCACGCGACACCGGCTCGGGTGATCTCCTCGATGCGCTGGCCGATCAGGCCGTCCTGCACGGGCGCGGTGTAGATCTTCTGCAGCAGCATGTTGATCTGGTCGACCGGTGACTTGGCGATCGCGGACAGCACCTCGGCCGGGTCCTCGTACCGAGTTTGCACGCCGTCGAGGTTCAGGACCGCGAGCCCGCCGAGCTGTCCCATCTCCGCAGCGAAGCGGGTGTCGACGACGCCGTCCATGGCGGCGGCAAGGAAGGGAATCTCCAGGGTGGTCCCGTTGACCGCGAACGACACGTCAATTTCCGCAGGGTTGACCGTCACGCGACCGGGGACCAGAGCGACCTCGTCGAACCCATACGCACGCCGGGCCCGCTTGCCTCTGCCCAACTCGAACTCCATCTGGAGATTCTACAGGAGGGAGAGGGGAGTCCGGCCTTGGGATCGCACCATCTTGTGGCCCTGGATCAAGCTAACCACCACATCTGGTGGTGACTACGGATAGATTCCTCGGACCTTGGTGGCCTCGGCGACCTTGGTCACCGCGATGCGAAACGCGGCCTTGCGGAGCGTGACGTCGTGTGACTGCGCCTCGGAGCGCACCTGCTGGTAGCTCCGGGTCATCACCTCGCGAAGCCGCGAGTTCACCTCACCCGAGCCCCAGAAGTACGCCTGGATGTCCTGCACCCATTCGAAGTACGAGACGATCACGCCACCGGCGTTGGCGAGGATGTCGGGAAGGATGAGGACGCCGCGTGCTTCGAGCGCCTCGTCTGCCTCGGTGGTCAGCGGGGCGTTCGCACCCTCTGCGATGACCTTGGCGCGAATTCGGTCCGCGTTCCGATCACCGATCTGCGCCTCCAGCGCGGCGGGCACGAGCACGTCGACGTCGAGCGTCAGCAGCTGTTCGCGGTCGATCTGCTCGGCGCCACCGTAATCAGTGAAATGGCCACCCTCCTCCTTGAGGTGGCGCAGCGCTATCAGGTCGAGCCCCTCCTCGCGGTACAGACCACAGGTGCTGTCCGAGACAGCGACGACTGTCATTCCCTCCGCAGACATGAGTTCCGCGCATACCCCACCGACCTTGCCGAAGCCCTGGATTGCGACCCGCGCACCGGACGGATCCATTCCCGCGTCGCGCATCGCGAGCACGGTGATCAGGGTGATCCCGCGTCCCGGTCCCGTGAAGCGACCTTCGGAACCACCGATCGCCTGCGGTTTGCCGGTGACCGACGCCGGCACCGAATAACCGGCATGCATCGACAGCGTGTCCATGATCCATGCCATCACCTGCGGACCGGTACCGAGGTCGGGCGCCGGAATGTCGCGGTCAGGACCGACGATGAGCGAGATCTCGGTGGTGAACCGTCTGGTGAGCCGCTCGAGCTCGGTGATGCTGAGCTGGTGCGGATCGCAGATGACACCCCCTTTTGCGCCGCCGAACGGGACGTCGACCACCGCCGTCTTCCACGTCATGTACATCGCCAGGGCTCGCGCGTCGTCAAGGGTCATCGACGGGTGGTACCTCAGGCCTCCCTTCGCGGGACCACGAGCAATGTTGTGCTGAACGCGAAAGCCCGTGAACACACGGAAGGATCCGTCGTCCATCTCCACCGGGAAGTGCACCACCAGCTCGCGTTTGACCTCGCGAAGCACCGCCCGCACGGAGTTGTCGAGCCCAATGGCGTCGGCGGTTGCGTCGAACTGCCGCTGGGCAATGCTCAGGGCGGAGCGCTGATTGGTCCCGGACATGCGCAGGCCGCACTATACGCAACAAGGCAGCGGTTTAGGTCGGTCCTGACAGCCCGGATTAGCACTCCGACACGACGTGTAGTTGCCTGCCCTGGCAGCAACGCTGTGCGCAATCATTGACAATCGCGATCACAACCAGCATGCTATGCGCGATCGACAAGGAGGTTTTGGACACCTCCTGTCACAAACAACAAGGAGGCCCATAGGATATGGCCAGGACCAGACGTAGGAGAGGCGGCGTCGAGAAGGCCGTCAAACGCACCGTGAGGCGCGTAGGGACGACCGCTCGCCGTCGCGCACCCGCCGCTGGTGGCGATCTCGTGAAGGCAGTGCAGAACCTCGTGAAGGCATTGCCCGTCGGCGAGCTGGAAAAGCGACTTGCGGGCCTCGAGAAGACTGTCGCGCGGCTCGAGGTGAGCCTCCGCGGTGCAGCCAAGCGCGCGTCGACCGCGGTCCGCGGCAGCAAGCGCACCACCGCTAAACGCGCCACCGCAAAGCGCGGCACGGCAAAGCGGACGACCGCCAAGCGGGCGACCGCAAGCGCGCCGCGAAGCGCGCCACGGCGAAGCGGGCGACCGCAAAGCGCGCCGGCGCCCGGAAGACCACGGCGCGCAAGACCACCGCGCGCAAGACCACCGCACGGAAGACCACCGCCCGCAAGACCACTGCGCGCAAGACGACGGCTCGTAAGCCCGCGGCGCGCAAGACCACGGCCCGTAAGACCACGGCCCGTAAGACCACCGCGCGCAAGACCACGGCTCGCAAGCCCGCAGCGCGCAAGACCGCGGCTCGTAAGACCACGGCTCGTAAGACCACCGCACGCAAGACCACGGCCCGCAAGCCGGCGGCCGCGCGCAAGACCACGGCCGTAAGACCACCGCGCGCAGACCACGGCCCGCAAGCCGGCGGCTGCTCGCAAGACCACGGCACGTAAGCCGGTGACCCGTCGCGCGAAGCCCGTCGCCGCCGCTCCGGCTGCGGCGCCCGTGACCACCACAGCGAGCTGAGGAGCGGGACTCAGCTCTCCACCTTTCGTAGTTCGAAGGCCTCCGGCTCGTGCCGGGGGCCTTCTTCATGTCAGGTCACCGCGATGAGAAGGGCCGCCGCAAACGGGTGACGCGAGCCCCGCGGCTCAACTGCCGCTCAACACGCGGGCGACCACGGCGGCGGCATGGCGAGCGCCATTGGCATCGACGTTCAGGTGGGTGACGCATCGCATCGTGTGCGGACCCATCGTGCTGACCAGGACGTTCTCGTCGCGCATGCGGGCAGCGAGTTCGGCGGCAGGAGCCTCTGTGTCGAACATGACGATGTTGGTCGGTACCGCCGGCCTGCGCACGGTCGTGCCGGGAATGCCATCGATGCCGTCGGCGATGACCCTCGCGTTGGCATGGTCCTCCGCGAGCCGCTCCAGGTTGTGCTCGAGCGCATACACCCCCGCTGCTGCGATCACGCCCGCCTGACGCATGCCCCCGCCGAGCCGCTTGCGCCAGCGCCGCACTTCGTCGATGGTCCGGCTCTCGCCGGCGACGACAGATCCGACCGGGGCGCCGAGCCCCTTGCTCACGCAGACCGTCACGGTGTCGCATTCGTCCACGAGGTCGGCGGGCGTCACGCCGAGCGCAACCGCGGCGTTGAACAGCCGAGCTCCGTCGCAGTGCACCCGGAGTCCCAGGTGGTGGGCGGCGCGGGCAGCGGCACGGACCCGATCCGCGCCGACGGCCCCGCCGCCTCTGCGGTTGTGCGTGTTCTCGATGCACAACAGCGTGGAGACAGGCTGATGGATGTCGGCCATTCGCACCGCCTGGGCGACCGCTGCTGCCTCGGGAATGCCGTCGACGCTGTCGAGAATCCGCAGTTGGACGCCGGCAACGATCGCAGTGCCGCCGGCCTCGTAGAAGACGAGATGCGCCTGCGTGTCGGCGATGAGCTCGTCGCCCGGGCTGGTCTGCGCGGCGACGCATGTCAGGTTGCCCATGGTCCCGCTCGGAACGAAGACGCCGGCCTCCTTGCCGAGGCGCCCCGCGATCTCCTCCTCGAGCCGGCTGACGGTCGGATCCTCGCCCCACACATCGTCACCAACCTCGGCGCGCGCCATCGCCGCACGCATTCCCTCGTCGGGAACGGTCAGCGTGTCACTCCGAAGATCGACGCTGCCTGGCACGGCTGCTGCTCTCGCGGTTGATCACCCGTGCATCCTGAACCATCGAAGGGCGGCCTCGCGACGTCATGCGCGTGCGGTCGCGCCCCATGCGTTTCGCCTCGTACAGGGCGTCGTCGGCAAGTCCGAAGAGCTCGGCCGCGTTGTTCGTGTCCTCCGGATAGGCGGCCACGCCGACGCTGACGGTGAGACGAACCGCGACACGCTCGGAAAGCTCGACCTCGGTCACAGCGACCGCGGCACGGATCTTCTCGGCGACCACGAATGCCTCCTGTGCGGAGGTGTTCGGCATCAGGACCACGAACTCCTCACCGCCGTAGCGCGCGGCCAGGTCCGCACGGCGTACGTTGCTGACCACGGTCTTTGCGAACGTGGTGAGCGCCAGGTCGCCGGCGTGATGACCGTGCGTGTCGTTGAGCGCTTTGAAGTGGTCGATGTCGAGCATGAGGATGGCGAGTGACGTTCCCAATCGCTCGGCAAGCGCCACCTGCTGGCCGAGCGAGTCGATGAGGAAGCGATGGTTGTAGAGGCCGGTGAGGTCGTCGATGCTTGCCTGGCGTTGCACCACGGCGAGAAAGCGGTAGCGCTCGAGCGCCAGGGACACCTGCTCAGCCGTTGATGCCACCAGGTCGGCGTCCCCGGACGTGAACGCGCTGTCCTGGCCGGCAACCGCAAGAACGCCGTGGACGTGGTTGCCGAGTTGGAGGGGAGCGACGCAGAAATCGCGCACCAGGAGGCCCGCCTCGGGTGCGGCGGCGGTGGCGCCGAGGATGACGGCCCCGATGCCTGCATGGCGATAGCCTTCGCCCAGCGGCCCGCGACCTTCGAGGAAACCCTCGAAGGTGATCCGATGGCCGCCGTCCGCAACCGCGAACGGATCGCTCATCTCGGAGCCGCTGACAACGATCATCGCCAGGTCGATCTCGATCGCGCGACGCAACTCCGCGCAGACGTTGGCCAGCGCTCCTTCCAATGGCTGCGCGAGGCTGAGCTCCATCGCAACCGCGGCTCGCGTCGCGGTCGTGCGCATGGTCGATCGGACCTGCGTTCGCATTGCCTCGAAGCTCGCGCTCAGCCTGCCGACCTCGTCCACGGAATTCGTGTGCACCGGACGGTCGAAGTCACCGCTTCCCAGGGCCGCGACCGCTGCGTCGAGCCGCTGGAGCGGACGCCGCAAGTCGATCTGCACGAGGATCACGATGAAGAGCATCGCGACCAGGATCACGACCACCAGGAGCGCTATCGACTGCCATTCGATCGGCGGACCTGAGAACGGCGTTGCCACCGCCAGTGTGAGACCGGAGCCGATGGCTGTCGACGCCACCGCGTATGCGTGCGAGTTCAGCGACACAACGCTCGGCACCGGCGTCGCGATCGCGTCGGCGAGCGCCGGAGTGAGTGACGTGACGCTCCCAGTCGCCGCGAGCGTGCGGCCGCGATCGACCAGGACGATGCCGACGGGGTCGGCCGGCGTTGCGATGTTGCGCGCGACTTCGGTGATCAGGCCGACAGTCAGCGGACGGGCGACGAACGCGGTTGTGCTGCTTCCCGGAATTGTCGCTGCGGCAACGAGCCATGCCTGGCCGCCATGCCCCACGGCGGTCGTCGCTTGCGCCGACACCGCGCTGACGATGGGAGACGCCGACGCCGTGGTGAGCACGGTCGATCCCTGCACGGCGACAACCTGGCCGGCCGTCGTCACCACTCCGAGGACGTCGCCGGCTCCGATCACCGACGTATCCGCGGCGAGCGTCGCCCGCAGAGCCTCGGGGGCGGCGACATCGTGCTCGGTCGCGAGCTGCCGCCCGACCCCGGCGATGAACCCCGCCAGTGATGCACGCTGGCCGTCGAGCAGGTTGGATGCGATCGACGCCCTGTCGGCCGCGCTGTTCTCAGCCTGGGTGCGGGCGCTCGCTTCGGCGAGCATCTGGGGCACGACCGCAATGGTGATGCCGGCAACCAGGATCACCGTGGCGAACTTCCAGGAGAACGACGCACGTCGCCACGTGCCCCTGAACCAGCGCACCCCTCGCATTGCTTGCTATGCCTCAGCTGTAGCGGCGCACCAGATCAGCAAGTCACCTCCGGGTCGATGCTACGACCGCCCTCGGTTGGACTTGTGACCGAAATGTGACACTTTCCCGGTGCCCGTCGTCGTCATCAATTTCATCGACGGTGAGGTCGTTCTCGCCGATGCACCCGAGATCACGTTTGATCTCGCGATCCTTGACGCCGAGCTGCGATCGATCAACCAGAACAGCGAGCGAGCGCTCTTCCCGGTGAGCGCAATCCGGCAGATCCTTGTGGGTGATCCGGAAGCGGCTCCGCCGGATGCCGAGGTCGCGGCCTGGGACCGCGCGGCATTTCACTTCATCGACGGTCCGGTCCTCCGGGCATCGATACGGTCCGATGCGCATCTCGGCCGGTACGGCGGCGTCTGGCGAATCGTCGAACCCGGCGCCACCGAGATGCGCACCATTGCGGTTCCCTACGCGGCGCTCAAGGGCGTCTACCAGATCCGTCAGTGGGATAGCCGTCCTGCGAGCGAGCGCGACGAGCATGCCGAGCTCGATCAGCTCGCGCGAGTGCTCGCGGAACGCGAGCGGACCATCGCCGGAGGTGGGACGGTCCCGACCATGCGACCGCTGCTGTCGCGGATGCGACGCCCGCCGGGTTCGGCCTGATCTCGGACCTGTCGCGCGTCTGTCGTCGGCGCAGAACCGGCTCCGACCTCGTGCTACCGTCGGCGCTGTGACCACCACGCTGGCGCGTGGCGAGCCCGAAATCAGCGAAGCAGCCCCCTCGCTGACAAGCCGGCTCCTCACTCCCCGAACCATCGCGTCCATCGGCGTCGCCGTCGTCATCGTCGGCGTCGCCGTGTGGCGCGCGCCCATCGACTGGGCCTCGGCCTGGGACAACATCCGTCATGCCAACCCCTTCCTCTATGTGGCGGCCCTCGCGGTGTACTACCTGTCCTTCGTGGTGCGATCGATTCGCTGGCACGTGCTCCTCGAGAACGCCGGCGAAAGGCGGCCGGCCGCCTCGCTGATCGGCATCGTGATCACGTCGTTCTTCGTCAATTGCGTGGTGCCGGCGAAGATGGGCGACATCTACCGCGGATACCTCGCCAAGCAGAAGCTGGACGTCCCGGTGAGCAAGGCGCTGGGAACGATCATCGCCGAGCGACTCATCGACCTCATCGTGCTGATGGCGTTGCTGCTCGCGGCCGGTGCAGTGGTCTTCCGGACCAAGGCGCCGGGGATCCTGATCCCCTACGTGGTCGTCGGCGTGGTCGCCTGCCTTGCCGGTGTCGGCGTGATCCTCGTGATGCGCGCCGGCCGCGGCCAGCGGCTGCTGAGCCATCTTCCCGAGGCCGTCTTTCACCGCTATGAAAGCCTCCGGATAGGCGCCGTCGACTCGTTCGCCCGACTGCCCACCCTGCTGATGCTCACCGTGATGGTGTGGGCGGCCGAGGGCGCGCGGCTCGGACTGGTCGTCTTCTCGCTGCACCTGGCGGGCGTGCACCTCGGCCCCTCACAGTTCCTGCTCATCGCCCTGGTGGCGGCACTGCTCACCACCGTTCCATTCCTCCCCGGCGGTCTCGGACTCGTTGAGGCCGGGATGATCGGCGTGCTCATCACCGTCGGCGGCGTGACCAACTCAGCTGGCGCATCGATCACGCTGCTCGATCGGAGCGTCAGCTACGGCAGCCTCGTGGTCATCGGCTTCGTCATCTTCGTGGTCACCCACGTGCTCGCCCCCAGGACGCATCGGGTCGCCACCGAGGGGTGAGAGCGCTCGTCACCGGCGGAGCGGGGTTCATCGGGTCGCACATCACCGACGCACTCATCGATGCCGGTCACAGCGTGACCGTGATCGACGATCTGTCCCGGGGCAGGCGCGAGCAGGTCAATGCGGGCGCGACCTTTGTTCAGCTGGACATCACCTCGGCTGACCTGGGTGCTGCGTTTGCCGATGCACGTCCCGAAGTGGTATTCCACGCGGCCGCGCAGATCGATGTCCGCGAGTCGGTGCGCGACCCGCTGCACGACGCCGACGTCAATGTGGTCGGCACCGTGAATGTCCTGCGCGCGTCTGTGGATGCGGGGACGCGCCGCGTCGTCTTCGCCTCCAGCGGGGGCGCGATCTACGGCGATACCGACGTCATCCCCACACCCGAGGATCATCCCTGCCGGCCGGAGTCGCCGTACGGAACGGCGAAGCTGTGTGCGGAAGCGTACGGCGGCACGTTCAGCCGCCAGGCGGGTCTGGAGTTCGTCGCGTTGCGCTACGCCAACGTCTACGGGCCACGTCAGGATCCGCACGGTGAGGCCGGCGTGGTCGCCATCTTCGCCACGCGCCTGGTGCTCGGGCAGCCGGTCGTGATCAACGGCGATGGGACGCAAACTCGAGACTACGTACACGTTCAGGACGTGGTGCGCGCCAATCTCGCGGCGGTCGACGGACCCGCGGGCATCTACAACGTCGGCACCGGCGTCGAGACCGACGTCAACGCGCTGTATCGCATGCTCGCCGAGGCAACGGGCGTCACGGTTGCGGCCGAGCACGGTCCCGCGAAACCCGGTGAGCAACGACGCTCGTGCCTGGAGCCATCGAGCACCCGTCACCGACTCGGGTGGAGTGCCTCGATCACATTCGAGGACGGGGTGCGCACCACCGTCGACTACTTCAGGACGGCGAGCTAACCGTCGAGCTGCGACCGGGCGCGTTCCAGGTTGGCTGAACCCCGACTTCGCAAGCCCGTGCCTGCATCGCGCAGCGCGCTGTCCCTCTCGTACCCCGGTGCCTCCGCAAGGCGCGCTGCCCAGCTCAGCTCATCGACCGCAAGCTCGAGCACGGTGCGCGCCTCATCAAGGGTCGCATCGAGGGCGATGCCGGCAATGCGCTCGAGCGCCTGCGCGCAGCCGTCCAGCCGGCGCCTGATCGCATGCGGCGAGCTGGCGTCGTCGCCGGTGCCAGGCGTCCCGTCGAGCACCTGCGCGGCCTCGGTCGCGGTGCCGAGCACCGCGGCGAGCACTGCGCGCGGGTCTTCGTCGACGGTCGCGCCGGCTCCCATCATCCGGTAGGCCCCGTACAGGAAAACCAGGACGGCAAGCGCGGCGATGACGTAGATCGCCGTCACGGCCGGGTCCCGCCGGTTACTTGTAGCGGAAGGTGATGCGCCCGCGCGAGAGGTCGTATGGGCTCAGCTCGACGCGCACGCGATCGCCGATGAGGATGCGGATATAGAACTTGCGCATCTTCCCCGAGGTGTATGCGAGCACATCCTGACCCGTCTGCAAGCGCACCTTGAACATCGCGTTGGGCAACGGCTCAACGACCGTCGCGTCCATCTCGATGGTCTCTTCCTTGACCTCGACCTGGGGAGTGCCGTCAGCAACGTCCCGTCGACGGACGGGGCCGCGCCTGCGGGTGCTGCCGGGGCGGGGTGGGCGTCGTGCCAAACAGGGTCTCCTCTAATCGGGTCGGGGCGGCTCGCGAGCGTATCACGGAGCCCTTCCCTGATAACGTGATCTCGATGGCCCCCCCGGTTCGATCTCCATTCCTCGATGCGCTGCGCGAGCGCGTGCTCGTCTTTGACGGCGCCATGGGCACCAGCCTCCATGCCGAGAACCCCGGCATCGACGACTACGGTGGTGCGAGGCTGGAGGGCTGGATGGACGGTCTTTCCATCCATGCGCCGCAGATCGTCGAGCGGGTGCACCGCGGATTTCTCGAGGCGGGGTGCGATGTCATCGAGACCTGCACGTTCCAGGCGACGCGCCCGCGCCTCGAGGAGTGGGGTCAGGGCGACGTGACGACCGACCTGAACGTCGCAGCGGCGCGCCTCGCCCGGCGAGTCGCCGACGAGTACGCAGCCGACGGGCGTCCGCGCTTCGTTGCCGGGAGCATGGGCCCCACCGGCTTCCTGCCGGCATCGAGCGATCCCTCGATGAGCCGGCTTGGGTTCACGGACCTGGTGCCGGTGTACCGCGAGCAGGCCGTCTCGCTCATCGAGGGTGGTGTCGACGTCCTCATCATCGAGACGCAGCAGGACATTCTCGAGACCAGGGCAGCCGTCTTCGGCGCCCGCGAGGCCGCCGCCGTGGCGGGACGCCCGGTCGCGATCATGACCACCGTCTCACTCGACGTCACCGGCCGCATGCTGCTCGGCACCGATGCGGCCGCGGTGCTCGCCGTGCTCGAGTCCCTGCACGTCGATGTCATCGGGTTCAACTGCTCCACCGGGCCGGAGCACATGCGCGAACCCATCCGCTACATCACCTCGCACACGACGCTGCCGGTCGCATGCATCCCCAATGCGGGATTGCCGATCAACGTCGACGGCCAGGCGCACTACCCGCTGCAGCCGGTGCCCATGGCCACCGAGCTCGCGAGCTTCGTGAGCGAGTATGGGGTCAGCGTCGTGGGCGGCTGCTGCGGATCGACTCCCGAACACATTCGCGAACTGGTGACGCATGTGCGCGCGGCGACGCGGGCGCAGGTGTCGCCCGACGTGGAACCGCGTCTGGCGAGCAGCATGCACGCGATCGATCTGCGTCAGCAGCCGGCACCGTTGCTCATCGGCGAGCGGGTCAACGCCCAGGGGTCGCGCGCGATCAAGCGTCTGCTCCTGGCGGACGACTACGACGGCATCCTGGGCATCGCCAGGACGCAGGTCGAAGGTGGCGCGCATGCGCTCGACCTGTGCGTCGCGGTCACGGAACGCAGCGATGAGGCGGAACAGATGCGCTCCGTCGTCAAGACGCTGCAGATGAGCATCGACGCGCCGCTGGTCATCGACAGCACCGACGCCGACGTGATCAAGGCGGCGCTCGAGGTCTACCCGGGACGCGGCATCGTCAACAGCGTCAACCTCGAGAACGGACGCGTCCGATGCGATGCGGTGCTGCCGTCGGTGCGCGACCACGGCGCATGCGTGATCGCTCTGACCATCGATGAACAAGGTATGGCGCGGACGGCGGAACGCAAGGTCGAGATCGCACGCCGCATTCACGATCTCGCTCGCGACGAGTTCTCGCTGACCCCGGATCAGCTGATGTTCGACGCCCTAACCTTCACGCTCGCAACCGGTGAGGCGGAATGGATCGACTCCGCGCACGAGACCATCGAGGGCATTCGCGCCATCAAGCGCGAGTTGCCCGGGGTGCTCACGGTGCTCGGGGTCTCCAACGTGTCCTTCGGACTGGCACCGCACACGCGCCCGATACTCAACAGCGTCTTCCTCCACCACTGCGTCGAGGCCGGTCTCGACGCCGCCATCATCAACCCGACGCATGTGGTCCCGTATGGTGAGATCGATCCCGAGGCGCGACGGCTCGCCGAGGACCTGGTCTTCAACAGCGCACCAGACGCGCTCACCAAGTTCATCGCTCATTTCGATGATGGGGCGTCCAGCGGCGGAGCCGGCCTCCCCGAGACATCGGACCCGTACGAGGGCATGTCGACCGTGGAGCGCATCCACGCGCAGATCCTGCACCGGCGCAAGGAAGGCATCGAGGAGCAGATCGACCTCGCATTGCAGGACCTCGATGCGGTCACTGTGCTGAACACGGTGCTGCTGCCCGCCATGAAGGATGTCGGCGATCGGTTCGGGTCCGGCGAGCTGATCCTGCCGTTCGTGCTGCAGAGCGCGGAGGTGATGAAGCGCGCGGTTGCGCACCTCGAGCAGTACCTGGAGAAACGCGAGGGCTACACCAAGGGAAAGGTGGTGCTCGCGACCGTGTATGGAGATGTGCACGACATTGGCAAGAACCTGGTCAACACCATCCTCAGCAACAACGGGTACACGGTGTTCGACCTGGGCAAGCAGGTGCCGCTCAACACCATCATCGACAAGGCGATCGAGGTCGACGCCGATGCGATCGGCCTCTCGGCGCTGCTGGTGAGCACGAGCAAGCAGATGCCGGCGTGCGTCAAGGAGCTCGACGAGCGCGGGCTCGGCTATCCCCTGATCATCGGTGGCGCTGCGATCAACCGCGGATTCGGCAGGCGGATCCTCTACCTGGACCAGGATCGCGCCTACGAGCCGGGGGTCTTCTACTGCAAGGACGCCTTCGAAGGACTCGAGACGGTCGACCAGCTGCTCGATCCCGATCGGCACGACGCGTTGTTGACGCGCGTCTTCGACGAGGCGCGCGTGCATCGCGTGCGCGAGCATGAGAAGCTCGAGCGCCGCAACGCCGCGGCCACCGGCGCCGCTGCTGCACCCGCACGCAGCGCGGTCCGGAGGAATGCGCCGATTCCCACGGTCCCGTTCTGGGGGGCGCGGGTGCTGCGCAACGTTCCCCTCCTGGACGTGTATCCATTCATCGATCGCAATTCGCTCTACAAGATGAGCTGGCAGTTCCGCGGCGTGCGTGATCGCGAGGTGTGGGAGGAACTGCTTCGCAACGAGCTCGAGCCTCGCCTGCAACGCTCGATGGAGGAGGCGGCACGCGACGGCTGGTTGCAGCTCGAGGCTGTCTATGGTTACTGGCCGGCCCTCGCCGACGGCAACACGGTGGTCGTGTATGACCCGGGCGATATCGATGCCGAGTTGGGACGGTTCACGTTCCCGCGCCAGTCGGAACAGCACCGGCTCTGCCTCGCCGACTACATCCGCCCCGCTGAGGAGGCTGCCGACGGCGAGCGAGACGTGATCGCGCTCCAGGTGGTCACCACGGGTCCGGGCGCGTCCGAGCTGTCCAACCGCCTCCAGGTCGATGGCGCCTACGACGACATGCTCCGGATTCACGGCTTCGCCACGCAGATGGCCGAGGCCACGGCCGAGTACGTGCACCACCGGATCCGTCGCGAGCTGCGCCTCGGGGAGGATCAGGGCCGCCGCTACTCGTGGGGCTATCCGTCTTGCCCCGACCTCGAGGACCACGAGATCCTGATGCGGATCATCCCGGCCTCCGAGATCGGCGTGACCCTCACCGAGGGATACCAGTTCGTTCCCGAGCAGTCGACGGGCGCGATCGTGATGCACCACCCCGAAGCTCGCTACTTCGCCGTGTATGGAGGGGCGGCGATCGAGGAGGACGCGCCGGGGGCCCCGGAGGCTGCCTGACCGGGGGGTCCTGGCAAGAAGGTCTGGTCCGGGGCCTGTCACGGCGGGGCCCCTCGCCGCTCAGCTGCCCGGTCTAACTCCCCACCACTCAGTTTCCTGGGACCGTCTTGCGCGGCGCCGGTCAGCAGGTCGGCGCATCCCCCCGCCGTGCCACCCGGACCAGTCATTTATGGATCCCCGATGCGGGACCTCCGGTTCCGGCTGCCGGATCAGACCATCCCGTTCTCGTAGGCGTAGCGCACCGCCTGGGCGCGATCGCGCGCGCCCGTCTTGGAGAAGATGCGGTTGACGTGCGTCTTGACGGTGGCGTTGCTGAGGAAGAGCGCAGTCGCGATCTCGCCGTTCGACATTCCTGCGGCGATCAACTTCAGGACCTCGACCTCGCGCGAGCTCAGCCCGTCGGGAAGTGGCTTCGACGGTGTGGGCACAGGGGTTTGCCCCTCGAGAACCGCGGCGATGAGCCGCTGCTGAATCGCAGGATCCAGATGGGTTCTCCCGGCGGCGAGCGCCCGGATGGCCTGCTCGATCTCCTCGGCGCTCGCGTCCTTGGTGAGATACCCACGCGCACCGGCCTTGAGAGCGGGAAACAGTGACTCGTCATCGGCGTAGGTCGTCAGGACCAGCACCTGCGTTTCTGGAAGCGATGCGCGGATGTGACGGGTGGCCTCGGCTCCTTCCATCCCTGGCATCCGAAGATCCATGAGCACGATATCCGGATGCTCGCGTCTAGCACTCGCCACAGCGGTCACCCCGTCATCCGCGGTCCCCACGACCTCAACTCCGTCGATGAGGCCGACAAGCATCGTCAGTCCATCGCGCACCACTCGCTGATCGTCTGCGATGAGCACGCGGATCGGCGCTTCGGTCATGCGGGTACAACGACCTCGACACGCCATCCGCGCTCGATCGGGCCCGCCTGAACGGTTCCGCCCACCCGTTCGAGCCGCTCGCGCAATCCGGCAAGCCCGCGCCCGCCGCCCACATCGTGCAGGCCTTCGGCAGCTCGAGGCTCAGGTGCAGAGGAGACTCGATCCTCGACTATCAGGTAGGTCGCATCAGCTTGGTAGCGAAGGCGAATGTCGACCGCGGCGCCGGGCGCGTACCGAGCAACATTGGTCAGCGCCTCCTGGAGACCGCGATACAGTGCAAGGCCGGCGTCCGGCGGGATCGTCCGCGCGGCTCCCTCAACGCTCAGCTGCACGTCGGCGTTCAGGTCCTTCCTGAAGCTCGTGATCAGCAACTCAATCTGCGCGACCCCGGGGAGTTCGTCGCCGCGTAACGCTCCGACGGCCTGGCGAGCGCTGACAAGACCGTCCTTCACCAGCTCACCGGCGCGGTCGATGGCGGCGCGCGTTGGCTGCGTGACACGATCGCGCTCGGCGAGCTTCCGCGCCGCCTGGAGCTGGATTGCCGCCGCGGAGAGTGAGTGCGCGAGCACGTCGTGCAGCTCACCGGCGATGCGGCTGCGTTCGGCGATCGCCGCAGCTCGCGTCTGCTCGTCGCGCGCGTCCTCGAGCTGAGCCAGCAGCAATTCCACCCGATCCTGATTCGCACGCGACTGTCTCATGAAATAGCCGACGAATCCGAGCATCGCCAGCAGAAGCCCGGCGGCGAGGAGCGCCACTGGTGCGCTTCCGGCGAAAGCGGCGGCGCTGACCGACGCGATGGCAACGGCGATGCCGATCGCCACGCCAGACTTCAACGGGAGACGCACGAGCGCCATCCACACGGCCGCGCCACTGGCGAGGTCGGTTGCACCCTGAGGCTGCAGCGCCACAAGAGCGGCGCCCGCCCCGCCCATCAGCGAGATCATCGCCGCCTGGAACCAGCGCCGTCGCCCGGTGAACCCGGGTCTGATCGCCTGAGCGAGTGCTCCCGCGAATGCGACGAGCGCGAGCGTGACACCCAGGCCCGGTCCCTGGAATGCAGGGTGAGGACGCTCGGCGATCGCGCCGGCCACGACGACAAGGATCACTGCGAGCCCTAACGGTCGCAGCGTGTCTCGCTGACGGTGGACCCGTTGCGCCGCACGCTCGCGAGCCTCAACGACCCGCCGGCTCTCGCCGTCTGAAGCCGTGGAAACGTCGGTCATGCTGGTGAGCTCTCCGGGGGCGAGCATTCGCTGCAGACAATAGAACGCCCCCGGTCCGTGCGAGGGATCCGGAGGCGTTCCAAGGCTGCGCGATCGATCAGGCTGTGGCACCGAAGGCGCTGATGGTCGGTGCGGGGACCGCCTGGACGACGCGGCCGCGGAGGTACACGGTCACGACCCGAACCGTGACTTCGCAGATCGCCATGGAGACCAGGGCCACCGGCCAGGCCGCTGCGCTGATCTGGTGGGCGATGCTGAAGCTGCCGATCGCCGGCTCGGCGCCGTGGGTGACGACAAACGCGAACACGATTCTCGAAGAGATTCCGGCGATGAGCAGGGCGCCCGCGACCCAACCGACTCGAGCGAGCGCGAAGCCGTCGTCGCCGCGGCGGACGTGGGTCGCGAACCCGCTCAGGAGACCAAGCGAAACGCCGGCGCCTGCCAGGAGCCCGATGAGCACGAGGTCGTTGCCGGACACCGGGATCGTGTGCAGGTACTGCCGGGCTACGAAGAACAAGATCACCAGCGGGATGACCAGCGCCCTGCGATCCAACCGCTTCTCGCGAGCCTGCCAGCACACCATGAGGATGAATCCGGCGTTGATCAGGTAGTCCGTCGTGGTCATCGGGGTTCCTCCGTGAATCTGCGGTGTCGTCCGAAGTGGACGATCCCCATGATTCGGCGGCGGCGCCCTGGAGTTGTCGGCCCTGGGGTTGGACTTCTGGGAGGCCCTCAACCGGCCCGATCAACCCGTGGGTTGATCGAGCGCCTGCTCAAGCGCCTGACGCTCCGGATGCCGAGGCGCCCCGAGACGCTCGGTCTACTCCGCGTATCGCCGGATGCGGTCGTCCTCTTCCCCGTGCTCCGCCTGATACAGGCCGCACGATTCAGGCTCGGACACGCACGGCGGCACCGGGTGGCGCCCGGTGAACTTGTGGGTCCGACGGTCGACGTGGCAGTCAGCCTTGTAGCGGGTCAGCAGACCGAACGGGCCCGCACTCTCCCTGATGATCTGCTCGAGATAGGGGCACCGGCGGCCGCGCGGTCGGGGCGGCGCCGACTGGCGCTGCGGCTCTGGCCGGCCGCGAGGCGGCGGCGGTGGTTCTGCTCGCATCGACCCCCCGAGTGTAGAACTCCTTACGGGGCGAGCATCGACTGGATGCGCGAGGCGAGTTCCTTGATCTTGAAAGGCTTCGCGAGCGTCTGGACGTTTCCGTACGCCTCGAGCTTCGGCGCCGTTGACGCATTCACGAGGGCGCTGACCACCAGGACCTTCGGGTCGCTGCCGTGGTCGGACCGGATCCGCTCGAGCACCTGCGTTCCAGAGAGGTCCCCGGGGAGCATCAGGTCGAGCAGCACCAGGTCGGGCTGGAACTCCACGAAGGCCGCAAGACCCTCGTCGCCGCTCTTCGCCACCTTCACCTCGTAGCCCTCCATCGTGCAGAGCAGAGATTCGATGTCGGCGAGCGCGTAATAGTCCTCGATGATCAGGACTTTCTTCATGGCGGTACTCGTCGCTGGGCTCATTTGGGGATCCGGCCGAATATAGCACGGGGGTTTCCGGCACTCCCCGCGGGTGTGACCAACCCGTCAACCTCACGGCGCACCTCCGACACAGCGGCGCCATCCGGCGCCGCGCCGATCAGATCGTGCGGTCGATGAGTGTCCCGGTTCCGAGGCCGCCGCCGCAGCACATCGTCTGCAGCCCGTAGCGGCCGTCGCGACGCTCGAGCTCGTGGAGCAGCGTGGTCATCAGACGAGCTCCGCTGGCGCCGAGCGGGTGGCCGAGCGCGATCGCCCCGCCGTTGACGTTCACCCGCTCCATGTCGGGGTGGTGCTCGCGCTCCCAGGCAAGGACCACCGGCGCGAACGCCTCGTTGACCTCGAAGAGGTCGATGTCATCGATCGTCAGCCCGGATCGCTCGAGCAGTTTGGCGGTGGCGGGAATCGGTCCGGTCAGCATGGTCACCGGGTCCACGCCGACCACGACCTGTCCGGCAATCCGAGCACGGGGCGTGATCCCGAGCGCGGTGGCGCGCTCCAGTGACATCAGGAGCACGGCCGCAGCGCCGTCGGTGATCTGCGAGCTGTTGCCCGCGTGGAGGATGCCGTCCGGTCTGAAGGCAGGTTGCAGGGCGGCGAGTGACTTAACGGTGGTGTCCGGACGGATCCCCTGGTCCTGGCTGATCACGATCACCCGGCCGTCGCCGTTGGCGCCGACCACCACCGGCGCGATCTCGCGGTCGAAGCGTCCATTCGCCTGGGCTTCACCGGCGCGGCGCTGCGATCGAGCCGAATACTCGTCCGCCTGCTCGCGGGTGATGTGCCACATCTCCGCGATCATCTCCGCGGACAGTCCCTGGGAGACCAGGTCGTAGAGCTCGAGCAACTCCGGTGGGAACGGCGTCCCGGGTCCCTGGAACACGGTGGTGCCCATGGGCACCCGGCTCATGCTCTCGACGCCTGCGGCAATGGTGATATCGCACGCGCCCGACTGGATGAGGTTGGCGGCGAAATGGATCGCCTGCTGCGACGACCCACACTGACGGTCGACCGTGGTTGCGGGCACTTCCACCGGGAACCCCGCGGTGAGCACCGCCTGGCGCGCGACGTTGACCGCCTGCTCCCCGGTCTGCATGACGCATCCAAAGACGACGTCGTCGACCATTGCCGGGTCGATGTCCGCGCGACCGGTCACCTCGCGCAGCACGTGAGCGGCGAGGATGACCGGATGGACTTCACGGAGATCGCCGTTCCGCTGATTGCCGCGGCCCATCGGGGTTCGCACCGCTTCGACGATCACGACGTCAGTCATGGCTCACCTGTGGTTTGTTCGAGGCGCCAACCTTAGCAGCGGGAGCCGCGTCAGCCGCCGAAGCGATAGACGGCTTCAACCAGCTGTGGCGATGCCGACGCATCGAGGGCATTCCCAGGCCCTCGCTCCTGAGCGACGAGCGTCCACCCCGCCGGCGGTGGCGCATCGACGACGTCGTACGCGCTCAGGACGAGCACGTCGCCCGGGACGGGGTGGTCCGCGTACAACGCCTCCACCGCGATGACCTGCATCCCCAGCGCGGCGAGCCCCGGGGTGCCGTCATCGGTCTCCTGCTGCCGAGGCGGTGGGGGCAGATACGCGAAGAATGCCTCGATGTATGGGGGATCGAGGGTGTTCGACAGATAGACCCGGTGCGAGCCGGCGACGTCGCGCGCCGTGGTGATGGCCGCGATCTCGCCCGTGTCAAAGTCCTGAGCCGCGCGGTTGGGATAGGCGGCGTACAGATCGATCGTGTAGAACGTCGCTTGAGCGACGAGACCGGCTGCGAGGATTCCGAACACAGATGGGTTTGCGCCGAATCGGCCGGCGAGCAGAGCCCGCAGGCCGTCGGCGCCGAGCACGGCGAGGACAACCAGAAATGGGAGCATCCCCGACGACCGCAGCGCATGCGGCGTCCCGTTGTTGGTCAGCGCCGCAGCGATTGGAGCAAGCACGATGCATGCGACCAGGAATTGGACGAACGGCTCCCGCCGCCGTTGCCAGCACACGAGGATCCCTGCGATCAGGAGCGGCGCCATGACCCAGAGCAGCATCCCGCCGACCTCGGTGTTCTGACGAGGGTTGCCGTCGCCCTGGGTGAAGAGAAAGTTGGGGCTGAAGTACGCGAGGTAGTTGGTGAGAAACCGGTCGACCACGACGCCGAGCGGAGCGCCGTCGGACCAGATGCTGATTGTTGTGAAACGCCCGGTCAGCGCTCCCGGGTTGAGCAGCCCGTAGGTGCCGAGCACGGCGTAGCCGGCGGCGACCGGGACGAGCGCACGCCACCAGCCGGGCGTCGTGGCTCGCCCCCAGGCGACGGCAAGCACGACCGCGATCAAGAGGACCTCCAGCCGCGCGGTGGTGTAGCCGTAGATGGCGAACGCCAGGAGGATGCCGGCGATGCCGAACCGGCGGGGTGTCGGCTGGCGCCCGGCGAGGCACCAGAGTGCTGCGGACAGCAGCGCCAGCCATGAGATGGTCTCGAAACCGACCCGGCTCTCGATGACCAGCCAGGGGGTGAAGCCGGTCAGCGCCAGGGTGCCCAGCGTAATCCACCTCGAGCCGGTCATCCGCCATGCGGCGGCGGTGAGAAACCCCACCACCGCGAGCCCGAAGAGCGCCGCCGGGAAACGCTCCACCGCGACCGTCAGGGGCAGAAAGCGGACCAGCGCGGCGACCGCATAGACATAGATCGGGTTCTTGTATTCGCCAAACGCCTCGAAGAAGAGGGGGAAGTGGGTCCCGTGCTCGTCGACGCCGAAGTGGGCGATCGTCCAGGCGTTGTACCCGATCGACGCCTCGTCGACGTAGAGCCCTGGGGGCGAACCGGACAGGTCGACAAGGCTGCGCACCACCACAAGCGCCCCGACGATCGCGATCGCACCGACCCAAAGGCGGCGGTGCGACCGGTCGGCGTCCGGCTCAGCCGTCACGCAACCGCGGCGGCGACGAAATCCGCAAACAGCCGGCGTGCCCAGTCACGCTCGAGGTAGAGCTCCTCCGGGTGGCACTGGAGCCCGACGACAAATCGGCGTCCTGAGTGCTCGACGGCTTCGACCAGCCCGTCGTGCGCTCGGGCGGTGACCACGAGATCGTCGCCCAGGGTGCGCAGCGCTTGGTGGTGCATGCTGTTGACATCGACGAGCTTCGCACCCGCGATCGCGTGGAGGCGCGATTCCGGCGCCACGTCGATGTTGTGCGTGAGCTCCTGCCGGGATCCGTCCTGGGAGTGGTTGTGCTCAGTCGCACCCTGCGCGCCGACGTCCTGCCAGAGCGTCCCTCCCAGTGCCACGTTGAGCACCTGCGCCCCGCGGCAGATCGCGAGCAGCGGTTTGTCCTCCTCGAGCGCCCACCCCGCGAGCAACAGCTCGGCGCGATCGAGCTCCCTGTCCACCTCGACGGCGCAATCCGCGCGCGTTTCCTCCCCATAGAGCATCGGCTCGACATCAGGGCCGCCAGGGAGGCACAGGCCGTCACAGAGGTCGAAGAGCGCGCGCAGTCGCGGCTCGGAAAGCGATGCGCTGATTCCCAGGGGAGTCCCGCCGGCGCCCTCCAGCGCGTCGAAATAGGCGCGGTTACGAGCGAGGTCGGCGGGAAGCCCCTTCTCGTGCAGGACGCGAAGCGTGAGACCGATCACCGGCGATCGAACCATGGCAAGGATTCCTGATGTGTCTAGGACGTGAAGCTGAAACGACCGATATGCAACCACGGTGACAGTACCCCGGATTCGCCTTCGCCGAGCTCGAGGCGACGCTCGCGGCTCACCTGGAGAACGTTGCCGAGCGCTTCGACGATGCTCTGCGTGAAGCGAAGATCCTTGACGGGGCGTGCGATGCTGCCATTCTCGATGAGGAATGTGCCCTCGCGGGTCATCCCGGTGATCACGGTGCGCAGCGGATGCACGTCACGCACGTACCAGAACCGGGTGATGTAGAGACCGCGAGACACCGAGCCGACCATCTCCTGCCAGGGCGTGCTCCCGGCATCCATGGCCACGTGCCGGGGGAGTGGTCCCCAGGTGTTCGGCTGCGGCAGTGAGTGCCCGGTCGAGGTGACGCCGTCATGGAGCGCGGTCGGCGTGTCGTACACGACGGCGGAGCACACCCCACGATCGATGAGCGTCACCGGACGTGTGGACACACCCTCGTCGTCGAAGGGAAACGCGAAGATCTCGTGCGTGCGCGCGTCGTCGCGAATGGTGATCATGTCGCTCATCAGCTGTTCACCGATGCGCATGAAGCTTCGGTGCTCCTGAACCGCGAGTGCGCTGAACCCACTCCAGGCGAGATGCTCGAGCAGGTCGGTCACCGCGTACGGGGAGAGGATCACCTCGTAGTCGCCGGGCCCGATCGCGGTCGCGCCGCGGCTGCGCTCGCAGGTGTCGACCACCTCCGCGGCAAGCCCGGGCACATCGAGCATGTCGATGTCCGGCGAGTGCCGGGAGGCATAGCCTCCGGCATCGTCGCTTCGCGCCACCGACACGAGGCTCGCCTGTGTGGACGTTGCGGATCTGCGCAACCCGGCGCTGGTGACGATCGCGGTGGTGGTCGTGCTCGTGCTGAGCGCGCCGTAGGCGTCGATCCCGTGCGAGCCGGCCGCGTCCGTGATGATCGCGACCAGGTCCGCGCGTCCCTGCGGCGTCGCCGCCGCGGTCGCCTCGGCGAATGCGACGGGCTCATCGACGTCATCCGCTGACGGGCGCGGCAGCGGCGACACCTCCAACTCCGTGGTGACCCGCCGGCTGTCCTCAGCCGCGGCGAACGCAAGCTTGATGGCGTCCTTGCCGTGACCACGCACCTCACCGACACCGGTGCGCTCACCGTCGATCAGCCGGACCCTCACGTGCCGGGATCGCTCAGCGACGCTCTGGTGAATCTGGTTGCCCGCGAACCGGGTCAGCTCGCTCCGCGTGTCGCTGATGACCACCTCGGCCTCACCACGAGAGAGCGACGCCAGCGCGCCGTCGCCCATGGCGAGCAGGTCATCGGCGCCGCTCATCGCGACGGCTCGACGCGCACGTTCTGGAAGCGGCACGGCGCAGCGCCGTGACCGACATGCATCAACTGCGACGGCTGACCCTTGCCACAGTTCACGACGCCGAACATCTGCCATTCGGCCGGCCCACCGACCGCGTCGCAGGCCCCCCAGAACTCGGGGGTCCGGCCGCTGTAGATGGGATTGCGCACCAGCCGGACCCGCTTGCCGTCGACGATCTCCCAACCGTTCTGAGTACCGAACTGGAAGTTGAGGCGGCGGTCGTCGATGCTCCACGACCGGTTGGTCTCGAGGTAGACGCCGTGCTCGGTGGTGGCGATCATCTCCTCGAGGCTCGAGGTCCCCGGCTCGAGGTTGATGTTGGTCATGCGAATGATCGGCAGACGAGACCAGCCGTCGGCGCGCATGCATCCGTTGCTGACCTGACCGATCGCCGCAGCGGTCTCGCGTGACGAGAGGTAGCCGGTGAACAGGCCGCGGTCGACGAGCACCGATCGTTGCGCGGCGACCCCCTCATCATCCCAGCCGAAGGTGCCCAGCCCGGGGGCACGCGTGGAGTCGGCGGTCATGGTCACGTGCTCGCTGCCGTAGCGGAACGTCCCGAGCAGGTCGGGGGTCAGAAACGACGTGCCGGCGTAGGCGGCCTCGTGCCCGAGGACGCGGTCGAGCTCGGTCGGATGGCCGCACGATTCGTGGACCTGGAGGGCCGCCTGGGTGGCGTCGAGGATGACGGTCATGGTGCCGGCGGGGCATTCCGCAGCGGTGAGCAGTGCGGCTGCCTCCTCGGCGATCCGTCCGGCGTTGCCGGGCAGGTCGAACGCCTCGACCGCCTCCCAGCCCGCGCACACCTGGTGCCGCCCGAAGCTGTTCGGAAAGCTCCGTGTCTGCACCTCGTCATCGCTGGTCGCGGTGGCATCCATCCCGCCGCCGGCTTCTATGATGGTCTGGTCGAGCCGCGCGCCCTCGCTGCTCGCGAAATGCCGGAGCTCGCGACAGAATTCGAGCGAGCACTCCCGGACGCGGATCTGCGCGATGTGGGACATCGCCTCGTCGGTCCGCATCAGCAGATCCACCTTGTCGTCGAGGGAGACCGCAAAAGGATCGCGCACCACCGGGGTCACGTACTCGCCGACGAGTGCCGGGGCGGGTGCCATCCGCACCGGAGTGCGGTTGACGCGCGACGAGGCCTTGGCGATTCGCACCGCTTGGCGTGCGGTTTCCTCGATGCTCGCGGGGCTGAGGTCGTCGACGCCGGCGAACCCCCAGGATCCGTCTGCGATCACACGGATGCCGATGCCCTCGTCCTCGAAGAGCTCGACCGATGCGACCACACCGTTCTTGACGGTCAATCGCTGCACGGTGCTGTTGATGATCCGGCAATCGGCATACGACGCACCCGCAGCCGAAGCCGCATCAAGTGCTCGCTCGCTCAGGTCACGCACGAGGGCGGAGTATACGGCCGGGGTGCTGCTCGACCCGGGCTAACCGGCGCAATTGCCCGCGGTGCAGTACCACGCGGCAGTGTTGAAATCAGGCACGAGGTCGTTCTGCGAGATGCCGCCCAGGCTGGACGAGTACGTGTTGACGATCACTTGCCGATACAGCGGGACGGCCGGCAGCAGAGCCGCGAGGCGCTCGTCGGCGAGCGCGTAATCCTGCGAGCGCACGCTGACATCGGCCGTGTCGCGGGCACGATCGAGGTCGGAGTCGAGCTGCGCGTCGTTGAGCCCGCTGAAGTTCATGCCGATGCCGCGATTCGACGTGGACGGAATCGCGTCTTCACTGAGGCATCCTCCGCCGCAGTCGCCGTGCCAGCTCGACGAATACGTGTCGGGCTCTCCGGGGATCCCCAGGCTCATGGTGAACATCGCCGTGTCGAACGCATGCGTGGCGAGCGGCCCACCGTCGGAGAATGGGGCGAAGAATGTCGCGGCGGGCACATTCGGCTGAAAGGCTTGGGGTACGTTGATGCCGATCTTGGCCAGATCAGCGCGAATCATCAACTCCACCCTGACACGCATCGGGTCGTCGTTGGTGGTGCCGAGGTTGATCACCAGGCACGTGCCATCCTTGGCGGCGCGGTAGTCCTGGCCATCCGGGGCGGCACCACACTTGGTGGAGCGCGCGTCGCCGGCCGAGTCGAGCAGCGCATTCGCCGCCGTCGAGTCGAATCCGGTGGTGGGGACGGATGCGCTGTCGAGATAGCTCGCGCCGAGGTTCATCCACGAGTTCGGGCGGGATGGTGGTGAGCCCCGGCGCAACCGCCTTGATGATCGCCTGCCGGTCGACGCCGAGCAGGATCGCCTTGCGGATGGTCGCGCTCGCCGTGTCCTCGTTCTCCAGCGCTGCCGGGTTGGCGCACAACCCGCCGTTGGTCACGCAGTCATTGAAGAGCAGCACCTCGGCGCCGGAGCCGGTCAGGGGTTGGACGGTGAATGGCGCCGTGTGCGCGTGGACGGCGGCCTCCAGCGATGCAAGCGCCGAGAGCCCGAGGTCGAGCCCGACCTCGACGGCACCGGAGCGCACGTCCTTCTTCTCGGTCGCAAGGTCGGGTTCGATCCGGAAAACGATCTTGTCGAGATGCGCCAGGCCCATCTGGTTCCAGTAGTTGGGATTGCGCACCAGCACCACCTGGGCTCCCGGCGTATAGCTCGCCATCACGAACGGTCCGGTGCCGTCGAGCGCGGTGCCGAGTGTCGCGGTGCCCTTGAAGGCGGCCGCGTTGCCGGACCCTGCGGTCAGATCGAGGCTCGCCGAGCTCGAACTCGAGGTCGCCATGCGCAGCGAGCACCGGGTCGAGCACCGCCGCAGGAAGGATTCCGTCAACGCCGCTGCCGAGCGCCAGGTATGGCCCGTACCGAGACCTGAAGTCGACGACGGCGGTGGAGGGATCCACCTCGGTGCACTTGATGACCTGGTTCCACCCGGTCGTGGAGACAAGCGGCGTCGGGCTCGTCTTGCCGAGCGCGGCGGAGGCGAGCCAGTGGAGCTGGAAGGTGTCGCAGACGTCGTGGGAAGTGAGGTTGCTGCCATCGTCCCAGCGGACACCTGAGCGGAGATGCCAGGTCACGCACATCGCGGCTGCGGTGTCGGCGCAACCCGTGGTCTGGACGCCGCCGTCGGCCACGGTCGGCACCGACGTGGCGAGGTCGGGGCTCCAGTAGTCCGCCTCCGAGGTCGAGGTCGTGGTCGCGGCCGCAGACCGATACCAGAGGAGCCCTTCCTCAACGGGAGCCGCGATCACGCTCGCGAAGGGCAGCCGGCCGATGATGCCGTCGTCGAGCAGCGAGGAGGGCGCCTGCCAGACTCCCACGGTCAGTGTCCCTCCGTCGGCGGCGGTGCCGCCGGGAATGGCGGTGGGGGTGGTCGACTTGGCCGGCGGCGTCGCCGTGCAGCCCGCCAGCAGGATCGCAAGCCCGGCCACGAGCGGCGTCACCACGCGGCGCCGGGTTCGCCCATAAAGCGCGCTTCGGGGGATCACTACATACACGAGCGTGCATTGTGCCCCGCCCGTATAGTGGACCCGGAGTGGTCGATGGGCTAATGGGGATATTCGCAACGACGGCGGTATCTGGAGACACGCCATGAGGCTCGGCCGCAGGAGACTGCCGCGCCGGCGCGACCCGAGACGCCGATTTCGTAATCGGCTGCTCGTCGGTATGGTCGGAGTGGCATTGCTGCCCCTGGTCGCATTTGCCGTCCTGGCCGTCTTCGAGCTCGACACAATCGCCAAGAGCACGGCCAATGCAACCGAGAGCGCGATCCTCCAGCGCCAGCAGGTGCTGGTGGACAAGGCGATCGACCACACCGCAGGTCAGCTCGAACTCGAGCATGGCCGACATCAACGCCGCGGTCCTGGGTCTGGACGGCGCCTACAGCGTCGCCAAGAACCGCGTCCCACCGAACGCAACCCTCCCGGCCGAGACCTACAGCCCGCTTGGCGCCGACTACCAGTCGGTGAGCACGGGTGGGAGCACGTTGATCCTTCCCGTCAACGAAACGGCGGCACCCGGTAAGACAACCCCCGACGCGCAGTTCGTCCTGGCGAGCGAGAGCAAGGCATTCGTGACCCAGGTGCAGGCGGTCTTCAAACAGCTCGCCGTGATCAACTCGGTGTGGCTCGAGGATCCGAACACCGACGCGATTCGTGTCTTCCATGCATTCACGCCCTCGACCACCTATGCGACTCACCCCTATGACCCGGCGGTCCGTGACCGCAGCCTCAACTTCTCCGAGGGCGGGACAACTGCGGCCGTCGCCCCGAATGTGTGGAACGCGCCGGGTGCTCCAGGGCGCAGTGCAGACGGCCCATTCTGGTCGGACCCGTACCCTCTTCTGGAGGACGCATCCATCGGGGTCAGCGCGTGGTATCAGGTCGGCCAGGCGCCTTCCACGATCCGTGTCGGGGTCGACGTGTCGCTCAGCAAGCTGATGCTGTCCCTCGTCCAGAGGTCGCCGGCAACGGTGGACCCCGTGGTCATCAGCGCAACCGGGCACATCTTGTACGGCTCGCCCTCCAAGGATTTCCCCACAGCGACCGTCGGCAGCCCGATTCAGGTCCCCCAGCCGGGCCTCAAAACAACCCTCACCCGAATCGAGACGACCGGCTTGACGCCCCCTCCGATCACGACCAAGTTCAACAAGGTCAGCACCGACCTCTTCACGGCACCGGTCTACAGCGGCCACTGGATCGTCCTCCAGCCGATCCCCGTGAGCTCGCTGGAGCCCAACCTCAGCGCGCTCACCATCGGTATCAACGACAGCGTCCACCGGCTGTTCCCGGTGACGGTGCTCCCGGTCCTCATCCTCCTGGTGGCGCTGGCATTCATCGCCACGACGTTGCTGTCGCGACGCATGTACCTTCCCGTGCGGGCGCTCACCGACCATGCGGTCCTCGAGGAGCGCACGCGGCTCGCTCGCGAGATCCACGACACCCTCGCCCAGCAGCTGACCGGCATCGTCCTCGAGCTCGAAGCCGCGGACGCGCTCCTGAATCGCGGGTCGGAGCAGCGGGCGAAGACGTCCGTGGAGAAGGCTCGCGAGCTGGCCCGCGGAGCGCTCCAGGAAGCTCGGCGATCGGTCTGGAACCTTCGCCCGGCGCCACTCTCGGCGACCGGCCTCGTCGCCGCGATCGGCCATGAGGTCGAGGCATGGGAGGAGCGCACCGGCATCCCGGCGCGGTTCAAGGCGAGGGCCGTGCCGCCACATCCACCACTCTCACCGACCGCTGAGGTCGCGCTCCTGCGCATCGGCCAGGAGGCACTCTCCAACGCCGCCAGGCACGGACATCCCGAGCACGTCGATGTCGAGTTGCGTGCCCACGCGCAGGAGTTGATCCTCTCGATCCGTGACGACGGCGTCGGCTTCGATCCAGAGGCGAGCGCGCCGCGCGACGACTGCTTCGGGCTTGATGGCATGGCCGAGCGCGCGCGCAATGCCGGCGGCACCCTCACGGTGGTGAGCACACCGGGTCACGGGACCACGATCACCACGAGGCTTCCGTTCACCGAGGCTGTGCCCGAGGCGGTCAGCGCGTGATCAGCGTTCTCGTCGCCGATGACCATCCGGTGGTCCGCGACGGTCTCTGCACCATGCTCGAGCTCGAGCCCGACATCAAGGTGGTGGGGAGGGCATCGGACGGCGCCGAGGCCGTCGAGCAGGCACGCCGGACCCACCCTGACGTGATCCTCCTCGATGTCCAGATGCCGGTGATGGACGGCATCGAAGCGCTCCGCAAGATCCGCTCCCGCGATCCCGATGCTCGTGTGATCGTGCTCACCACCTACCGCAACGAGGACTACATCTTTCCGTCGCTCAAGGCCGGAGCGCTCGGGTACCTCCTCAAGGACACGACCCGCGAGGAGCTCGCCGGTGCCATCCGCGCGGTGGCCGCGGGCGAGTCCCTCCTCGACCCCCAGCTCGTCAGCGACGCCGCCGAGCACATGCCCTCGATCACCCGGCGGGAACGCGACGTGCTGCGTCTGATGGCCGACGGCAAGAACAACGCGGAGATCGCAGTGCTCCTCTTCCTCAGCGAGAACACGGTGAAGACGCACGTGAGCAACATCCTCGAGAAGCTCGGCTGCAAGGACCGGGCGGCGGCGGTGCTGCTGGCCTGGCGGCGCCACATCATCTAGCCCCCCAGAGAGTGCCGCAGCAATGCGCTGCTCGGCCTCGCGACGCGACACCATCGAGGCCCCCAGAGAGTGCGGCGGCAATGGGCTGCTCGGCCTCGCGACGCGACACCATCGAGGCCCCCAGAGAGTGCGGCGGCAATGGGCTGCTCGGCCTCGCGACGCGACACCATCGAGGCCCCAGAGAGTGCGGCGGCAATGGGCTGCTCGGCCTCGCGACGCGACACCATCGAGGCCCCCATAGACTGTCCCGGCAATGGAATCGGTCGGCATCGGCTTGCTCGGGCTTGGGACGGTCGGCGCCGCCGTCGCGAAAAGGCTCATCGACGAATGGGAATTGCTCGGCGAGCGCGCCGGTGCGACACCTGCGCTGCGCTGCGTCGCGGTGCGCGACACCTCCCGTTCCCGCGGCTTCGACCTGAAGAACGTCCGGGTTGTCGGTGATCCCGAGGCCGTGGTCGCCGATCCGGCGGTGGCGATCGTGGTCGAAGCGATGGGCGGTACCGACCCCGCGACAGCCCTGATCGAGGCGGCTCTGCGCGCCGGCAAGACCGTGGTGACCGCCAACAAGGCCGTGATCGCGGCATCCGGTCCCCGGCTGAGCGCCCTCGCCGCCGAACACCACGCCCGCCTGTATTTCGAAGCCAGCGTGGGCGCGGGGCTGCCGGTCATCGGGTTACTGCGCGGCAGCCTGCTCGGGGACCGCATCACCGCGCTCGACTGCGTCATCAACGGCACCACCAACGTCATCCTCACGCAGATGCGCAGTGCCGGCGTCTCCTATGACAGCGCGCTCGACGATGCACGGCGTCGCGGTTTTGCCGAGGCGGATCCGTCGCTCGACGTCGATGGCCGGGATGCGGTTCACAAGCTGGTGATCCTCGCGTGGCTCGCGTTCGGTGTTCACGTCGCGCCGGACGACGTGGATCGCCGCGGGATCCGCGACGTCGCCGGAGCTGACGTGGGAGCGCTCGCCCAACTCGGCTATCGCGTGCGCCTGCTGGCACACGCCGAGCGGGCGGGTGACGCCGTCCATCTGCGCGTGCGCCCGACCGCCGTCGCACCGGGGCACCTGCTCCACGACGTCGATGATGCTGACAATGCTGTCATCATCTCGAGCGACCTCGAAGGGACGACGATGCTGCGCGGGCTCGGTGCCGGGGGCTCGTCGACCGCCAGCGCGGTGGTGAGCGACGTCGTCAACGCCGTGCGAGAGCGGGGGACGGCAGTGGTGGAGCGCCCGGCACGCACCGTGCCCATGATGCCCGGCGACGAGGACGTCGAGGTCGCAGGCTACGTCCGGCTCCGCCTGTCGGCCGAACCCGAGGCGCGGGCGCTCGTGTTCCAGGCGCTCGAGGATCGCGGCGTCGCCGTCGACGCCGCGGTCGACCTCACCGGCTCGGAGTTGATCGTGCTCACCGGCGTCGCGCCGCGCGCCGTCCACGACCGCGCGCTGGAGACGCTCGACACCCTGACCTCCGTCGACCAGATCCTCGGCGCCCTGGACCGGGTCGATGCGTAGGCGGTCGTGACCACGCGCGCTCAGGGCGTCATCGCCCGCTGGGCCGATCGCCTTGCGCTGTCGCCCATGGCGCCGCACATCAGCCTCGGCGAGGGCGGTACCCCGTGCGTTGAGTCGCTGACCATCGGACCATCGCTCGGCTTGGCGTCCTTGCATTTCAAGCTCGAAGGACTGAACCCCACGGGGTCGTTCAAGGATCGCGGCATGGTGGTCGCGGTGGCGGCAGCCCTGCATGAAGGGAGCACGGCGATCATCTGCGCGTCGACCGGAAACACCAGCGCATCGGCGGCCGCGTACGGAGGGCGGTTCGGGCTTCGGACGGTCGTCGTCGTCCCCCATGGACATATCGCATCGGGCAAGCTCGTTCAGGCGCGGGTCCACGGCGCAACCGTGTTGAGCATCGGTGGTGGCTTCGACGTCGCACTGCGGGTCGTTCGCGAGGTCTGCGACCGCCTCCCGGTCACGCTCGTCAACAGCGTGAACCCGAACCGGATCGAGGGCCAGAAGACGGCCGCATTCGAGATCGTGGAGGAGCTCGGGGACGCGCCCGACGTGCTGGCGCTCCCGGTCGGCAACGCGGGCAACATCACCGCCTACTGGCGCGGGTTCCGCGAGGAGCATCGCGACGGCCGCGCCAGCCGGCTGCCCCGGATGTTCGGCGGCCAGGCGTCGGGGGCGGCACCGCTGGTCCTGGGGCGCCCGATCGATGATCCCCAGACGGTTGCGACGGCGATTCGCATCGGCAACCCGGCGTCCTGGCAGGGCGCGGTGGATGCGCGCGATCAATCCGAAGGGATGATCGCGTCAGTCGATGACGCGGCGATCCTCGACGCGCAGCGCCGTCTGGCGAGCCTCGAGGGCATCTTCTGCGAGCCCGCTTCTGCGGCGGCGCTTGCGGTGCTCGAGCGCGCCATCGCCGAAGGAGCGGTGGCCCCCGGGACGCATGCGGTCTGCGTGCTCACCGGCAACGGCCTGAAGGATCCGGGCGCGGTCGAGGCGGCGCTGCCTCCGATCGCCGAGATTGCCCCGGACGCGAGCGCCCTGGCGCGAGCCATCCAGGTCTGAGCGGCATGCGCGTCCGCGTCGCCGTTCCCGCCAGCGTCGCGAACCTCGGCCCGGGGTTCGACATACTGGCACTGGCGCTGCAGCTCCAGAACGACATCCGGGCCGAGCAGCGAGCCGGGCCGTTGAGCATCGACGCGGGACGCGATGCGCCGGCGGCGCTCAACGACCCCGGGCACAACCTGGTCACCGTCGCGTACGCGAAGTCATGCGCCGAGCTCGGCGTGCCCGCAACCGGCGTGCACTTCGCATGCGTGAACCGGATCCCGATCGGGCGCGGCATGGGATCGAGTGCGGCTGCAGCCCTTGCCGGCGTCCTCGTCGCCACGGCGCTGCACCAGGCGCCATGGGACGAGGACGGGGTGCTCGAGCGCGCCGCCGCGATGGAGGGCCATCGCGACAACGCGGCGGCGGCATTGCTCGGAGGCCTTGCGATCTGCGCGCCGGGTGCGCCGGCCGTCCAGATGGCGGTTTCCGACGACCTCCGCGCGGTGCTCTTCATCCCGGACCTTCCGTTCACGACCCATGAGGCGCGTCAGGTGGTCCCGACAACGTTCAGCCGCGCCGACGCGATCTTCAATGCCAGCCGGTGCGCACTCCTGATCAGGGCGTTCGCGACCGGCGACCATGCGGGGCTGCGCATCGCGATGCAGGATCGATGGCACCAGGACGCGCGGTTTGCGTTGATGGCCGGCGCGCAGGAGATCGTGGCTGCGGCGAACGACGCCGGCGCGTCGGGTGCTGCGCTGGCGGGTGCTGGACCGTCGGTCATCGCGTTGACGCCGCTCGACCCGCAACCGATCAGCGCAGCCATGCAGAGTGCTGCGGCCGCAGCCGGAGTCGAGGGTCAGATCATGATCCTGCCGCCGCGCAACTACGGTACTCGCGTGGACGTCTCGCCATGACCCGGGTGGTGCAGAAATACGGGGGATCGAGCGTCGCCACGCCGATGAAGCTGCGCCGGGTCGCGCGCCGCATCCGCGAATCGCTGGGAGCCGGGAGCGAGGTCGTGGTGGTGGTCAGCGCCATGGGCGACACCACCGACGAGCTGATCGCGCTCGCCCACCGCATCACCGGCGATCCGCCGTCACGTGAGATGGACATGCTGCTGAGCAGCGGGGAGACGATCACGGCGCCTTTGCTTGCGATGGCCCTGCATGCCGCCGGCACGCCCGCAATCTCGCTGACCGGCGCCCAGGCGGGCATCCGGACCAGCAGCGCGCACCGCACCGCGCGCATCGTCGACATCGTGCCGCAGCGAGTGCTCGACGAGCTGGAAAAGGGCAACGTGGTGGTGGTCGCGGGATTTCAGGGCGCGACCGAGGACATGGACGTCACCACCCTCGGGCGCGGAGGATCGGACACGACCGCGGTGGCGCTGGCGGTGGCGATCCGTGCTCACCACTGCGAGATCTTCACCGACGTCCCGGGCGTGCACACCGCGGACCCCCGCATCGTTCCCAATGCGCGGGTGATCGCCGCAATCGATTACGACGAGATGCTCGAGCTTTCCTCGGCCGGGGCGCGCGTGATGCATCCGCGAGCCGTCGAGATCGGCGAGGCCTATTCCATGGAGATCCGCGTCCGGTCCACGTTCGACAACGAACCGGGGACAATCATCGCGAAGCAGGACAAGATGGAAATACGCCAGAAGGTGCGCGCCATCGCGCACGAGACCGATGTCGCGAAGGTGACGATCCTTCGCGTGCCCGACAAGCCGGGGGTGGCCGCGGAGGTCTTCGGTCCATTCGGCGATGCGGGCATCGACATCGACATCGTCCTGCAGAACGTGAGCCACGATGGGACGACCGACCTCAGCTTCACCATCGCGGAGTCGCACCTGCCCAAGGCTCGTCGCATGCTCCCGTCGGTGGCGAAGGGCGTGCACGCGCAGGGGTACACGGCCACCGCGGGGATCGCCAAGGTCACGGTCATCGGCAGCGGGCTCAGGGGAACGCCCGGGATCTACGCCAAGATCTTCCGCGCGCTCGCCGACTCGGATATCAACATCCAGATGATCGCGACCAGCGAGATCCACGTGACCTGCATCATCGATCGTCCGCGTGTCCGCGATGCGGTGCGCGCCCTGCACACCGCGTTCGAGCTGGAAAGGATTTGAGTCTCAGTGTCGGCATCGTCGGACTGCCAAACGCGGGGAAGTCGACGCTCTTCAACGCCATGACGCAGGCCGGCGCCGCGGTCGGCAACTACCCGTTCACCACCATCGAACCGAACACGGGAGTCGTGCCGGTCCCCGATTCGCGCCTCGATCGGCTTGCCGCGCTCTTCCAGCCGCCCAAGGTGATCCCGGCCACGGTCACATTCACCGACATTGCCGGGCTGGTGCGCGGCGCGAGCCGCGGCGAGGGACTGGGCAACCGCTTCCTCGGACACATCCGCGAGGCTGATGCGACGGCGCTCGTGGTTCGCGCGTTCGAGGATCCCGACGTCACGCACGTCGAGGGTGGCGTCGACCCGGTTCGCGACATCGACGTTCTCGAGCTCGAGCTCCAGCTCGCCGACCTCGAGACCGTCACCAAGCGTCTGGAGCGCACCGAGAAGAGCGCGCGCCTGCAGAAGGAGAAGGAGCCCGAGCTGATCGCGCTCCTGCGTCGCATCCAGGAGCACCTCGACCAGGGCCGGCCGGTGCGGACGATGACGCTGACCCTCGAGGAGCGGTCGATGCTGCGCGAGTTCTGGTTGCTCACCGGCAAGCCGCTGATGGTCGTCGTCAACGTCGCGGAGTCCGCAGCTGGAGAGCCCGTGCCCGACGAGATCGTGCAGCGCGCCCGGCTCGCGGGAGGTGACGCCATCGCAGTGTCTGCGCGTATCGAGAACGACATCGCCGAGCTCGATGCTGGGGATCGAGCTGCGTTTCTGCACGACCTCAATCTCGAGGAGCCGGGGCTGTACCGGGTCGCGCGCAGTGCGTATCGATTGCTCCGGCTGATCACGTTCTTCACCGCCGGGGAGACCGAGGTGCGTGCCTGGAACCTCCGGCAGGGCGAGACCGCGCTCGATGCCGCCGCGAGCGTCCACACCGATATCGCGCGCGGTTTCATCCGGGCCGAGGTCTGCGATGCCGAGGAGCTGCTCGACGCGGGCTCGTATGCGGTGCTGCGCGAGCGTGGGAAGCAGCGGCTCGAGGGCCGCGACTACGTCATGCGCGACGGCGACGTCATCCACGTGCGTTTCAATGTCTGAGACACGGGTCGGGATGGTGAGGTTGCGGCGGCTCGAGCTGGTCATCGACGCACCGGCGCCGGGTGAGGAGAACATGCGTCGCGACCTGGAGTTGCTCGACGCCTGCGCGCGGGGCGAGATTCAGGGTGCGGTGCGTCTGTACGGCTTCGCGCCGGCGTGTCTGAGTCTCGGTCGGATGCAGTCGCTTGACGACGTGGATCTCGACGCCTGCGCGCGCGACGGGGTCGATGTCGTCCGCCGGCCGAGCGGTGGACGCGCGGTGCTCCACGACCAGGAGGTGACCTACTCGGTGGTGTGCCGATCGACCGACCCCATCCTCGGCGGACGGGTGCTCGAGTCCTGCTCTCGGATCCACGAGGCGGTTGCGGCCGGACTGGGGGTGCTCGGGGTGCGGACCATAGCTCGCAGGCTGCCGGCCGACCTCCGGCGGGATGCGCGCGAGGGCGCCTCTGTAGCGGATTGCTTTGCCCGACCGGCGGCGCATGAGTTGCTCGACGAGCGGGGCCGAAAGCTGGTCGGCAGCGCGCAGGCCCGCCGCGCCGGAGCACTGCTGCAGCACGGTTCGGTGCTGCTGGAGCCGCCGCGGGCTGCGGCCTATCTGCGGGGAGAGCCAGCTCCTACTGTCGGCGGGGTTGGAGTGCGCGAGCTTCTCGGCCGACACGTGAGCCGTGAGGAGTTGGCGGATGCGCTCGCGGCGGGGTTCAGGCGGGCTCTCGCGCCCACTTTCTAGAGGCGTCCTTGGCTCGCTGACCAAGGCTCGAGGGTGAGGCTGCCCCTTTATAGGTGGCGTCGGCGTGCCCAAACATATGTTCTATACTACAGGAATGTGTAATGCCACGCTGGCCGAGAACCCGCTCGAGGCTCTGATCCAGTCGATCCAGGGCTTCGTGGTGGAATCGACCTTCGAGCTCACCCCCGCCGAGCTCGGTGACCACCTGATCCGGCTCCGCCACGGCATCGATCTGCTCGAGCTCGGCTTCGCGTCCGACGCGGCGGTGTTCGCCGCCACCGGCGAGTACGACGCCCAGGGCTCGGTCAGTCCCATCGACTGGATCCGCCACCACTGCCACCTGTCCCGGTCTGCCGCCGCCCGGGCGGTGGCCGCCGGCGAACAGATCCATCGTCTCCCGGCCAGTGTCGCCGCCCTCGGGGCGGGGGACATCGGCTTCGCCCACTTCTCGCTCCTCGCCGGCACGGCCCGGGCGCTCAGTGCCAGATCCGCTGACGATTTCGATGCGCTGGAGCCTGGCGAGGCGGGAATCGATCCCGCCGATGCCTCAGACCCCGCCGATGCGTCAGCTCCGGCCGATGCGTCAGACCCCGCCGCACCCGTGGCGCCGCTTCCCTTCGATGAGCGCACCCTCCTGGAGCTCGCCCGGGAGCACTCGGTGGGCCGCTTCATCGACGACTGCACCCAGGCTCGCCACGCCCACGACGCCGCCGCAGTCCTCGCCGAGGCGGTGAGCGCCGCCGAGCGCAACCGCTGCGAGTTCATTCCCTGTGAGGGTGGTTTCCTGGCCCTGCGTGGCTACTTCGATCCCATCGCCGCGGCCACCCTCCAGACCGCCGTCTTCCCCCTGGCGAAACCCACCGGCGCCGGCGACCACCGCCCCCGGGCGCGGCGTCTCGCCGACGCCCTGGTGGAGATCGCCGGCCACGCGCTCGACCGGGGGGCGATCCCCGGCACCGGTGGAGGACGCACCCACCTCCAGCTCACCGCCTCGGTGGAGACGGTGATGGGCCTGGAGGGCGCTCCCGGTGGCGAGCTCGAGTTCGCCGGGGCGGTCCCCGCCGCCACCGTGCAGCGCCTCGCCTGTGATGCCCGGGTCCGTCGCATCCTGCTCGGCCCCAGCTCCGCGATCCTCGACGTCGGCCGTGCTCTCCGCCTGCCCGGTCCGGCGGCGCGGGCGGCCCTGCGGGTGCGCGCCGGGGGCTGCGAGTGGCCCGGCTGCGACCGCACCGTGGCCTTCACCAACGCCCACCACGTCGTGCACTGGGGCCACGGCGGCGAGACCGAGGTGGCTAACCTCGTCCTGCTCTGCTATCGCCACCACTGGATGGTCCATGAGGGCGGCTGGCAACTGGCTCAGGTCGAGGAGGGACGTCTGCTGGCGATCCCGCCCGCCCGCGGCCATCGCTCCTGGATTCGCGCCCCCGCCGACGCGGCTGCGGGGTAACTGGCCGCCAAATCCACGTGTAGCAGTAGGCCATATTTCGCCGACCTCACCCGGCCGTTGACCTCGCCTACGGCTGATCACACCAGTTGGGCGCATCTTCGAACGACATCCACGCCCTCAGCCACATGCTGGCGGCCTCCTCTGTCCGGCCTCCCTCTTGAATACCCCTGCATGATGTGCTAGCGTTCCGCGAAGGCCACAAGATGTAGGGCTGCACCCCTTACGTTTCATGGCTCGTCGGGCAGCGGGCACCGGGCTTTCCCATCGCTCAGGCCAGGGCTCCTTTCGTGGCCGCTCTCATCCGGAGGCCCGCTGCCTGCTCCGAGCTCATGCTCGATGGTCGGGAATCACGCGGGGCTTGGGACGTCAGGCTGGCCCCGTAGCCCCTGATACGCTTCGAAGACCTCAATGGCCAAGAAGACCCGAAAGCAGAAGCAGCGAGCGGCAACACGGCGACCCGGAACGCCGGCGCCGGCCGCCCCCGGGGCGGGGGCGCGTCAGGCTGCGCCATCCGCCCCCGCAGCTCAGCGTCTCGCCCCGGTCACGTCGCGACCGGCGCAGGCCCAGCTATTGCCGGAGACCGTCCTGCCCCTTCCCGGCACCGAGCTTGAGGTCGAGTTGGAGCCGGTCGAGGAGTACGAGACGGCGGACGCTCAGGTGTCGGTGGCAGAGAGCTCGGCCCGCCGCCGGGTGCAGCGACTAAACCCGGCAGCCCAGCCTCGCGCGCCGAGGGGGCAGATGAGCGCCGCCGCGATGTTCCTGCCGCTCGACAGCGACGACGCCGCGATCCCCTTCGATCGCGTTCCCTATGTGCCGCGCGACCTTCGTCGCGTCGCGATCATGGCCGCGCTCATGATCGTGCTCATCCTCATTGCGGCGGTCGTGGTGACGCGCATCAACCCGTGAGCACCGAGACACCCGCGTGCGAGTGATCCTCTACACAGGAAAGGGCGGCGTCGGCAAGACAACCGTTGCGGCGGCCACCGCCGTCAAGTGCGCACGCCTCGGCTACAAAACGCTGGTCATCAGCACCGACGCTGCGCACAGTCTCGGCGACAGTATCGACCAGGAGATCGGCGATCAGCCGACCGAGCTCGCCCCGAACCTCTGGGGGCAGGAGGTCAACGCGCTCCACGAGCTCGAGGAGCATTGGGACCGCATCCACATCTATCTGACGTCACTGTTCGCGTCCCAGGGCGTCGACGACATCGTCGCCGAGGAGATGGCATCGCCTCCGGGCATGGAGGAGGTTGCCAGCCTGATGTGGATCAAGAAGCACAAGCGCGAAGGCAAGTTCGACGTCCTGATCGTGGATTGCGCTCCCACAGGCGAGACCCTGCAGCTGCTTGCGTTTCCCGACGTGGCCAAGTGGTATCTCGATCGCATCTTCCCGATCCACCGGATGATGAACAAGGTCGCCAGGCCGGTGATGCAGCCGTTCATCAGCATCCCACTGCCCAGCGACGAGATCTTCAGCAACGTGAAGGACCTCCTTCTCGACCTCGAGGGGATGAAGAAGATCCTTGGCGATCCCAAGGTGTGCACCACGCGCATCGTGCTCAACCTCGAGAAGATGGTGGTGAAGGAGGCCCAGCGCGCCTTCACCTACCTGAGCCTTTACGACTACCTCACCGACCTGGTGGTGGTCAACCGCGTCCTGCCCCCTGAGGTCACCGACACGTATTTCGACTCGTGGCGCGAGGCGCAGCAGCGCTACTCGCTGATGGTGGAGACCGCGTTCTCGCCCATCCCGACCCTTCGCACCAAGCTGTTCGACCACGAGATCGTCGGACTCGACTCGCTCGCGGAGATGGGTGAGTTGATCTACGGCGACCGCGATCCCTCGCAGATCTTCTATCACTCCGTGCCGCAGCGCATCCGCAAGGTCGGCAACACGTACGAGCTCCAGCTGCACCTCCCCTTCGTGGGCAAGGAGGACGTCGACATCAAGCATCGTGAGGGCGAGCTCTTCGTCAGCGTCGGGCCATACAAGCGTGAGATCTCATTGCCGCGCGTGCTCAACGGCAAGCGCGTCACAAAGGGGCGGCTCGACGAGGGGATGCTCTCCGTGACCTTCTCGGACCGCACGCCATGAGCGACGCGCTGTGGGCACAGGCAACACGGCTCGTCGATGAGGCGTCGCGGCTGCTCGGAACGTCGTTCAGCGACATCGTGCCTCCCGAGGCACAGCGACATCTCCTGATCGCCCAGCGCGAGTTGCTGCTCGCCCTCGCCGCGGTGATCGATCATCACACCCAGGAGCAGGAGCCCACCGAGTTGCCGTCGCGCGGACGGAGACGCTCACGGAGCGGAACAGAGCGCTCGCGGCGGCCGTCGCGGGTCGAGCTCGAGTAGCCGGCGCCGGGTGACAAACCCCGGTACCTACCTGGCGATCATCCTCTACACGCTGCCGGGATTCGTGTTCGGATCGGTGATCCACGAGCTCAGCCACGCGGCCATCGCATTGCGACTTGGCGACCCGACGCCGCGGCGCGACCGTCGCATGACGCTCGATCCGCGCCGCAACCTCGATCCGTTCGGATGCCTCGCCATGCTCGTCGCCGGGGTGGGCTGGGGGCGTCCGGTCCCGCTTGATCCGCTCTATCTGCGGACTGGCAGGCAGCGAGCGCAGGTTGCCGCTGCCGGGCCGATCGCGCACCTCGTGGTTGCTGCGATCTTCGCCGTGGCACTTCGCGTGGAGCTCCAGGGGTCGGGCATCGACGCCTCCGGATTCGACATCCTCGCGCAGTTCACCCTGCAGGGCGTCATCCTTGGTGTGCTGTTGCAGGGATTCCTGGTCAACATCGCGCTCTTCGTCTTCAACGCGCTCCCGCTGCCGGGACTGGACGGCTACGCGGTGGTGCGGGCGCTCCTTTTCGGTGCGGCACCGCGCGTCTTCCTCTACCTCGAGCAGTATCGCTACGCGATCTATGCCCTCGCCGCCCTCGCGGTACTGTTGCCACCGCCGTTGACGCACGGTGCCGTCGACGTGTCGTCAGCGATGTCGGCAGGCCCGGCAACGCTCGCGTTCGAGCATCTGATCGAGCCCGGCATGCACCCGGTCTTCATCGGGCTGCCGAACGTGTTCCACCTGCTCTCATGACGCGTCATGTCGTGAAGTCAGGTTCCGTCATGGGCTCGGTCGTGTCATGAATGCGGTCGTCATCAACGGGGTCGAGTGGCCGGTCGAGGGTGCCCAGGTTGCGATCGTTGAGCGCGGGCGAGTGCTCCTCCAGTTCCGACCGTGGCCGCCGGGTTGGGAGCTTCCGGGCGGCCACGTCGAGCCGGGCGAGGACCCGGCGGTCACCGGAGCACGCGAGACCGAAGAGGAGACGGGTTATCGAGTACGCATCGCCGGCATCGTCGGCGTGTACTCGTGGCGAGGACTCCGCTCAGCCGGTGACGTCGTCTTCCTCGGCGAGGTGATCGGTGGCGCCCCACGACGCAGCATCGAGGCGTGGGCACTTCGCATGGCATCCCCTGACACGCTGCCGCTAACCGTCTTTCCGTGGGTTCGCGAGCGCGTTCGTGACGCCGTCGACGTCGCCGCAGGCGGCGACGCGATGCATCGCGTGCAACCGGTGACAATCCGCCACGTGCTCGGGTTCGCGACCGCGTGGCTGCACGCGCCCTTCGACCGCTTGATGCGTCGCCGATGACCACGGCCCTGCTCTTCATCGCGAGCCTGCTCCTCGTCGTGGTCGCGTCGGAACTGTTCACCAACGCGATCGAATGGGCCGGCTACCTCCTCAAACTCGGCACCGGCGCGACCGGCAGCCTGCTGGCCGCGCTCGGCACGTCGCTTCCGGAGACGGTCGTGCCGGTCGTGGCGCTGGCGACACACTCTCATGGAGCCGACAAGGTCGCGACCGGTGCGGTGCTGGGCTCGCCATTCCTGCTGCTGACGCTCGGGGCCGGCGCCACCGGCATCGCGGTGGTGATTCGCGGCGGCGCGCGCCGTCTGGTCATCGACCGGCGTCAGGCGCGCCGGGACCTGGGCGTCTTCATCGGCGCCTTCACCGTCGCGGTGGTCTCGAGCGTGCTGCCCAGCGGTCCGCGGATTGGCGTCGGTGCGCTGCTGCTCATCGCCTACGCCGTGTACGTGCTCGCGACGCTCCGCGGCAGCGCGGCCGCGGGTGAGAGCCCGGAGCCGCTGCATATCGTGCGCTGGCGCCCTGGCGAGCCACATCCGGTGTTGGTGACGGTGCAGCTCCTCATCGCAATTGCGCTTCTCGTGCTGGGTTCGCAGCTCTTCGTCACCGCGCTTGATCAGACCGCGTCGGCGCTGCAGATTCCCCAGCTCGTTCTCGCGCTGGTCATCGTGCCGGTTGCGACCGAGCTTCCGGAGACTCTCAACAGCGTGCTGTGGGTTCGTACCAACGACGACATGCTCGCCTTCGGCAACGTCGCGGGCTCGGCGGCGTTTCAGTCGTGCATCCTCGCCGCGATCGGCATTGTGTTCACCACCTGGCAACCCGGCTCGGCGGGACTCATCAGCGCCACGCTCACGCTGCTCACCGCGGTCTTCCTGCTCGCGATGCTCTGGCGCGGTCAGGCGCGAGGCGCGCTGCTCGCCCTTGCGGCGGTGCCCTGGGTTGTCTACGTGGTGGCGCAGGTGGCGACGGGGGGGCGCTTCGCGCTCTGAGAGCCGCACAATCGAACCCGTGATCCAGGTGCACACGACCGGCGACGTCGACGAGTATGCTGCCGCCGCAGAGGCGTTCCTCAGGGCAGACCCGTGCGCGCGCAACGTGCTGCTGACGATCATCGACATCGTGCGCGCCGCCCCGGGCACGTACAGCGGCGCCCCCAGCTTCTGGTGGGTCACCGACGGCGCCGCGGTGGTCGGCGCCGCGAACTGGACCCCGCCGCACAACCTGCTGGTGTCGGCGCTTCCCCCAGCCGCGGCACCGGCGCTGGCTGAAGCAGCGGTGCAGCGCGCGACGTCGCTCGGCACGCAACCACCCGGCGTCGCCGGCCCGGCGGAATCGGCGCGCGCGGTTGCCGCGGCGTGGGCAGCGATCACCGGCGACATCGTCGAACGTGACCGGACGATTCTCCTCAACGAGCTGGGCTCGCTGGTCGATGTGCCGTTGCCGCCCGGCACCCGCCGTGCCGCCCGCGCCGAGGACGGTCCGTTGATCGCCCAATGGCTGCAGACCTTCAGCGCCGAGATCGAGCATCCCGTACCGACCAACCCCCACGCGATCGCCGATCACATGATTCGCAGAGGAGAGGTGGGCGTCTGGATCGACGACGGCCGGATCGTCTCCATGGTCGGGGTCCGGCACGCCGCCGGGGTCGCGCGCATCGGCCCCGTCTACACACCCCCCGAGCATCGCAACCGCGGGTATGCGCGACGCCTCACCTACGAGGTGACCGCGGAAGCGCTGCAGCGGCCCGGCGTCGACCGCGCCATGCTCTTCACAGATGCAGCCAATCCTGTCTCCAACTTGATCTACCGCCAGGCGGGGTACGAGCCGCGCGGCGAGCACGTCGAGATCGAGTTCGCCAAGCGCACCGTGGAGCCCGGGCCCTAGAGTCCGCACCATGAATCTCGAGGGCAAGGTCGCTGTTGTCACCGGGAGCGGACGTGGTATCGGCCGCTCATATGCACATGCACTCGCGCAGGCGGGATGCGCTGTGGTCGTCAACGACGTCGATGGCGACGTCGCCGAGTTCAACCGCCGACGAGATCGCGCGTGCAGGCGGCAGGGTCGTCGCGGAGGTGTGTGCCGTCGGGTCGGCGGAGGCCGCGGACCAGCTTGTCTCCGGCGCGGTGCAGGCCTTCGGGCGCCTCGACATCATGTGCACCAACGCCGGCATCCTTCGCGATCGCGTCCTCTGGAACATGAGCGACGACGATTTCGACCGGGTGATCGAGACGCACCTGCGGGGCACGTTCACGTGCGCGCGGGCCGCGGTTCGCCGGATGCGTGAGCAGGGAACGGGCGGTCGGATCGTGGTGGTCTCTTCGATCGCGGGACAGCGCGGCAATTTCGGGCAGACCAACTACGCGGCAGCCAAGGCGGGGATCGCCGCCTACGCCCGCACCTGGGCGATGGAATGCGCGAAGCACAACATCACCGTCAACGCGATCGTTCCCAATGCGATCACGCGGATGATCTCGACGATTCCGGGAATGGCGTCACTGGTCGAGGCGGCTGAGAATGGCGAGCCACTGCCGGCGACGGTGCGCAAGCAGATGGGCATGGGCACCCCCGACGACGTGGCGCCCCTGCTCGTGTTCCTGAGCTCGGATGAGGCGGCGGGCGTCACCGGCCAGTGCGTCGGCCTTGGCGGTGACAAGCTCTCGCTCTGGTCGCATCCGAAGGAGGTGTCGGTCGCGTACCGCGACGGCGGCTGGACGGCAGACGCGATCGCCGAGGTCTGGCCGACCTCCGTCGGCTTGCAGCTCGAGACGTACGGCATCCCATTCATCGGCGGGACGGCCTGATCTGATCTAGGCTGGCGGCTGCTCCGGCGGCGGTGGTTCTTCGGGCGGGGGTCGCTCCGGGGTGTCCCCAGGCGCGACGCCGGCCGGAACAGGGGTCACGATCAACGCCGCGAGGTTGTAGGCAACGGTGACCACCAGGATCGCCACCGCGGCGATCAGCCCGATCCCAACGTTGATGTTGAAGAGCGATGCCGGATCGAGGCCCGGAATGCTCGTGCCCTCGCTCGAGGAGATCTTCGACAGCAGCGCATCGCGGACGTGGAAGTGATCAAGGATGAGCAGCGCGACCGCTCCCGCCGCAAAGATGGCGGTCACCAGGGACCTGCTCCTCGCCGCCACGAGGCCGAGCACCCCGAGCACTGACGTCAGCAGCGCGAGGAAGACGCTGATCAGGGCAAGGAATGCGAGGAGCTGCGGCCCGATGTTCGCAGACGAGGTGTCCGCACCGGCAGCGTTGTTCTGGTTGCAGGCCGCCGGCACCGACCCGACCGCCGGGTTCTTCCCGAAGGCGACCTGCCACCCGCTGTAGGTGAGGATGTCGGTGCTGCCGAGGGCGTTGACGCAGGCATTCACCGGGGCCGCCTGGGCTCCTGTCAGTCCCTGACTCGCGTCGATCGATGAGATCGCAGCCCTGGTGGTGGTCGGATTGCACGAGACCCCGGCGAAGACCAGGAAGAACGAGAGGATCACCAGCAGGAGGAGCAGAGGGCTGACCCGGCGAGCGCCTGGCTCGCCGAAGAGGGAGCGCAGGCTCACGCGAGCATTGATGACGTCATCTCAGCCGACCCGATCGCCAGGAGCGCACGGATGATCAGGACGGAGCAGCACCACCCGCTCCGACCCTTCCTGGTACACACCGAGCACGAGCACCTCGCTCCGGACCGGGCCGATCTGCCGTGCCGGAAGGTTCACGACCGCGACGACCGAGCTCCCGGTGAGCTGTTCGGGGGTGTAGAGGTCGGTCAGACGCGCCGACGATTGCCTCGTGCCGAACGGCCCGAAGTCGATGACCATGCGGTAGGCAGGACGTCGCGCCTCCGGGAACGTCTCACACCGCAGCACCGTGCCGACGCGGATGTCGACACCGAAGAACTGCGCCGCGTCGATCTCCGCCGACGCGGGGCTCGCTCCACTCACGCGTCGCAGTGTATCGGCACACCTATACTCGCCCGCGATACCTGGCCTCGTTCGGAGGGAATGTCATCGCGGGATTGCGCCGCCTCGCCGTGGTCACGACCGCAGCGCTGCTGGTGGGCGCGTGCGGAGGGCCGTCGCTCAACGCCGCCACGTTGCTGAAGACGACCAAGGCAGTCCTCGACAGCACGCCCTCGTTCCATTTCGTCCTCACCAGCGCCAACGTGACCGGCTCGGGCGCACAGCTCACCGGCGGCAGCGGCGACATGAAGCGGCCGGACAGCATGTCGGGGGTGCTGCAGGTGTCGATCTTCGGCCTGGCGCTGAGCGTTCCGGCGGTCTCCGTGGGCGGCACCTTCGCGGTCAAGCTGCCGACCGGCTCCGGCTTCACCACGGCGAACCCGGCCGACTACGGCTTCGCCGACCCCGCCAAGCTCATCGACCCGAACACCGGGCTGTCGTCGCTGCTGCTCAAATGCCAGTCGCCCCAGGTCGAGAGCGACGACCGATACAACGGCGAGGCGCTGCACGAGATCGGCTGCTCACTGCCGGGAAGTGCGGTCGCCGCGCTGCTCACCAGCGCTGACCCGTCGAAGAGCGTCGCCGCGACCTTCGGCATCGACACCGGTACGAATCAGCTCCGCCGGGTCGTGCTCACCGGGCCGTTCATCAGCAAGAGCACGGACACCACCTATACGCTCGTTCTCACCAACTATGGCGAGAACGTGACAGTGACGCCGCCACCCGCCCTGGGGTGAACGCGCGCCGCCGCTGGATCCTCGCCATCGCGGCGGCATCGGTGCTCGTCGCCGCCATGGACACGTACGTCGTCGTGCTCGCGCTGCCGGCGATCATGGCCGACGTCGGCATCGGCGTCGATCAGCTCCAGGCGGCGACCCCGATCGTCAGTGGCTTCCTGCTCGGGTACGTGGTGGTCATGCCGCTCCTCGGGCGGCTCTCCGACCTCTACGGCCGCCGCCCGCTGCTGATCCTCTGCCTCGCGGTCTTCGCGGGAGGTTCGCTGGTCACGGCGTCGGCGACCGACCTCGGCTCGGTGGTCGCTGGCCGGGCGCTCCAGGGCCTCGGCGGCGGCGGGCTCGTCCCGGTGACCCTCGCGCTGGTGGCGGATCTGTGGCCGGCGGAACGCCGCAGCCTGCCGCTTGGCGTCATCGGCGCGGTGCAGGAGTTGGGAAGCGTGCTGGGGCCGCTCTACGGCGGGCTCATCCTCACGGTCGCGTCCTGGCAGGTGATCTTCTGGCTGAACATCCCGATCGCCGCCGCCCTCGCGCTCGGCCTGTTCGCGGCCTCGGGGCGGAGTGATCGTGACAGCGCGTCCCGGCCGGTCCCGGGGAATATCGAGTCGAATACATCCCCGCGGGATCAGCGGCGTCAGCCGCAGACCGCGTCCTCAGCGGTCCTGCGCCCCCGCGTCGACCGCATCTCATTGGCGCTCGCCGGGATAGCGCTCGCCGCCGGATGCCTGTCGATCGCAGCGCCCGGGTTGCTCAGGGACAACACCACGATCGGCCTGGCGTACACGCCACTGGGCGGTGTCGTCTGGCTCAGTCCGATCGCGGTCATGGCGGCGGCCGCGGCGGTGGCGCTCATCCTCTGGGAAGCCCGCGGCCGCACGTCGACGCGCGAACTGGTTGCTGTCCGCCGCCTGCCGGCGGTGGCCGCGGCGGTGGACTGGCCGGGAGCGGTCCTCCTCGGGATCGCGCTCTCGACGATCATCGTCAGCTTCTCCGCTGAGGATCCCTCGACCGGGGCCGTCTCACCGGCGGCCCTCTGGCTGCTGCCGCTCGGTGTCATTGCCCTGGCGTGCTTCATCGTGAGGGAGCGGCGGGCGCCGCAGCCGCTGGTGGCGGCGTCCGAGCTTCGCTCCCCCGGCGCTTACGGCGCCCTGTTCACCAACCTCGCCATCGGCGCGGCACTCATGGCAGCGCTGCTCGACATCCCCGTCCTCGCCCGCTCGACCGTCGATCCCAATTCGCAGCTCGGAGCAGCCCTGGTCTTGCTCCGGCTCCTGGTCGGTGTGCCGATCGGGGCGATCGCCGGGGGCTGGCTCTCCCAGCGGCTGGGCAACCGCCTGGTCGCCGCCGCCGGCATGGCGATCACCGCCGCTGCCTTCCTTCTGATGACGCGCTGGACGGCCACGACCCTCGTGGATCCTTTTGGACCGGGGTGGCTGCATCCGAGCGACCCGGTGCTGGTCGCCTGTGGCCTCGGCTTCGGCGTGGCGATCGCTCCGGTGAACGCCTCGATGCTCGCCTCGGTGCGCGAGCAGATGCACGGACTGGCGTCGGCGCTGGTGGTCGTGGCGCGCATGATCGGCATGCTCGTGGGCATCTCCATCCTCACCGCCGTGAGCCTCCACATCTTCTACACGACCGCGTCGTCGTTCCCCTCGCCGTCTGTGCTCTGCCCGACCTCGCCCCTCAACTGCCCTCCCTACGAACGAGACGTGACCGCGGCGATCGTGTCCGAGTTGCACACCGTGTTCCTCGGCGCCGGCGTGTGTGCCGCGCTCGCCGCGGTCCTCGCGGCGGTGCTGCTCCGTGGCCGGCCTTCGCGCCTGACCGCCGCAACACCGTGACCGCCGTCGTTCGCGTGGTCACCCCGGAGCCCCCGGAGCTCGAGGACCTGCTCGAGGCCATCGCGACCGCCGCGCGCGGCCTCGGCGTCGAGACCTACCTGGTCGGCGGCTTCGTCAGAGACCGTCTGCTCGGGGGGCCGCAGGGCAAGGACATCGACCTCGTCACCGTCGGGGTGGATCCGATGCCGCTGCTCGCGGAGGTCGCCTCGGTCTTCGGCTGGCACCATCCCGAGCGGTTCGAGCGGTTCGGGACGGCCCAGATCCGAGGGGGCACCTGGATCGTCGAGGGTGTCCGCGCCCGGGCGGAGCGCTACGACCCCGAGTCCCGCAACCCGGACGTCCGGCCCGGCACCCTGCTCGAGGACATCTCGCGCCGCGATTTCACGGTGAACGCGCTGTGCCAGAGCCTCGACGGGGAGGTGATCGACCTCACCGGGAAGGGGCTGACCGATCTTGTCGACGGCGTGCTCCGGACACCCGGCGATCCGGCCGAGACGTTCGCCGAGGATCCGCTGCGCATGTTTCGGGCCGCCAGGTTCGTCGCCCGCCTCGGCTTCACGCTCGCCGCGGGGACGATCGAGGCGATGCGAGCCCAGGCGTCGCGAACGTCGATCCTGTCCATCGAGCGGGTGAGCGACGAGATCCGCCGCATGCTCGTCGCACCGTATCCCAGCGCCGGCATCTCGGTGCTGCTGGACGGTGGGGTGCTCGAGATCGTCCTGCCCGAGCTCGTCGCAGGGATCGGGGTCGAGCAGGGCGGCTTCCACACCCACGACGTCTACGGGCACACCCTGCTGACCGTCGATGCCACACTTCCCGACCTGGTGACGCGCTCGGCCGCGTTGTTCCACGACATCGCCAAACCTCCGACCCACGCCCTCGCGCCGGACGGCCGCCACACCTTCTACGACCATCCGCAGATCGGCGCGGAGATGGCCCGGACGATCCTCACCCGCTGGCGATTCAGCAACGACGAGATCGATGACGTGAGCCGGCTCGTCCGCCTGCACTTGCGCCCGATCCAGTACGACCGCGAGACCTTCGGCGACGCCGCGGTGCGGCGGCTGATCAGGGACGCCGGGCCGCTGCGCGGGAAGATGCTCGATCTCGCGCGGGCGGACACCCGCGCGTCCGCCTATCCCACGCTCGACGAGCTCGACGAGCTCGACGAGCGGATGGCACGGCTCGACGCCGGCGGCGTGGTCTCGGCGATGGCGGATCCGCTCAGCGGCGAGGAGCTCATGGCCATGGCAGGTCGCGGGCCGGGCCCCTGGGTCGGTCTCGCCAAGGCTGCGATCCGCGACGCTGTCATCGAGGGCGTGATCCCTCCCGGCGATGGCGCGGCTGCTCGCGCATGGGTCGAGGCGCACCCCGAGATCCTGCGAGACCAGTGAACGCACACCCGTGCGCAGCCGTGCAACGAGACCTGTCCGCCGATCGGTCGCAACGGCAACAAAGTAGAATGCGCGGTTCGAGATGTTGAGCAAGGTACGCAGCGCCAAACGCCTTTTCGTCGACCTGCCGCGCATGCTGCGGCTCGCGTACTGCCTGATGTTCGACCCGCGTGTGCCCCGGTACATGAAGCTCGCGTTCGGCGGCGGCCTCGCGTTGATCGCATTGCCGGTGGTCGATCTGCCCGAGTCCCTGCCGGTTATCGGTGAGCTCGATGTGCTCGCCCTCAGCCTGCTCGCAACCCGCGCCTTCATCGCCGCCTCTCCTCGTCACGTCGTCGCGGAGCAGGAGATGCTGATCACCCAACGGCGCAGCCGCTTCGATGACGACGTTCGCAACGGAGAACGGATCGCGCTGATGATCTACCGGCGCCTGCGTCCCGAAGAGCAGGAGACGAGCACCTCGTGAAAGTTTTGTTTTTGAAAGAAGTGGCAGGAACGGCCAAGCCCGGCGACGTGCGCGAGGTGACGCCGGGATACGCGCGAAACTTCCTGTTCCCCAAGCACCTGGCGGTGGTCGCCGACCAGAACACGGTCGACCAGATTCGCCGCCGCGAGGAGGCAACCCGCCGGCGTGTCGAGAAAGCGCTCATCGATGCGAGGGAAACCGCCCAGCGGCTGCGCAAGCTGACCGTCACGGTGTACGCCAAGGCCGGCGAGGCCGGGCAACTCTTCGGCACCGTGACCACGGCCGATGTCGCCAAGCAATTGAAGCGCGAGGCGGGGATCGATATCGACAAGCGGAAGATCGAGATCGATCCGCCGATCCGATCCCTCGGTCCCCACGAGGCCACCATCGAGCTCCACCCGGAGGTCACGGAGACACTCAAGGTCGTCGTCGCGGCTCAATGACCTCTCTCCCGCAGACCGAGTTGGTGGGACGCGGGGCGACTGCGGGGGCGGCGCCGATGCGTGTCCCGCCGCACGACAACGAGGCGGAGCAGGCTGTGCTCGGCGGCATCCTCATCGACCGCGAGGCCCTCTCGATCGTGCGCGACGTGCTCGTGCCCGAGGACTTCTACTCAGAGCGCCACGCGGTGCTGTATCGCGCCGCGCTGGCGCTGGACGATCGTGGCGAAGCCATCGACACGGTCACGCTGCGCGACCAGCTCGAACGCGGCCCCGGTGTCGGCCGTGCCGGTGGCATGGACTACATCGCCGAGCTGACCCTGGTCGTGCCCAGCTCGGCCAGCGTCAAGCACTACGCGGACATCGTCATCGCCCATGGGCTCCGGCGCCGCCTCATCGAGGCGGGGGGCAAGGTGAGCCGCCTCGGGTTCGACAACACCACGCCGGTGGCGGAGGCGATCGACCAGGCGGAGCAGGAAGTGTTCAAGATCGGGCAGGAGAGCCGCGGCTCGGAGATGCGCAACATCGCGCCCGTGGTCCGCGAGTGGTGGGACGTGCTCGAGAAGCGCATCGAGCACAAGCAGCTGGTGACCGGCGTGCCCACCAACTTCTCGAAGCTCGACATGCTCACCCAGGGGCTGCAGCCCGGCGAGCTCATCATCCTGGCGGCGCGGCCGGCGGTCGGCAAGACGTCGTTCGCCCTCAACATCGCGCGCAACGCCGCGGTGCTCGCGCGCCGGCCGGTGGTGGTGTTCTCGCTTGAGATGTCCCGGCAGTCGCTCGTGCAGCGGCTCATCTGCAGCGAGGCACACGTCGACTCCTACATGCTCCGCACCGGCCAGGCGGATTCGATGGCATTCCAGAAGATCGCAAAGGCGATGGACACGCTCACCCATGCCGACCTCTGGATCGACGACTCGCCGGGCCTCGCCATCAACACGCTCCGCGCCCGCGCCCGGCGCATGAAGGCGCAGCACAAGATCGAGCTGATCGTCATCGACTACCTGCAGCTGATGCAGGGAGGACGGCGCGATTCCCGGGTCCAGGAGGTGTCGGACATCTCCTCAGGGCTGAAGTCGATCGCCAAGGAGTTGAACATCCCGGTGCTCGCCCTCTCGCAGCTCTCGCGTGCGGCGGAGCAGCGCGACGGCAAGCGCCCGCAGCTCAGCGACCTCCGCGACAGCGGTTCGATTGAGCAGGATGCGGACGTGGTGCTCTTCCTCTATCGCGAGGGCATGCACAACCGCGAGGTCGACAGAGCCAAGACCGAGCTGATCGTCGCCAAGAACCGTAACGGGCCGGTCGACGACCTGCCCCTGGTGTTCATCGCCGAGCAGACGGCCTTCCGAGAGCCTTACCTGGCAGCCGAGTAACGCGACGTCTGCTCTTTGCGTTGCAAGGAGCAGTCGCCGTGTCACGGTACGGCTGATTGCACATGGGACCGGTACCACCCTGATTCAATGGAGCCGATGAGACAAGCCCTCCGTATCGCCCGCGCCGTGATGGGGTCCCCCTGGACCCGGGTCAGCGGAACGGTCGTCGGGCTGGCCATCCTCGCGCGGACCATCAACCTGCCGAAGGCGGTGGCGAGCCTGGCGCATGCCGATCCCCTGTGGATCGCCGCAGCTCTCGGGCTCACCATGCTCGCGGTCGCCGCCAGCGTCGTCGAATGGGGGGTGCTGCTGCGTACCGCCAACGCTCCCGCCGGCGCCGGTCCCGGTTCGGTGCTGAGCTGGCGCCGGCTGAGCTCCTCGTACCTCCAGGGCATGTTCTTCACACAGATGCTTCCCGCCGGTGTCGGCGGCGACTGCATGCGCACCGTCGAGATGGGCCGCCAGGTCGGCCATGGGAACGTGCTCGCCTCGCTCGCCGGCAGCCGCCTGGCAGGCATGCTCGGGATGACCTGCTGGGGGATCGCCGCGGCGATCCTTCTTCGGGCGCTGCTCGGCACCGGGATCGTGATCGTGATCGCGGCGCTCGCCATGGCCGTGGTGATCATCTGGCTCATGGCACTCAGCGCCGACCGTCTCGTGCCCCACCGGTTGCTCGCCCGCGTTTCGGGAGCGATGAGCCGCGGCGTCCGTTCCTTCAGCGATGCGTTCGCCGGCTACCGGCGCCATCCCCACGCCGTCGCCCAGTCGCTCCTGGTCGGCGCCGCCGGCTGGGGCTTCAACCTGCTGGCACTGAGCGTCGCCGCCCGGGCGATCGGGGTGGATCTCAGCTGGACGGTCCTCGCTGTCACCATCCCGATCACGCTGCTGGTCGCGCTCGCCCCCTTCAGCATCAATGGGCTCGGCTTCCGCGAAGGGGTCCTGGTGGCGCTGCTCTCGCATAGCGGCGTCTCGGTCGCCCATGCGGGGGCGATCTCGGTCCTCATCGATCTGCAGATGATCCCGTTCGCCGTGCTCGGCGCGGTGCTCTGGTCGCGCCACCGCCGGAGCAGCCGCTCCCCGGTGGAGATCGCGATCGACGTGGCCGCCACCGAGGATGCCGCGCTCGCGGGACTGACGCCTGGTGCGCCTAGACTTCAGCGGCGTGACCCGGCAGTTCAGCGACTTCCTGGCAGCCCACGCGGCGCGGATCGCCGACCTGTGGGCGAGGCAGATATCACCGGCTGACGCCGGTGAACCCCTCGATCGCGCCCGCGGACCGCGCCAGTTCGTCAACGCCGTGCTGGTCGCGCTGACCGCCGACGACTTCCGTCCGCTGATCGCATATCACCACCTGGACTCCGAGACCGGGATCGAACGCCGCCTCGGCAAGGCGCTCGCCAATCTCACGGCGCTCCGTCAGGTCACCGCCGAAGCAGTGCGTGAGGAGCGGCTCGACCCCGAGGAGACGCTGGCCCTGGCGACCATGACCGCTGACGACATCGAGGCCGTCGGACAGCACCTCGCCGCGTCCTCGGTCGCGACCCTCGAGCGCCGGCTGACCAGCGCGACCTCGGAGTTGTCGGCGCGGGGCACATCGCTCTCGATCACCATGCACGAGCTCCGCCGCCCGCTGACAATCCTCAACAGCTACGGGCAGCTGCTCAGCGCCGGCATGCTCGGGGCGCTCCCGGAGACTGCGATCGTCGCCATCGAGGGGATCACCGCGAGCACGGAGATGATGGTGCGGATGGTCAACGCGCTTGCCGAGCTGGCGCGCCTCGAAGACCCCGACGACCACCTCGCGCTCGAGGTCATGGACGCGCAGGACGTGGTAGCAGAGGCGATCGAGCACGTTGCCATGGAGGCGAAGCTGCGTGAGTTGCCGATCAGCAGCGAGTGCGCCAACGGCCTGACCATCAAGGGCGATCGCCGGCGTTTGATCCTCGCGCTGACCAATCTGCTCGGCAATGCGGTCAAGCACGGGCCGACGGGATCCCCGATCGAGGTGCTCGCCGTGCGCGAGGGCGACTCGGTGCGCTTCACGGTCCGCGACCATGGAACCGGTTTCCCGGTCGCCGACACCGGGCACCTCTTCGACAAGTACTTCCGGTCGGTTGCCGAGCGGCAGCGAAAGGTCCCGGGGAGCGGGCTCGGCCTGTACATCGTGCGCACGGTGGCCGAACGTCACGGCGGGACCGTGGCGGCTCGCAGCGTCCCGGGGAGCGGCGCTGAGTTCGACATGACGATCCCGCTGCATCGAGAGGAGATGAGTGCATGACCACGACCGCGACCAGGAGCGAACGCGACTCCATGGGTGAGTTCGAGGTCCCGGCGGACGCCTACTACGGCGCCAACACCATGCGCGCGAAGGTCAACTTTCCGATCAGCGATCTGCGCCTGCCCCGCGGGTTCATCCGCGCGATCGGGCTCATCAAGCAGCAGGCGGCCGTGGTCAACCGGGAACTGGGATTGCTCCACGAGAACCTCGCCGGCGCGATCATCCGTGCGGCCCAGGACGTCATCGACGGTGCGCTCGACGGAGAGTTCATCGTCGATGTCTTCCAGACGGGCAGCGGCACCTCGACCAACATGAATGCCAACGAGGTGATCGCCAACCGGGCCATCGAGCTGCTCGGTGGCGAGCGCGGCACGCGGAACCCCGTGCACCCCAACGACCACGTCAACCTGGGCCAGTCGAGCAACGACGTCATTCCCACCGCGATCCAGGTCGCGGCGGCGGTCGCGATTCGCGAGGACACCATTCCCGCCCTCGAGGTCCTCGAGGCCTCGTTGCGGCGCAAGTCCGAGGAGTTCTGGCCGGTGATCAAGACCGGACGCACCCACCTCCAGGACGCGACGCCCATCCGGCTCGGGCAGGAGTTCCTCGGCTATGCGGGGCAGGCGGAGCGGTCGCGCCTGCGATGCGAGGAGGCGATTGCCGCGCTCGTCGAGCTGCCGCTCGGGGGGACCGCGGTCGGGACCGGCGTCGGCACCCATTCGGACTTCCCCCCCAAGGTGATCGCGCTGCTCGCGTCCGACCTGGGCATCCCGTTCCGGGAGACCGGGAATCACTTCAGCGGCCAGTCGACCCTCGATGCCGTCGTCGCGGCGAGCGGAGCGCTCCGCGCCGTCGCGGTCTCCATGTTCAAGATCGCCAACGACCTGCGCCTGCTCGGTTGCGGCCCGCGCGCGGGGATCGCGGAGATCGCGATTCCGGCGGTGCAACCGGGCTCGTCGATCATGCCCGGCAAGGTGAACCCGGTCATCTGCGAGTCGGTGACGATGGTGGCGGCGCAGGTGATCGGCAACGACGCGACCGTCGCCTTCTGCGGAACCGCCGGGTCACTCCTCGAACTGAACGTGATGATGCCGGTCGCCGCGTACGACCTCCTCCAGTCGGCGTCGCTCCTCGCCGCATCGGCGCGGAACCTCGCCACGCAGTGCGTGGACGGGATCACCGCCACCGAGAACGGCCCGGCGATGGTGGAGCGCGGGCTGATGCTCTGCACCGCGCTCGCGCCGGTCATCGGGTACGACGCCGCGGCGGCGATCGCCAAGGAGGCGTACAACACCGGCCGGACCGTGCGCGAGGTCGCCCGCGAACGCAGCGGTCTCGACGAGGCCGAGTTGACGCGCCTGCTCGACGCTGAGGCGATGACCCACCCCGGACGCGATTCCGGGGCCGCCGGCGGCTGACATGACGTCCGAGCGCACCCTTGCGGTCGTGGGCGCCGGCGCGATGGGCGGCCAGATCGCCTACCAGGCAGCGCTGCACGGGTACGACGTCCGGCTGATCAGCCGCAGTGACGACCGTTTGCGCAGCGCCAGCGCGTCGTGCGCGACGCTGCTCCGGCGTCGCGTCGAGAAGGGAAAGCTCGACGGCGATGCCTGCGAGTTGGCGCTCGCCCGCGTGACCCTCGGATCCGACTTCGCAGGCGTCGCCGGAGCCGGCACGATCATCGAGTTCGGTCGCCGAGGATCGCGACGTCAAGCGCGAGGTGTACGCGCGCATCTGCGATCACTCGGACGATACCGCCATCATCGGCACGAACTCGTCGACCCTGCCCTCGTCGTTGCTCGAGGACGCCGTGACCCACTCCGGGCGGTTCCTCAACATCCACTTCTTCAACCCCGCGCTGCTGATGACGCTCGTGGAGGTGGTCCCGGGTCCGCACACGACCGAGGATGCGATCGTGCGCGCCATGGATTTCGCCCGAGCGATCGGCAAGACGCCGGTCCGTCTGGCTCGCGAGGAGTATGGCTTCATCGCCAATCGCATCCTGTTCATCGCCATCCAGGAGGCCATGCACCTCGTGCAGGGCGGCTACATATCAATCGAGGAGTGCGACCTCGCTGTGCGCAACGCGCTCGGCTGGCCGATGGGGCCGTTTCAACTCTCGGACCTGGTCGGGCTCGACGTGGTCGAGGCCATCCTCGACGAGGGCTTCCGTCAGACCGGGGACCAGCGCTGGGAGCCCGTCGAGATGCTACGCGACCTGGTCGCACGCGGAATGCTCGGCGCCAAGAGCGGCGGAGGGTTCACCACCCCGGCGTCCTGACCGCGGGCGGTCCAGGAGATGGCCGGTTCACAGCAGTGCGAAGGCCTCGAGCACATCGGCGACACCACCGTCCTCCGGCGGCGCGCAGGTGGCATCGGCGGCGGCGAGCACCTCGGGACGTGACGTCGACACGGCCACCGAGTACCCCGCCGCGATGAGCAGCTCGACGTCGTTGGGAGCGTCGCCGACTGCGAGCGCGTCCGCCAGCGTGTAGCCGAGCCGCGCGCAGACGATCTCGCAGCCGACGGCCTTGCTGATGTCGGGATCGAGGATCTCGACGAACTCGGGATTCGAGCGGGTGACGCGCGCGTCGCGGCCGAGCTCACGCGCCATCAACGCGCTCGCCCGATCCACCTCGGCGGGATCCTCGATGACGCAGGCCGCCTTGGTCGTGCCGTGCTCCAGCAATGGCTCGAGGTCAGGGACGATCCGGAAGTGCACGCCGCTGATGTGCGCGTACAGCCGCGCCTCGGGGCGGTCCCGCTCGCAGAGCAACTCGTCGTTTTGATATGCCTGGAAGTGCCAGTCCTGCTCCCGAGCGATGTGCAGCGCCCGGCGAGCCGGCACCGCGCGGAGTGGCTGCTCGAAGATGGTGCGCCCCGGTGATCCATCCTGACGAGGGGTTTCCCGGACCATCGCACCCTGATAGCAGACGAGCGGCTCGACCACGTCGAGCTCGACCGCCCAGTACAGTGCGGATCGGTACATGCGCCCGGTGGCGACGATCACCGGGATGCGCGCCGCCACCGCACGGACGGCCTCACGCACCCCAGGCTGCAGGTTCTGCTGATAGTCGATGGTCGTGCCATCGAGATCGAGCACCACGACGCGAGGGACGAACGCCCCGGGAATGGACCGGGCCGCGCTGATGTCGACAGGCAGGCTCATCGTGTTCCGAACGCGCTGACGCGGTCATCTGGCATCACGACGATCATACGAAGGCGTGAACGGTTGAATTCGGGGTAGACTGACTACTGTCTTGCGTTCGTCCTCTCGCGCGCGGTTTGGTAGACCGCTCGCCGCAAGGCCCCGTCCCGTCGCAACGGCGCCGGTCGATGAGGCCTTGAGCACAATCATTCCCGAACCGGTCAGCTTCAGCGAGCTCGCCTTGAGCGTCGCCATGCAAAACACGGTTGCCGAGCTCGGCTACACCATGGCGACGCCGATCCAGGCCGGCTCACTGCCCTTCGCGATGGCCGGGCGCGACGTCATCGGCCAGGCACAGACCGGGAGCGGCAAGACCGCCGCCTTCGGTATTCCGATCATCGAACGACTCGATCCTCGGGACGGACCGGTGCAGGCGTTGGTGCTCTGCCCGACGCGAGAGCTGGCGGTGCAGGTGCACGACGAGCTCACCCGGCTCGGCAAGCGGCACGAGCTGCGCAGCGTGGCGATCTACGGCGGCGACTCGATCGGGCGTCAAATGGAGGAACTGCGCCAGGGAGCGCACATCGTGGTGGCGACCCCGGGCAGGCTCGGCGACCACATCCAGCGGCGATCGCTGACGCTCGCCAACGTGCGCGTTTGCGTGCTCGATGAGGCCGACCGCATGCTCGACATGGGTTTCGCGCCGGACGTTGAGCGCATCCTCCGGCAGTGCCCGCCGCAGCGTCAGACGCTGCTGTTCAGCGCGACCATGCCCGAGTGGGTACGCAGGCTCGCGCTGCGCCACATGCACGACCCGGAGACTGTGGAGATCAGCACCCGGCCCGAGATCCCATCCGAGGTGCGCCAGCTCTACGTGCAGACGACGTGGGCGAACAAGACCGATGCGCTGGCGCAGATCCTCGATCAGCCCGACGTGGTCATGGCGCTGATCTTCGTGGAGACGAAACGAACTGCCGACGTGCTGCAGGCGCAGCTCGGCGGGCGTGGCTATCAGGTGGGACTGCTCCACGGCGACCTCACCCAGCGCGAGCGGGATCGTGCGATGCAGCAATTCCGTGCTTCGCACACCAAGTACCTCATCGCCACCAACGTCGCGGCGCGGGGGCTCGACATCGACGACATCTCGCACGTGATCAACTACGACGTCCCGCTCACCCCGGACGAATACCTGCATCGCGTCGGCAGGACGGGACGCGCGGGACGGTCAGGAGTTGCGGTCACGTTGATCACCCCCAGCGAGATCCTCAAGCTGCGCGACGTGGAGAAGCACGCGCGCACGCACATCGAACCGGCGACGCTCGACGAGGACTTCCCCGCTCTCGTGGTCAGCGCCGAAGCCTAGAGCCGGCCCGGACCGAGATGCTGCCGGCCATCCACGACTCGGGAACTGGCGAAGCGGTGCTCTTCCTTCATGCGTTCGCCCTCGAGGCCTCGCAGTGGGACCACCAGGTCGCCGCGCTGTCCCACGGCATGCGCTGCATCCGACCCGACGTGTGGGGCTGCGGCGACTCGCCTGCGCCGCCTGACACCGAGCCCACGCTCGACGGTTTCGCGACCGCGGTGCTCAATGCGCTCGATGCACGGCACATCGGCCGCGTTGCCGTCGTGGGCCTCTCGATGGGCGGCTACCTCGCCTTCGCCCTCTGGCGCCTTGCGCCGGAACGCATCCGCGCGCTGGTGCTCTGCAACACACGTGCCGGCGCCGACACCACCCAGGCGCGGGATGACCGTCTCGCGATGGCGGAACAGGTGGAGCGTGAACGGTCCGTCGAAGCCATCGTCGAGCCGATGGTCGCACGCCTGCTGAGCCCGCACGCCCAGGCGGAGGCACACATCGCCGACCCGGTGCGCGGACGTATCCGGCGATGCACGCCGGCGGGAATCGCATTCGCGCAGCGGGCGATGGCGATGCGGCCCGACAGCACGTCGCTGCTCGCGTCCATCAATGTCCCAACCCTCGTCATCGCCGGCACCCAGGATGCGATCATCCCGACCTCGGAAGTTCTTGCCATTGCTGACTGTATCCCGGGGGCGCGGTTCCTCGAGCTCGACTGTGGCCACCTGAGCAACCTGGAGCTCCCCAGGGCCATCAGCGATGAGTTCGCGAGCTTTCTCGTACCGGCGACAATGTCGCCATGAGCCAGCTCCCCAAGGATCTCCTCGACATCCTTGCCTGCCCCCGCTGCCGCGGACCGCTGGTGGTCGAACCCGACTCGTTGCGTTGCGACGCCTGCCGGCTCCGCTACCGCGTCGACAACGGCATCCCGGTGATGCTGATCAGCGAAGCCGAACCGCTGGACGCGGACGGAACACCAGCGGCGCAGGCGGCGGACTGATACTCAACGCCGTACGGGTGGCGGAGCCAGGCGGCGGCAGGCTGATCACCTCAAGGCCGTCCGGGTGGCGGAGCGGGGGGTAGCGCCGAACTGCTGACCGGCGCCGCGCAGGACGGTCCCAGAACACTGAGTGGTGGGGAGTCAGACCGGGCAGCTGCGCGGCGAGGGGCCCCGCTCCGACAGGCCCCGGACGAGAGTGCGGAGCCAAGCCGGCAGCGGGCTGATACCTCAACGCCGTCCGGGTGGCGGAGCGGGGGGTTGCGCCGACCTGCTGACCGGCGCCGCGCAGGACGGTCCCAGAACACTGAGTGGTGGGGAGTCAGACCGGGCAGCTGCGCGGCGAGGGGCCCCGCTCCGACAGGCCCCGGACGAGAGTGCGGAGCTGCCGATGCGGTGGCGCCGAGCGCGGGGTGTCAGGCGACGCCGACCGCTTCGGTGGCGACCGATGACGGAGCGGCGCAGAAGCCCTCGTAGTCGATGGGCTCGGTGATGGTGGGGTTCTCCCCGCACACCGGGCACTGCGGGTCACGAGGGACGCGGAACTCGCGGAACTTCATGGCCAGGGTATCGATGTGGAGCAGCCGTCCGGTGAGCAGGTCACCCGCACCGGTGATCAGCTTGATGACCTCGGTTGCCTGAAGGACGCCGACGATCCCGGGAAGCACCCCGAGCACTCCCGCTTCGGCGCACGACGGAGCCTCCTCGGGCGGTGGTGGCGAGGGGTAGCGGCAGCGATAGCACGGCGACTGGAAGGGCACCACCGTGGTGACCTGTCCCTCGAAACGGAAGATCCCGCCGTCGACCATCGGCTTTTTGGCAAAGATGGCCACATCATTGGCGAGGTATCGCGTGGGGAAGTTGTCGCAGCCGTTGACGATGATGTCGTACTGGTCGAAGATCTCGCGCGCGTTCTCGCCGCTGAGCACCACGTTGTGCTCGACCACGCGGACGTCGCTGTTGAGCGCCGTGAGCGCGATGCGGGCGGACGCAGTCTTGAGCATCCCGATCCGATCCTCGGTGTGGAGAATCTGACGCTGCAGATTGCTGCGGTCCACAGTGTCGAAGTCGACGAAGCCGATGGTGCCGACGCCCGCGGCCGCCAGGTACAGCGCGGCGGGACTGCCGAGCCCACCCGCGCCGATGAGGAGCACGCGCGCGTCGAGCAGCTTCGCCTGTCCCTCGACGCCGATCTCGGGAATGAGCAGATGACGGCTGTAGCGCTGCTGCTGCTGTGCGGTCAAGACCCTGGGGACGATGAAGTCGAAACCGGCCTGCTTCCAGGCACCGTAGCCACCGGCCATCGACTGCACGTTGGTGTAGCCGAGTTCCTGCAGGGCTCGCGCAGCGAGCAGCGACCGAACCCCACCCGCGCAGTAGAGGGTGATCGGAGTGTCGCGTTTCGGGACCGAGTCCTCGATGCGGGTCTCGATGAATCCCTTGCTCAGGTGCATCGCCCCGGGGATGTAGCCCTCGTCGAACTCGCTGCGCTCGCGAACGTCGATGAGGGTCCGGGATCCGGCCGCAGCGCGAACCTGTTGCGGAGAAACCTCAGGGACGGTCGTTCGTGCGTCGTCGAGGAGGTCGCGAGAAGACTTGGCCATGCGACCAGTCTACCCAAAAGCTATCGAAACTTGACCTGGGCGGTCTGGATTCGGTTCAGGCTTTCGGGGGACGGCCAACCGGCCTGCGTCCGGTCGTGTTCCGGGTCGCGGGCTTCGACCCGGTGGCAGTGCTCGTCCTCGGCCTGCCGACGGGACGCTTGGCGGCCGTTGTGCCCGCTGCTGCCTTTGGCGGTCTGCCGACCGGGCGCTTGGCCGGCGTGGTGGCCGCCACCGGCGCCGGTGCCATCGCAGCGAGGATGGTGCGTTCCGTTTCCTCGAGCCGTTCCGCCAAGGCGAGCACACGACGACGGGCGGCGCGCGTTGCGGTCAGCGCATCAGCCAGCGAGACCGGCGCGCCATCCCGCTTCTGCTTCTTTCCAGCCATGATCGGAGCGACCCTACCATAGACTGCGACGGTGCATCCGACGCGTGCGGCGCGCCCACTTGCGGCCCTGCTCCGCGCGGCCGGGATCGATGCCGCACTCACGCGTTCCGAGGCGGGGCTCGGGGTCGGGGCGATCTACACGGACTCGCGGGCGGTAACGCCTGGCAGCCTCTTTGTGGCTATCTCCGGTCTGCGCGCCGACGGCCATCAATTCATCGCCGACGCGATCCGTCGCGGTGCGGTGGCCGTGGTTGCCGAACGGGCGCCCTCCGGATCCGACAGCGCCGGGGCCCCGGTGGTCGCGGTCGGCAACTCGAGGCTCGCACTGTCCGACCTGGCGGCGGCCTTCTACGACCACCCGAGCCGAGGCCTGTGCGTCGTGGGGATCACCGGGACCGACGGGAAGACGACCACCGCGACGCTGCTCTGGCACGCATGGCGTGCTGCGGGCATTGCCGCAGCGTCGGTCACGACCGTCGACCGGCGCACCGGCGGCAGCGTCACCACGAACCCTTCGCGGCAGACGACCCCCGAGGCGCCGGAGTTGCAGGCCGAGCTTGCCCGCATTCGCGATGCCGGTTGCACGCACGTCGCGCTCGAGACGTCGTCCCATGCGCTGGAGATGCATCGCGCGGACGCCGTCGACTTCCGCGCCGCGGTCTACACGCGGATCACCACCGAGCACCTCGAGTTGCACGGCACCCGCGACCGGTATCTGGCGGCCAAGGCACGGCTCCTGGAGCGCGTGACGACGAGGTCCGATGGCATCGCGGTACTGGATGCCAGTGATCCGTTCGGCTTCCCTCGACTCGCCGCCATCCCGGTCGCGACCAGGCTCACCTACTCCGACCAGCCCGGCGCCGTCGCGGACCTGCGCGCCGATGACATCGTGGCCGACCCCTCGGCGGTTCGCTTCACGGCGCGGACACCGTGGGGCGTGGTCCCGATCCGGCTCGGCATCGCCGGGACCTTCAACGTGCGCAACGCGCTGGCGGCGCTGGCGGCGGCCTGCGCCACAGGGGCTGATCTCGAGAGCGCGGTGCGAGGCCTCGAGGCAGCCGCGGCCGTCACCGGACGCATGGAGCTGGTCGAGCTGGGTCAGCCGTTCGCGGTGGTGGTGGACTATGCGCATACCGCGGACGCGCTCGAGACCGTGCTGCAGGAGCTTCGCCGGACGACCTCGGGCCGGCTCTGGGTGGTCTTCGGGTCGGCCGGCGAACGTGACGTGGAGAAGCGACCGGCGATGGGGTCTGTTGCGGCGCGGCTCGCGGACATCAGCGTCATCACCGACGAAGACCCGCGCCGGGAGGACCGCCACGTCATCCTCGAGCAGATCGCACAGGGGGCGGTGGACGCCGGCGGCGAGCGCGGCCGCACTGTCCTCGTGATCCCGGACCGCGAGGAGGCGATCGGCTATGCGATCGCCAATGCGGCGCCGGGCGACACGGTGCTCGCCGCCGGGAAGGGGCACGAGAAGACGCTCGAGACCGCCTCCGGCGAGGTTCCCTGGAACGAGCGGGCACTGGTGATCGCGGCGATTCGGCAGAGGATCAGCTGATCGGGTGGCGGTTCGGCGTTCCCGGCCGGCGAGGGTACTGCTCGGCCGTGGGCGCCACCTTATGGACACGCAATACCCCATGAGCCGGGGCCTCGGGGGCGCTCCCACCGCACGCTGACGCGGCCCCGACGCACGCCGCCAGCGCCTCGGGCGCATCGGCGACCAGCGCGCAGAGCTGTCCGCCCACCCGCACCAGTGGCAGTGCCAGCTCGCAGAGCACGGGGGGTGGCGCGGTTGCACGCGATGTCGCCAGGTCGAACCCCTCGCGCATGCCGGCTCGGCGCCCCGCATCCTCCGCGCGCATCGCCTCGACCACAACACCGTTGAGACCGAGCAGCCCGGCTGCATGGATGAGGAACCCGGTCTTGCGAAGGTCTGAATCGATCAGGGTCACCGACAGGTCGCGCCGGAGGATCGCGATCACCAATCCCGGCACGCCGCCCCCCGACCCGATGTCGACGACCGTGCTTCCAGTCGTTGGAGCGGCGATGTCGAGCAGCGCCCGCACCTCGAAGACGTTGCGCGCCCACATCTGGTCTCGCGGGATCGAGGTGAGATTGAGCCGCCCAGACCACCGGTCCAATTCGTCGAAGTAGGCGTCGAGAGTTGCGGTCACGTCGCCAGTCGGCAGCGGTCCCATGGCGCCGAGCGTAGCGCTCGCCTTCGAGCGTGGCGGGTCGGTGACGGTGGCTCCATCGGCTCCCCGACTGGCCGTCTCCATGCGATCATGCAGTGGAGCGATGGAGACGAACCCGGAAACCTCCGACCGGTGCCCGAGCTGCAAGGGCGAGATGCTTTCGGTGCTGTACTACGGCGCTGACGGTGAGTTGGTCGGAGGCCACCGCATCTGCCCCGGCTGCGGACCTCGGTCCGCCGTGGAGCTGGTCGCACCGGACGAGATCCGCCGCCGCCTTCTGGAGCGCAAGGCCTCGTAGTTCCCGGTCGGTGGGGTAGCAGGCGCGCGGCCGCGGGTCTTCGCATGTTCCGCCGGCGGTCGTGTCACGCGGCTGTCACGGCTGGTCACGGCGCGATGACATGGGCGGGCGGCCGCTGCAGCCGATGGGAGACTGGCCGCGATGCGTCTCCCCAGGTTTTCGTGTGCCCGTCATCGCGCCACGCTCGCGCTGCCGTTCGCGCTGGCGTTGACGCTGATCGCCGCGCCGGCCATTGCGGGACCATCGCCGACGCCGACCCCCAGCCTCACCCAGGCGCAACAGGCCGCGGCTGCCGCAAAGATCGATGCGCAGAACGCCAAGGATGCCGCCAACAACGCTGATACCGCCCTCGCCCTGGCGCGCAGCGCGCTTGCTGCTGCGAACGCGCATCTGGCGCAGATCAATACCCAGATCGGTGCGCTGAACGTCACGATCGCCGCCGATACGGCCACCCTGCATACCGTCAACGCCGAGCTCACTGCGGATCGCGGACACCTCTCCGCGTACCTCCGCCAGTCTTACGAGAACGGCGGCTCGCAGGCGATGCTCGCGTACATCATCTCGGCGAACACGATCGCCGCCGCGATCCAGCGCGACGTGCAGGTGAACGAGATCTCGTCGGCGAGCCAGCAGCTCGTCGCCCGCATCGGTGTTGAAGAGCAGAAGGCCACCAGCACGCTGGCTCACCACACCGCTGCCCTCGCGCAACTCGCCGCTGAGGAGGAGCAGTCGCGGACCGAGCAGGCGATCATCAAGGTGCAGACACAGACCCTGCTGCAGGCCGACATCACCGCGCACACTCACGTGTCGCAGGCGCAGAAGGCGCTGGCCGCAGCGGTCGCTGCGCTGGCGGCCGCACGCGCGCGAGATGCGATCTACCAGCCGGTTCCGGGCCCGCTGTTCACCGTCGACACCAACCTGACCACCCCGAGCGGCGAGACCGCCGCGAGCCTGAATCAATTCCTGAACGGTTCAGTACTTGCCGGGCTCGGGGCCAGCTTCATCAAAGCGGAGACCACGTACCACGTGAGCGCGCGCTACTTCGTGGCGCACGCGATCCTCGAATCCGGCTGGGGCACAAGTTGGATCGCGCAGAACAAATACAACCTTTTCGGCTTCGGCGCCAACGACGCGAATCCCAACGGTGATGCGATGACCTTCACCAGCTTCGACGCCTGCATTCAGTACGTCGCACAGTTCATCGATGTGAACTACCTCACCGTCGGCGGCCAGTTCTATCACGGCCCAACGCTGCGCGGCATGAACGTCGACTACGCGAGCGACCCCAACTGGGCCGAGAAGATCGCCAGCATCGCGGACACGATTCCCCCGCTCGCCGTTCCCTGATCGCGCAGCGTTTGCTACTGCGCTGGGGTTGCAGATGAAGGCGTCGGCACCGAGAGCGTCGCAGTCTGGGCGTGCGGCCTGAAGAGCCCGGCCGTTGTCATCAGGAGCGCGCCCGTGACGGCGGCCATCGCGCCGCCGAGGAAGACGTAGAAGCCGGTGAAGAGGAGATAGGGCTCTCCATACACCACGCCGTCCAGCTTCCACGTTCCAGGGAGCTTGAGTGCCAGCCCCAGCGACACAAGCGATGCTGCCAGAGCGATGAAGCCGGTGGCCTGGCGGCGGACTCCCACGAGGTGCGATGCGGCGAAGAGGCCGAGTGTGACGACGGTGCCGAGCACAAACCACGCGTCGGAACCACTGATGATGCTGATGGTGATCTGGGTGGGACCACCCAAGCCGTCGCCCCAATTTCCCCCTGTGTAGGGCAGGAATGCGGCCACACACATGACGACCGCAGCCGCCACGCACACCAGGGCGCCGAAAGCGCCAACCCATCGAGCCACGGTACGCACCCTGGCATCGTCGCCCTGCGTCCCCGTTCTCGATCGACGGTCACACACCTGTCGCATGGTTATCGGCAGGCGCGTCGTCTAGTCTGGCCGCATGCAGCACCCGATCGGCGAGCACGCGCTGCTTGCCGATTCCAGAACCGCGGCGCTCATCGACCCCGACGGCAACGTGGCATGGCTCTGCTGGCCGTGGATCGATTCCACCCCACTGTTCTTCTCGATACTCGACGAGCGTCGAGGTGGCGCGTTCTCGTTGCGCCCGGTACGGCCGGATGCGCGTGTGGTCTCGCGCCGCTACCACCCCCGATCGCTGGTGCTCGAGACGGTGTGGCGGATCGGCAGCGCGCAGTTGACCGTGGAGGACGCGCTCGCGTTCGGCGATTCGCCGCTCCTGGTTCGCGCCGTGCGCGCGGAAGGCGACGAGGTTGCGGTGACGGTCGGGCTGACCACGCCGTCGTGGCCGGGCACCGACGTGGTTGTGCGCGTGCACGATCACGCCGTTGAGCTGGAAGGCGCTGCCCGCGTGACGGTGCTTGCACCATCGGTGTGGACGCGCACGGCAGACGGCGCGACCTGCGAATTCACCGTCGACTCCGGGGCTCGGGCAACCGTCACCCTCGGACATGCAGGCGCGGTGATTCCTGCGGCCGCACTCACCTCAACCCTGACGGAGTGGCGGCGGACGATCCCGGCGCTGACCGCACCCAGCCAGATGCCGGGAATCGGCGATCTCCTCGCCACCACCGCAGCGGTGCTGGTGGGGCTGCGCCGTCGCGATGGTGGCATCGTCGCGGCTCCGACAACCTCGCTGCCGCAGTGGCCGCAGTCGGCGCGCACCTGGGACTACCGGTACTGCTGGCTCCGCGACTCGTCACTGGCCGCGCTCGCCTTGCTGCGGCTCGGACTCATCGAGACCGCGCGGTCGCTCGCCGCCTTCATCGGCGCGGTGGTGACCGAGCACGGTCCGCTGCCATTGGTCCGCCTGGACGGAAGCCTGCCACCGGCTGAGATCGAAATACCGGAACTGGCCGGGTATCACGGCGCGGGGCCCGTCCGCACCGGCAATGCCGCTGCAGGGCAGGCGCAGCTCGACGTTCCCGGCGAGGTGATTGAGCTCGCAACGTCGTTGGCCCAGGTCTCCGCGTTGCCGGAGGAGCTCGGCGCTGCGGTGCCGATCCTCGCCGGCTGGCTGGCACAGCACTGGCGTCAGCCCGACCACGGGATCTGGGAGATCCGCGGCGCCCCGGCGCGCTACACGCACTCGCTGGTGACGGCCGCAAGCGGGCTGGAGGGTGCGGCGGCGCTGCTCGACCAGGGGGTGGTGTCGGGTGACGCCGTCGCCTGGCGACGAACCGCCGCTGCCATCGCCGCCGACGTCGGGGCGACCCGCGGGCCGCTCCAGCTCCGGCTCGACGGTTGGGGTGCCGACGCTGCGCTCGCCCAGGCCGCACTGCTCGGAGGGCTCGACTTCCTGGCGGCGCGGATCGGTCCGACGCTCGACCTGATCGTGGAACGCCTGAACCGGGGCAATCTCATCGATCGCCACGAGCGCCAGGCGGACCCTCTCGCCGACCCGTGCGCGCCATTCGTGTTTCCGACCTTCTGGCTTGCGGGTGCGCTCACGCCAACGGGCCGGGACGGCTCACCATGGCTCGAGGCCGCGCTCGCTACCCGGGGGCCTCTCGGGCTCTTCGGCGAGGTCGCCGATCCTGTCGAGCGCTCTCCGCTTGGCAACTATCCGCAGGTGCAGAGCCACGCGGCCTTCGTGCTCGCCGTGGTCCCGGCGGAGGCCACGACGCACCCTACGGACAGGAGGTCGTCCGGGTCCGCTGCTCCCTGAGGCACAACGCACCCTACGGACAGGAGGTCGTCCGGGCCGCAGCGAATTCGATAGCGACCGAGAGAGCGCGACAATTTGCTTGCGCGAACGAGGGAGCGGCCGAGCTGAGCAGCGGACCGGACGACCTCCTGTCCGTCCACGCAGAGTGGGTCCTAAGGGGCGACGCAGCAGACCCGATGCGGTCTTGACCGTCGAAACAGCGCGGGGCCTGAACGTCGACCGGGCCGAAGCCCTCTAGGCGTCGCACGAGGAGGCGTCCGGCGCGAATCCGGGATCGTGGACCCCGACCGCCACGCCTCCCGGTACCACGGCGACGCACTCGATGTCGGCGCGGAGCACGCTGAGCCTCGGATCGATCGCGAACAGGCGATCGAGGGAAAGTGCCGCGTCGATCTGCGACGCCAGGCCGGCGCTGGCGAATCCGGGGAGGCCCAGCATCCCGATATCCACCTCGGGCACCTGGGCAGCGATCACGGACCCCGTCCGGCCGGCCTGCAGCGACAGGCTGATGTGCGCGACGGCTGTCGGCCTGAACGGACCGGCGGATATGGTCGCGGAGACGACAACGAGCCCGCCGCGGCTCCGCACCTCGAGGTTGCGGAACTCCTCGGGGTGCGGGTTGTTGCTCACAGCGAGCACCGTCAGGTCCTGCTCGCTCATCACCACGACGCCGTGCGGGCCTCGGATGAGCTGAGCCGCCATGTCGCCACCGAGTGCGATCGCAATCGCGGTCTCTGTGGACCCGTGGGACGGGCCGGCCGGCGGCGCCCCGAGTGCCGGCGCCGCCAGGGCACGATCGGCAAGGAAGACCGAGCCACCGATGGCGATGAGGAGCACGACCAGCCCGATGCAGCAGCCGCGCACGATCCCGCGCTGGTCAGAGAGGCTCACGCCTCTATGTTCGCCCCCCAGGCTCGCCGGCGCGTGCCGGCGGCACCGGATAGAGGATCAGCCGGGTTCGCGCGTGACGGCGCACCTCCTGCGGGCTCCAGTACAGCGGAAACTGACGGTTGGTCCGCCACCGGCGGGACAGATCCCGGTAATGACGGGATCCCGGCTGCCCGGACTGACCGGGCAGGTGAATCCCGCCGCTCGCATCCCACTTGCCGACGTCGATGACCTGGCGCCACGACGGGGCGGACAACCGCGTGGCGAACGGCTCGCCCGGCACCGGGGACGTCGCCAGGACCGTATCGGTGTTGCCGCCAACCCTGATCGACGGGCCGTTGAAGAACCGTGCCAGCCCGCGACGGCGCCCAAAGGCGTGGATCAGCTCGAGCCGGTGGACCCGGCCCCAGTGCCAGCGTCGCGAGTTGCGACCGAGGCGGCCACGAAGGTCGGTCATCGCGTCGTCGAGCGATCGCGAGATCACCTCCGCCCAGGTGGTGAGGCCCTCGAAGAGGCTGTCATCGCCGAGCTCCCAGCGCTCGATGAGTGACGGGGTGAGCCGGCCGGCGAGGTTGCCCGGGTACTGGAACACAGGGTGGGATAGGTCGACGCCCGCGAGGATCCGCCACGCGTTGCCGCAGATCGGGCTCAGCGAATGCTCCGCGAGGCGGGCCATGAACGCCTCGTAGAGGGTCGGTTCCACACGTCCCGGATCCATGACCGCGTCCCACTGCGCCAGGCGCTGGCGCGCCGACTCGGCCGACGGGTTGGTGCAGTGCGTCGCTCCCAGCAGGCGGACCACCTGGCGAGCCGGAGGACAGACCAGGTCCATCTGCGCGCGCGCCATGTAGGGGAGGTCGACGACCCGCTCGCTCAGCAGCTCGCCGATCCGCAACGCGCGGTAGCCGGACATGTAGTCGGTGCCGATGTAGAAGGGGAAGTTCTCGCCGGCGATGCGATTGTTCGCTGTGATGATCTGGTGCTCGGGGGGGTCGAAGATCTGTGGAACCTCGTCGATGGTCAGGTACCGAGACCAGACGGCATTTCCCGTCCAGCCCTGGACCGGCAGACCGCTCGGCTTGGCTCTCCGAACCGGGATCCGCCCCGAGAGCAGATAGCCGATATGGCCGTCGACATCCGCGTAGACCACGTTCTGGGACGGGGCGTCGAAGGTCGTGAAGGCTTCCTTGAAGCTCTTCCAATCCTCGGCGCGCTGCAGGCGGAGCAGCCCTTCGGCAGCGCCGCCCGGCTGGAGCGCGGTCCACTGCAGCGCGAGCCCTCGCCAGATGCCGCGCTCGGGATCCTCGATCCGTTCGACGACCGGACCGTGGCGGGTGACCACCACCTCCTCCAGGACGTCGGATGAGTTCTTGACGTGGATGATCTCGCGCAACCGCCTGGTCGGCTCGAAGCCCCGCTCGGTCCGGAACCTATCGGCCGCGGGCGAGTTCGAACTCCTCGATCACCAGGTCCTGGCAGTCGGCGAATGAGTTGCTGAATCCCCAGGCGACCCGGGTGTTGTGACCGATGATCACGAAGGGCATCCCGGGCATGGTCGCGCCCGTGGCTTCGAAGTCGTCCCCTGCCTGGACATGCGCCGCGTACCAGATCGAGGGCATGCCCGGGACGAGGTGCGGGTCGTTGCAGAGGATCGGCCGGCCGGACGCCGTCCGGTCCCCGGAAACGACCCAGGAGTTGCTCATGCCTCCCGCGGTCGGGATCCAGCGTGCCGCTTCGCGGAACATGGTCAGCAGCTGCGATCGGGTGTCGCTGCCCGCGGCGCGAACCGTGGTCGCCAGGACTGTCGGGTTGGCGTCCGGGTAGACGATGTCGAGGCGGGCGGCATGCTCGGGACCGATCGCGCGGAGCAGCTCCAGGCGCTGCAGCTCGGTGTCCCAGTTCATGCTCAGTCCCAGCGCCAGCAACTTGAGCGCGGCGAGGCTGTGCATCGGCTCCCAGGGCTCGGGGGTCACACCGAGGAGCCGGTATTCGATGGGCAGCGCCCGGCCCGACTGCGCGATGCCGTTGACGCCGGCCGCGTACGCTTTGAGCATCCGCCGGGCCTCGGGGCCGAGGCGAAGCTCCTCCTCACGGGCGACCCGCTGCAGCCCCACGCGGCGGATGAAGCGATCGATGTTCACGCCCTCGGCGCCGATCAACTCACTGATCCGTCCCGTCGCCACGCGCCGGGTGACCTCCATCTGCCAGAGCCGGTCCTGCGCATGCACGACACCCATCGCGAAGGCGGCGTCCTCCATGGACGTCGCGATCACATGTGGAACCCCCCATCGATCGCGGCCGACTGTGACCTCCACCAGCAGACCGGTGAATCCGAGCCGTCCTCTCACACGAGGCAGGGACACACCGAAGGTGCGATGGCGCGCGACCAGCAGAGCGGCACAGACGGCGACCAGCACGGCCGCCGCGACGATGAGGGCAATGATCATTTGAGGCGGTCTGGGAACGTACTACACTCGCGAGCCCATGGCCTTACGAACTCCGCTTTACGACCGGCACGTCGCGGCAGGGGCACGCATGGTTGAGTTCGGCGGCTTCGATATGCCGCTGCAGTACACGACCATACGCGAGGAGCACATCGCCGTCCGAACCCGGTGCGGCCTGTTCGACCTGTCGCACATGGGCGAGGTCCGGTTCAGCGGCGACCGCGCTTTCGACGTGGTCCAGCGACTGGTCAGCAACGACATCGCCCGCCTCGACGTGGGTGGCGCCCTCTACGGCGTGATGTGCAACGAGGAGGGCGGGATCATCGACGACGTGGTCGTGTACCGCGCACCCGCCGGCTACATGGTCGTGATCAACGCCGCGTGCCGGCCCAAGGACGTCGCCTGGATGGGCGATCACAGCACCGACTGCACCTTCGAGGATGTGGGCGATGCCGTGGCACTCCTGGCCGTGCAGGGCCCCCGTGCGGTCGCGCTCGTGAACCGTCTCTGCGCGACCGACGTCGCCGAGGTGCGGCCGTTCCACTCCACCGACACCCGGGTGGCGGGCGTTCAGGCGACGGTGTCCAGAACCGGATACACCGGCGAGGACGGGTTCGAGCTGTATGTCGAATCGGCCGACGCCCCGGGCCTGTGGGACACACTCCTCGACGCCGGCGCGGCGGACGGCCTGATCCCGTGCGGTCTCGGCGCCCGCGACACCCTGCGACTCGAGGCGGGGCTGCGCCTGTACGGCCAGGACATGGACGAGAACACCGATCCGTACAGCTGCGGGCTCGGCTGGACCGTCAAGCTCCAGAAGGGCGAGTTCATCGGCAGCGCGGCCCTGGCCCGGCTCGATCCCAAGCACCCGCCCCGGCGCTTTGTCGGGATCGAGCTCCAGGGCAGGGCGATTGCCAGGCACGGCCAGCCGGTCATCGCCGTCGGCGAGGTGGCGGGTGCCGTCACCAGCGGGACATACAGCTTCACGCTCGACCACTCGATCGCGACCGCATCATTGGATGGCAACGTCCCTCCGGACGCCGACCTCTCCGTTGACATCAGAGGCACCGTCGCCGCGGCAACGGTGGTGCCGCTGCCCTTCTATCGCCGCCCCAAGGGAGCCTGAACGTGGCCGATCTCTCCAACTTCCGGTTCACCCCCAGCCACGAGTGGGTCCGTGTCGAGGGCTCGAAGGCGACGGTTGGGATCACCGATCACGCCCAGGCGCAGCTCGGCGACGTGATCTTTCTCGAGCTCCCCGCGGTGGGCACCGAGGTGAAGGCTGGCGCGAAGTTCGGCGCCATCGAGTTGGTGAAGGCGGCATCCGATCTCTACTCGCCGGTGAGCGGCACCGTGTCCGAGGTGAACGCCGCCCTGACGGATCGACCCGAGCTCGTCAACTCCGATCCCTACGGCGAAGGCTGGATGCTTCGCCTCGACAGCGCGAGCGACGACGGCGGGGACCTGCTCGACGAGGCCGGCTACACGAAGCTGGTCGGCGCCTGACCTAGACTTCTGGGCGGGGTCAGCTAGCTCAGCTGGTTAGAGCGCGCGGTTCACATCCGCGAGGTCGAGGGTTCGAGTCCCCCGCTGACCACCAGTCGCATCCGGGAGTCCCATGACGGTGCTGGCGAGAGTTGAGGGTCGCGTCTTCGCCGACTATCACCAGTTCTACGTGGTTGATGGCGGCAGCTGGAGTGCACGCAGTCCCGATACGGACACCAGCAACCCGGAGTTCTGGTCAGCAGAGGCTTTCGGCCGAGGCCTCGCGGTCCTCCCGGCTGTGCTTGGGATCGGGACCGCTTCGTATGGGACCGTCCCGGTCGTCGTTGAGGTGGGCGATGCGCGTCCCTCGTTGGTGGTCGCGGACTTCCATCGCGTGGTCGAAGCGTCGCTCAACCTGGCGTCCGGCTCTGTGCTGGTCATCGGCAGCGCAGCGCCCCAAGGCTTGACCGCGAGCGGGCTCCCTGCCGGCTGGTACCGGGTGCTTGTGTGCTCGTCAAGGCTCGACCTCGGTGTTGAATCGGGCGTGGGGGGCGATCGATACGCGCTGTGGATGTGGCCCGAGCCACCCGGCCCCACGGTCGCGGTCAAACGGTATACGTACTGAGCACTCGGCCACGCCACTCCGGCGGAGTGCTTCGTTGACCGATCGTCATTCACCAGACGAATGGAATCAGCCGCCGGGTCCGCCGGCTGTATTCGATGTATCCCGGAAGGTCCCGGCACAGGAGCGCCTCCTCGGCGTCGACCCGCCTGTGGTACGCATACGCGAGGAGCCCGCCGACCACCTCGACGACAGCAACGCTGCGCGATGTTAGTGCAAATCCTGTCCAGATCATGAGGGAGCCCAGGTATCCCGGATGGCGGACGAATCGATACGGTCCCTCATCGACGACGTGTTGCGTTCGTTCGACTCGGAGGGTTCGCGAATAGGACCGTCCGAGCGTGCGCATCGACCACGTCCGAAGGCCCAGCCCGGCCACTTCGATGCCGACGCCGATCGGCCCAGCGGCCCGTGGAAGCCGCTGACGCCGCGTCGTTCGCACCAGCGGCGCCGCGATCGCGGCGGTCACAAATGCGGCGACGATCAGCCGTGTGGTGCCGCGATCATCACGTGAAGCGTCCAGGCTGGACGCCGCACCACGCCGGCGTGTTGAAGCCTCGAGCAGGATGAACCCGGCTACGCCCGCATATCCGGTCACGAACCATCCGGCGCCGTCGGAATGATCGCGCAACTCACGTGTCTCGCTCACGGCGAGAGCGTGACACCGGGCTGGTACGCTCCGCCACATGAGTGACGACCGTCCCGTCCTGCTCTTCGGTGAGACGTATCACCACCCGAACGTCCTGTACCGCACCGGATTCCTCGTGCCCGACCCTGTGGTCGTCGTCGATCGAGGCGGGCGTGACACCGTGCTCTGGGTGAGCGCCCTCGAGGAGGGCCGTGCCCGCAAGGAAGCCTCCGTCGGCGAGGTCCGCAGCACCATGGAGCTCGAGATCCCGCCGCCGCGAGCCGGCGGCAACGAGTACGACGGCTGGGCGGCACTGGTGACTGCGGTGTGTCGCGAACACGGCCTCAACGCGGTCGACATCGATGCCGACTTCCCCGCCGTGCTCGCCGACCACCTGCGTCAGAACGACGTCGACGTGCGCCCTCGAACCGACATCTACCAGCAGCGGCGCCGGATCAAGTCGGCCGAGGAGATCGAGTGGATCACCTCGACCGAGAACGCCGGCATGGCGGCGCTGCAGAAGGCGATCGACGTCATCGCCGCAGCTGAGATCCGCGACGGGTTGCTGGTCCGGGATGGCCGGAACCTCTCGAGCGCGGACCTCATCTTCGCCGTCGAGAGTCGATCTGCTCGAGAACGGCAACAGCACCGTCGACTTCGATCTGCTGCGGCGGTCCCGAGTTGTCGGACCCGCACCGGACCGAGAGCGAGGTCATTCGTGCCGGCCTGCCGATCGTGCTCGACATCTACCCGTTCGACAAGCGCACTCGGTACTGGGGCGACATGACCCGCACGGTCGTCCGGGGCACGCCGCCGCCGGAGGTGATGCGCATGTGGGATGCGGTGCTCGAGGCGCAGCAAGCCGGGCTCGACGCGGTGCGGCCGGGCGTGAACGGCCGCGACGTGCACATCGCCTGCTGCGAAGTCTTCAAGCAGCACGGCTACGGCTCGCTCCCCAAGCCCTATCGGGACATCCAGAGCGATGCCCGGTTCATCCATGGCACCGGGCACGGCCTGGGCCTCGAGATCCATGAGTATCCACGGATCAGCGAGGCGGACGTGGTCCTCGAGGTCGGCGACGTGATCACCGTCGAGCCCGGGCTCTACGACCCGCGCTTCGGTGGCATTCGCATCGAGGATCTCGTGGTCGTGACCGAGACCGGCTGCCGGAATCTGACCACGCTGCCCAAGACGTTCCGGCTGGACTGAGAAGGGCTCCTGCTACACTGCGAACGCTTCTCACTTGAGGAGCGTTTCCACATAACGCTTTCCTGCGCCCGGATCGCGACTGCCTGACCACCTCGGCAGCCGCAGCACCCCGGGCGCCGTAAGCCCAGAGGAAAGGAGGTGCCACGCATGGTGCGTGACTACGAGCTGATGTACATCGTCCGGCCGGAGCTGGAGGATGATGCGGTCCGCGTCGCCGTGAAGTCGGTGCGCGCCCTGATCGAGACCCACGGCGGCGAGGTCGTCAAGACGACGCTCTGGGGCAAGCGGCGGCTTGCGTACGAGGTCAAGCGGCTCCGCGAGGGCCATTACGTCCTCGTGGTGTTCCACCTCGACGGCGGCAAGGTCGCCGAGATCGAGCGCGCGCTCAGGATCCACGACACCGTCTTCCGCCACCTGATCGTCGTGCACGAGGGTCCGATGCCGGAGCCGGAGGCCGAGATCGAGGAGGTCCAGGGTCCTGAGCAGCCCGAGGCTGAAATCGAGAACGGAGACGCGGATACTGTCGGGACAGGGTCCGTGGGCGGGGACGACGATCTGGAGGCAGACGACGTGCCCTCGGCAATCGATGACGACGAAGGAGATTTGTGATGGCGGGTTCCCTCAATCGCGTGATGCTCATCGGCAGGCTGACCCGCGACCCCGAGCTTCGCTACACGCCGAGCGGCACCGCCGTGTGCAACCTCGCCCTCGCGACCAATCGATACGGCAGCGATCCGACAACGGGTGAGCGCAAGGAGTTCACCGACTACCACGACGTCGTCGTCTGGAACCAGGGCACCCGGAAGCTTGCCGAGACGACCGCGCAGTACTTGCAGAAGGGCCGCCTGGTCTATGTCGAGGGACGTCTGCAGACCCGATCCTGGGACGACGCGCAGAGCGGCCAGAAGCGCTACAAGACCGAGGTCAACGCCAACGACGTGCAATTCCTCGACAGTGCAGGCCGTCAGGAGGGTGGTGCTCCTGGCGATGCCAGTGGCGGGGCGGCCCCGTCGCCATCGCCCGTGCCGGTCGGCGGCGGTGACGTCGATCCCGATGACATTCCGTTCTAGGTTGGAGAGCCATGCCTGATTTCGATCGCCGCCGCCGCAAGGTCTGCAGCTTCTGCCTCGAGCACATCGACTTCATCGACTACAAAGAGGTCACGCGCTTGCGCCGCTACCTGTCGGAGCGGGGCAAGATCCTGCCTCGGCGCATGACCGGGACGTGCGCGCGACATCAGCGCTCGCTGACTGTGGCGCTCAAGCGGGCGCGGCACATCGCGCTGCTGCCGTTCGCGGAGATCCGCTAGCTTTTCGGGCTTGGTAGCTCGTAGATCACAGCCTCCCAGAGGGTCCTCGGTGCAACCTCGACGGTCACGTTGATGGGGCCACTGCTCGTCGGTTTTGCCGCCATTTGAGTCCGGACGGCGCCGTTCGCGCAGTTTTGCGCGACCCAGTTCGTCGAGCCGTCGGAGGTCGAAATATCGACCGTCCCAGTACCCGTGCACGCGTACTGGACGTAGTAGGAACCGCTGGGGGGCGGGTACAAGGTCTCAAGGCTCGATGTGCCAACTCCATATGTCATCGGTACGATGATGTGCGCTCCAGCCGGCCGCATCGCGGCTGCGAGGGCAGGCAGCGGCACGACTGGACCGCTGTCGGCCACGGCAACTTCCCAGGCCACCGAAGGGCTGGCCGTGATCTCGATGCTCAGCGGCTTTCCCTGAATCCGCGGCACAAAGCTCAACGGAACCGAGGCGCCATATGTGACCCCTCCGTCTCTGCTGCACGCCGGTACGGACGACCCCACCAGATTGTTCGTCGAGTGCACGTTCATCGAGCCGCTCCCGACGCAGGAGAACACGATGAAGATGATGCCTTCGGGCGTGAATGTCGGCAGCGATGCTGACCCGGTACCGCGCCTTAAGTGAATCACCGTGTGGGCGACCGATGGCAGGCCTCCGGTGATCTGCGTCGCGGGCGGCAGCAAACGAAAGGGGTCGGAGAGGCGGCCGGCAGGTGCCGGTGGCTTGGCGCTGTGGTGCCCGGCGAGCTCGGCTCCAAAAACGCCGAGGCCTGCGGCCACCACGGCGACTCCCGCCACAGCCGCGACCAGATTGAGGGTCCGGCGGCGCGTGTGACGAAGAGACCCCTCGAACGATGTGACGCTACGTGGGGGCGTCTGCGCCTCGATGTGCTCGTAGAAGGACCGCAGTCTGGAGTCCAATCGGGGTTCGAGATCAAGCATCGCCGAGCTCCTTTCGCAACGTGCTGAGACCGCGCGCGACATGCGTGCGGACGGTCCCGGGGCGGCACCCCATGAAGACGGCGCACTCCTCGACTGAGTACCCGTGCCGGTAGTTCAGGGTGATCGCCGCGCGCTGCTTGAGCGAGAGCCGCCGATACGCGCGATCCATGTCGATGAGGTCTGCGACCGGGCCTCCGGATGTGGTTCTGGTGGCGCTCTCGAACAGATCGAGCGGCGGCCACCCTCGTGACCGCAGGTGGCGGCGCCGGCTGATGCAGTGATTGACGCAGACGCGCGTGAGCCACGCGGCCGGATGCTCCATTCGTGCCACCGACTCCCAGGACCGCCAGGTCTTGAGCAGCGTCTCCTGAACCGCATCCTCAGCCTCGCCCTCGTCTCGGAGGATCGACAGCGCGAGCGAGTAGAGCCGCCTGGCGTCCCCTACGGCAACGGCCTCGAAGGTCCACTCGGGCGACGCCTCGTCCGCCGGTCCGACGTTCGCCGCTGCAATCACACCCATCCCAACGCCTGCCATGGCGGTTTTGCTGACACGCCACACCTATACTGGGCCTCAGGCGCATGCGCCATCACCGGGCTCGTCCACTCCACGTCCTTGCCCTTGCCCCGGTCGCCGCGATTGTCGCGGGTGTCCTCGGGCTGACGCCCCATGCCCTGGCGGCGGCAACGAAGGCACCGCCGGCGATCGTCGTCACGGTCGATCCCGGGGCCGGCGGCCAGCCGACCGCAGCTCATCCGAATATCCCCTTTGATCCCGGGGCCATCGGGACCAACGGTCTGCTGGAGAAGGATGTCGACATCGACGTCGGCAGGCGGCTGGCGTCACTGCTGCGCTCGGACCTCGTCGACGTGGTCATGACCCGAAGCACCGACGTCTACGTCTCATCGGCGACCCGCCAGAGAATCTCGACCAGGCATCACGCGGCACTCGTGGTCAGCATCCACGGGGCCACGTCGACCAACCCCGCCGCGGATGCATCACTGGTGCTGTATCCAAACCAGAGGAGCGCCGCTTTCGCACAGACGCTCGGCGATGCCGTCTCCGCCCAGATCAGCATCGACGGCGTTCCCGGCGGAGGCATCGTGCTCGGCGATTCGGCCTGGGTTCACAGCCAGGTGCCGGTTGCGACCGTCGAGATGGGATATCTCACCAATCGGGGCGACGCCGCGCTGATGGCCACCGCGTCGTTCCGTCAGGACGTGGCCATCGGCGCGCGCGACGGCGTCGAGGCATACCTTCCGGCGATCATCGCCAGGCGTGATGCCATTCGCGCGTGGCGAAGCGGCCACTCGGGGTCGCTGTCCGCCGGGTCGCTCGCCCCGGCGTCCGCAGCGCTGCCCGCGACCAATGGCTTTCAGTTCGGTCCGGTGATCGCCTGGCTCGCCGCCGTCAGCGTGCTCGGACTCGTACTTCTCTTTCGGGATGGCGTGGCGCGCGTGCTCGTCGTGCTGATCGCGCTTGTGGTGCGTCTTGCGGCCGGAGTCATGTGGTTGCGGCGCGCGGCGATCCGGCGCCGGCGCCGGCGGCGGCGTGTGAGAACCAACGTACGAGCTGAGCAGCCGTATCAACGAAGCGGCTCGGTGTACGACGATATTCCCCTGTGAGGGCGGTCCCGCAGCCGGCCTTCGGTAGACTTCGGCGCATGGGTGAACCACAGCTCCGCGTTCCCGGTCCGACCCCGCTCCCCGCTCGCGTGGTCCGCTCCGCGAGCCGTCCCATGATCAACCACCGCGGCCCGGAGTTCGCCGCGGTGATGGATGAGGTCATCAGTGGGCTGCGCTGGGCGCTGCGCACCGATAACGACATCCTCCTGTACCCGTGCAGTGGCACCGGTGGCCTCGAGGCCGCCGCGGTCAACCTCCTCAGCCCCGGCGAACAGGCGCTCTTCTGCGTCATGGGGTCGTTCGGCGAGCGCTGGGCGAAGATCGGCGACACCTACGGCGCCGACGTGGTGCGCCTCACCGTTCCCCTCGGCGAGCCAATCGATCCCGAGGACGTCGAGCGCACGCTCGCCGAGCACCCCGAGATCACCACGGTGTTCGTGACCCACAACGAGACGTCGACCGGCGTGACCAACGACCTCGCTGCCATCTCCGCTGTCGTCAAGAGCCGCGGCAAGATGCTCGCGGTCGACAGCGTGAGCGGCGCCGGGTGCCTTCCACTCGATACCGACGCCCTTGGCATCGACGTCCTGGTCACCGGGTCGCAGAAGGGGTGGATGGCTCCTCCCGGCATCGCCATGATCGCAGTCAGCGCTGCGGCATTCGAGCGCGCGGAGACGGCCAGAAGCCCGCGCTTCTACCTCGACTTCGGACGCGAGAAGAAGTCGCAGGACAAGAAGCAGACCGCGACCACACCCGCGGTCTCGGTGATGTTCGCGCTCCAGGAGGGCCTGGCCATGCTGCGCGAGGAGGGTATCGACAACGTCTGGGCCCGCCACGCCCGCGTCGGCAGGATGATCCGCGCCGGCGTCGAGGCGATGGGCATGAAGTTGCTCGCCGCCCAGGGGCATCGCAGCGACACGGTCACCGCGGTGCACAGCCCCGCCGACACGCCCGAGGCGCTGAAGAATCTGCTCACGACGTTGCGGACCGAGCACAGCCTCGTGCTGGCCGGGGGGCAGGAGTCGTTGCAGGGCAAGATCTTCCGGATCGGTCACCTCGGCTTCATCGACGATGCCGATGCGTACACGATCCTCGCGCTGCTGGAGGCGGGACTGATCGACACCGGGCTTCGGACGCGTGGCGGCCTGGCCATCGCCGCTGCGCAGGCGGAGGCACGCGGGACGGTCGCGGCGGCGGAACCCGTCTCAGTCGGGTGAGCATCGCCGCGGCACCACCCACCGCGACCGGCACCGTGACCAGGATCCTCGTCGCCGACCCGATCGCCGAGGATGGCGTCGCGCGCCTGCGCGCGGCGGGCGACGTTGACGTGATGACGGGGCTGGACCCGAGCGCGCTGCGCGAGCGCATCGGTGATTACGACGCGCTGGTGGTTCGCAGCGAGACCAAGGTCACGGCCGAGGTGTTCGCCGCCGCGCCCAGGCTCCGCGTGGTCGGACGCGCGGGTGTCGGTGTCGACAACATCGATATCGAGGCGGCGACGCGCCACGGCGTGCTGGTCCTCAATGCGCCCACCGGCAACACCATCGCCGCGACCGAGCACGTCATCGCCATGATGCTGGCGCTGGCGCGGAATCTTCCCGCAGCAGACCGCTCGCTGCACGCTGGTCTCTGGGAGCGTTCGAAGTTCATGGGTATCGAGCTTCGCGAGAAGACCCTCGGGGTGCTCGGTCTCGGCAAGATCGGATCCGAGGTGGCCCGTATCGCCCGTGAGGGTCTGCGCATGCGCGTGCTCGCGCACGATCCGCTGGTCACGGCCGAGCGCGCGCTCCAGATCGGCGTGGAGCTCTGCGACTTCGAGACATTGCTGACCGAAACTGACTTCCTCACCGTCCATGTGCCGCTCACCGACGCAACCCGTGGGGTGATCGGCGCGGCCGAGCTCAAACGCATGCGCAAGGGTGCCCGGCTCATCAACGTCGCCCGTGGCGGGATCATCGACGAGCAGGCCCTCGCCGATGCGATCCGCGACGGGCACATCGCCGGCGCGGCCATCGACGTGTTCACCAAGGAGCCGCCCGACCCGGCGAATCCCCTCCTCCAAGTCGACAGGGTGGTGGTGACACCGCACCTCGGTGCCAGCACGCGCGAGGCGCAGGTGAACGTCGCCTTCGACGTTGCCGATCAGATCGTCGAGTACCTTGGCGGTGGCACCCCGCGGTACGCGGTCAACGCGCCCACGGTGTTGCCCGAGGAACTGGCGCGGTTGCAGCCGTATCTCGTCCTGGCAGAGAGAATCGGCTCGCTCGCAGCTCAGCTCGACGGACGCAAGCTCCGCCACGTCGTCTGCAGCTATTCGGGCGAGCTCGCGGGCATCGACACGTCGATCATCACCGCGCACGTGCTGCGCGGGCTCTTCGCGCATTTCACCGAGACGCGCGTCAACCCGGTCAATGCGAAGGTCGTCGCCACGTCGATGGGCGTGCACGTCGATGAGCGCCACACCACCCGCAGTGTCGACCCGGAGGGCTCGCTCCTCGTTGAGGTCGTGGGCGAGCAGACGCTCAGCATCGCCGGCACGCAATTCGACGACGGCCCACGGATCACGCGCATCAACGACTTTCGCGTCGACATGCAACCGGCGGGCACGTTCCTGGTGGTGACGCATCAGGATCGACCCGGCGTGATCGCGGCCATCTCGACGCTGCTGGCGCGCAACGACGTGAACATCGCGGGCATCGAGCTGGGGCGGGACCGGCCGCGCGGCCACGCGGTGATGCTGATGGAGATCGACGATCCCGTGGGCCCTCAGCTGCTCGAGGAAGTGCGCGAGACCGCCATGCTCGATCAGCTCCGCCAGGTCCGGCTCTGAAGGCCTGACGCTCCGTCCTCGGGCGGCGGCACACGCATGGCGACCGTTGAGCCCTTCCAGGGCACTCACTACAACCCTGACCACGTGAAGCTGGGCGGCGTGCTCGCGCCGCCATACGACGTGATCACCAAGGCGCGGCGCGACGAGCTCTACGGCCGTGACCTGCGCAACATCGTGCGCGTCGATTACGGCATCTCCTATCCCGAGGATGTCGAAGGGGTCGATGACCGTTACACGCGGGCTGCGTCATTTCTGGAGTCCTGGCGTGACCTCGGCGTCCTGGTGCGCGATGAGCCGGCGGGCTTCTATGTGGTCGATCATCACTTTCAACACCCAGATGGAACGCAGCGGCGCCGGCGCGGACTGCTTGCGACGGTGGGCGCGACCCCGTGGGAGTCATCCGACCTCCGTCCACACGAGCGCACCTTGCGGGGTCCCAAGGCCGACCGGCTGGCGCTGATGCGAGCGACGCGGGCGCAGACGAGCCCGGTCTTCGCCGTCTGGACGAACGGCGCGGGTATCAGCGACATGCTGGACGATCTCGCGACCGGCGATGCCCTGCTCGGTGGACGTATCGACGGCGAGATCGCCTCGGAGAAGCTGCTGCTCTGGCGGGTCTCCGACGGGCAGCCGGTCGCGGCGATCGCCGGAGCGCTACGCGATGCCGGGTTGTACGTCGCCGACGGCCATCACCGATACGAGACCGCCGCGGCGTATGCGGCCGAGCGGAGAGCGGCTGAGCCGGATGCACCCCCGGACGCCCCGTTCGAGCGCGCGCTCGTCTACCTCGCGGCGGCCGACGATCCCGGAATCACCATCCTGCCGACGCACCGCCTGGTGCGACCGGGACCGGGCATCGCGTTCAGCCTCGATGACCTCTGGGCACGCCTCGACGACGTCTACGAGACCGTTCCGGCTGCGGATGGTCCGGCTGCGCTCGCCGCTGCGTCGTCGATGCGGGACACCCACCACGCGTTCGCCGTGGTCGCCCATGACGGTGCCGCGGTCCTCCGGCGGCCGCGGCGGGCCGGCGGGTCGCCGCGCGACCGGCTCGATGTCGCGGTGCTCGAAAACGAGGTGCTGGAACCGGCCGGCGTGACCCGCGAGATGATCAGCGGCGGTGCGCTGACCTACACTCGCGATCCGGACGGACTGGACGCGGCGGTGCGAAGGGGCGAAGCGATCCTCGCCTTCGGCGTGTCGCCGGTGAGCGCGGGGGACGTGATCGCGGTGGCCGACGCCGGCCAGACCATGCCCCAGAAGTCGACGTATTTCTATCCGAAGGTGCCGACGGGACTTGTGCTTTTCGAGGTCTGACGGTGCGGCCGTGACCTCGGCGTGTTTGACCCGAGGCCGCCAGCGGGTAGAGTTGAAGCGTTCAACCGCGAACAGGGAACCTTTGATTGCCAACGTACGGATATCGCTGCCCGCAGTGCTCGGCTGAGTTCGAGGTCTGGCAGTCGATGCGCGACGCCCCGGGCGCTCCCTGCCCGAAGTGCGCTGCCGCCGCCACGAGACAGTTCTTCCCGGCGGGCATCGTCTTCAAAGGCTCGGGCTTCTACAAGACCGACAGTCGCGGCGCGGCCTCGTCGTCCATCACATCGGACGGCGGCGAGGCGAAGAGCGCCTCCAATGGCGCCAAGACGGACAACGGCGCAAAGACCGACACGGCCAAGTCCGAGACCAAAACCACCACGCCCGAAACTTCGTCAACCCCCACAAAGAAAACCGCTTCGACTGACGCCGCCAGTTGAGTACGATGGATCAGCGGCTGCCCCATAACCAGGAGACCCACATGTCCCACCCCGTCACCGTTACCGACACCACCTTCAAGGAAGAGGTGCTGGACTCGGATTTGCCCGTCCTCGTGGACTTCTGGGCCTCGTGGTGCACGCCCTGCAAGATGATCGCCCCGATTGTCGAGGAGTTCGCAACCCAGTACGACGGTCAGGTCAAGGTCGCCAAGGTTGACGTCGACGCCAACCCGATCACGCCCGGCATGTTCGGGATCATGAGCATCCCGACCCTGATGATCTTCAAGGGCGGCAAGGCCGAGGAGCGCATCGTCGGCTACCAGCCGAAGCAGTCGCTCGAGGCCAAGCTCCAGGCGGTTCTCGCCGCCGTCTGACCCGCTCAGACCCCGAGTAGCGCGAGCACCTCGCCGGCGAGGTAGAGGGACCCGCACACCACAACCACGCCGTCGCGTCCCGCCAGGCGGCGGGCGCGATCCAGCGAGGTCGCCACGTCGCCCGCGACCTCGGCGGGCGGATTGAACAGACGGGCGAGGTCGGCCGGCGGTATGGCCCGCTCCACCGCCGGGGCGGTGACCACGATCTCGCGAGTGAGCTCGCTGAGCCCGGCGGCCATCGATTCGACGTCCTTGTTGCGCATCGCGGCGAAGATCGCCACGCACCGCCGCCCACCGATCAGCTCGCGGGCCGAAGCGACCATGGCGGCCATGCCCGCCGGGTTGTGGGCGCCGTCGATGAGCAGGGGCGGGTCGCCGTCGATCCAGTCCATGCGTCCCGGCCAGTGCACTGTCGCGCACCCGCGGGCAACGTCGTCCGCATCGAGCGTGAAGCCCGCGGCACGCAGCGCATCGCACACCGCCACCGCCGTGGCGACGTTGGCAACCTGAAACGCGCCGCGGAGCGGCGCCTGCACCGAGATCGGGCGGCTGTCGAACGCCGTATCGACCACGACGCCGAGCATGCCGAGGCTGCCCGCCGACCGGCCGGTGAACGGCACATCGGCGCCCACCACGGTGAGCGTTGCGCCGACCTGGCCAGCTCGCTCTCGAACCTCGCTGAGCCCGGGCTCGGAAGCGCCGGTCACCGCCCGGTTGCCCGCCTTGATGATCGCCGCCTTCTCTCGCGCTATCTCCGGGATCGTCTCCCCGAGCAGGTCCTGGTGATCGAGCGCGACGTTGGTGACCGCCGCCACCCCGAGGTCGAGGACGTTGGTGCTGTCGAGCCGGCCCCCGAGACCGACCTCACAGACCAGCACCTCGGCATCCGCCTCGCGCGCGGCGAGGATCCCGGCTGCGGTCAGGACCTCAAACCCGGTCGGCTGCAGCTCCTCCGGCAGCAGCTTGGCTGCCTGCCAGACGCGGGAGACGAGCGCGCCGAACTCTGCCTCGCTTACTGGCGAGCCGTTCCGGACGATCCGCTCGCAGTACGAGATGAGGTGCGGGCTGGTGAGCAGCACCGACCGATACCCGGCGGCCCGGCAGACGGAATCGACCATGGCGCACACAGATCCCTTGCCGTTGGTGCCGGCGACCAGGGCTCCTCGGAGGCCGAGGTGGGGATTGCCGAGGGCCGCGAGCAGGGCGCGGGTGCGTTCCAGCCCGGGCATGATGCCCCGCCAGGCGACCGAGTTGAGGGCCGCCACCGCTCGGGCATAGGCGGTCGCGGTCACGCCCAGTGCCAGGCCTCGTTCATCGCCTCACCCGGATCCGGCCGGCTCATCAGCAGGCGCAAGGCGCCGATCCAGGTTCGCCGCCGGTCCCCGGGATCCTCAACAGCCTCGACGGCGAGGTCGCGGAAGAGGCCGCCGGTCTGATGAGCGAGCACCGCCTGCAGCTCCTGGTACTCGAGGAGCCCGGACGCGTCGACGATCGCCGCCCGTCCGCCGTCTGCTGTGATGACCAGGCGGAACACGCGTCCCTGGGTGTCGTCGAAGGTGGACCGTGGCGTGATCCCGAGCACGACGACCGCCGGCATGAGCCCGGCGATTCGGTCCAGCCAGGCCCGCTGGGGGTCAGATGCGGACTCGACCGCCGGCTCGACAAAGAGCTCCCCCGCCAGCGACAGCACGGCGGCCTGGAACTGGGTGTAGTAGAGGAGATCGGCGCCGTTCAGGGCGACGCTGCCGACGTCGGTGCCGTCGTCGCCCGCAAACGTCACCATGAATGGACGCGCATATGGCTTGCGCGCCTCCTGCTCGCTCCAGCGAACGCGCATCGATGGCATCGCGTCAGACCAAAACTCGCGTTCGTCGAGCCTGCGCCAGCGCGAGCGTGTTGCGCAAGAGCATCGCGATGGTCATGGGGCCGACGCCGCCCGGCACGGGCGTGAGCCAGCCGGCGACCGGTTCCACGGAATCGCGGTCGACGTCTCCGACCACCACGCCATCCTGCGGCGTGGTGCCGACGTCGATCACGAAGGCGCCCGGTTTGACGTACGAGGCGTCGATCATCCGCGGCCGGCCGATGGCCGCAACCAGGATGTCCGCCTCGTGGCACACGGCCGCCAGGTCGCGCGTCCTGGAGTGACAGATGGTCACGGTGGCGTCCGCGTTGGTGAGCATGAGCGCGAGGGGACGGCCGACGATCGCGCTGCGCCCGACGACCACCGCACGACTGCCGCGCAGGGTCACGCCACTGCGTTGGAGCAGTTCCATGCACCCGAGAGGCGTCCCGGGGGCGACGACCCCCGGATGTCCCTCGGCGAGACGGCCGAAGTTGTACGGGTGAAAGCCGTCGGCGTCCTTCTCCGGGGAGATGCAGGCCATCACGGCGTCGGGGTCGATCTGCGCCGGGAGGGGCAGCTGAACCAGGATCCCGTCCACCGTCGTATCGCCGTCGAGGGAGCGCACGAGCGCCACCAGTTCCTCGGTGGTGCTCTCCGGGGGCGGACTGTGGAGGGTGAACCGCACGCCGGCGCGCTCCGCCGCCCGGCCCTTGTTGCGTACGTAGATCGCCGATGCAGGGTCATCGCCGCAGAGCACCACTGCGAGCGAAGGCGGGGGGCTCCCAGCATCGGTCATCTCGGTGACCTGGGTGGCGAGCTCGGCGCGGAGCTCCGCAGCGATCGCCCGGCCGTCAACGATGGTTGCGCTCATCGCTGCACGTCGATCTGGACGGACGATCGCTCGATGATCACCGAGCAGCGATCGATGGAGCCGGCAATCGGAGGCTGCTTGCCGACCCGCACCCTGACACTGACGATGCGCGGCTCCGCAAGCAGGGTGTCGGCGACGCGCGCCGCGATCGCCTCGATCAGGCTGTAGTGCTGCTCTTCGAGGACCGCGCGAATCAGGGCGAAGGCTCGCGAGTAGTCGAGCGTGTCCCTGATGTCGTCGGTCCGTCCGGCCGTTGCGAGGTCCATGCGGATCTCGACATCGACGTGGAAGCGATTCCCCAGCGTGCGCTCGGCCTGCGTTTCGCCGTGGTAGCCGTAGAACGACATGCCTTCAAGGACGAGCAGGTCAGTGGTACCTGACACGGCGCGATTGTACGAAGGCATGACACCCGCGACGGCGCGGCGCCTTCCGGCGGACGCGGCACGCCGCGCCTCAGACGCCGCGAACGCCGCCCTCGGGCCGGAGCACCTGCTCGTGATGGTCGACCGGGTTGACCATGACGACCTGGAAGAGATCCTCGAAATCACAGGCGAAGAGCTGCATCAACGACTGACGCAGCTTCGGGCCGGGATTGCGCGTTCCCGCCTCGAGTGCCGGGATGTAGTTCTGGGTGACCCCAAGGCGACGGGCAAGCTCACGCTGGGTCAGATGATGCTTGTCACGCATCGCCCGCAAACCGACGGCCCTCACCTCGACATTCACACGGACAAATATACCCACCTGTGAGTGTGTTCGTCAACGCAACGCGGCTCGCCGGTGGTGTCCCGGCACCATCTCGACCTGTCGCCCTCGCTCGATCGTTTAACCGTTCCGCTTGAGCAGCCCCAGCCGCTTGGCGCGCCGTTCCGCCCTGGCGAAGACGAGGATCCCGGATGGGATGAGCACAGCGCCCATTGCAACGAGCAGCAGGATGGTGCCGAGGAGCGCTCCGGCGCCGGCGTGATCGAGCAGCGCCGACCGGATCCCGGTGAGGGTGTAGGTCAGTGGCGACGCGTCCCCCATCACTCGAAACACCGCCGGGAGCACCGAGATCGGGTAGTACACGCCCGACACCAGCAGCAGGACGCCCTGCACCGCAACGGCCATCTGCTCGCCCTTCTCCGGTGACAGCAGCGGCAGGACCGATGTGAAGATCCCGAGGCCCAGCACCGGAAGGCTCGCCGCAGCGAGGACCAGCAGCGCCGAGCCGACATCGGCGTGGGAAAGGTCCAGGTGAAACGCGAACGCGATCGCCATCAGGATAACGACGCTGCGCAGCATCGAGTAGACGATCGCGAACGAGCAGATCCCCAGCAGGTGGGTGACCCGCCGCACCGGCGCCATGAACGTGTACTCGATCGTTCCTTCCCACCGCTCCCACGCGATGGCGAAGGAGACGTCGAAGAACATCATCGAGAGATAGCTCCAGAGCAGCGACCCAACCAGCAGATACAGTTGGGCCTGCGCGATGTTGACGTGCGCGCTCGATCCACCGAATGTTCCCAGCCCGGACGCGAGGTAGCCGATGCTGAGCGTGCTGACGATGCTGTACACCAGCCACACGAGCTCCCACACCCAGTAGCGGCGGTACAGGTTGCGCTGGCGCTCGAGGAATCCAAGGAACGCGTTGGCCTCGAGACGCAGGTCCCGCGTGCGCAGATCGACATCGTGCATGCCGGCACTCATTGCGATTCCTCCTCTTCGTCGTCTTCGGCCTCGCTGTCGTCGTCGAAGCTCTTGCCGGTGAGCCGGAGGAACACGTCTTCCAGCGATGACCCATCGCCCGAGACGCCATGCCTCGCGCGCAGCTCCGCAGGCGAGCCCTCGGCCAGGATCCTGCCGCGATCGAGGATCACCACACGATCGCAGAGCCGCTCCGCCTCCTCCAGGTCGTGCGTGCTGAGCAGCACGGTCACGCCGGATTGCGCGCGGATGTCACGCACGAATCCCTGCACCTCTCGCTTCGACCGCGGGTCGAGGCCGGTCGTCGGCTCGTCCATCAGGAGCAGCGACGGGCTGGTGAGCAGGCTTCGCGCGATGGCCACCTTCTGCTGCTGTCCGCGCGACAGCTGCTTCATCGGCCGATCGACGGTGTCACGCGGCAAGCCCAGTCGCACGAGCGCCCCCACCGCTGCCTCACGGGTACCGCGCCCGCCGCGACCGTAGAGACGGGTTGCGTACGACAGGTTCTCCCAGGGGCTCATCTCCTTGAAGAAGCTCGCCTCGACGGAAACCCGATTGACGTGACGGCGCACCTCGTGGCCGTCCGACACGACGTCGTGACCGAACACGCTGGCGGTCCCCTGGTCGGGAAGCGTGAGCGTGGCGAGCACGCGAAGCAGCGTCGATTTCCCGCTCCCATTGAGGCCGACGATCGCAACCATCTCGCCGTCGCGGACGCAGAGATCGACCGAATCGACCGCGCGCCGGTACTGCTGTGATGATGGACGTGGTCGCCACGGCCGTCCTCGGCGCTCGCGCCGGAACGACTTCACCAGCTTGGTCACTTCGACGGCGATTCCGCCGTCACCTACCCTGGACACCGATTTCTCCTGCTCACGTTGCTGTTTCTCTTCGGGACAAACAAAAGGACCGTGCCGGCCGGGCCGCACGATCCTGTGAGCAGAGCTCTTCGATGCTCAGAGACTCAAGGAGCGACTCCCGACATGCGGACTCTTCCCTCGGTGGGTGTGAGCCCGGCTCCGGTCAGGTGCGTTGCGATCACGAAAACAAGCGCTCCTCTGCGCAGTTGGACGAACGAGCGGTCATGGTAGGTGCTCCGCGCCATGGTGTCAAACCAGCTTCGCCCGCCATGACGCTCACGCTATCCTCGCTGAATGTGCCGTGTCTGCATGAAGCGACCGGAGATCCCCGAGGAGCGTTACGGCCGCTGCGAGCAATGCGCCAAGGCAGGACGCAATGCGTTTCGCTTCCGGCTCTTCCCGGCGCGAAGCGGTGGCTTCACGGTCAAGGCCGGTGAGCTGTCGCCCCACGCGCTCCGGCAGCGATGGCGGGCGCCGCTGGCCGCATACGGGGGTCATCTGACCACGAGGACGAACCTGGGCCTCCACGAGTTGGAGATGGTCACCGCGAAGGAGCGGGTCGAGAGCCTGCGGATTGCACCCGACCTCGCCGGCCACGACGCGGAGGTCCTGGCAGCCCTGCAGGACGCCGCCGAGCGAACCGACACCGCCTGGTGAATCGCTGCGGCTCAGGAGGAGAACAGCTTCCAATCCAGCGTGGGTGCGGCGATCGGGCCGGTGCTGACCACCTTCCACGTGATCGAGGTCTTCGCGTTCACGACGCCGGTGATCTCCGCGACGGTCGCGCCGGAAGGAATCGGAGCGCGAGGCGCAACGATGCTCACATGGATGCGCATCGCGGCTCCCGCGCGGATGAAGACGAGGTCGGAGTCCACAAACGGGGAAAGCACCACAGCGGCACCGGGTCCCCAGCGCGTCGTGATCGATCCGGACACCTGGGGTGGGACGCTCGAGAGATCGACAGCCGCGTAGGCCGCCACGGCGGCGCTCACCGCGTGTTGCGCCGCGAGAAAGGCCCGACCGAGCTCAGGATGCGCCCCGTCACCTGCGCTGTCCGGTGGCTGGCCGAGGACTGCGCCCCACACGAAGAGCGTGTTCCCCGTGTCGTAGTGCGCCTCGTCGGCGAAGAGGAAGCAACCCCCTGCCGCCCCGGTCCACCCGGTTTTGATGCCCAGCCATCCGGCCTGCCGGGTGAGCACGATGTCGAGGTTCTTGAGCACGGTGCCGTCGGTCAGCGCGGCCTGAGCCGTTCCCACCAACTGAGCGAGCGCGGGATTCGCGATCACCGCTTTCGCGAGCGTCACGAGATCCGCAGCCGTTGAGACGGTTCTCACGCTGAGGCCGCTCGGGTCGGCGAAATGGGTTTGATGCATGCCCATTGACGCAGCGGTTGCGTTGAGACGTGCGATGAACGCCGAACGGTTGCCGGACACCCAGGCGGCGAGTGTTTCGGCGATGTTGTCGGCCGATGGCAGCAGCAGTGCGAGCAGCAGGTCGCGCTCGGTGAGGACCTCGCCGGCGCGGACGCGAAGATTCGACCCGCCTGCGGCCAGCGCCTGCTGGTACCGCGCCACGTCCGCGTTGGTCATGGTGATCGACGGCCCGCTCGCGGCCGGACTGAGCGGATGCGTGGTCAGGACGATGAGCGCGGTCATCGCCTTGGCGACCGAGCCGATCGGACGCACCGCACTGGCATCCCGCGTCGCGATCATCCCGTTGAGGCTGGTCGCGAGCGCGAAGCTACCGCTGGCGGGCGTGGGGATCGGGGGTGGCGCGGCGCCGTCGAGGAGCACTGTGGAGGGCACGTGGATGCTCACGGTCGCAGCCGGTGGTGCCGCGGTGAGCTTGACGGCGACGAACGTCGCCGCTGTGACCACGACCGCCGCGATAACCGCGACGAACACGATCCACACCCACGACGTCCGTCGCGACCCTGCCATCAGGCCTGTATACGCGCGTCGACCCGTAGCATGCCCGCGTGCATCTCACTGGCGACGCCGCATCCGCGACGGCGCCACCTCAGATGGCCTGAAGGATCAGGCCTTGGCCCGGCGCGAACCCCGCGCGCCCTTCACCGCGCTCGAGAGTGAGGTGCTGGCCGAGAACCGGACCACTCGACGGGCCGGCACCTTGACCGCCTCGCCGGTGCGCGGGTTGCGACCGAGGCGCGCTGCGCGCTGTGCCGTTTTGAAGTTGCCGAAGCCGTGGATGCGAACCTCGTCGCCCTTCTCCAACGACTGCGCGATGGTGTCGAAGAACCAGCGCACCTCATCGCGTGCGGCGGTGACGGTTATCTCTGCACGATCTGCGAGTTGCTTTGCGAGCACATCGCGTGTGACGACTGTAGCCATTCGTTCTCTCCAAGCGTCTGACGGGGAAGCGGCCGCGATTGTAAGGAAAAGCGTGGTGCTTTCTCAACATCGATCGTGTCGGTCGCTGTGCTAGCGTCGCACAACGTGTCGTCGGCGCACGCCGGCGTCGCAGCAGCGGAGTGGGACTTCGCGCTGCAGCGCATGGGCGGCCACTTCCTGCAGAGCACCCTGTGGCAGCGTGTCCAGACCGCGCTCGGACACGACGTCATCTGGGCTCGGGACGAGCAGTGGATGTGGGCAGGTGCGATCCGCACGGGTCGCTTCCCTCGCTACGTGTACCTGCCGCACGGGCCCACCGCGGTGTCGGCCGACGCGATGACCACCGCGCTCGCGCAGGCTGTCGGCGCCGCTCGCGAGCGGGCTCTCGACTTCGTCCGCGCCGAGCCCGCCGGTGAGGTGGCCGTACCGGTGCTGATCGCCGCCGGCGCTCAACCGAGCAGAGCGATTCAGCCGCACTGGACGTGGATTCTCGACATCAGGCCCGACGAGGCCGCTCTGCGCGCCGGCTTGAGCGCCGGACATCGAGGTGCGATCAACGCCGCTCCCCGGCGCGGGCTCGGCTTCAGGAAGAGTTCGGATCCCGACGACATCGAGGTCTTCCTCGCACTCCAGGAGCGCACCGCGGCTGCGGGGCGATTTCGTGGCCAGGCGCAGGCATATCACCGCGCCGTCGCTCGCACGCTCATGCCGGAGGGCGCAGCCGCGCTCTACATCGCCGAGGCGGCGGGAGCACCGGTTGCGGCGGCGCTGTGCTTCGACTTCGCCGGCACCAGGTACTACGCACACGCAGTGTCCGACCCGGAAACCGGTCGCAAGCTCCAGGCGGCCGCACCGCTGGTGTGGCGGATGATCCTCGATGCACGCGAGATGGGTGCCACGCGCTTCGATTTCTGGGGCGTGACACCTGGTGGCGAGCCCGCACCAGGCGCTCCCCCGCACCCATGGGATGGGTTTTCGCAGTTCAAGCGGTCCTTCGGCGGCGCTGCGATCGAGCGCGCCGGCACGTGGGACCTGGGGGTCCGGTCGCTGCGCTACAGCATCTATCGCACCGCAAGGCGCTTCGGACGATGAGACCGGCCACGCCGCAGGAGCTCGGCCGATGGGACGATCTCGTCGTCCGGAATCCCGATGGGGGGCAGATCCTCCAGACGCGGGCGTGGGGAGAGTTCAAGCGCGCGCATCGATGGGCGCCGCGCTACCTGCTGTCGGACGAGGCGCCGCAGGTCGCGGTGCTCGTGCTGGGCCATTCGGTGCCTGGATTTGGCGTTCTCGGGTACGTCCCCAAGGGACCGGGCGTTGCCGGCGTCGAACAGTTGCCGGCGGTCCTCGACGGACTGCGTGCCACCGCGGGATCGACATTCGCGATCAAGGTGGAACCCGAGATCGAGCAGAGCGCCGCGGCCATCTCGGCCCTGCGGCAGATGGGACTCGAGAAATCACGCCACGACGTTCAGATCAGCAGGGCGACGATCATCGTCGACCTCCGGCCGGAGGAAGATGCGATGCTCGCGTCGTTCAAGCCGAAGTGCCGTTACAACATCCGGCTGGCCGAGCGCCGGGGCGTGACCGTCGCACCCGTGCCGCTCGACGACGCGAACATCGACGCCATGTACGGGCTCATGGCCGCGACCCGCGACCGCGCGGGTTTCACCCTGCGCAGCAAGGCGTACTTCTCGCAGTACTGGCGTCTCCACGCCGCAGCGGGCCAGGGGCAGCTGTTCTTCGCATCGCTCGACGGCGAGGTGCTGGCCGGCGTTTTCGCGACCTACATCGGCACCAAGGCCTGGTACAAGGACGGTGGCTCGACGAAGGAGCACGCCGCGGTGATGGCGCCGCATCTCCTGCAGTGGGAGGTGATGCGCTGGCTCAGGGCCCGAAGGGTCGAGGCGTATGACCTGGTTGCGGTGCCGCCGGCATCGGCGCTCACGCCCGATCACCCGCTCTACGGTCTATATCGATTCAAGTCGGGGTTCAGTGAGCGCATCACCGAATATGTCGGCACCTGGGATCTCCCCATACGGCGGCGCCGTCTTGCGGCCTGGAACGCCGTCGTGGAGCGCGCCGCGCACCAATGGGCCTTTCGCGTCCGCCACGACCTCCTGTACTGATGCTTGCGCGCGCCGGAGTCGCTAGCGCCAGATCCTCTTCATGATCACCTTCGAGAGCTTCTCCGGGTCGTGGTGCGTGGGAATCTGCGAGGAGGCCACGTCGGCCAGGATGTAATTCACCGGCTGGAGGGTTGCCTGATCGCGGTCGAAGCCGACCCGGGTGACGCCCGCCTCGACCGCCGACGGTGGCAGCGGGAGGCCGGTGTTGGTGTTGACGATCACGTAGTCGAAGAGCGTCACACCGACGTGATTCTCGATCGTCTTGAGGTGCTCGCTCACCGAGAACCCCATGGTCTCGCCCGGTTGACCGGCGATGTTGCAGATGTAGACCTTCACCGCCGGGCTGGCGCGCAGCGCCTCGACCATTCCCTCGATCAGCAGGTTGGGCAGGATTGACGTGTACAGCGATCCCGGCCCGACGATGATCAGCTCGGCCGCGAGAATCGCGTTCTCGGCTTCGGGGTTGATCTGGGCATCTGGAGGCTCGAGGAACACGCGATCGATGTGGTCCACTCCGTAGGGCACCTTGGATTCACCGACGCGCAGCTCGCTCCCCGCGGTGGCGCAGAGGACGACGTCCTGGAGGGTGGACGGAACGATCTGCCCACGCACCGCGAGAACCCGGCCGGACTCACGGATCGCGTGTTCGAAGTCTCCGGTGATCTCGGCCATGGCGGTGATGAAGAGGTTGCCGAACGAGTGCCCGGCGAGCGCTCCCTCGCCGCCGAACCGGTACTGGAACAGCTCGGTCATGAGGGGCTCGGTCTCGGCGAGCGCGGTCAGGCACTGACGGATGTCCCCCGGAGGGAGGACCCGGTATTCCTCGCGAAGCCGCCCACTCGAGCCGCCGTCATCAGCGACGGTGACGATCGCGACGATGTTGCCCGTGTACTTCTTCACCCCTCTGAGCAGGGCTGAGAGGCCGGTGCCTCCGCCGATGGCCACCAGGCGAGGGCCCTTGGCCAGCGAGCGGTACTTGAAGAGCTGCTCCGCGAGCCCGCGGTCGGTGCTGCCGTGCCCGGGCAGGAACGGCCCGAGGATCGACTGACCGAGCTTGTAGAAGCTCAGGGCGATGAGCCCGACACCCGCAAGGGCAAAGAGCAGCGCCCGGACGAGACGCGGCAGGAACTGAAGGGTGACGTCCCCAACCCACGATGGGAAGACGATGGACGCGCTGTAGAGGTCGCGCAGGATGTAGCCCGCTGCGAGGCTGATCATCACGATCGCCACGAACAGGAGGAGCAACCAGCGTTTGACGTGAAGCCCCGGCGTGAACCAGCGCATCATGTTCGCGCTCGGGCGGATTCGTACCTTCATACCGCGCTCCGATTCTGGCACTTCGGCCTGAACGTGCCCTTGTTGGAACGCGTTTCAGCTTCCTGGATTCGGCCGGGCCTCACCTTTCGACGCCAGCTCGACAGGGTCACGGCGGCGGCGCAGCTTCGCCAGGTTGTGCTCGGCCTCGATGTAGCGAGAGGTGCCCGAGTAGCTCCGCATCACCAGGCTCTGAGTGTGACAGCGGTCCTCCCCGAGGAACCGAACGCCCTCGAGGAGCTCGCCACTGGTGATCCCGGTCGCGGCGAAGAACACGTTGTCGCCGGAGACCAGGTCGTCAAGCTCGAGCACGTCGCCCGCGTGCTTGCCCTCGCGCTCCAGAACGCCGCGCTCGGTGTCGCCCACCCAGATCCGGGCCTGCATCCCGCCGCCGATGCACTTGATCCCGCAGGCGGCGAGCACCGCCTCGGGAGCACCGCCGATGCCCATGAGCACGTCGATGCCGGTGCGGTGCTCCATCGCTGCCATCAGGCCGGCCGCGACGTCGCCGTCCATGATCAGCTTCACCCGGGCACCTGCCGAGCGGATCTCCTCGAGCAGGGTCTCATGGCGCTCACGATCGAGCACCACCACGGTCAGGTCCTCGACCCGCCGATCCTCCGCCCGGGCGATCCGCTTGAGGTTGTGCGCCACCGGGGCGGTGATGTCGATCACCTTGGCGGCGGCGGGCCCGACGATGAGCTTCTCCATGTAGTGAAGATGGGTGTGGAACATCGAGCCGCGCTCAGCGAGCGCGACCGTCGCGATGCCCCCGGGGATGCCTCGGGCCACCAGCCGGGTGCCATCGATCGGATCGACGGCGACGTCGACCGCCGGCGGGTTGCCGTTGCCGACCTGCTCGCCGATGTACAGCATCGGCGCCTCGTCCTTCTCGCCCTCGCCGATGACGACGACACCGTCCATGTCGACGAATCCGAGGCTCCGGCGCATCGAGTTCCACTGCGGCCTGGTCGGCCGTCTCCTTCTGATTGCGCCCCATGTGCCGCGCCGCGGCCATCGCAGCCCCCTCGGTGACCCGGACCAGCTCGAGTGCAAGGTTGCGGTCGATCGGGGTGCCGAGGTCGCGCGGCCGCTGAGCCATCAGGGCGCGATCATACGGCGCGGGTCCGACGAAGCCCATCGGTCCCGAACTCGACGATGGCGTCGGCGGCGCACTTGATGCCCTCGGCGAGCGCAGCGCCGAACGCCGCTTCGTCGGCGCGCTCGAGACGCGCCAGGTATCCGAGGAACCCACCCGCAAGCGCGTCCCCCGCCCCGGTCGGGTCGACGACCCTGCCGACGGGTGTGGCGGGGAGCTCCACGGTGCCCATCGCGGTGACGCAGGCTGCGCCGAGCGGTCCGCGCTTCACCACCACGGCGCGAAGCCTACCCAGTCCACAGAGCTCTGCGGCCGCCTCTCGCAAGCCGTCCGAACCGGTGAGCGCCGCCAGCTCGGCCACTGTGAGAAAGAGCACATCGACCCCCTCGATGACCGAACGGACCTCGTCCTGCCGATCATCGATGAAGACGGTCATGGAGTCGGCACCGATGAGCTCGGCGCCGGATTGATCGATCACGGTTCGCTGCAGCGTCGGATCCATGCTGCCGACGAAGAAGACCTGCGCTCGACGCGAGCGTTCGGTCAGCGCCGGTTGCCACTCCGGGTCGCAGCCGGGTTCCGAGGACTCCTCGGATGTGGCCCAGCGCTCGAAGTCGTGCACCGCGTGCCATCGAAAGGTCGGCGTGTCGCTGACGACCATCCCATCGAGGTCGATGTTCGGATCGGCGAGGATGCGGCGGTACTCGCCTGCGGTGTCGGAGCCGACGATGCCGTTGACGTGCACCGGTGCGTATCGGGCGGCGGCAAGCGGGAAATAGACCGCGGAACCCCCAAGGGCGTCGCGCCTCCCCAGCGGGGTGGTGATGTCGTCGCTGTGCAGGGTGCCGGCGACCGCGACCTCCCAGGTCACGTGCGAAGAGCGGTCAGCCCGCTGCCGCGGTGCGGTTCCGGCCGCCGAAGAGCGGGATGATCGGGGCGAGCCTCGGACGGCGTGACTCGAGCGCGCGCATGAGGAGCACCTCCTGGGCTTCGAAGAGGATGTCGGCCACGTGGTCCGGGTCGCGGTCGATCCCGAGACGGTCGCGCAAGCCCGGGTCCACCGCGCCCACCGCGCGGACCACAGCGCTCCAGAGGGATGCGGGAATCAGCCGGAATGACCGGAGGCGGCATTCCTCGATGAGGTCGATGAGCGCGTCGGCCTCGCGCACGCGGAGCCGGGTTCGCGAGATGCGCTCGCGGCGGAACGCGGCCTCACGTTCGACACGAGCGATTTCCAGGCACGTCCGCTCCATCGGCCCGGGCTGGGAGCGCGAGGCTGCGGCATGCATTCGGGGATTGTCCCACGCGCGGCTGAGGCTGCGAAGTTCGGTTTACTGCTGTTACACGGGGTAGCAGATCGACCGCCAGCGGCCACCACCGGGGACAAGGTGCACGACCCTGCGAATCCTCGCGACCGGCTCGGGGTCACCGACCTCGTACTCGACGTCGAGCTCGGCAACATCGTGATACGTCCGGCCTCGAGACGTCTCGGTCCACTCCGGCAGAAAACGGATCTCCTTGACGCTCACCCCGCGCAGGCGGCGCATCGCCGATGCGCCCTGCGCCTCCGCGAACGCCTCGGGGGAGCCCCAGCTGAGCTGGCAGTCCTCGCTGAGCAGCGAAAACGCGCGGCGATACTGGTTCGCGCGCATCAGCTCGACGAAGAGCGCCTCGCTGAAGGCGGGGTTCCCGGGAGGACGGCTCCCGAGCGGTGCGCGGCCGCGCTCGTGCGCGTCCACCAGGGCCGCGGCACGCCGCGAGGTCACGTTGGCGGTCTCGCTGCCGGCCCAGAACGCGCGCGTCGCAGAGTTGGTTTGCGTGACCTTCGAAACCGGTGGCGTGGCGCTTGCAGGCGCAGCGACCGCGGTGGGGCGGCGCTCAGGACGGTGCAGCCAGCGAGAGAAGCGGCTACCGTCGAAACGGCCCCGCCGGGGGCGTTCGGTGCCGATCAGGACGTGGGGTGGCAGCGGCATCGCCGGCGCAAGTGTACGCGGCCGCGTGAGCGCGATGAGGGCCGGCACGCGGACCGGGCGTTTCCCTAGGATGCGCGGTGATGCCGCAAGCCCGCGTCCGCATCCTGGTCGCCGAGGATGAGGCCGCCGTCGCCCAGCAGATCATCAATCGATTCACCTTGCTGGGACACGATGTTCGCTGGTCGAAAGCGGTTCGCGAGGTGCGTGCCGAGCTGTCGGGCTTCCAGCCGGACGTCCTGATCCTGGACGCGACCCTCGACACCGACGGGCTCGAGCTCTTTCAGGCCATCCGGTTCGCCCCCGAGCACCCGCGTGCCGGGGTGGTGATCCTGACAGCGGCAGGCGACGTCGGCGCGCGGGAGCGTGCGCAGCAGCTCGGCGCCGCGGCGGTGATGATGAAACCGGTGCGCCACGACGAGCTCGTGGAGATCGTCGAGGACCTGCTGACCTACATCTGACGGCGAGCCGGCGCCGCCGGTCAGTGCGCGAGCGCTGAGACCACGATGATCATCAGCTGGCCGCCGATCCACACCGCGATGGTTGCCCAGACGTAGACCGGGACGGCGGCGGTCTGATCGTAAAAGCTCACCACCCGTCGCTCGGTCATGATCGCGATCGCGAGCGCGTCGAGCAACAGGAACATCAACGTGACGATCAGCCCGGGCGCATCCACGCCGTTCCCGACGATGGCGCCGACCACCACCGAGACGGCCGCGAGGGCGATCGCCGCGCCGAGGGTTCCGATTTGCATCCGTCGGATCCAGGCCTGCTTCCTGGTGAGCAGCGACGCGACGATGATCAGCGTTGCCGCGAAGCAGGCGGCCGACACCGCGGCGATGATCTGGACCGCCAGCGGGAGTGACGCGGTGCCCCCGGCGCTCGTCGCGACACCGCCGGCGAACGATGCGAGCGCCCCGAAGAGGGCGAGGATGGCCAGCGCCAGATCCCAGGTGTAGACGAAGAGCACCGCGCCCGGGCGGCGTTCCTGCTCGTCATCTCGCGCGGTCACCGAATTTGGCACGCGGCGATGATGGCATCGCACCCGACGGTCGCCGCCTCCGGGTGGAGACGTACGCTTTGGGCGTGACCAAGGTCGTCGTCCTACGCGGAGACCAGACCGGACAGGAGTTGCTCGACGAGGCGCTTCGGGTGATGCAGCCGGACGTCATCGGCGTCGAGCTCGAGCTGCAAAGGTTCGACCTGTCGCTTGCGCATCGACGGGAGACGGCCAATGCCGTGGTCCTCGAGGCGGCGGAGGCGATGTGTGCGGCCGGCTTCGGGTTGAAGGCGGCGACGGTCACACCAACGGATCGCTCCGACGTCGGAAGCCCCAACGCGCTGCTCCGACAGCGGGTCGGCGGCCGCGTGATCCTGCGCACCGGGCAGCGCATCCCCGGCGTGGCCGGGATCGCCGGTGTCAGCGCTCCGATCAGCATCGTGCGCATGGCCGTTGACGGCGCCTACAACGCCAGGGAGTGGCGCGAGCGGAGCGACGACGACGAGGTCGCGTACCGCACCGAGCACATCTCGCGGGCCACCTGCCGTGCGGTCGCCGAGTTCGCGTTCATGCATGCCGCGCGCACCCGTGCCCGCGTCTTCGGCGGCCCCAAGTTCACGGTGTCGAGGGTCTACGAGGGCATGTTCAAGGAGGAGCTCGACGCCGCTTCGGAGCGCCATCCTGAGGTCGACTACGAACCTCAGCTGATCGATGCGACCTATGCGCTGCTCTTCAGCCGCGCCGGCGACGCGCTGGTCATCCCTGCACTGAACCGCGACGGTGATTGCCTGAGCGACCTGGTGCTGCCGCTCTTCGGCAGCATCGCCGGCGCCGAGTCGCTGCTCCTGGGATTCGGTGACGACCCGTTGGTGCCGTCGGTCGTGATGGCTGAGGCGCCCCACGGAACGGCCCCGAGCCTCGAGGGGAAGAACGTCGCCAACCCGATGGCGATGATCCTCGCGGCCTCAGCGCTGATCGGGTTCGTCCCGGATCATCGCTCCCGCCGGGCGTCAAGGGTCATCCGCAACGCGCTCTTCGAGACGCTCCGAGCGGGAATCTCCACGTCCGACCTTGGCGGGCAGGCCTCGACCACGGATTTCACCGACGCGGTCATCGAGCGTGTGCGGGTCGCGATCGCGACGCCGCCGGCCCCGGCGTGACCCGCATCCATCTCGACCACGCCGCGACCACGCCCCTGGCCGCTGCGGTGCTCGATGAGATGTTGCCGTACTTGACGACAACTCAGGGAAACCCGTCGTCGGTGCATGGGTCGGGGCGGGCGGCACGCGCTGCGGTCGATGCGGCCCGGGACCGGCTCGCCGCGGTGCTGGGATGCGCGCAGCGCGAGATCGTCTTCACCGGCTCCGGGACCGAGGCGGACAACCTGGCGATTCGCGGCGTCCTCGAGCGCTGGGGCACGGAACACGGTCGTCACCTGGTGGTGAGCGCCATCGAGCACGACGCCGTCCTCGAGACGGCGCGTCATCTCGAGGCCACCGGTGCGGCGACGCTCACCGTCGCCGGGTGCGATCCGGACTGCCGCGTCAACCCGGAGGCGGTCGCTGCGGCGGTCACCGCCGAGACCGTGCTGGTTTCGGTCATGTCCGTCAACAACGAGACGGGCGTGGTCCAGGACGTCCGCGGGATCGCCGACGCGGTGCGCCGTCGCAACCCCGCAACCCTGGTCCACACCGACGCGGTGCAGGCGCTGGGACGCATCCCGCTCGATCCGGGCGCTCTCGGCGTGGACCTGCTCTCGCTCTCGGCGCACAAGATCTACGGGCCCAAGGGGGTCGGCGCCCTCTGGGTCCGTCACGGTGTCGCCCTCGCCGCTCAGAACACCGGCGGCGGGCAGGAACGCAATCGCAGAAGTGCCACCGAGAACGTCGCCGGCATCGTCGGGTTCGCAGCCGCGGCCGCCGTGGCGGAGCGGGTCCGGGTCGACGAGACCAGGCGCCAGGCGGCGCTCTGCGCCCGGCTCATCGCCGCCGTCGAGGCGCAGGTGCCCGGTGCGGTCGAGACCGCCTCCGGCGCCCACAAGGCTGCCGGCTTTGCCACCTTCACGGTTGCCGGCGTGCGGAGCGACGTGCTGCTCGCCGCGCTCGACATGGACGGGGTCGAGGCGTCTGCGGGGTCCGCGTGCGGGAGCGGGGCACCGCTACCGTCGCACGTGCTCAGCGCCATGGGTTACCCGGACGAGCTCGCGGCCGCGGCTCTGCGCTGCACCACCGGCCGCTCGAGCACGCCTGAGGACATCGACGCCGCGGCCGCGGTGATCGCGAGCGCCGTGGCGCGGATCCAAGAGGGAGCCTGGGATCACGCGGCTGCCCTGAGCCGCTGAGCTCGCCGGTCAGGCGGCTGCCGGAAGCCCGATCGCCGATCGCAGCGCGGACGCGTCCCCCGCAGCCGTGGCCAGCAGCGGGATGACCTGCTGCTGAACGATGGCGATCTCAGCGATATCCGGGGCGGTCGCGGCCTGCTCGAGGAGCTTTTCGATGGCGGCATCATCGCCGAGGAGGTGCGAAACGTCCGTGGCGACCGATTGGCTGAAGGGAATGGCTCGCAGCGCGTTGTCGTAGGCGATGATCAGCTGCCGCTGGATGCTGAGGGCAGTCTGACAGGCGCCGAGCGACACGACTGCGCTGACGGCGTCGCACGAGCTGTTCTCGGTCGCCGCCACCTGGGCCTCACCCTGGTTGTAGTGGGTGGCGGCGACCGCGTAGCGGGACTGGATCTGGGCCGCCGTCAGCGGGATCGGCGTCGGCGAGCTCGGGCTCGTCGATTGCCCGCAGGCCAAGACCAGGGCGCCCGAAACCATGAGGACGATCGCGAATCGAGCGTGCGGAATTGGCATCGGCGCCGGTCGAGAATATCTCAGCGACGGTCGCTCCCCTCTCGGCCTGCGGGCAGGTCGGGTATAATTCTGACTATGACAGTCGGGATTCACTCGAATACGGCGCGGAGCGCCTCCCACCGGCACACCTCCGATCCCAACGCACCGCCCGCCGCGTCGTTTTCCATGCGGGTGAGCTCCAAGGCTCATTACGGCCTTCGCATGATGACCGAGTTCGCCAAGGCATACGGCGCCGGTCCGCTGAGCATCGCCGAGGTGGCTCGCGTCGAGCACCTTCCACTCGCCTACCTGGAGCAGCTCGCCTCGCAGCTGCGCCGCGGCGGTCTCGTCGAGAGCACCCGCGGCGTGCACGGCGGGTACTCCCTCACCCGGCCGGCGGAGCAGATCAGCGTCCTCGACGTTGTGACCGTCATCGAGGGTGAGGTGTCTCCTGTGGAGTGCGTCGCGCACGGGTACGTCACCGGCACCTGCCAGCGTGAGGGCGAGTGCGCGTCGCGCGGGCTCTGGATGCGCCTCAAGCAGAGCATCGACGCCGTTCTCAGCCAGACCACGCTCGCCGAGCTGGTGGCCGATCAGTCACTCATCGAACTCGATGGCCCCCGCTTCCGAGGAGCTGTGCACATGAGCCAGGCGGTGCTCTCGATCTCCGGGCTCCGTGCCACCGTGGAGGGCAAGGAGATCCTGAAAGGCGTCGACCTTCAGGTCGCACAGGGCGAGATCCATGCGCTCATGGGCCCGAACGGCTCGGGCAAGAGCACGCTCGCTTACACCCTCATGGGCCATCCGAAGTACGCCGTCACCGGCGGGTCGGTGACCTTCGGCGGCGTCGATCTCCTGCCGCTGACGGCCGACGCGCGGGCACGGCTGGGCCTGTTCCTCTGCTTTCAGTACCCGACCGCGATTCCCGGGGTCAGCACCGTCAACTTCCTCCGCGCCGCGCTGCGCGCCCAGGAGAAGGAGATGCCGGCCCGCGAATTCCTCAACCGCCTCAGCGCCGAGATGAAGGAGCTGAAGATCGACGAGAGCTTCCGCTCGCGCTACATCAACGACGGCTTCTCGGGTGGCGAGAAGAAGCGCATGGAGATCCTCCAGCTGGCCATGCTCCGCCCCAAGCTGGCGATTCTCGACGAGACCGACTCGGGTCTCGACGTCGACGCGCTACGCACGGTTGCGGACGGCGTCATGCGTCTCTGCGGGCCCGACATGGGTGTGCTCGTGATCACCCACTACCCTCGCATCCTCGAACACCTTCACCCGGACCGTGTGCACGTCCTTCATGACGGGCGCGTGGTCACCTCCGGCGGGGCGGACCTGGCGCAGCAGATCGAGCGCGAGGGCTACGAACCAATTCTCGGGACGGCCGCCGCCGCCACTGCGTAAGGGAGAGCTGCAATGGCGATTCAAGCAAAAGAGCTGACCAAGGACTACCAGTTCGGCTTCTCGGACATCGACGTGTCCGTCTTCCGCACCGCCAAGGGTCTCTCGCCCGAGGTCGTGGCATCGATCTCGCAGCACAAGGACGAACCCGAGTGGATGCTGAAGTTCCGTCTCAAGGCGCTCGATCACTTCCGCAAGCGGCCGATGCCCACCTGGGGCGCGGACCTCTCCGGGCTCGACTTCGAGAACATCTACTACTACGTCAAGCCGGTCGAGGAGATGAGCCGGTCGTGGGATGACGTCCCCAACTCGATCAAGCAGACCTTCGACCGCCTCGGCATCCCGCAGGCGGAGCGTCAGTTCCTCGCCGGCGTCAGCGCGCAGTACGACTCCGAGGTCGTCTACCACAGCATTCGCGAGGACCTCGAGAAGCAGGGCGTGCTCTTCAGCGACTGCGATACCGGGCTGCGCGAGCACGAGGAGCTCTTCCGCAAGTACTTCGGCACCGTCATCCCCCCGAACGACAACAAGTTCGCGGCGCTCAACAGCGCGGTATGGTCGGGCGGATCGTTCGTCTACGTCCCGAAGGGCGTCAAGGTGGACATCCCGCTGCAGGCGTACTTCCGCATCAACAGCGACAACATGGGGCAGTTCGAGCGGACGCTGATCATCGCCGACGAGGGGTCGTCGGTCCATTACATCGAGGGCTGCACGGCGCCCAACTACTCGAGCGATTCGCTGCACAGCGCGGTGGTGGAGCTGGTCGCGCACAGGGGCGCCAAGATCCGCTACACGACGATCCAGAACTGGTCTGACAACGTCTACAACCTGGTCACCAAGCGCGCCATCGCCAACGAGAACGCGACCGTAGAGTGGATCGACGGCAACCTCGGGTCCAAGGTCACCATGAAGTACCCGTCGGTCTACCTGATGGGTGAGGGCGCACACGCCGAGGTGATGAGCGCCGCGTTCGCGGGCAACGGCCAGCACCAGGACGCGGGCAGCAAGGCGATCCACGTCGCCCCGAACACCACGAGCAACATCGTGTCGCGCTCCATCAGCAAGGGCACCGGCCGCACCTCGTACCGCGGCCACATCAAGGTGCTTCCCAAGGCGCACAACGTCAAGGTCAGCGTCCGCTGCGACGCGTTGCTCCTCGACGAGGAGTCGCGAAGCGACACCTATCCGTACATGGACATCGACAACCCGGACGTGACCATCGGACACGAGGCGAGCGTCAGCAAGGTCGGCGAGGATCAGATCTTCTATCTGACATCGCGCGGCATCAGCGAGCAGGACGCCACAGCGCTGATCGTCAACGGATTCTTCGAGCCCTTCGTCAAGGAGCTGCCGATGGAGTACGCGGTCGAGCTCAACCGTCTGCTCGCCCTCTCCATGGAGGGCGCGATCGGGTGACGACCCCGCTGGCCGATTCGCCCGCAGCGGCGGTCGCGCTCGGGCAAGAGGTCGCGGCAGCGCGGGCTGAGGCATCACCGGCGTGGCTCGCGGCACGCCGCCACATCGCATGGGACGCCTACGAGGCCCTGCCCATGCCCTCCTCCCAACGCGATGAGGACTGGCGGCGCACCGATATCGCGGCGCTCCATCCGGAGCGGTTCGCGCCCATCGACAAGGTCGACGCCGCGGTCGTTGATGCGATGCGCGCCCAGCGGGACGGGGCCGCGCCCACGGCCGCATTCGTGATGGACCTGCCGGTCCCGGCGCCGATCGAGGGAGCGGATACGCTGCACGCGCAGGGAATCATCATCACCACCCTCGAGGAAGCGGCTCTGGTGCACCCCGAGTTGGTGCAGCGCGCGTTCGCCTCGGTTCGCGCCGACGAGTCGAAGTTCGTCGCGCTCTGGAACGCATTGTGGCGGGGCGGCGTCTTCGTGTACGTCCCGCGCGGCGTCGAAGCGCTGGTCCCGGTCTGGATCGCCCACCCGGCCGGCGGTGACGGTCACGCGGTCTTCCCGTCAACGGTGGTCGTCCTCGACGAGGGCGCGGCGCTCACGGTCATCGACGCCTATGCCTCACCGACCGGATCGGCGGCGTTGCTGAGTGACGCCATGGTGATCCTCTCGGCCGCTCGCGATGCTCGCCTCGACTACAACACCGTGCAGCAGTGGGGCGAGGGCGTCTGGCACATCGGCCTGCTGCGCACGGTGCTCGACGCCAACGCGAAGCTCCGCTTCATGGGGGTCACCCTCGGTGCCCGCCTCCAGAAGGTCTGGTGGGAGGTGTTGCTCGAAGGGGTGGGCAGCGAAGCCGACGTGCTCGGTATCTGCTTCGGTGACGGCACCCAGCATTTCGATCATCAATCGCTCCAGGCGCATGTCGGTCCGGAGACGCGGAGCAACCTGCTCCTCAAGGTCGCCGTTCGCGACCGAGCGCGGTCGGTGTATGGCGGCATGATCGACGTTGCGCCGACGGCGGTTCACGCTGACGGCTACGTCGCCAACCGCAACCTCCTGCTCAGCCAGGGCGCCAAGGCCGACTCCATCCCGCGGCTCGAGATTCGCGCCAACGACGTGAAGTGCGGCCACGGCGCGACCGCCGGGCACGTCGACGCCGACCAGCGCTTCTACCTCATGGCTCGGGGCGTGCCGCCCGAGGAGGCGAGCGCGCTGATCGTGCGCGGCTTCATGGACGACGTCCTCGACCGCGTTCCGCATCGCGGGTTCGCCGACCTCGCCGGGACGCTGCTCGACGCGGAGATCGCCGGCGGATCCGTGACCGGGGTCGCGGCGGAAGCGTCATGAGCGACGGCTGGATCGACGTCGCGAAGACGGATGACATCCCGCCGGGATGCGCCGCCCGGGTCGAGATCGACGACACCCCGGTGGCGATCTTCAACGTCGACGGCACCTTCTACGCGCTCGATGACACCTGCAGCCACGCAGAGGCATCCCTGAGCGAGGGCGACCTCGACATCGATCGCTGTGTGATCGAATGCCCTCTGCACGGATCGAGCTTCGATCTGCGCACCGGCGAGCCACTCTCACTGCCGGCGGTCGAGCCGGTGCGCGTGCATCGCGTCGAGACCACGGGCGACGGGTTGCTCCGCGTGGCGCTCGCCGACGAGGTCACCGCGCAGTGAGCGCGCCCATCGCGACCGTGCCCGGGCTCGACGTCGCGCGCATCCGCGCCGACTTTCCGATCCTCCAGCGCGAGGTCGGTGGCCACCCGCTGGTGTATCTCAACTCGGCGGCGACCTCGCAGAAGCCGCGCGCGGTCGTCGAAGCCATCGATGCCTACTACGCGACCAGCAACGCCAACGTCCATCGCGGCGTGCACACGCTCGGCAATGAGGCGACCGACTCCTTCGAACAGGCTCGAGCACGGGTCGCGGCCTTCATCGACGCGCCCGCCGAAGGCGTGGTCTTCGTTCGCAACACCACCGAGGCGATCAACCTGGTGGCATCGTCGTACGCGACGCAGTTGCTCCAACCGGGCGATCGGATCGTGGTGACCGTCATGGAGCACCACAGCAACCTCGTCCCGTGGCAGCTCGCCGCTGAGCGGCGCGGGCTGCAGCTGGCGGCGATCGACATCGACGGCGACGGTCGCCTCGATCTGAGCACGCTCGACGAGCTGCTCGCCGAGCCGACGCGCCTGGTCGCGATCGGACATCAATCCAACGTGCTCGGCACGGTCAACGACATCCGCACGATCACCGAGCGAGCCCATGCGGCGGGCGCCGTCGTGTGCCTCGACGCCGCACAGTCTGTGCCGCACATGAGCTTCTCAGCCCGCGAGCTCGACTGCGATTTCATCGCGTTCAGCGGGCACAAGATGTGCGGCCCCATGGGCATCGGCGTGCTGTGGGCACGCCCCGAGCTGCTCGAACGCATGCCTCCCTTCCTCGGTGGCGGCAGCATGATCAGCCGCGTCACCCTCGAGCGGACCACCTGGAACAGCGTGCCGCACAAGTTCGAGGCGGGCACGCCCGACGTCGCCGGCGCGGTCGGCCTCTCCGCCGCCTGCGATTACATCGACGCCATCGGTCGTGATTGCATCCACGCGCACGAGATGTCGCTGACCCGCCATCTCCTCGATGTTCTGGACGAAGTCGGCGATATCACGATCTTCGGTCCGCGCGATCTCGAGGCACGCGGCGGCGTGGTGAGCTTCAACCTCGCCGACGTGCACGCCCACGACGTGGGCACCATCCTGGACCGTCGCGGCATCGCGGTGCGCGCCGGCCATCACTGCGCCCAGCCGCTCATGGCCCGCTACGACGTGCCGTCGATGGCGCGGGCGTCGGTGTACCTCTACACGACGCACGAGGAGATCGACGCTCTCGGTGAAGGGCTTGGCGAGGTCCGCCGGGTCTTTCGCGTCTAGATCCGGCTGACGAGGAACGCCGCGATTCGCGCGGCGGCCTCCACACGCACCGAGAGCAGGCCGTGCCCGAGGCCGGGGTAGATGACCAGCTCCGCGTCGTGGAGGGAGCTCACCTCGCAGCGCAGCAGGTCGACCTTCGCGAAGGGGTCGCGATCGCCCGAGAGGAGCAGAACCGGGCATTGGATCTGCGGCCAGTGGGCGGTGCGCAGCTCATCGGGATGTCCCGGACGGTGCAGGGGATAGCTGAGCAGGACGAGCGCGCTGACAGGCTGCACCGCGGCGAGCATGCTCGCCATCCGGCCGCCGTAGGAGTGGCCGCCGATCGCCGCGCCGGGTTGCTCCTCGAGCGACGTCCGGAACACGGCGATTGCCCGCTCGCTGTTCGACTTCGGGAGGTCGAGCGCGGTTCCCGCAATGCCGTGCTTCGCGAGCTCGGTCACCCATGGGCGCATCGACTCCGCGGTGCCCGAAGCGCCGTGGCCGAGGAGGAGCCGCGAGCCCGCTGGTGGGGACGACGCTCGACGCTTGCTCACAGCGGCCTCAACCCTGCTCGCGTTCGAGGATCTGGAACGCCGCCGGCTGTGGGGAGTGCACCGAGACCGGTGGCCGTCCCGGCAGCCACGCGGCGCACACCATCGCTCCGCAGAGCAGGATGCCGCTGCCGCACCAGAAGGGGAGCCCGCCGTTCAGGCCATACAGCGACCCCAGGACCGCGGCGCCGAACGCCATGCCGCTGAACTGGTACAGGCCACCAATCCCCATGGCACGTCCACGCACCGCCTCCGGCGTGCTGTCGCCGATGACGGCGAACAGGCTCGGCTCGAGGATCACCGTCGCCACCGCCTCGATCGCGCCGACCGTCAGGATTACTGCCAGGATCTGCAGGAACGGGTAGGTGGCGGCACATGCGGCTACGACGACAAGCCCTGCGGTCACCAGCTTGCGGCGATCCGCTCGGTCGGCCAGGCGCCCTCCGGCGCGCGCAAGCAGGAGGATCGGCAGTGCGAAGAGGCTCACCGATAGCCCGATGACCAGAGGGTTCTGCCCACGCGCGGCGAGATATTGAGGCCAGACAACGTCGTACATCGACCAGATGGTGCCGACCGCGAACAGCGCCGCGATCGGCACAACGATCCCACGGATACGCCACCAGCGGAATCGCTCCTTGCGGACCGTGGTGTTGACGACCTCGGCACGCGTCTCGGGAACACGAAACATAGCGCCGAGGCCGATGAACATGGAGAGACCGGTGATGCCGAACACTGCGGAATCGCGCCAGAGCGCGGCCGCACCCCCGACAAACGGGCCGACCAGCAACCCGACCATCTCGTACGCCTGGAGCTGCGAGAAGCGCTGCGCGCGCTGCTCGGGCGGGCTCAGGTCGGTGAGCGCGGCGCGCAGTGCGGGAACGTAGGCGCCGGCGCACGCGCCCATGATGATGCGAATGCCGGTGAGCACGGGCAGCGTCCCGATGTTGAAGAACAGGAACAACGAGAGAAAGGCGTAGACGAGCCGCGGTCCGATGAGGAATGGTTTGCGCCCCCACCGATCGCAGAGTCGCCCGGCTGGGACCTGGACAAGTGTGTTGGCCACCAGTGGACCGGCGATGAAGATGGCCACCGCAATGGAATTGCCGCCTCGGTGCGCGACGTAGAGCGGGGCGATCGGGAACACGGCGGCGACTCCCGTGAACATGATCAGCTGCCCGATCAGCAGCCAGAATGCCGGGTCCGCCCTGCCCTTTCCGGTGCGCGCGAGGACATCTGTGCGAGCCATGGGTCCATTCTCAGGTTTTGGGCGCGAACGGTTGGACTACGATGGAGCCATGGCACTCGGTTCCGCGCCGGTTGACGACGATCTGTACCGCGAGATCATCCTCGACCACTATCGCAACCCTCGTCACCATCAGTCGGTGCACCCTGCGGACCGGGTCATCGAGGCGAACAATCCGCTCTGCGGCGACGAGATCGACCTCAGTTACCGGCTCGACAACGGCACTGTGGCGGCGATCGGCTTCGTGGGCCGGGGCTGCTCGATCAGTCAAGCGTCGGCCAGCATGCTCTGTGAGGCCGTGACCGGGATGACCGTGGAAGGTGCCACGTCGCTCGCCGAGCGCTTCCGGGCCATGTTGACGAGTAACGGCGCCTCATCGGACGACGGAGGTGACATCGGGGATCTCGAAGCGCTTCGTGGCGTGCGTGCCTACCCGGTTCGGATCAAGTGCGCCACGCTCGTCTGGAACGCCCTCCTCGAGGGTCTCGCCGAAACCGCCGCCACTCCCGCAGCAAGGATCGAGAAATGAGCACGACGGAGCCGCTTTCGACGACCGAGACCGCAACCCCGAAGGAGGCGAAGGCTTCGGAGGACGCCACCCCGAAGGAGGCGAAGGCTTCGAATGAGCTGATCCGGGCTGCGCTGAGCGAGGTCTACGACCCGGAGATCGGCCTCGACATCGTGTCGCTGGGCCTGATCTACGACACCAACATCGACGACGACGGCCTGCTGACCATCGACATGACGCTGACGACGCCGTACTGCCCCATGGGCCCGATCATCGAGACCCAGGCCCACGCGGTCTGCGCGCCACTGCCTGGCGTGCGCGACGTGCACATCAACCTGGTGTGGACGCCGCCCTGGGATCCGCGCACGATGGCGTCGGACGAGGCCCAGCTCGAGCTCGGCATCTACTGATCTCGACGCCGGCGGTCCCGTCTGGCATGGTTGCTGCGTGGAACGGGTCTTCACGCATGCCGAGGCGACCGCTCTGCTGCCCGAGCTGACCGAGCTGCTCACCGCGTTGCTGAGCGCCCATCAGGTGTCAATGCATCAGGACGCTGAGATGGACGGGCACGCCGTGTCCTCCAACGGCTCCGCGTCCGCCGCAATCCGAGCCTCGGGACCGTTCCACGATGCGCAGCGCCTCGCCGCGGAGATCGAGTTGCTCGGCGTCATCCTCCGCGATCCCGCCACCGGCCTCGTCGATTTCGCGGCCGTCCGGGACGAGAAGCCCGTCTACCTCTGCTGGCGGCTCGGCGAGGAGCGCATCGCGTACTGGCATCCCCGTGACACGGGGTTCATGGGTCGTCTGCCGCTCTGATCAGGGCTCTTGAGTCCGCGGCTAGTCGGCGAGCTTGGTGATGTCCTCGGCGGTCATGCGCACGAACAGCACGAGGTCGTCGCCTCGACCGAGGAATCGCACCTGGACGAGGAGGTCGCGTTTGAGCAACCCCTTGGGGCGCACCACGATTCCCACGTCCCGAGCCCGGGACCCGTCCGGAGAACCACTCGGTCTCGTGCACGAGCAGGGCGTGCGGGCCCCATGAGTCGCCATCCACGACCATCCGCTACAGGGTTCCGACGTGACGACCGTCGGAGGTCTGCACCGCGGCGCCGAGCGAAAGTCATCGAGGCGGTGGCCGCTCGAGCCGTCAGTCACGCTGCGCGCCCAAACCGGGATACACTTGAAAAGCGTCTCTCGGCCCGGACCCGCCCCGCCTCGAACACGACGCATGCGGACGCGGTGCCGTGGCACTCAGGCAAAAGGAGGAACCTAGCCCATGACAGATTCTTCGAGTACCACCTCCTTCCCGACCAGCGCAGTGGTGGAGAGCTGACCGCAGGGAGCCAGGTCACCACTCGGAGAGAGGCGCAAACCGTCGCATTCGGCGGTCTCTCCACGCATTTGCGCTAACCGCGGCGCTGCCGCGGCCCGAGCCAGTCACCGGCTTTATCAGGTGAAACGCGCCGTCTCGACCTGTGCGGCACGGGTCGAGGCGGCCGGCGACGGGACGATCTGGTCGCTCTCGACCCAGCCCTCGTCCGCGCCGGCGACGCGTACCTTCACGAAGTGGCCGCTGCGCTCATCGAGCGCCACGACCTCGCTGGCAGTGAGGATCTCGCGGCCGCGCGCGGCGTCGCGGCGCGGCTCCGCGAAAAGGCGATATGGCGTTCCCGCCCATGACGCGACCAGCGTGACCGGGCCCGGCGGAATGCGGCGGTCCCGGTAGACCGTACGGGCGTCTCCGGCCCCGGCGGTGAGCAGCCGGATCACCTGGAGCGCGCGGGTCAACGGACCGCGGTCCGCCTTGCCCATCGCCTTTGCGATCAAGCCGCCGCCTGAGCTGGCCTCGATTTCGACGAGAGTCCCTTCCGTGCCCGCCACCGCGCGGCATCGAACCCACCGGGTGCGAATCCTGGGGCGGCCCCACTGCCCGAACAGCCCGCGGCGGCGATGTTCGACAATCCGCGCCTCGCTCTCGCCCAGGACTTCGAAGCGATACGGCGTCGTGCCGATCATCTGCTCCATGACCGCGAACACCTCACGTGGAGGGGTCGCGGTAAGGAGACGCCAGTGGTGCGCGGAGGGAGCCAGCATCGCCCCGGATTGTAGCGGGGCGTGCTCAGGCGCCCGACGGGGCCTCGGGGCCCTTGAGGGCGATGCCGTACCGCTCACACATGGTGTCGAAGCGGTTCACCGTGTAGGCGTCGAGCAACTGGCGGTGGCGTTGCACGAGCGGAGCGAGAACCTCCCGCAAGTACCTGCCTCGGGCGGACCACTGGTAGTAGGAGCGTCCGCCGTGGTGGTACGGGCCGTAGAGCGCGCTGCCCGGGTAGCTGTCGCGCAGCCACTCGAAGGTCTCCTCATGTCGAACGTGCATTCGCAGCGTGACCTGAGGCTGCCGGCCATCGCCACCGAAGTGCCCCTCGCCCACCAGAAGGCCGAGGAGGAATCCCACGGCGAGGTCGTCCTGCCGAGGGTTCCCTGGGACCGAATCGCGGCCGCTCAGTGGGGTTGGGCTGGCCACGGGGAGATACCATAGCGCCGGTGTTGTTTCACCGTCAAGTTGCGTGAGGAACAATGGCTCTGGAGCCGGGGAGGGGAAGCGGGTTTTCCACAGGCGGCGCAGGCGGCATGGCCTCTCCAACTCGCGAGCGCCGGAGTTCGCGTCCCATGGCCTGGGGAAACCCTGGATAACTCATGGTCCGGATGCCGGGCGCGACGATGTGGCCATAATCAGCCGCTAACCGTGCCACCTAGCATTCTCGCGGTCGCCAATCAGAAGGGCGGTGTCGGAAAGACCACCACGGCCGTCAGCGTGGGCGCCGCGCTCGCCGAGATGGGCCGGAAGGTGCTTCTGATCGACATCGATCCTCAGGCCAATGCCACGTCCGGCCTCGGCATCGACCGAAGCCGCGTCGAGATCAGCATCTACGACGTCATTGTGATGGGGAGATCGCTCGCCGAGGCACGTCTGCACACTGCCGTCCCCGGGCTGGACGTCGTCCCTTCGGCCATCGCGCTGGCCGGGTCGGAGATCGAATTGGTCGATCTGGCGCGCCGGGAACGCCGGCTTCAGTACGCGCTCGAGGCGCTCGCATCTGACGACGACTATGTTCTGATCGATTCGCCCCCCAGTCTCGGGCTCCTGGCGATCAACGCGGTGGTCGCGGCCGACGCCCTGCTCATCCCCATCCAATGCGAGTTCTATGCCCTCGAGGGTCTCGGCCTGCTCATGCACACGCTTGCGCTCCTCCGCAAGGACCTCAACCCGACCCTCGGGATCGCGGGCATCGTGATGACCCTGTTCGACGCCCGGCTCGCGCTGGCCCACCAGGTCGTCGACGAGGTTCGGGCCCGCTTCGGTGATCAGTTGCTGACCCCCCTCATCCCTCGCAACGTGCGTTTGAGCGAGGCGCCAAGCCATGGAATGCCGATCACGCTGTACGACCCAACCTGCCGCGGTGCCATCGCCTACCGGGAGTTGAGCGCCAACCTCGATGCGCGCATCCAGAGCGGGGTGGTCCCGTCGGTTGCGGGTCTCCCGAGTCCGGTGTGAGCGACGCGGCCGCGCCCCGAGCGTTCCGACGCCGCGGACTGGGCCGCGGCCTCGACGCGTTGCTCACCAACGAGGCCGAAGCCGAGGAGGGATCGCCACTCATCAGCCTGGACCCGCACTCGGTCGCGCCCAACCCGGAGCAGCCGCGCCGGGCATTCGAACCCGACGCCCTCGCAGCGCTCGGTGACTCGATACGGCTGCACGGCCTGCTCCATCCGATCGTGGTCCAGCGCGAGGGCGAGACCTACATCCTGGTGGCGGGCGAGCGACGCCTGCGGGCAGCTCAACTCGCGGGCGTGTCCAGTATCCCGGCGATCGTCCGCCCCGCAGCCGAATCGAGCCGCCACCAGCTCGAGATGGCGCTCACCGAGAACCTGCTCCGAACCGATCTCAATCCGATGGAGGAGGCAGCCGCCTACGCCCGCCTGTCGGATGCCTTTGGTCTGACCCACGAGGCCATCGCGCTACGCCTGGGACGCAGCCGGTCGGGGGTCTCGAACGCCATCCGCCTCCTCGATCTCCCTGCCCCGGTCCAGGAGGCCGTCGCCGACGCCCGGCTCACCGCGAGCCATGCGCGAGCTCTCCTGGTGCTGCCGCTGGCGGGCGATCAGGAGGCCGTGGCGGCCCTGGTCATCGCCGACGGGCTCAACGTGCGCCAGACCGAGCGCGCAGTCCAGGAGCGGCTCACGCGGTCATCGGAGGCACCCCGGCGCGCTCCGGCCGCCCTCCGTGACGACGCAGCGCCCGACGATGTGGCGTTGCGTCGCGGCCTCGAGCACGCGCTCGGTGTTCCCGTCCGCCTCCAGCGTCGCAAAGGCGGCGGCGGCAGGATCGTCATCGACTGGTCGGAGGAATCCGACCTCGACGAGTTGTATCGCAAGCTCGGCGGCCCCCCGCTCTAAGAACGAATTGACTCCGGAGTCAGCTCAGGGTTCTTGGATCGACAGCGCCTGATTGGCACGAGTGGAGCGATTCGACGGGGGCGGACTCAGCCGACGGGCCGGTCCGCCGCGCCGGTCAGACGTGCCTCGGATGCATCGGCATCGAAGTTGGCGAGGAAGGCCTCGATGTACTTCGGACGATCCGCCGGCTTGTAGTCGAGCAGGAACGCGTGCTCCCAGACGTCCATGACGACGATCGGCTTGAAGCCGGCGATGTTGCCGTCTTCGTGGAGCGTGATCCAGTGGTTGCTGAGCCGCCCGGTTGCGGTGTCCAGATAGGTCACCGCCCAGCCCACTCCGCGCATTCCGCCGATGGCGGTGAAGTCCTTGCGCCACGTGTCGATGTCGCCGAACGACTTACCGAGTGCGCGACCCAGCGCCGACGACGATGAGATGCCACCACCGCTCGCCTTGGTGAGGTTTCCGAAGTACCACTCGTGAAGGACCATTCCGTTGTACTCGAAGCCGAGCCGGCGCGTGATCTCGGAGTACGCGGGATTCGATGCAAGCCCCTGGCCCGCCTGCTGCATCGTGACCAGCTGCTCATTGAGCAGGTTCGTGTTTTTGACATAACCGGCATAAAGTCCGAAATGGACCTCGAGGGTGTTGTCGGAGATGCCGGTCAGCCCGGACAGATCGAACGTCTTGGCCTTGTATGGGGTCTGGGTCAGGAGGGCCATCTTGTGCCTCGTGTTTTCCGCTGATCCAAGTGGTGGTCGGCTCACATTCTGGCAGCCGGGGGCTGCATCGCGCAGCCGCAATCACCCCGTCGGGGCGGCGATATCCACCGGTTTGTCGTAGCTGGTGTAGGTGTCGGTCATGAAGTGTCCAGGCGCGTCCATCGCCAGCTGCCGAACCAGCCCGCTCGCGTCGATCCAGAAGGTGAACCAGATCGGCGTGGTCTGCGAATTCGCGAAGCTCGTGACCATCGTGGTCGGCACTCCGTCGAGCGTCTGTTGGCCGATGACGTGCGCGTTGGTCAGAGGTCGGACTTGGTCCCAGACGAAATACGGCACATCCGCTTGCGGTGACGTCTGTTGCTGCCACGGCTGGCCCGGCCCGTTCTGTATGTACTGGGTTGTCCCGATCCAGACGACCGTACCCGCGGGCCTGCCCGGATTCTTGACCGTCCAGGTCATCCGGTCCGGCGCCACCAATGAATAGCTTCCGCGAATGTTCTCCGTATCCGGATTGAGGACCTCGTTGTACTGGTATGAGGTGAGGGCTTTCATCGCCGCCTCCAGTTTCGTCAGCAGTCCATCGCCGGGAGGAGCGGGCAGCGATGGGATCACGAACTTCGCCTCGCCGCTCGAGCCCCCGTCGAGCGCATCGACCCAGATGTGGTCGCCCGCTTTGATGTCGATCGTCGCCTCGCGGCACGTGTCGCCGCAGGGGAGCAACGCCTTGAACACACCGTTCACCGCGATGTTCGCTGCGATTCCGCGAGCGGCCGCGGTGCCGTCGACGGTGAGCACGTACACGGTCGCACGGTTTACCCCGGGCAATCCGGGTGAGAGGCTCAGACCGACCAGCACGGGCCCGGCGGGCCCAGCCATGGTGAGTTCCTCGGGGGAGGGCAATCCCGCGGTTGGCGTGGATGCGGCGTCCTCGGCGACCTGCCGGGCCGCCGCCGTGGGTGGCGACGGGAACGACGAGAGCAGCGCGGCGGCCGCAACCACGCCGGCGGCGAGCGCGGCCTCGACGCGGATGTGCGGGCGCTTGAGGCGCCACGCCATCGCCGAGAGCGGGAGCATCAGGGCGACCAGGGCCATCTTGATGAGCAGCACCCGCCCGTAGGCGGTGTCGAAGAGCGCCTGGATCGACCCGAGTTGACTGATGGCTTCGAGCCCTCCCGCGACGATGGTCACAACGAATGCCCCAAGCGCGACCGGCGTGAACCTGGCCAGCAGCGCTCTCGCATCGCTCGATCGCCATCCCCCGGGGGGCCGAACCGCCGCGAGCGCCGCGATCCCGCCCGCCCAGAGGCCCGCGGCGAGCAGATGCACGGCGTCGAGTCCGATGCCGTACCAGGCCGGGTCCACCCCCGCGGCATGGCCGGACGCAGCCAGCATCACCAGGGCGCCCGACACGAAGAGGGGAAGGATTCGCCATCCACGCACGACCGCGATCAGTCCCAGAGCTTCCAGGACAAGTCTGGCGATCAAGGCCACTCCGGACCACCCGTTGAAGAACGCCACGTAGTTGCTGAGACTGTGCCCCCCCGATCCGACCGTCGCCTCGGACCAGACGGCCACGAGCCCTGCGGAAAGTGCGAGGCTCGAGGCGCGGAAGCTCGGCATCACCCAGTCGAGCGGCGGCGATCGCCTGGCGAGGTTGCTCACGAGCACCTGCCCAGCAAGAAAGAGCAGCGCGAGGGCCTCGACCCATTTAACGACCCCGATCGCTATGTCGGAGGGCTGCGGGCCGGGAACCGCGTTGGCAGCCAGCACGGGCGAAGCGCCGGCGATCCCAACGTCGAACGTGAAGCTGCTGCTGATGCGGTGTCCGTCGAAGTCGCTCACCGAGGTCCAGTCCACCGTGTAGATGCCCGACGCGTTCGTGGCCATCGGAATGCGGATCTCGTAGGCGCTGTCGACCCTCCCCGTCCAGTCGAGACCCGTCGGATCGATGACCGTGGCATGCGAGAGGCTGGCGTTGAGGGGCTGGTCGAACTCGAGCGTCACGACCCCGGGAGCGATGCCGAGATGACTTCCGGCGGGCGGCGACGAGGCGCTGAGAAGAGCATGCGCCGAGGCGGCAACCGGGACGACGAGGACCGCGAAAGCCGCGATCAGGACCCCCGTGAAGCGGCGAACCCCCGTTGTCACGTACCCATGATGGAGCAGCGCATCACGGGGACAACGTGGTGGCACCGGCCCGGCCCCTCATAATCGGCGCGAGTGGCTCAGGTACTCCCTCCCCCCGAAGCGACGAGCGCGCACAGTCCCTGGTGGCGAGGATCATGGGTCCGAGACACCATCGAGGTGCTCCTCATCGCGGTGATCCTGTATGTGGCAATCGCGTTCGCGCTGCAGACCGTGCGCGTCGACGGCGAGAGCATGGTGGGCACGCTGCAGAACCAGGACCTGCTCCTCGCCAGCAAGATCTCCTACGACTTCGGCGGCAACCCGTCGCGCGGCGACATCGTGATCCTCATCCCGCCGACCGACCCCACCCAGGACTTCATCAAGCGCGTGATCGGGGTTCCCGGTGACACTCTCGAGATCGACGGCACTCACAATCCCACCGAGGTGCTCATCAAGCCGGGCGGCAAGGGCCCATTCCAGGTCTTGAAGGAGCCCTACCTTCCTCCGGGGCCGTGGACGACGCTCAACTTCTGCTGCGCGTCAACCGGCATGGCCTCACCATCGAAGCTGCCCATCACCATCCCGGCCGGCCAGTACTTCGTGATGGGCGACAACCGCAACTTCTCGAGCGACTCGCGGGTGTTCGGGCTGGTCCCTCGCAAGAACATTCTCGCCAAGGCGATCCTGCGCATCTGGCCGATCGATCACTTCGGCGGTCTCGGCACAGGGCCGACGCTGGAGCCGATGACCACCGCGCTGGCGGTTCCGGCGATTGGCATCGCCGCATTCGAATCCTGGCGCTGGCGCCGCCGGCGAATGCGCCGGCTGGCCGCCGCGCGAACCGAGCACGACCACGTGAGGACCGACCCGCTCGACCAGTAGCCGGCACCTGACGAGCTGAGGCTGTCAGCCGTTGACCCAGATGCTGTCGACGCCGCTCCACTCGATGAGCTCCGCGGGTTCAAAGAACAGCGCGACCTCCACCGCGCCACGACCCGGCGAGTCGCTGCCGTGCACCACGTTATTGCCAATGCTGACTGCAAGGTCGCCGCGGATGCTGCCGGGCGCGGCCGCCGAGGGGTTGGTGGCTCCCATCATGGAGCGCACCTGCGCGACCGCGTCGTCACCCTCCCACACCATGGCCACGACCGGCGCCGAGGTGATGAAGTCGACGAGCCCTGCGAAGAAGGGCTTGCCCCGATGCTCCGCGTAGTGACGCTCGGCGAGGTCGCGATCCATCCGCAGCATCTTGAGCGCGACGAGGTGGAGCCCGCGGCGCTCGAAACGGCCGATCACCTCACCGATGAGACGGCGCTGCACGCCGTCGGGCTTGACCAGGACGAGGGTGCGTTCGAGGCTCACGGCGCGAAAGTCTGACAGGCGGACATCAGACGGCGATCGCCTTCTCGAAGCGCGTCTCGCTGCGGAACGGGCCGACCACGGCGGCCCGCAGCCCGGCGCTGAGCAATCGTGCCGCGAGCTCGCTGACCTGTGCGGCGTCGACCGACTCGAGGCGCATCACCAACTCCTCGGGTTCGACGATCTTCCCCTGCAGCAGGAGTTGCTGGCCCGCGTACTCGCAGAGGGCCGACGTGCTTTCGAGCTGCAGCAGGAGGCGGCCCTTGGCATATTCGCGGGCCTTGGTCAGCTCCGCATCACCGACCGGTTCCTCTGCGAGCTTGCGCAGCTCGACGACTGCGGCCTGGAGCGCGGTCGCCGCCTGGCGCGGCTCACAGGCCAGCCCGATGCCGAGCACCCCTGTGTCGGCCATGCGGCTCATGAACGAGTGGACGTCGTAGACCAGCCCGCGTGACTCGCGGAGCTCGAGAAAAAGCCGGCTCGACATGCCCTCGCCAAGGATCACGTTGAGGATTTCGGCGATATGGCGATCGGGGTCGTTGTACGAGGGAGCCCGCGCGCCCACCAGGATGTTGGCCTGCTCGGCACTCCGCCGGATGACGCGGAGCGGCGGACCCGACGGAGGCGTCGCCGGGGCGGGCGGCTCCGGCTTTCCGCGTCGTGTGTCCGCCCACGGGCCGATGGCGTCGCTGATCTCGACGACCGCGGCGTCGGTCTCGAAGCCGCCGGCGATGCTGACCACCAGCGTCGACGGCAGCATGTGCCTTTCGAGGTGATGTCGGCAGTCGTCGGCGGTGAAGGACAGCACCGTCTCCTCCCGTCCCGCGACATCCCAGCCGAGCGGGTGATCGGGCCACATCAGCGCGTCGAAGGCGATCTGCACGTAGTCCTGAGGATTGTCCTGGTACATCCGCAGCTCTTCGATCACCACCTGGCGTTCCTTGACGACCTCTTCCGGGTCAAGGGCTGGACTGAGGAGCATGTCGCTGAGCACCGAGACGGCCAGCCCGAGCTTGGCGATCGGCACGCGCGTCCAGAACACGGTGGCCTCGCGATCGGTTGCCGCGTTGAGCACGCCGCCGACACCCTCGATCGCCTCACTGACGTCGCGCGCGGTCGGAAACCGCCGCCCGCCCTTGAACACCATGTGCTCAACGAAGTGGCTGATCCCGCTCTCGGCCTCGGACTCATAGCGTGACCCGACGCCGACCATGAACGCGATCGCCACCGAGGCGCGGCCGGGAAGCGGGACGGCCGTCAGCCTCGTCCCGCCGGCCAGCGACGTGACGCTGAATTCGGTCAGAAGGGCCGCCCGGACGACCGGCCCGGACGGGCTCCTTCGAATCGCTCCGGGGGACCGCCCAGGGCAGGGCCGGTCGGGTTGATGACCACGCGCCGCGCCGGCTCCTTGCCAGAGCTCTCGGTGGTGACGTCCGGATCATCGGCGAGGGTCATGTGGATGACGCGACGCTCATACGCATGCATCGGGTCGAGGGTGTATGGCTCGCCGGTGCGCTTGACACGCAGCGCAAGGCGTTGGGCCAGCTCGCGGACCTGGTCCTCACGGCGGGCGCGGTAGCGTTCGACGTCGAGGATGACCCGGCGCGTTTCCACGCCCTCCTCGCCGAGCATCAGGTTGAGCGCGGTCTGCAGCGAGCGCAGCGTCTCGCCACGCCACCCGATCAGGAGGCCGAGATCGTCACCCGCGATATCGAGGATCACGGGCCCGCCCGAGGAGGACGTGACCGTCCCGGTTCCCCGTCGAACGCTGACCCGGCACGGCACCTCCATTCGCGTCAGCAGCTCCTCGAGGAGCGCCCGCGCATTGGCGGCGTGCTCGTCGATCCGGTACACGCGCACGCGTCGCTCACCGGTGGACAGACGCTCGCCCGGGAGCGCACGGCTCTCCGGTGACAGCACCTGCACCTCGACCTGCTCGCGGTTCGCGCCGAGCTGGGCGAGCGCGACGCCAACGGCCTCCTCGATCGTCGACCCGCGCGCTTCCACGCCGTCCTCGGTCTCGGCCTCGACCTCGGTCACCCTGCTCTCGCTCACCACTTCTCCCTCGACGCCGCGCTCAGCGACGCCGCCTCCGCCGGTTCGGTCTGTTGGGTCTCGCCAGCGTGCGTCCCGTCGCGCTCGGCGAACGGACCGGCGGCTCCTGCTCGGCCGTGTCCGGCTTGCTGCCGTTGGCGCTCGCAGGCTTGGTGCCGTTACCGCTCGTCAGCCTCGCCGCGCCGCTCCGGGCTCGGGTGTTCCTGCCAGGAGTGACGACAACCGTGGTCTTGCCCGAGCCCGCACCGGTCTTGACCGGCGTCCGCGGAATCGTCAGTGCGGTGACGCGCTTTGCGCCCGGGAACCAGTCCGGCACCACCAGGCCGTTCCAGCCGAGGAGGTGGTACTGCTGCGCGACCATGAACATCGTTCCCGTCGCCCAGTAGATGGCCAGCCCCTGCGGAAAGAGGAAGCTGAACACGAAGATCATCACCGGGAAGATGAACGACATCTGCTTGGTGACGCCCTGCATGGAGCGCTCCTGGTCGGACATGTCCGGACGCGCCGGGGGCATCATCATTCGCGACTGGGCGAAGGTGAACGCACCGGCGATGAGCGGCAGGATCAGCAACTGCGGTTGCGTGACCAGGCCTCCCAGGCCGTGAGAGCAGCACGCCGCCTGCGCGGTCTGGGTGACGTCATGAATCCAGAGGAAGTGCTTGTCAGCGTTCGCGAGAGTCCCGGTGACCGTCCTGATCGACTGGTACAGGCCGATCAATACGGGCATCTGCACCAGCGCCGGGATGCACCCGGTGAGGCTCGAGAACGGGCTGATGCCATGCTCCTTGTAGAGCGCGTTCATCTCCTGGCTCAGGCGTTGGGGTTCTTTCTTGTACTTCTTGCGCAGCTCCTGGAGTTGCGGCGCGACCAGACGCTGCTCTGCCTGTATCCGCCGAGACGTCCGAAGCTGCCACCCGAAGACCGGGAACAGCACGGCTCGGATGCCGAGGGTCAGCACGATGACGGCGAGCCCGAAGGCTCCGATCGCGCTGAGGGGCCCGACATGCGAGAAGGCCAGGACCAGCTCGCGCAGCACCCACGAGAACGGGACCTGCAGGATCGAGAAGATCGAGAGCGGATTGAACCCCGAGGAGCTGGTGGTCGTGGCTGCCGCGATCACGCTGCGCTCCCGTGCTGGGTCGCATCACGGTGCACGCGACGGGCCGCTCGCCAGCTGATGTACGTCTCGGGGACGGGATCGATACCACCCTCGTGGAACGGATGGCACCGGGCGATCCGGCGCACCGCGAGCCACCAGCCCCGGCGCGCACCGAACTTCTGGATCGCCTCGTAGCCGTAATGCGAGCACGTGGGCTCGTAGCGGCACGAGCTCATCATCCCGAAGAGCGGGCCGATGGTCACCTGGTAGAGCCGGATGAACACCAGGCTGGCGCGTCTCACGTGCTGACCTTCAGGCGTGTCGACCGGGACACGGCGGCGAGCGCCGCCGACAGGGATCCGCGGAGGATGTCGAACTTCATCTCGGTGGCGCGCCCCGGAAGGCTCACGACCAGGTCGAGCCCAGGATGCTCCGCGAGGATCGGGCCGATCGCCGCGCGCAGCCGGCGACGAGCGCGATTGCGGCTCACCGCGCCGGCGGCGCCGGGTATCGCAAAAGCCACACGCGAGACAGCCGACTCGCCGGGGAGAGCACGAACCCTAACCGCGCCCGAGCGTGCCTCGCTCCCGGAATCCCGCACCGCCGCAATCCGGCGTCGCCCGGGAAGGCGATGCCGCGGGTTCATCGCGTGGGGGCCGGAGTTCAGGCGCTTGCGGCCCTTCCGACGGCGTGCCTTGAGCACCTGGCGTCCGCCCGGCGTCGCCATGCGTATGCGAAAGCCATGCGTCTTACGCCGGTAGCGCTTCTTGGGCTGGTACGTCCGCTTGATGGCCGTCTCTCCGAGACACTGATCGCGTCGGGGGCGCTCTGGGCACCGTTCCGCCCGACGGGGTTGCGTCGCGAGTATACCAAGGCAGCGGTCGACCGCCCTTCATCGGCCTGGAGTTGCCGTCGCGAGATCACAGAGCGGTGGTGCGCTCGCTCCGGTTGTGACCGGGGCTGCGCATTGCTAGACTCCCCAGGCTGCAGCGGGAGCGGGAAGCACCTCCACACGTCTCACCAAGCCCCCCGGCCACCAGCGGCCATGCATTTATCCACCGATGTGCACAAGTTGTGGATAACTGCGCTGTGTTCGGCAGGCCAAGGCGAGGTACGAGTGGATCGAACAGTCGGCGTCGGCGTCGTCGGTGACCAGGCGACACGGGTCGAACCCGTCCTGGAGAGCGGGAATTCGACTGCGAGCATGGATCCGCAGCAACTCTGGCAAGTTGCGCAGGAGGAGCTCCGATTCCAGGTGGTCCGCCCCGGATATGAGGCATGGCTTGCCAACGCCGTCCTTGTCGACTCCGACGGGCATACGTTCACGGTGGGCGTGCCCACGATGTTCGCTCGCGACTGGGTCAGTGAGCGCTACGTCCCGCTGATCCGCGAGACCCTGTCGGGGGTGCTCGGCCGCGATTGCGAGGTCATCATCACAGTCGACCCGGAGCGCTCGCCACCGCTCGAGGCGCCACCCAACGTCCCGGATCCGACCTACGCGCACGTGAGCGAGCCCGAGGATGGCGCCAACGACTCACGGCTCAACCCCGCGTTCACCTTCAGCACGTTCGTCGTCGGCAATTCGAGCCGGTTCGCGCACGCCGCCTGCCGCGCGGTGGCGGAGGCGCCGGGCAAGGCGTACAACCCGCTCTTCCTCTATGGCGGCGTGGGTCTGGGGAAGACCCATCTGATGCATGCCATCGGTCACGCCGTCCGAGAGTCGCATCGAAACGCGAAGGTGGCCTATGTGACCTCCGAGAAGTTCATGAACGAGATGGTCGCCTCGATCGTCGAGAACCGCCCCGCCGAGTTCCGGATGCGCTATCGAGGCGTCGACGTCCTGCTGATCGACGACATCCAGTTCCTCGCCGGCAAGGACCACACTCGTGAGGAGTTCTTCCACACGTTCAACGCGTTGCAGGAATTCCAGAAGCAGATCGTGGTGAGCAGCGACCGGCCGCCCAAGGACATTCCCACCCTCGAGGATCGGTTGCGGAGCCGCTTCGAGGGCGGCCTCATGGCCGATATCCAACCCCCGGACTTCGAGACCCGCCTGGCAATCCTCACCACCAAGCTCGGCCCGTACAGCAAGCTGGTGCCGGACGAGGTGTGCTCGTTCATCGCCCATCGGATCCAGAAGAACATCCGGGAGCTCGAGGGCGCGCTGATCCGCGTCCTCGCGCACGCGTCGATCAACGGACAGCAGATCACGCTCGAAACCGCGCAGCAGATCCTCCGCGACGTGATCCCCGTCCAGGACTCGACCCCGGTGAGCATCGAGACCATTCAGCTGGCGGTCGCCGCGCACTACGGCATCTCGGTCGAGGAGATGAAGGGCAAGCGACGCGACAAGAACATCGTGTTCCCGCGGCAGGTCGCGATGTACCTGATTCGCGAGGCAACCGAGTTGTCTCTCCCCGTCATCGGGAGCGCGTTCGGGGGCCGGGACCACACCACGGCGCTGCATGCGATCGAGAAGATCACCGAGCTCATGCGCGAGGACGTCCGCCTTCAGGGTGAGGTGCGCGCCATCCGCGAGCAGCTCCACAACCGTTGACAACCCTGTTGTCGGAGCCAGGGACGGCATGTGGACAAAGTGCGGAACCCCACCACCGGTGGACAACCGGTGCGAAACGCATGCCACTTGCGCACAGGCCGGCAACGCCACCGGAGGCTCGATGAGATCGCTTATCGGGTTGTCCCCCATATCCCCACTACTACATCGTCTACTGATCTCTAGACTCCGCAGGTCATACTCATCGAGTTTGGTGATAACGCAGCCTCCAGAGAGGAAACGTCCATGAAAGCGACAGTCTCGTCCTCGACCCTCAGTGGTGCGCTCGGGCTCGTGTCCCGCGCGGTATCGCCTCGCTCAACGCTGCCGGTGCTGAGCAACGTCCTGCTCGAGACAGGCGCCGACGGTCTTCGAGTCACGGCCACAAATCTCGATCTCACGATCACCGTTGCGGTGCCGGCGACGGTTCTCGAGGAAGGACGGATAACGGTGCCGGCGCGATTGCTGGGAGAGTTTGTCTCGTCACTCAGCGATGCGCCCTGCACCATGGAGCTGGAGCCGACGACGCAGGTGCTGAAGCTCACCGGCGGCGTCCATCGGGCAAATGTCCACGGCATCGATGCGGTGGAATTTCCACCGCTCCCGGCGCGGGACACCGAGACGTCCATCGAGGTCGACGCGGTGACGCTGCAGAACGCGATCACCCAGACGGTGATGGCGGCAAGCTCGGACGAGGCTTCGCCCGTGCTCACCGGAGTGCTGCTGCAGATCGAGGGCAACCGGCTCACCCTGGCGGCAACGGATCGTCACCGGCTCGCGGTGAAGACCATCGATGTCACCGTGAACGGCACGCCGCCGGTCACGTCGGTGATCGTCCCGTCGCGCCATCTCTCGGAAGTCGCCCGCGCGGTGAATCCCAACCGCCCGACGGTTGGCATCGCGTTTGCGCATGCTCGCAACCAGGTGTTCTTCACGCTCAAGGATGTCGAGATCTCGTCACGGCTCATCGAAGGGACATATCCCAACTACACGCAGGTCATTCCGGGCAAGTCGACCACGACCGTGAGCCTCTCGACAGCATCCCTGTTGCGTGAGGCCAAGACCGCCGCGGTGCTCGCACGCGATGCAGCAAACCCGGTACGGCTGCGCATCGGCGACGGCACGCTCACGCTGCTGGCGCAGACCGCGGAGGTCGGCGACGACGAGGCACCGTTGACCGCGACGGTGAAGGGCGATGACGTGCAGATCGCGTTCAACGCGCGATACATGCTCGACGCACTCTCTGCGCTCGACTCCGACGAGGTGCAGCTGTCCTTCAACGGGTCGTTGCAGCCTGGAGTCATCCGTCCCGTGGGAAAGGACGACTACCTCTGCATCATCATGCCGGTGCGGGTCGCCTGACCTGCCGGGTCACATCGCCTTGAATCGGATCCGTCGAACGAGGTCCTGTCCGACGCGCTGATTGAGCGCATCGATGACTCGCGGCGCATCCATCTGCAGCTGGTGCGCGAGGGCGCTGTTGGCGGTCGCGATCACCAGCACGCCCCTATCGAGTCGCTCGGCGTGGCACATCGACGCGAGGCCGTCGCCGACCACGTCCGCCAGTGCAAGCCTGAGCCGTTCTTCACGAACCTGGACACGGACACCCAGACCTCGGAGCGCAGGATCGATGAGATCCGAAAGGCGCTGCTCGGTCACCCGCGTTCGTCCCGCGTGACCACCCCGCCGCGCACCGTGAAATGGAGCACCTCGGCAAAATCGGCGATCTCGGTGAGCGGCTCGGTGGCGGTCACGAGCACCTGGTGGTGACCCTGGGCCAGAAGCGCCAGCAGGCTGCCGCGACGTTCGGGATCGAGCTCACTGAGGACATCGTCAAGGAGGATGACCGGAGCGACACCCGCGGCGTCCTGAAGGTACCTGACCTCGGCGAGCTTGCACGCCAGCACGATGCTGCGCTGCTGGCCCTGTGAAGCCGTGCCGCGCGCTGCGCGACCATCGAGGTCGAACGCGAGGTCGTCGCGGTGCGGACCCGCCAGCGTGATTCCTCTGGCGGCTTCTTCGGACGCGCGCTCGCGCAGGATGCCCAGCAGCACCTGCTCTGCGGCCTCGACGGTGTCAGGGATGGAGGCGATGTGGGCCGGCGCGTAACGCAGCGATATGCGCTCGCGATGACCGCTGAGATCGTGAAGCGAGAGCGCCGCCAGCGGGGCCAGCGCCTCGACGAGTCGCGAGCGCGCGACCTCCAGCCAGGCGCCATGGTGGGCAAGCTCGCCGGTGAAGCCGTTCAACGAATCGCGCGCGCCGCCGCCGAGACGGAACTGATGCAGCAACGCATTGCGCTGCTCGAGCACACGGCGATACCGCGACATGTGCGCCACCGCCTGCGGATCGGTCTGCGCAAGGATGACGTCAAGAAAGCGCCGGCGTCCGTCGGGCCCTCCGCGTACGAGCGCGAGGTCCTCCGGCCAGAAGAGCACCACCGGACAGACACCGAGCACGCCCCTGGCTGGACGCGGCTTTCCATCGACGGCGGTGACTCTCGACACCCGGCCGGTCGATGGATCGCGCTGAAAACGGACGGAGAGCGTGACCTCGGCGGGAGGACGCGCCACGTCTGCCTCGGCGAGTGCCGCATCCTCGCTCCAGAGCAGGAGATCGCCGCTGCTGGTGGTCCTTGGTGAGCGCGTCAGCGCGAGGGTGGCGATGGCCTCCAGGAGGTTGGTCTTTCCCTGCGCGTTCTGGCCATGAATGACATTGAGTCCGGGACCGAAACGCACGGTCGCCTCCGGGTAGTTGCGAAAACAGTGGACGCGGAGGCGGACGATCGAGCACCGTGGCGCTGCGGTGCCGGCCGGCTCAGCCGGCGCATCAACGGTCGGCGCGTCGACGCTCACCCGGGGCGACCGGCCGTCGAAGCGATCAACCCGGCGATGCGCCGCGTGGCGTCCGGCCGGGCGGCCGCCTTCACCGCGACCCGCATGCCGGCCAGTGCCTCCGACCCGGGAGCGGCCAGCTCAGCCACAGCGTCGACGAGCTGCTCGTCGCGCGGGACATATCGCCCGGCACCGATGTCGACCACCCATTCCACGTTACCGCGCTCCTGCCCGGGCAGATACCAGACGAGGAGCAGGGGCAGACCGCAGCAGAGCGCTTCGGCGATGGTCCCGGGACCCGCCTTGGAAACCACGACGTCGCTGGCGCGCATCCACTCGGCCATGTTGTCCACGTACCCGACGACGCGCACCGGGCGTCCACTCGCTGCGCGCAACCCGGTGAGCGCCGCCCGGGCGCGGTCGTTTCGCCCACAGATCACCACCAGGTCGACATCGGACGAGCAGGCGGCGATCGCCCGCGCGTGCTTGACGAGCCCGCCCGACCCATCGGCACCGCCGCACACGAGCACCACGAACGCGTCGGTACGCAGTCCCAGCCGCCGCCGGATCGAGGCGATGCCGTCCGGGTCGCTGGGGAGTTCCGTGAATCGCCGGTCGACGGCCAGGCCGAAGTTATGGCAGCGCGAAGAGGGGATGCCCGCTCGGCGGCACTGGTCGAGCGCGCCCGGTGAAGGAACGACCACCGCATCAACGCCCGCGCACGTCCACGCGACATGGATGTCGACGAGGTCGGTGATCACCGTGATCACCGGGACTCGGCGAGCCCGGCTGCGCGTCGCGCGCACGCTGATGTGGTTGAGAAGCGGATGGAAGGAGACCACGCAGTCGGGGTCGATACGTTCCATGGCTCCGGTGACCGCGTCGGTCACTGACCGGAGCACGGTTGCCTCGAGCAGGCTCACCGCGGCGCGACTGTTGGTCGAGTGATACAGGCCACCCCAGAGCCAGCGCGCGTGCCTGGTGATGGGCCCGTAGAGCCCGGCGGTGCCGCCGATCACCTTCGGCGTGGCGCTGGTGAACGGGTCGAGGATGGTGATGTCGAACTCGCCCGGGACATCGGCCGCCATCTGCCGTTCGACGGCGGTCGCCGCGGCCCGATGCCCGCCGCCGGTGTCCGCGATGAGGAAGAGCAGCCTTCTCATCCGCTCACCGCCACCGACGCCGCAACCAGGGTGCGCGGCGCGAAGTCGGTGATCGTCTGAACGTTGGTTCCGTCCACGTTCTCGATATACGCCTGGACGATGCCGCCGGCGTCGGCGTTGAGGTACACGAACTGGCGGCCCGAGGGTGCCACCACCACGCTGCCGAGGGAGCCGGACGGCGGACCTGACACCACCGGGATCTGCTCATCTCCAGCAACACTGACGAGGACTAGGGTGGCGGTGCCGATCTGCGGTCGCCGGATACCGAGGAGGGTCCCGGTCGCGGTGAAGCCGACAGGCTGGAGGAGGGGGTCGAGCAGGCGTGGCGGCGTGGACGACGGTCCTATGCCGGCGATCCAGGTGCCCTGGGCGCCGGACGCCGTGCGCAGGAAGGCGAGCTGCGAGCCCTCCGGCGAGATCGCAGCGTCACTCGAGGCGCCGGTCACGCCCGCGATCGGATACCGGGCGAGCACCACCGAGTCCGCGAGCTGGAGGTGCTCGACGTCGGACGGTCCCGCAACAGCGAGGACGAGTTGCTCGCCGAGCGGGCTCCAGACTGCGGGAGCGAGCAGCGGATCCCCTGGCGGAAGGTTGGTGAGCACACCGGTCGTCGGATTGAAGAAGGAGACCCTGCCGTCTCGCGAGAACGCCAGCGTCGAGCCGTCCGGCGACCACGACGGCAGGGACGAGTTCGCGAAGCTCGTCACCACGGTCCCGCTGGCGGGGTCGATCACCAGCAGGACCGGCGGAGCGCCGCTCACGGTGGTGTCTATCTCGACCACCGCCATCCAACCTCCGCCGGGCGAGAGAGCCGCTGCGGCGTAGACGTAGAGCGGCGCGCCGAATGCGGCGGTCCCGCAGCCCGACGGACGGGGGCAGCCCGGCGCGACCAGCACCGCCTCCGTCGAGATCGGCTCGCCCGCAACCGCCGGAGCCAGCGGAGACACGAGCACGGTGGTTGCGCCCTCACCAGGTTTGCCGGCAAGAACCACCACGTGGGGACCGGATGACATGCCCGCGGTCGCGAACGTCGCGGTGGCGCCGGCGACGAGCGGTTGATGATCGATGTCGGTGGCGGCCCTGGTCACGGTGAGCCGGTAGGTGATGCCGGCCTGGAGAATGGCTCCGGGCAGCACCGCGAACCGGCTCGGATCGCGCGTGTTGCGCACCACCCGCGTTCCCGGCACCGGCGGGTCGAGCGTGATCGCCGTCTCGGTTGCGGCCGCGGCCATGGCGGTTGAGAAGCTCACCGAGATCGGCGTGTCCACCGGTACATCCCTGGAGCCGTCCGCCGGCTGAACCGACCGTATCGCCGGAGCCGGCCCGGTGGTGATCGTCCACTGGTGGTCGACCGAGTTGACCACCCCGGTCGGGTCGCTGATGCCGCCGGCCAGGGTGAACGTGTACGTGGTGCTCGGGGCGAAGATCGCCCGGGGGTGGAGCAGGGTGAAACCGGTGTCTCCGGGAAGCCAGACGATCCGGCACGGGGCCAGCGGCCCCGCGCCGAAGGCCTGATCGAGGTCGCATGAGGGAATCCGGCGGTTCACGGAGAAGCGGCCCTTGACCGACGCCGTGACCACGGCGCGGTCGAACTCCACGGTGACCGGCGCATCCGCGGTCACGCCCACAGCGCCGCGGTTTGGAACCAGCTGGATGATCTGCGGCGGGCTGCTGAAACACCCCGCGAGCGAGGCGCAGATCAGCGCGGCCACCCCCCAGAGCGCGCCCCGGCGTCCGCCGGAGGCGAGCGCGTGCCCGGCTCGGCTAGTACGCGCGGTTGAGCGCGGCGTCGACGTCGATGGCTGCGATCTCGCCGTCGCCGCCCTTGACCTCGATGACCGACTGGCGGTCGCTGGCCAGCGCAGCCACCGCCTTGGTCGCCTTGTCGAGGGATCGCTGGGATTCGGTATAGGTCCCGAGGATGTCGCCATCGCGAAGCAGGATGATCCCGGCCTCGTTCGGCGTCTGCACGACGACCGACCCGCTCACGTGCTCCTCGGCGAGGTACTCGAGGAGCGCCTCGAGATTGACGAAGCGCCCGAGCAACCCGCTGTAGAGGTACGGCGAGGTGAACAGCTGCGCCAGCGCGGTCACGGTCTCGCCCTCGAGCTCGATGACGTCGATGACGCCATCTCCCGCGTCCATGTGCCGCCGGATCTGCAGGAAGGCCGCCTCACCCTGGACCGCCGTGCCATTGCTGCACAGGGCCTGGAGCGCCTGGCCGTCGTTGAGCAGGATCACGCCGCTGTAGCCATTGCCGCTCAGGTTCACGTACCCGGTATGGCGATCGGACCGCAGCGTCCGGAGCAGGCGCGGGAAGTCGACGAAGGCGCTCTTCAGCCCCTCGTAATGGGCGCGACCGGAGGGAAGCGGATAGACGCGCACCGTTGGGCTGCTGGCGGCGGCCCCACCGGGAGCGGGTCCAACGGGGCGGTCAGGCGATGCCGCAGGTGCGGCGGCTGCGGAGGCCGGCTCGTAGGACACGGGCTCCGGCGCCGACGTGTAGCTGACAGGCTCGGGCGCCGGGGTCGCGGGGGCCGGAATGAACTCAGGCATCGGAGCAGGAGCCGGCTCGGCGGGGGCCGGTTCGTACGTCTCGGCGGCGGACTCTGCCGCCGGCGCGCCCGCGACCGCATATGCAGGCTCCTCGATCGGCTCGGGGAGGCTTGCGGCCGGCGCGGGTGAGTACGTCTCGGGAGCCGAGTACGCCGGCGCGGCATCCGGCCACGTCGACGCGCCAGTGGACGCGGCGGCAGGGGTACGGCTCTCGGCGGCGGCGATCAACTCGGCGGGGGAAGCCTTGATGGTCTCCTCTGCGGGGAGCTTGGCTCGCGGGTCGAACTGATACGAGCCGTCGTCCCAGCCCAGGGCATCGATGACGACCTCCTCGCCCTGCCCGCCCGGCCCGTTGGCGTGGAACAGGTGTCCGAACAGGAAGTACAGCGAGGCGCTGTCGCCGCCGTTGTCGATCGTCAGGGTGCCGGTTGCTCGCTCTGCTTGCATCGATTGGAGCAGCGTGGCAAGCCCACCGTCATGAAGGGAACCCTGGGTCTGCACGAATGCGGGTCTCCAGTCTTGTGAAGGGAGACCGTCTCTGAGGAGGCGGTCCGAATTGGAGTCGGCCCGTATAGTAGCAACCCTTCACCGTTCCGAACGAGGTTCGATACTCCAGAATGACGCGAGCCCACTTCGAGGAATTTGTGTGGATGGACAGCAGGTGCGCGTGCTCGTGGTCGATGACGACGCGCTCGTCCGCAGGGCCGTGCGCCTCACATGCGAGACCGAGGGCTACACCGTCCAGGAGGCAGAGCGGGCCGGCGAGGCCTTAGCCCGCCTCGAGGTCTTCCACCCCGACATCGTGGTTCTTGACGTCGTGCTGCCCGATCTGTCGGGATTCGATGTCTGTCGCGAGATCCGCCGAGCCGGCCATCGAATGCCCGTGATCATCCTCAGCGCCAAGCACGACGAGATCGACGTCGTTCTCGGCCTGGAGATCGGCGCCGACGACTACGTCGCCAAGCCCTTTCGGCCCCGCGAGTTGCTCGCGCGTATCGGCGCGCAGCTGCGCCGGGCCAAGGAGCTGCGCGGTGACGACAAGCCTGCCGACGGGCGCCTCGTCTTCCGCGACCTGGTCATCGACACGGCTGAGCGGCGTGTGACGCGCGCGGATCACGACATCGTCCTCACCCACACCGAGTTCGACCTCCTCTCGTACCTGGCCTCGAACGCCGGGAAGGTGCTCTCCCGCGAGCGGATACTCAGCGCGGTGTGGGGCTACGAGCATCCCATCGAGACGAGGGTGATCGACGTCCACGTGCGCAATCTGCGCCGGAAGATCGAGCCGGACCCGGCGCAACCGCGCCACATCCTCGCCGTCCCGGGCATCGGGTACCGCTTCGCGGGGCTCAGACGCTGAAGATGCTCGCGGATGTGAGGGGGCCGCAAAGTACACTCGGCATGGTGCGAACTCCTCCCATGCTCGATCCTCGCGAGCCCTCCGTCCAGATCCGGCAGACCGACCCGGTTTCGGCGGCCACGGTCGGTGCCCTCTCGGTCATCGCCGTGGCCCTGTTCGCGGCGGCCTTCCTCGCCACCTACACGTATTCCACTCCCAACGTCGAACTGCCCCTGGTCATCGCCATCGTGCTGTTCTTCGTCCTCGTGGTCGGCGCCAACATCCTCCGGCTGGCGGTTCGCCACCTGCGCCCGGGGCGCTGAGCGATGTCTGAGCATCCCGGCGCCGGCCCGGCGGGTTCTGAGCCGGCAGGAGCCGACCGTCCGACGTTTCCGTCGTACGAGGAGTTCGCGTCCGACCTTCTCGAGGCGATCGACGCCGCCGGTCTCGGCATCGAGGATGTCCGCCATCACCTCGAGCCCGGCCTCGGCGAACGCCGCTTCGAGTGCACGGTCCGGCTCATCGGCGAGCCGCCACCCCGCTACCACGTGCACGTCAGCTACACGTGGGATGCCCTCCTCACCTTCATCTCCGCGTACGGTCCGGGTGCCGACTGCGAGCTGTACCACGACGACGACGAGGCGCAGGACTGCCCGCACCAGCAGATCACGCCCCAGGCGTTCGTCGACGTGGAGGCTGAGTTCGTGCTTGGTGACGGTGGATACGAGCTGCACGATCTCGACGAGGTGGGCGGCTGGGTCGAGACGGTCCAGACCTTGCTGGGCAAGGCGTTTTCAGAGGACGACAAGCCGAGCGTGCACGTGGGTATCGCGGTGCTGGGCACCACGACTCTCGTCGAGAAGTTCACCGCCGAGCATTCATGGTTCCTCGACTTCGAGAAGCAGCCCGACCTGGCCACCGTCGCCAAGCAGATCGACGCGGCGCTGAAGCTTGTGCCGCAGCTCGCCGACCGCCTGCCGATCTGAGCACGACTTGTTCGTCGTAGGGCTACTCCGGCTGAAAGCCGGCCTCGTCGAGCAGTTGCAGTTCGAAGGGACGATTGCCGATCTCGGGATGGGGAACGGTCAGGCCCGGTTCCCGGACGTGCACCTCGCCGTGCTCGCCCAGCATGAGGATATCCGCGTCCGCGATCCTCGGCCCCCAGCGATAGGTGGTCCGCCGTCCTGCCGCTACCTCGGCGGCCTTGCTGTGCTCGAGCCAGCGCCGGGCCGGCCAGGGCTCCGGGCTGTGCAGGCGGACCACCTGGTTGTGAAAGTCGGCCTGTGCGGTCACACCGACCGGCCGCGTGAGGATCTCGGGCGACGCGGCGGTGATGGTGACGCCCCCGTTGGTGAGCTCCTGGCGGAGTTGTGCCAGGTTCCGGCCACGATGACCCATGTTGGTGCCGAGTGACAGCCACGCCGTGTCGGTCGCGACGGTGCCCGCGGTCACCCGGTCGGGCCGGGGATCGGAAGATCTCGAAGCGCCTCGGGCGTGCCGCGAACCACCGCGTCGGCGGCGCGGAGCGCGCGCACCGTTTCCACGACGTCGTGGACGCGAACCATGTGAGCGCCGGCCTGCACCGACAGCACCGCCAGCGCGAGGCTGGGCTCGAGGCGATGCGTCTGCTCCTTCTCACCGATGAGCATGCCGGTCGTGGACTTCCGGGACGGACCGATCAGCACCGCGTGCCCCATGCCCATCAGCTCGCCGAGACGGCGCACCAACTCAAGGTTGTGGGCCGGCGTCTTGGCGAAGCCGAATCCGGGGTCGATGATCACCTGCGACAGCGGGATTCCGGCTCTCTCCGCGACAGCCAGGCTCTCGCGCAAACCGAGGCAGACGTCCTCCATCAGGTCGCCGTACTGCGTGCCGTGCTGGTTGTGCATGGCCACGACGCCCGTACCCGGACGAGCGGCGATGACCTCGGACATGCCTGGATCGCCGCGGAGTCCCCAGACGTCGTTGACGATCACCGCACCGGCATCGAGCGCGGCCGCGGCGACCGTGGCCTTGCGCGTGTCGATGCTGATCGGGACCTGGAGCTGGCCCGAGAGCTCACGGATCACCGGCACGACGCGCGCCAACTCGATTTCGACGGAGACCTCCTCGCGGTTTCTTGACGGCCGTGTGCTCTCGCCCCCGACGTCAATGATGTCCGCGCCCTCGGCGGCCAGCGACTGGGCTCGGCTCACCGCCGCGCTCAGGTCGTCTCCGACACCGTCACCCGAGAATGAATCAGGGGTGACGTTGAGGATGCCCATCACCAACGTGCGTCTGCCGAACTCGAGGCGACGTCCCGGCACCTCCAGCGGCGGTGGTGGCGTGCCGCGAGCCATCAGCACGGCAGCGATCGCCGCGCCGACCTCACCGGTGTTGTCACTCCAGGCGGCGAGCCGCATCGGCAGGATCCCAGCGGTCATGAGCGGCATGAGCAGCACTGCGCGATCGCCGTTCGGGTTGCTGAGGACCTCGCCACCCCCCTCAGCGACGAGACGCTCGATGACGCGGATCTGGTCCGAGCTCAGCCCGCGAACCGCGAGCGCTTCGACGGCGCCACGCTCGGCGAGGACGGTCAGCCTTTCGGGTGGCAGACCCAGCCGGAGCACAGCGTCGCGCAGCGCGTCGGCCGGTCCGGGCAGCAGCGGCCGAACGCTGTAGCGGGCGGCGGCCTCAGCGCTTCCCGCGCTCACGTCAACTGCCGCCGGCAGGGATGTCCGCCGGCTGCAACTCGCCGGCCTCGCGTTTCGGGACCATGACGCGACGCTTGAAGATGCAGACGCGCTCACCGCGCTGATTGAAGGCGCGCGTCTCGACCGTGATGATGCCGCGATCCGGCTTGCTCGACGACTCGCGCTTGTCGAGCACGGTCGTCTCCGCGTAGATGGTATCCCCGTGGAACGTCGGGTTCTCGTGCTTGAGCGACTCCACCTCGAGGTTGGCGATCGCCTTGCCGCTGACGTCCGCAACGCTCATCCCGAGCGCGAGGCTGTACACGAGGTTGCCCACAACGACGTTGCGCTTGAAGCCGGTCTTCGTCTCCGCGTAGTGAGCGTCGGTGTGGAGCGGATGGTGGTTCATGGTCAGCAGGCAGAAGAGATGATCGTCCGCCTCGGTGATCGTCTTTCCCGGCCAGTGCTTGTACGTGGCACCGACGTCGAATTCCTCGTAGTAGCGGCCGAACTGCATGCCGGTCAGCCGCCCAGGAAGGGTGTCTTGACCGTCTCGGACCCGTGGTCAGCTGGATGCACGTGCTCGGCCGCAGGGTCCGGCCCGGCCGCCGCGCCGAGTGCCTTCGTGTCCATGGTGCAACCTACTGTACGTGGCAGCGAAGCGACTCCGCCCCGACTGGTCGAGGGATGTGGCGACGATCGTCGAGGGCGAGGCGCTCGAGGTGCTCCAGTCGCTCCCCGATGGATGTGCCGGCCTTGTCTATGTCGATCCGCCCTTCAACACCGGTGGACCGCGATCCGGGTTGCGGACCAGCGCGATCGCTGATACCGCTGCAACGCGCCTCGGGTTTGCAGGACGGCACTATCGGGTGGAGCGCCGGAGCGGCCCCCGATACGAAGACCGTTTCGACGACTACCTCGGGTGGCTGCGCCCGCGACTGGAGGAAAGCCGGCGAATCCTCGCCCCGCACGGGAGCCTCTACTTCCACATCGATCCGCGCGAGTCCCACTACTGCAAGGTGCTGCTCGACGAGATCTTCGGGCGGGCCTGCTTCCTGAACGAGGTGGTGTGGGCGTATGACTACGGCGCCAGGGCCACCCGCCGCTGGCCCGCGAAACACGACGTCATCCTCGTCTACGTGAAGGACGCGCGCGGATACCACTTCGACGCGTCGGAGGTCGTCCGCGAGCCATACATGGCGCCGCGGCTCCAGACGCCTGAACGGGCCGCGCGCGGAAAGCTGCCGACCGACGTGTGGTGGCACACCATCGTGCCGACGTCCTCGCGCGAACGCACCGGGTATCCAACCCAGAAGCCGCTCGGGATCGTGCGGCGGATCGTGGCCGCGTCGTCGCGTCCGGGCGATCTCGTGGTGGACTGGTGCGCGGGAAGCGGCACCACCGGCGCCGCTGCCGCCGAGCTCGGCCGGCGGTTCCTGCTCGTTGACGATCAGGCGGCGGCGATCGAGGTCATGCGTTCGCGGCTTGCCGGTGTGCCAGGGCTGCAGGTGATCACGCGCTGATGCGGTGACGTTCGAGCAAGCCCTTGGCGATGATCAGGCGCTGAATCTCGTTGGTCCCCTCGCCGATGATCAACAGGGGCGCATCCCGGTAGAGACGCTCGACCTCGTATTCCTTCGAGAAACCATAGCCGCCATGCACCCGGAGCGCTTCGCTGACGACCTCGAAGCACGTCTCGCTGGCGAAGAGCTTGGCCATGCCGCACTCGACGTCGGCACGTTCGCCGGCGTCCTTCTTGCGGGCGGCGTAGTTGGTGAGCAGCCGCGCCGCCTGGATCTTGGTGGCCATGTCGGCGAGCTTGAACTGGATGGCCTCGTGCTGCGCAATCGGCACGCCGAACGCATGGCGCTGCTGCGCGTATGCGATCGACAGCTCGAATGCCCGTTGCGCGACGCCGACGCCGCGCGCGGCGACGTTGACACGGCCGACCTCGATCGCTGCCATCATCTGTTTGAAGCCCTGGCCTTCGACCTCGCCGAGCAGGTTCGCCGCCGGCTGACGGTTGTTCTCGAAGACGAGCTCGGTCGTCTCCACGCCCTTGTATCCGAGCTTCTCGATATGGCGGGATGACGTGAACCCGGGATACTGCTTCTCGGCGAGGATGCACGACATGCCGCGGTGCGGCGGCGTCGCGTCGGGGTCGGTCTTCACAAGCGTCGCGACGACTGTCGAGTGCTCGCCGTTGGTGGCCCACATCTTGGTGCCATTGATGACGTATTCGCCGTTGTCGCGAATCGCCCGGGTCTGAATCGCCTGGACGTCGGAGCCGCAGTTGGGCTCGCTCATCGAGAAACCGCCGTGAAATTCGCCCGTCGCCATGCGAGGAAGGAAGCGCTGCTTCTGCTCGTCGGTCCCGAAGTTGTCGATGAGAAAGCTGACGATGAAGTGCGTGTTGATGATGCCGGTGATCGACATCCATCCCCGCGCGATCTCTTCGCACACCATGGCGTAGGTCGCGTAGTCGAGGCCTGTGCCGCCGTACGCCTCGGGTATGGCGAAGCCGAAGAACCCGAGTTGCTTCATCTGGTCCACGATGCTGTCGGGATAGATGTCATCGTGGTCGAGGGCGTGCGCGACCGGGAGGATCTCGCGCTCCACGAAGTCGCGAACCATGCCGACGATCTCTCGCTGCTCGGTCGTCATGTCGATGGACACGGGCAGAGTCTAAACGCCGGGGACTCCGCTCATGCTCGGGCGACGCCCAGGATGTGCACGCGCGTGCCGCGGAGCCATGAGGTGTCGAGGATGCGTTCGATCCCGAAGGACGCCTCGAGCAGCGGGCGGTTGAACGCGAGGTATGACGGGTCGCCGTTGTAGGTCAGATCGGTGTGCTCGAAGCCGGCCGCTTTGAGGAGCCCGTGCAGGGAGGTGCTGCTGTTGGCGCGATACCGCACCGGATAGGCGTCGCCCTCACCGCGGCCATAGAGGCGACGTGTCAGCCCGGCGTGCCACCGGTGCGGGACCGCCCGGATCATCCAGGCGTTGTAGTTCCAGGCATTCGGGGTGAGAAACACGAAACGGCCGCCGGGCCCGAGCACTCGGTGGACCTCCGAGAAGACGAGACCGGGATGGTCGAGATGTTCCAGGACCCACGCTGAAGCCACGACGTCGAACGCCCCGCTTGCGAACGGCAACTCCTCGCCCGAGCCCACGACTCGATGCGCGAGCACCCGGTTGCCGGCGAGCGCCACCGGGTCCGGGTCGACGCCGGCGACAGCCGCGCCGGGAACGCACGAGAGGTCGTCGCCGTGGAGGCCGTTGCGCCCACACCCGAGGTCGAGGATGCGAGCTCCCGGCGTCGACACCGTCCCGATGAGCGAGCGGTACATGCTCACGCTGTCCACCCACGACGGGTTGCGGCGCCGGTACTCCTCGCGTGCGTGCACCTGCCGCTCGAAGCCGTGTGCCATGCGGTCGGCAGTGTAGTCGGCGGTAGCGGCGCCGGTTCCGCTGCTACAGTTGCGGAGATGAGCGAACGGCCGTTCGCGTGATGATCGCCCGCCCGGCACACACCTCCTCGAGCACAGCGGGCGCGGCGCGATCCACCCATGCGCGCGGGAGCTTCGATATTCGCACGCAGGATTGCATCGACTTCCTGCGCGGGCTTCCCGCCGAATCAGTCGATTTGATCATCACCGACCCGGCGTACTCGGGCATGAATCGCCATCTGCAACTCGGGCATGGCCGGATCGTCGGCCACTACGGCCAGCCCGACAACGCGCGGTGGTTCCACGAATTCTCGGACGATCCCGAGTCGTACGCCGTGTTTCTCGGTGAGTGTCACCGTGTGCTCCGTCCGAACCGCCACATCTACGTCATGTTCGACAGCTTTTCGCTGCTCTCGCTGGGCGCGCTGGTTCGCGAATGCTTCGACGTCAAGGGCGTCGTGGTCTGGGACAAGGTGCACCTGGGCATGGGTCATTACTTCCGGCGGCGCCACGAGCAGATCGTGTTCGCAAGCAAGGGCAGGCGGAAGGTCTCGCGCCGCGATCTGCCGGACGTGTGGTCGGTGCCGCGCATTCATCGCGCCGCATATCCGACCCAGAAACCCGTGAGGCTGTTCGAGCTCATGGTGGAGGCGAGCTCCGAGCCCGGCTTCACGGTCTGTGATCCGTTCTGTGGGAGCGGGTCCTCCGGGGTCGCAGCACTGCTCGGCGGCTGCGACTTCATCGGCGCCGACATCGACGCGCGTGCCGTCGACATCGCCGAGGACCGCCTGACCAGGTTCATGGCCTCGGGGCAGGACCCGCTCGAACCGGTTCGCTAGCTGCGCACCACCCCGCCGGCCGTGGAGGGCGACCGCCGACCGGCCTTCCGGTGCGGCCAGAAAGCGCGCGGCCCAGCCAGGACGAGCAGGGCCGGAAGCAGGAACGAGCGCACCAGGAAGGCGTCGATCAGGACTCCCACGCCCATGATGAACGCGAACTCCCGAAAGGGCTGCACGGGCACGAGCGCCAGGACCGCGAAGCTCGCCGCCAGGGTCACGGCGGCGATCGAGACGGCCCGCGAGGCCCGCGGTAGGGCAACCTCGACGGCCCCGGCCATGTCGCGCGTGCGTGACTCCTCCCAGATGCGACCCATCACGAAGACGCTGTAGTCGGCTCCGAGCGAGACGAGCAGGACTCCGGCCGTCACCGGCACGAAGAACGTGACGTCCGGATATCCCAGCGGGCCCTGGAACACCAGGACGAACACCCCCAGCGATGCCGCCAATCCCAGGACGCTCGAGGCGATCAACAGCAACGGCGCCGGCACCGCACGGAAATAGAGCATCAACACCAGGCTCATCAAGAGCGCCGCGAGCAGCGCGACCCGCCAGATGTCCGTGTTGGTTGCGGCCACGGCGTCGGCGGCGGACGGGGTGGCGCCCGACCAGGCGACGGTTGCACGCAGTCCCACGCCTGACACGACACCCGGCATCCGCTGCTGCAGGCCCCTGAACGTGCTGATCGCCGCCGCGTCGTACGGATCGTCGCGAAGGACCACGAACAGGCGCACGGCGTTCCCGCTCGCTGTCGCAACCGCCGAGGCCGCGACATGCAGCGGCAGCTCACCGGGACCAACGACCGCGCTCACGCCCCGGCTGCGCCGGATTGCGGCCTCGAGGCGACCGAGGGATGCCGCCTGTGACGCGATGCCCGGTCCCTGGAGAATCAGTGTGGTCGGACCGACGATGCCGGGACCGAAACCCGCCGCCGCGGCGTCCGCCGCCGCCCTGGGCCCGCTGCCGGACGGGAGCCCGGTGACCACGTTCGATCCCAGACGGGCGTGCATGAGCCCGGACGCTCCGGCCAGCAGCACGGCCACGCACACCACCGCCGCGACGGCAGCCGCCCACCGCCTGCTGATCAGTCGCGCCACGAGGCGTCGGCCGCCACCGTGCTCAACCTCCAGTCTCGAGCGGTCAACAGGGCGCCAGGACAGATGCGGCCAGAAGGTCATGCGGCCGAGGACGCCCACCAGCGCAGGCACGAATGAGATCGACACGAGACCGGAGATGATCACCGCGACCGCCATGCCGGGTCCGACCGCATGGAAGAAGTCGAGGTTCGCTCCGATCAAGGCGATCGTCCCCGCAGCCACGGTGAGTGCGGCTGCGATCACCAGGGGGACCACACGCGAGGCCGAATTGCGCACCGCGACGGCCCGCCGCTCGCCCGCGCCGAGCCGGGCGCGTACGCCGGTGAGCGTGAACACCGAATAGTCGGTGACCACGCCGAGGATCAGCGCGATCATGATCGGCGCCAGCTGCGAGGGAATCTCGATACCGAGAAGGTGCGCTCCCCAGCCGAGCACGTGCCGGGTGATCATGTAGGCGATCCCCGCACCGGCCAGCGGCACGAGCGGCGCAACCGGTGAACGGAAGATGACGCCGACCAGCACCGCGATCACCAGCACGGTCACGATCTCGAGCAGCACCAGGGCGTTCTCGATGAGGTTGCCTTCGGTGATCTCAGCGGGCACCGGTCCGGTGATCCCGACCGTGGCCCCGGGCGGGCGCGGGGTGGCCGCCGCGTACTGATCGGCGCCTACGGTGATGTCCCCCGAGACCGCCCTGGAGGGGAAGAAGAGAAAGGTCACGGCGGTGGTCGCCGGCACCCGGGAGGCCGAGATCAACCCGGGGACGTTGACCAGCGGCAGCGCGAAGCTGGGTTGATGCGGTGGCGCGGAGGCAGGATGCGAGCCGTCCACCGCCTGCGCCTGGCGACCGATCTTCACGAGTGTCGCTGCCGGGATGGTGCGCTGCGAATGCTCGACGACCAGTGCCGGGCTGTCCGCGAGCGAGGAGCCGAAGAGCTGCTGCTCGGTGGCCTGCGCGCGCGAGGCAGCGGTGTTGGTCGGGACGAGCTGGATCAATCCGAAGCCGGATGCGGCCCCGAAATCGGGGAGGAACATCACCGCGACCACCGCCGCGGCGATCCACGCCGCGATGATCGGCAGCCCGAGATGTGCGGTCAGGCCGCCGTAGAGCCTCCATGGCCAGGGGATGCTGGCGCTGTCGTCGGGGCCCGGCTCGACCTCACGCGCGGGAGGCGTGGACGTCAGATGAGGAGGAGTCGCGTCGACGCGGGGCGGCAGCGGCGGAGAAGCGGGCGGGCGGCTGGACATGCGGGCACCCCTACGCAGCTAAAACGTGATAGTCATCCTATCAGGTTGGACCGCCATTGCCTCGCGCCACGAACTGCGTCACGGAAAGCAGATTGCCGTCCGGATCCTCGAACCAGGCGACGCGGTCGCCTCCCGGTGCGGTCCAGACGCCCGCCTCGTCAACCTCCATCCCGCGATAGCTCACGAACACGACTCCCGCGGCGGTGAGCGCAGCGACCGTCGAGGCGATATCGCTGACGCCCCAACCGAGCACGGTGTAGCGAACCTTGGAGAGCTTGCGCACCGGCGTCAGCCGGAGCATCGTCCCGCTTGCATCGAACACGCATGCATACGGGCTCTCGCCGGTCACCGGCAAGCCGAGCGTCTCCGCGTAAAACGCTCGAGCGCGTGGGAGGTCTGTCGTGGGAACAAACGCGATGAGCCGTGCGTCGTCGAGGCCGCCCATGTCAGCCTGCCGCATTCTCCTCGCGCTGCGCAGGCGACGGCGTCAATCCGGCTGCGATACCCCGTGAGTAGAACTGCACGGCGATCTTCCGCGACGCTTCGTCGATCATCTCGTCACCGAGCATGACCGCGCCCTTGCGGTCCACCTCGGTGGCCTGACGGTATGCCTCGAGGATGCGCGCGGCCTTGTCGAAATCGGCCTGCGCGGGCGTGAACGTCTCGTTCGCCGGCTCGATCTGCACCGGATGCAGCGCCCATTTTCCGTCGTACCCGAGCGCCGCGGCGCGCGATGCGGCAGCCGTGTAGCCGTCCACGTCATGGATCGCGAGATACGGCCCGTCGATGACCTGGATCCCCGCGGCTCGCGCCGCGACGGCGAGCTTGAACAGCACGTAGTGAAAGAGGTCGCCCGGGTACGTGGAGTCGTTGCGCACCGACAGTGACGGCAACTGCATCGACGCCGAGAAGTCCGCCGGCCCGAACGTGAGGGTTTCCAGGCGATTGCTGGAGAAGGCGATCTCGTCGGCGCGCATCAACCCTTCGGCGTCCTCGATCTGGGCCTCGATGCCGATACGCCCGACCTCGTATCCCAGCGCCTGCTCCAGCTGCAGGAGGGCTCGGTCGACAAAGGCGACATCACCGGCATTCCGTACCTTCGGCACCATGATGCAGTCGAGAACGTCGCCGGCACCGGTGATGACCTCGCGCAGGTCGTCGAAGGCAAATTCACCGGTCACCTGGTTGATGCGCACGACGCGCGTCTTGCCGCGCCAGTCGTGGCTGCGCAACGCCTCGACGATCTTCGCCCGCGCCGCGGGCTTCTCGAGCGGGGCGCACGCATCCTCGAGGTCGAGGAACACCTCGTCGGCCGCACTTGCCGCGGCCTTCTCCATCATCCGCGGGTTGCTGCCAGGGACGGCAAGAACTGATCGGCGAAGCCGGGCTGTCGACACCCTGGCTACTCCTTGGACTGGCTTGGCCGGTCGTCGGGCGCCGCCGGCTTGTCCTTCGGCGGGGACGGCCGGTCATCAGGAGGGACCGGTCGATCATCGGGGGGGACATCGGTGCCGTCGGGTGTCATCCCACCGAGACCGCCCATGCCGCCGAACAGACCACCCAGCATCTGCTGGAATTGCTCGGGGCCACCGAGGTCGTCCTGGACGCGCTCGAACATGCGCGCCATCAACTCCTGCAACTGTGGATCCTCAGAGAGCTTTTCCTGAAGGCCGCCCAGCTGGCTCATCAGCTGTTCCATCTGCACCTCCTGGGCGACCTGCATCAGCACCGGCTGCGATGCTGCCGCTGCGACCACCTGCACCTGCTGGCGGATCACCTCGAACCCCTTGCACGCCATGCACGTGCCCTGGTGCTGGCAGCGGCACAGCTGCGACTTCAGCCGGTCGAGCTCCTGGTGGATCCGGCTGAGGTCAACCCCGGGTTGAGAAGCATCGCCCATGACAGTGATCGTAGTTGACACACGCTTTGGACCGCGCACGTTGCATCCGCGCCGGGATCGGGTATAGTCATTCGCAGACGGGAGGCTTCGCGCATCCCCGCGGTTGACGTCGATTGGATCGTCGCCCCGCGTCAAAGAGCACCGCCCGAGGCCGTCCCGAAGTCCAGTAATTGCGCCGGTGGACAGGGCCACCGCGCATCCGAGGTTGACAGTCCGCTGATAGCCCCAGACCTCGCGCTCGATCGTCTGCACCTCATCGTGCCCGACGGCAGCGATGCCATGGTCGTCCTGGAAGCATGGGCGAATGGCTCGCAGCCCGGTGCCGATCCACGCACCGTCTTTGCCGAGCGCATCGGTGAGGTCGGCCACGTCTCCGTCTCATTCGGCGATGAGGATCCGATCCAGTTGCGCCTCGATCTCCCCGATCTCGTGCTGCAGTGCGTCGCGCAGCCCGGACCGGACGGCACGCGCGACCACCTGGGTCTCCGGGTCCTGTCCATCCGTCCGACCGGCGGTCAGCCGGAGGGTGCCAAGCTCCTCACCATCACCGCGCGCGAGCCGGTCGTGACCGAGGCGAACGGCGTGGTCAGCGACACCTTCCGCCTGCTCGACTGGCGGATCTCGACGCAGCATGCGGCGAGGTCGGAGCAGCTCTACGCGACCTTGAAACTGGTCGACAGCCTGGAGCGAGCCGAGAAGCAGCGGGCACAGTCCCAGCGCACCCGTTTCAACGGCGCGCGCGAGTTCTGGCGCTGCCGGACCTGCCGCGCGTTCTGGCGGCCCGACACTCATGAGCGGTGCCCGTCCTGCGGACGCGAGTTCACCGACGCTGATCGCAAATCGCCCGAGATCGGCAAGGTCGAGTTCCAGATCCCTGCCGGAGAGCCGATCAACCTGACGCCGGACGCCGCGGTGCTGATCGAGCCTGACGACGAGACCAATTTCGTCGGCCGGGTCGCACGCATCGACCACCAGCGCCACGTGGTGGAGATCGTCACGCGCACCTTCGAACACTCGGGGAGCGAGGGGTACATCGCCCCGTCCTTCAACAAGGCGCTCTACCAGGCGAAGCGATCAGTGCTGGCAGCCATCGCCACCAAGGACTTCGGTGTCGGCCTGCTCGCGCAGCTCCTGGTCAGCCCCGAGACGATCGTCGCGCCCAATGACGAGTTGGACGCCGAATCCTCGTGGCTCACCAGCGGCATGCGGCCCAACAAGCCCCAGAACCGCGCGGTCGGGTTGCTGAGCCGTCTGAGCGCAGGCCAGGCGGTGTTCATCCAGGGACCTCCGGGCACCGGCAAGACCACGGTCATCGTCGAAGCGGTCAAACGCCGGCTCGCCGCGAATCCGGACGAGCGGATCCTGGTCACGTCGCACAGCAACCTCGCGGTTGACAACGCGCTCGAGCGCCTCGCGGGGACGCCGGGCATGCGCGCAGTCCGCGTGGCTCGCGCCGAGCGCGTGCATCCCGCGGTCGACAAGTTCCGCTGCGATGACGAGGACGACCCACGGCTTCTCGAGGCCAACTGCTACTTCGCCACCTGCGCGACCGCCGCGACGTCGGGCATCACCGACATGAACTTCGACATCGTCATCCTCGACGAGGCGAACAAGGCCCGAGCGGACGAGGCGCTTCCGGCGCTCCGTCTGGGTCGCAGCCTTGCGCTGGTCGGCGACCACAAGCAGCTGCCGCCGGTCGAGGACGATGCCCTCTACGGGATTGTCGAGATCGACCCGGCGCTCGAGGACCTGGTGAACCGCAGCCTGTTCGAGCAGTGCTGGGATGGTGGATTGCCGGCCGACGCCCAGTGCCTCCTGACCATCCAGCACCGCATGCATCCGGACATCGCTGCCTACGTGTCGGCGGCCTCCTACGACAACCAGCTCGAGAACGCGCCCGAGGTCGAGGCGTACGACTACATCACCCGCAAGCCGTTCCCGGTGGCCCTGCACTTCGTCGACACCGAGGGCATGCGCGGCGTTCGCGAACGGCGCGGCCCCGGTGGCGCGTTGCGCAATGAGGCCGAGGTACGTGTCGCGGCGCAGGTCGTCAGGCTGCTCGATGAGCGCGCTCCGCGCGAGATGAGCATGGCGGTCATCGCGATGTACGCAGAACAGGTGGAGCGGCTTCGCCAGGCGCTCGGCCGGCGACGTTTCAAGCGCACCGTGAAGATCGACACCGTCGACTCGTTCGAGGGCCGCGAGGAGGACATCGTGGTCATCTCGCTGGTGCGCTCCAACGAGCGCGGGCGCATCGGCTTTCTCCGAGTTCCCAACCGCCTCAACGTCGCAATCTCGCGTGCCAAGCGCCTGGTCGCCTGCATCGGCGACAGCGCCACCCTGCGCAGCGGCGACGAGTTCGATGTACGGGATGCTCGTCGAGGCGTCCCGGTCGACCGGGGGCTGGCTCAGCGCTCTCGAGCTGGTGTCGCAACCAAAGCCTCGTCGCGGCGAGCAGCGTCCACCCGGTCGACCTTCCGGGGGCGAGGGCGGCGATGAGGGCGACCCGGAGCGCGCTGCGAAGCGCCGCCGCCGTCGTCGCCGCGGCCGTCGTGGCGCGCCGAACCAGGTGGTCGCGGCCGGGACCGCTGACCCAGGCACCGAGACCGGGGTCCCGGCGTCTCCGGCCGTCGAAGGCCAGCCGCAGGAAGGCGCCCAGCGCCGTCGCCGCAGGCGCCGCCGTCGCGGACGTGGACGCGGGGCGTCCCTCGGGCAGCCGGCAGGCCAGCTTGGCGACAACGCGGCGAATTCCGGCACCGAGAATCCCGGCACCCCGCCTGATGAGCAGCCGACCGTCGCCCCGGCCGCGGCGGGTGACGCTCCCGAGGCCTGACCCAGATGAGCGACGCGGTCACCGTCTTCGTCCGCCCCGGGGATCCCGCATCTGAAGCGACGCTCCGATACCTCGATCAGCGCGGGGTCAAGTACACCAAGCGAGACGTCCTCAGTGACCCGTCGGCGACTGCGATCCTCTTCGGCCGTCTCGGTCGGGTCGTGGTCCCGGTCGTCCAGGTCGGCGAGCGCCTGCTGGTCGGTCACGACCCGGTGCAGCTCGCGCGATTCCTGCCCCGCGAGGACAGCGAGGACCAGCATGTCTCGTTCGGGGCGTCGGTGCGGACGGTGACCAGCGAGATCGCCGGCGCCAAGCAGCTGCCCGCCGCCTACGGCGTGGAGGTCGGGCAGGTCAAGCCGGGCTCACCCGCGGAGGCCGCGGGGATCCTGCCGGGGGATGTGATCACCGGCATCGGCCCGTACACCGTCAACGGTGGCGCCGATCAGTTTCGCCGTGCGGTGGCGCTCCGCCAGCCCGGCGACACGATGATGCTGACGCTGTGGCGCGAGGGCGACGTCTCCGAGGTGGCGGTCGCATTCCCTGTCGAGGCTCCCACCGAGACCGCGAGCCAGGCTCCCGCCGATGAAACGCCTCCCGCCGGGGCAGCGAATCCCGCCTGAGCAGGCGCGTGCGGCTCACATCCGCGCCCGGACCGCCGTTTGGTAAGCGGTGAGCTCTGTGAAGGTGACTGCCCTGCCCCCGTTCCAGCTCGTGTTCGAACAGCACGCGCACGCGGTGCTGACCTTCCTCACGGGTGCGGTGGGCACCTCGGAGGCGGAGGACTGCTTCCAGGAGACGATGCTGAGCGCGCTCCGCGCCTACCCGAGGCTCGGAGACGCCTCCAACCTGCGCGGCTGGTTGCTCACCATCGCGCGGCGCAAGGCCATCGACGCCCACCGCGCCCGAGCCCGCCGGCCGTCGCCGGTTGCGGATCCCGATCCCGGCGCCGTCGTCGATGCGCACCACGAGCCCGACGAGGGTCTCTGGGACCAGGTTCGCGGCCTCCCGAGCAAGCAGCGCAAGGCAGTCGTCCTCAGGTTCGCCGGTGACAGGAGCTATCCAGAGATCGCCGCCGCGATGTCGACCACCCAGGAATCCGCTCGCCAGAGCGTGCACGAGGGATTGAAGAAACTCAGAAGGGAGCTCCGATGACTGTCGACGCCGCCATCACCAATCGGTTTCTCGAGCGCGCCGAGGCGAAAGGGCTCGTCGACGTCGCGGTGGCGAGCATGGACAGCCCGGTGGGTACTCTGCTGTTGATGGCAACCCCCCGCGGGTTGGTCCGCGTCGCATTCGACCACGAGAACCGCGACGAGGTGCTCGGCGACGTGGCCACGCGTCTGTCGCCTCGAATCCTCGACGCGCCGCGCCGCCTCGACACCGTCCGCCGTCAGCTCGACCGGTACTTCGCCGGCAAGCTCCGCGACTTTGACGTTCCCATCGATTGGTCGCTCACCGGCGAGTTCACGCGCAAGGTGCTGCGGCACACGGCGAGAATCCCCTACGGCTCGGTGGCGAGCTACGCGGATGTCGCTCTGGGCATTGGCACGCCACGAGGCTATCGCGCAGTCGGCAACGCGCTCGGGTCCAATCCGATCCCGGTCGTGGTGCCCTGTCACCGCGTCGTCCGGACCGGAGGCGCCATCGGCGGCTACGGAGGCGGGCTCCCTCGCAAGCGCTGGCTGCTCGCCCTCGAAACCGGCTGAGGCGTTACCAGCCGGGAGGCGGCTCGGAGCGGTTGAGGAGGCGCACGAAATCCTCCGCTCGTGCGACGGCTTCCCAGCGCCTCGAGAAGAAGTCCTGCGTGATCATCCGATTGTCCGCCAGGGAGGTCACGGTCACCGCCCACTGGTTGAGAGCCCGGGAGACCTCGACCTCGTGGGTGGCGGCTTCATTGCGCATGACGACACCGCTGGCCGCCGGACGGCGCCCACGGTCGTTGCGTCGAGAGGACGCCATAGCCATCGCAAAGACCTCCAACAGAATCCCGGCAGGCATACGCCTCACCGCCCGACCCATTGTCCCCCAAATGGATGCCTCAGAGCGAGAGGGTCAGCTGGTTTCCGCCCTCGCGCTCGACCGGGTTGTCGCGCTCCTCGCGCGGCGGGGCGACCACTGAGGCCGACGTCTCGACCCACTCCGGCACACGCCCGTCCCGTTCCCGAAGGGTGGCGACCACCGGCTCCGGCGGGCGTGGCAACCCGAGCCCGAGGATCGCTCCGAAATCGAAGGCGTTGACCACCGCGTAATTGCTGCGATTGTTGTTCAGCAACACATGGAGCGGCACGCCCGAATCGCTGGCGGCGCGCATTGCTGGAACCCACTCCTCGAGCTCCGCGGGTGTGTACAGGTAATTGAAGCGGTCGCCGCTGGTGGGTCCACCTGCGTACCAGGTGTCGCGGTTGCGGCCGTGGAAGCGCGCGATGCAGAGCCGCGGTGACGTGATCGCGAGCAGCGGCGGAGCGGTCGCCGATCCGATCTGGGGAGCGTCGACGCCGACGTAGACGCATTCGAGCTCGCGGAGGAGGTCCTCGGTCGCCGGCCACGCATCGTGGTCGAACCACGAGCGGTGGCGGAATTCGATGGCCAGCAGGTCGTCGGGGTGGCGGTCGCGAGCGGCGAGCAGCCACTCTCGCGCTTCGGGCCGGTTGGTCAACCATGGCGGGAACTGGTAGTGGACCGCGACCAGCTTGCCGCTCGATCGCAGTGGCACCAGCGCCGCCATGAAATCGCGCTCCTCATCGGCCGTGGGCTTGCGCGGAATCCGGTCCTCGCGCTCGTGGCCGGTGAGGCTGCGATAGGCCTTGATGTTGAAGCGGAACTGCTCGGGGGTCCGCTCGACCCACCCTTCGACCACCTGGGGGCGTGGGATGCCGTAGAAGGTCGTGTCGATCTCCACGATCGGAAAGAACTCCGCGTAGTAGGACAGCTTGTCGCGCTGGCGGCGTCCATGCTCGAGCTCGGGAGGGTAGAAGTCGGTGTGGTCGGCCCAATTGCAGGTCCCGACCGCAATCGGCGCGCCCATATGAGCAAACAGTAACGAAGCCGTCACCAAAGCTGACGAGACTGTCGGTGTCGGTGGTCATACGATCCCGGCGGTGGTGGTTAAGGCGGAGTTGTCCGAGAAATGATGGCGCCCGTGCAGCGTCGTCTGAGCGTCGGTTGGCGCCGGCGAACGCGCCGAGACGCGCGCGTCTGGATGCTCGCGGCCGGGCTGCTGGCGATCGCCGTGGTGCTCTGGGTCGCCTACGCCGCCTCCGTGCCCGTGTTCATGTCACCGAGCCTGCCCTGGTGGGCGTTCGCGATTGCATTCTTCATCGCGGCTCGCCTGGCGTCGATGGACAGTCCGCGGCGTGGGACCCAGGCGATCACGCTGGCCGGGACCCCGTTTGTGGTCGGGCTGTTCCACGCGACGCCCTCTGCGCTGCTCGGTGGGTATGCGGTGGGTATCGCGCTCGCCGTGGCCACCCGGCGACCATGGGCCATCTGGAAGACGGCGTTCGAGATCCTTCGGTTCGCGGTGTTCGCCGCGATCGGCGTCTGGGCATTCCGCCTGATCTCAGGCCCCCCCAGCCTGCCGGTGTGGCACAGCGCGTTCGGAGCCATCGCGGCGACGGTCATCCTGGTTTTCAGGCGGGCGATATCAGAAGCTGTGGTGTTCCGCCCGCGTGAGCGAGGCACCTGGACGGACCTGGCTCATCACCTGCGCGCGGCATATGTGGCCGCCATCACGTCGACCTGCATCGGACTCATCGCCGTTCACCTGATTCCAGTCGATCGCTACGCGCTCGTGCCGCTGGCGGTGGTGACCTTCACCGTGCTGATGACCCAGCGCGCCTGGGTGCGGGAACGCTACGACCACGAGGCTGCCGAGTTTCTGATCGGGGCGGTCGACGCCCTCGCCGGGCGAGAGCTCGAGCCGTCGATCGTGCTCCTTCTCAACCGGGCGCGCGACATCTTCCACGCGGAGATCGCGCAGCTCACCGTGTTCCCGTCGCAGCCGGCTGAGAAGGCATTTCGCACCACCGTTCGTCACGGCCATCCCGATGACGTCATGGTGGCGCTGGGTCTCGCGGAGCTCGACGACGTGCTCGAGGCGGAGACCGCCGGCGTGATCGTGCGCGCCGGCGCGGATGGCGACCCCAGCTCTGAGATGCTCAGCCGGCGCAACGTCAACGAGGCGATGGTGGCGCTGCTCCGCGGAGAGTCGCGAATGATCGGCAGCCTCATGGTCGGAGGTCACCTCGACACGCGCAACTTCGACGAGCGCGACCTTCGTCTCTTCCGCACGCTCGCGACGCGCACCACGGCGATCCTCGAGAACAGCCGGATGGAGCGCTCGATCGCGCGCCTGACCGAGCTCCAGGAGCAGCTGACCCATCAGGCGTACCACGACTTGCTGACGGACCTCGCCAATCGCTCGCTGTTCGGCCAGCACATCGATCAGGCGTTGCGTCGCAGCGCCGAGGGGACCGCGAGCGTCGCCGTCATCTTCCTCGACATCGACGACTTCAAAGGCGTCAACGACACTCTGGGTCACGCGGCGGGCGACGCGCTGCTCGTCGAGGTTGCTGCGCGCATTCGCGCCTGCCTCCGCCGTCCGGATACCGCCGCCCGCCTCGGGGGCGATGAGTTCGCTCTGCTGATCGAGGGAGTCGACAGTGCGGGCGAAGCCGAGCAGGTCGCGCGACGCGTTCTCGACGCGCTCCGCGATCCATTCACGGTGTCGGGCACGTCGGTCACGGTGCGCGCCTCGCTCGGCATCGCAGTTGCAGACAACTCCGACGCAAACGCCACGAGCCTCATGCGCCATGCCGACGTCGCCATGTATGTCGCCAAGGGCGCGGGACGGAACCGGTACGTGCTCTTCGCTCCGGGCATGGAGAGCGAGGTCGTCCACCGTCGCAAGCTCCGCGGCGAGCTCGAGAATGCGATGGAGCTCAACCAATTCATCCTCCACTACCAGCCGGTGGTCAATCTGATCACCGGCGAGATCACCGCCGTGGAGGCGCTGGTCCGCTGGCATCATCCGCTCCGCGGGATCGTCGCTCCCGGTGAGTTCATCGCGGTCGCCGAGGAAAGCGGCCTGATCATGCAACTCGGCGAGTTCGTCCTCCGCGCCGCATGCGCCACCACGCTCCAGTTCCAGAACCTGCAGGCGACGCCCCTCTCGGTGTGCGTCAACGTCTCCGTCGTTCAGCTGAATTCGCCGACATTCGTCGAGGACGTGCTGGCCATCGTCGCGGAGACCGGGCTCGCGCCGGACACGCTCATCCTCGAGTTGACCGAGTTGATGTTCGTCGAGGACACCGCCGTCGTGACCGCGAAGCTCGAAGCCCTGCGCAGCGCCGGAATCCGCGTGGCCATCGACGACTTCGGCACCGGGTACTCGTCGCTGAGCTACCTGCGGCGGCTTCCCGTGGACATCCTCAAGATCGCCAAGCCGTTCGTCGACGACCTGGCCGGCGGGGAGGACGAGGACTTCACGCGTGCCATCGTCACCATCGCGGACGCGCTGCAGCTCCACGTCATCGCCGAGGGGATCGAAGCCGCGTCGCAGGTGACGCGCCTGCTCAGCCTCGGATGCCTGGCCGGTCAGGGTTATCACCTGTGCCATCCGCTTCCCGCCGGCGAGATCGAACAGCTGCTTCGGCACGGGGGCATCGATCGCGCGAGGCTGGATGGCGAGCCCGCCGTCTCCCGACACCCCGCCCCACTCAGATTGCTCGGATAGCCGATGCCGTCCTGGCTTGCCGTCCTCGCGCTCGCGCTGGTCGTCGTCGCGATTGCGGGCATCTCGTGGGCGGCGGTGCGTCGCGAGAAGTCCCGCCTCGGGTTCCTGCACGGCGCCGCGCTGGGGCTGCTGGAGGCCCGTGATCTCGACGCCGCGTCGGTCGACGTGCTCCGGCGCGCGTGCCGGCGTTTCGGTGCTGATTGCGGCGAGTTGACGCTCATCCCGGAAACCGGCACCGCTGCCACGTTCCGGACCACCATGCGAGGCGGTGAGCCGGTCGACGTGATGCGCTCGACGGACCTCGAGGACGATGAGGACCGTGCGCTGACACCGGCGGTGTATGGCGTGGTGCACATCGCCGAGGCTTCAGCCGATCCGTGGATCACGCGGCTCTGCGGACGTCTCGGGACATCGCGGGGCGTCTCGGTGACCCTGCGTCATGGGTCGCGCACGGTCGGATTCATGGCGCTCGGCAGGCGCGCGTCAGAGCACCGCGAATCCCGTTCCGACGATCGTCACCTCCAGGATCTGGCCAATCTGGTAGCCCTGACCGTGGAACGAAGCCGCCTTCATGAGGGGCTGGTGCGGCTTGCCGCGCTCCAGAGCGAGCTCGCGGATCGCGCGTTTCACGACCCGCTCACGCAGCTCGCCAATCGGGTTCTCTTCATCGATCGCATCGAGCGCGCGCTGCTCGAACGCGACCCCGAACGGCACATGGTGAGCGTCGTCTCCGTCGACCTCGAGGACTTCCGGCGGATCAACGCCGAACACGGACATGCGACCGGGGACGCGGTGCTCATCGAGGTCGCTCGACGCCTGCACGAGTGCCTGCGCCGTACCGACACCGCGGCGCGGCTCGGCGGCGACGAATTCGCCCTGTTGCTTCCCGAGGTTCTCCACCCTCGCGAGGCGGAGTTGATCGCCCAGCGGGTGGTCGAGGCCCTGGCGGTGCCGGTTGCCGGCGAAGGGGTCACGGTGTCGATCCGAGCATCGGTCGGGCTCGCCTGCGCGAACGCAGATGACCTATCTGCCGCCGCGCTGCTCCGCCAGGCGACCAACGCCGCCCAGGACGCGCGCGAGGCCGGCTCCGGCACCTACCGCATCCACGGCGGCGCGGCCTCCGGCATGGCGGACCCCGACCTCGCCGAGGAGCTCGAATCCGCGCTGACCAAGGGAGAGCTCGTGCTCCACTACCAGCCGATCGTCGAGCTGCGAACCGGGAAGATTCTCGGGGCCGAGGCTCTGGTTCGATGGCAGCACCCCGTTCGGGGCCTGGTCGCCCCGCTGCACTTCCTGCCCGTGGCGGTGGAGTGCGGTCTCATCGAGCGGATCGAGGAGTACGTGATGCGCACCGCGTGCCAGCAGCTGCGCCGCTGGCAGACCGTCTACCCCGCAACTCCCGAGCTGGCGATGTCGGTGAACATCGCCGCCGGGGAGCTCAGCGGAGGGACGCTCGTCGAGCGCGTGACCAGGTGCCTCGCCAGGATCGACATCGACCCCGCGTGCCTGATCCTCGAGGTGACCGAGAACGCCGTCCTCGAGAACCTGCACGCGGCGATCACCACCTTCGACGCCCTCCAGCGCGCGGGCGTGCACGTGGCCATCGATGACGTCGGCACCGGCTACACGTCGCTCGCCTATCTGCGGCGCCTCCCCATCGACATCCTCAAGATCGCCCGCCCCCTGGTGGCCGAGCTCGCGGATCCCAACTCCAGCGGTGAGCTGGCCCGGACCGTGGTCCGCCACGGTGAGGCGCTCCGACTCGCGCTCGTCGCCGAGGGTGTCGAGCTGCCGCTCCAGGTCGAGCGCCTCAACGAGCTCGGTTGCTCGATGGCCCAGGGATTCCACCTGGCGCGTCCCTGCGAAGCCCAGGCGATGGAGGCGCTGCTCCGGCAGGGCGGGCTCGACCCGGCGCTGTTCACGCGCCCCGCTCCCACCTCGAGCCACGCCGCGAAGCGCAAGCCTGCCCGGCCGCGGCGGGTACCCTCTGCGGGTGCACCGGCGCGAAACTCTGCGTGAACTCGCCCTTGCCGCAGCGGTGGCCGCGGGAGCGTTGGTCGTCAAGGCGCACGCCCGTCCGGGCACGCTGACCGCCGAGGTCAAGAGCCCGGGCGACTACGTCACCGAGGTCGACCGTTCCGCGGAGGAGGCGGCGATTCGCGTGCTCCGCACGGGGGCGCCGGACATCGCGATTCTCGCCGAGGAATCCGGGGGCACGCGCCAGGACCGCATGTGGGTCGTCGATCCGGTTGACGGGACCACCAACTTCGTGCGGGGCTTCCCGGTCGTCGGGGTCAGCGTCGCACTGGTGGAGAACGGCCGCCCGGTGATCGGCGCCGTGACCGCGCCGCTGCTCGGTGAGGCGTGGAGCGCGGCCGAAGGCGAGGGTGCCTTTGACCGCGAAGGTCGCCGCCTCACGGTCTCGACGCACCCGGGCGCCGGTGTGGTTGCCACCGGATTCCCGTTCCGCCGCAAGGAGCGCCTGCCCCGCTACCTGCCGGTGATGACCCGGGCGCTGGAGCGCTTCGAGGATCTTCGACGTGCCGGCGCTGCGAGCCTCGACCTCGCCTATGTCGGGGCCGGCGCGTTCGACGGGTACTTCGAGCTCGGCCTGGGTCTCTGGGACATCGCGGCCGGCGCCCTGCTGGTTCGCGAAGCAGGTGGCGTGGTCACCGACTGGGCTGGTGATCCTGACGCGGTGTTCATCAGCGGCGACATCCTTGCGGGGACGCCCGGATGGCACGCGGCGATGCTCGAGATCGTTGCTGCGTAACTGCGGATCCCGGTGCGGGCCTTATAAGGTACGACCCCTGTGAGTACCGAGAATCCATCGACCCCATTGCGCGACCTCCTCCGTGGCAAGCGAATCGTCGTCACCGGTGTGCTGACGCCGCGGAGCATCGCCTTTGCGATCGCCGCAGCCGCTCAGGCAGCCGGCGCCGAGGTCGTGCTCACCTCATTCGGGAGGGCGATGAGCCTGACCCGCAAGAGCGCGCAGCGGCTCAACCCGGTGCCCGAGGTCATTGAGATGGACGTCACCGACGTCGCCCAGGTGCAGGCGGTGGCGGAGCATCTGCGGGGGCGCTGGGGCGGCGTGGACGGGCTGGTCCACGCGATCGGATTCGCGCCTCCCGACTGTCTCGGTGGCGGGTTTCTCGAGGCGCCCTGGAGCTCGGTGAGCATCGCGTTCCACGTGAGCAGCTACTCCTTGCAGACGCTCGCGGCGGCCTTCACGCCACTGATGCCCGAAACCGGTGGATCCATCGTGACGCTCACCTTCGACGCCCGGGTCGCATGGCCGGTCTACGACTGGATGGGACCGGCAAAAGCAGCTCTCGAGGCGATTGCCCGCTACCTCGCCCGCGAGCTGGGCCCCCGCCGGATTCGGGTGAACACGATCTCGGCGGGCCCCCTCGAGACCATCGCCGCACGCTCGATCCCGGGATTCGAGACGCTGAAAGCGTCATGGGGAACCCACGCCCCGCTGGGATGGGACAGCTCGGACAGCGGCCCGGTCGCGGACACCACGGTGTTCCTGCTGAGCGACCTGTCTCGCGGAATCACCGGCGAGATGGTTCACGTCGACGGCGGATACCACTCCCAGGGTGCGCCGGCGATCGAGACCGCGGAGGCGAAGGCATGAGCGGCAGCAACGGCAGTCCGCGCGTGGCGATCACCGGCATCGGCGCTGTGACTCCGCTCGGCCTCGACGCCGAGTCGACCTGGCAGGCATGCCGTCGGGGTCAGGGAGGCATCGGGCCCATCACGGCCTTCGACGCATCCCACCTCACCACCCAGATCGCCGGGCAGGTGAAGGGATTCGATCCGGAAGCGGTGCTCGGCAAGAAGGAGGCGCGGCGCACCAGCCGGTGCACCCAGCTGGCGCTCTTCGCCGCGCGCCAGGCCCTTGAGGATTCCGGCCTGGAGATCGCGCCAATCGCCGAGGACGTCGGTGTCCTCGTCGCCTCCGGGGTCGGCGGCATCGAGGTCATCGAGCGAAACGTGCTCGCCCTCTACAACCAGGGGCCGCGCCGGGTGTCCCCGTTCACGGTGCCCTCGATGATCATCGACATGCCGGCCGGTGCCATCGCCATCGAGTGCGGCGCCAAGGGCGTGAACTACGCGATCGTCAGCGCCTGTTCGTCGTCGGGTCATGCGATCGGTGAAGCGGCCGAGTGGATCCGGCGCGGGGAGGCGACGGCCATCATCACCGGCGGCACTGAGGCGTCGATCACCAACATCAGCGTCGCCGCATTCGATGCCATGCAGGCGCTGTCGACCCGCAACGACGAGCCGGAGCGCGCCTCGCGTCCCTTCGACAAGGACCGCGATGGTTTTGTCATGGGCGAGGGCGCCGGGATGTTCGTGATCGAGGAGTGGGGACATGCGGTGGCGCGCGGTGCGCACATCTACGGCGAGGTTGCCGGCTATGGGGCCACCGCCGACGCATACCACATCACGCAGCCGGACGAGCAGGGTGACGGCGCGCGCCGCTGCATCCTGCGCTCCCTCAGGCGCGCCGGCCGGGAGCCCGACGAGGTCGACTACATCAACGCGCACGGCACCTCGACGCAGATGAACGATGCGGCCGAAACCCGTGCTGTGAAAGCGGCTTTCGGGCCGGCGGCAGGCACCATCCCGATGTCGTCAACCAAGTCGATGCACGGTCACCTGCTCGGTGCGGCCGGTGCCGTCGAGGCGGTGATCACCGTTTTGGCCATTCGTGACCAGTTCGTGCCGCCGACGATCAACCTCGATGAGCCGGATCCCGAGTGCGACCTTGATTACGTGCCCAACCGGGGCCGCGAGGCGCGGATCGACTTCGCGCTCAGCACCTCGTATGGGTTCGGCGGCCATAACGTGTGCCTGGCGCTGGCACGTACGGATGGAGCCTGACCGGCTGGCTCGCCTGATCGGCGGCGCCCGGATCGCGCTGGTCCGCGCCGACATCACCACGCTCACCGTGGACGCGATCGTCAACGCCGCCAATCAGTCGCTTGCCGGCGGAGGCGGCGTCGACGGCGCGATCCATCGGGCCGCCGGCCCGGCATTGATGGATGAGCTGCGGCAGCGATACGAACGGTGCCCGACCGGATCGGCGGTGATCACGGGCGGCGGCAGCCTGTCCGCGCGCTACGTGATCCATGCGGTCGGACCGCGCTGGCGGGACGGGAAGCACGGCGAGCCCGAGCTGCTCGAGTCCGCCTACCGGAGTGCGTTTGCGCTGGCGTCGGAACACTCGTGCACCACGGTCGCGGCACCTTCGATCAGCACCGGGATCTATGGATTCCCCATCGAGCTGGCCGCTCCGATAGCGACGGGCACCGCCGCGGCAGCGCTCGAGGTGGCCGGCACCAGCCTGCGTGAGATCACCTTCGCGCTCTTTTCCGATGCGGACCTCGAGGTATTCGCGAGGACCCTGTGACGCCGGCTTGACGGTGGCGTGAGCCGCATGGCCATAGAGTGGGCAGCGCCTTGTCCGCACGCCCGCGGTGGTTCGCCGCCGTCCTCATCGCACTTGCCTCGATCGTCCTCGCCCACTACGCGCAGGTGTGGACGGTCGTGCCCGCTTCGCTTGCGCCGACCAGCGACTTCGCGGGGACCTATGTCGCTGCGACCCTGATCCGATCGGGGAAGGCGGCCGAGATCTACGACGCGCCAGCCGAACGCCAAGCTCTCGTCGCCAGCGGCGCGCCGGTGAGCCACGACAACATCCCCTACGAGAACCCGCCTGCCGCCGCCGTTGTGACCCTTCCCTGGGCGCTCCTCGACGCGGGGGCCGCGTGGCGCACCTGGTCGCTGCTGCAGCTCGCGCTGATGGTGCTCTCGCTCCTCCTCGTGGCCCGCTCGGCTCCCTGGCCCGCGCCACTGCCGCGACTGTCGCGGGTGGCCATCGTGCTGGTCGCGCTCGCGGGCTTCGGCACCGGGCTGCTGTTCCTGGAGGGTCAGTGGGACGGCGTCTCGGTCCTCGGGCTGGCCGCCGCGTATGCCCTCTGGCGGCGAGACCGCCCCGCGGCCGCCGGCTTCGCTCTCGGATTCACCGCGGCGATAGCCAAACCGCAGCTGGTGATCGGAGTTGCCGCATTCATGGTCGGGCGGCGCGACTGGCGCGCGGTCGGCGGGGCGCTCGCCGGGGCGGCCGTGACGATCGTGATCGGGCTCATCGGCGCCGGACCTCATGCGCTCACCTCGTTCATCACCGCCATCGCCACGCCGAGCAACTCGCCGACCGCGCAGATGCAGGGCACCACCGGGCTCTTCGGCTCGCTTCTCGGCCACGCGCCGAGCGTGTTCCTCCTGGCTGTGGCCGCCGGGATCGCCGTCGCTGCGGTGGCGGGATGGCTGGGTGCGGTCGCTCATCGCCGGATCGATCTCTTCGAGCCATCACTCTGCGGGGCAGTCGCTCTCTCGCTCTTCGCCTCGCCTCATTTGCTCGGACACGACCTCACGCTCCTCGCGCCTGTGCTGGTCGCAGGGCTCGCCTGGCTGGCCGGCCGACCAGGGGAGCGGCTGTGGCCCGGCCCGGCGACAATCGCAATCCTCGGCCTCTGGGTGCTGCTCTCGTTTGCCAGCCAGAGCGATCTATCCCAGAACACGGTCGGCCTGCCCGGGAGAGCGACCCCGTGGGTGCTCCTGGTCTTCGCGGCTGCCTGGTGCGCGCTCGTCACCCGAGGCGCACGCCCCGAGGTGGCCGGACGTGAGCGGATCCCGCAATCGGCCTTGGCGTAGGGGAATGCGTGCATTTTGACGTCGTGATGGGTACGTTCATCCAGATGAAAGGCCCTCGGCGCAGGATGAGAACGGCACCATGAACAGAGGCGGCATTCCGATCGCTCGCATCGCCGGGATCAAGATCTCCGCGGACTGGAGCGTGCTGGTCATCGGTGCATTACTTGCATGGGGCGTCGCCGGTGGAGCGGTGCCCGCATACGCTCCGGGGACGCCGCTCTGGCTCGCCTGGACGGTCGGGGTCATCTCCGCTCTGCTCTTGATAGGGTCACTCGCTGCTCACGAGATGGGCCACGCGCTGCTCGCACGTCATCGCGGCCTCACGGTCGACGGCATCAGGCTCTGGCTGTTCGGTGGCGTCGCCCAGATCAGCGGCGACTGGGTCACCGGGAAGACCGAGATGCTGGTCGCGGCGATCGGCCCCGCAGTGTCGTTCGCGCTTGTCGGCGTCTTCGTGGCAGCCTCCTGGCTCCTGATCAGCGCTGGCGCTCCAACACTTGTCACCATCGTCCCCGAGTGGCTGGCGGCTCTCAATGTGCTCCTGCTCGTCTTCAACCTGATTCCGGCGTTTCCGCTCGACGGCGGCCGGATCCTGCGCGGCTTTCTCTGGATGCGGACCAACAACCGCATGACCGCGACGGTCGCGGCGTCGAGAGCGGGAAGCTTCTTCGCGCTCGTGCTCGTCGGACTCGGTGTCCTGGACCTGTTCTTCGTCGACCCCGTCGGCGGCCTCTGGTTGATGCTGATCGGCTGGTTCCTGCACACCGCGGCACGCGGCGAGGCGCACGGAGAGCAGACGCGCCATGCGCTCGAGGGCATGCTCGTCAGTGACGTCATGTCCAAGGACCCGGTGGTGGTCCCGTCCTGGATCACGGTGGAACTGCTCGTCGATCAGTACGTCATGGGTCACCAGTTCACGTCGTTCCCCACCCACAGCATCGACGGCCGCATCGACGGCCTGGTGACGATGCGCGGCATCAAGCAGGTGCCGGCGCCGCAGCGAAGCACCAAGCGGGCGATCGATATCGCCATCCCGGCCGACCGGGTACCGGTAGCTCGCCCCGATGAGCACATCACTGATCTGCTCAAGCGCATCGGCGCGGCGTCGGACGGCCGCGCAATGGTCTACGACGGAGGAACGCTGGTCGGGATCGTGTCGCCGAGCGACATCGCCAGGCTCTTTCAGACCGGCCCCGGCCGCTTGCCCGCCCGGGTCGCCGCCTAGCGGCTCGCTCCGCGGGCGCGGTAACAGAGGAGGGAAGGGCATGCTGCGGCGGCACGCGGTCGGGACGCCTTCGCCGTCCCGCCGCTCGCTCTCGCCGGGGTGTTAACCCCGGCTGCGAGATGGCCGCCTCGGCACGCCCTTCCCTCTCGCAGCTAGGCGCTCTCGTCGCCGACGCTGAGGATCAACTTGCCGAAGTTCTCGCCGCTGTAGAGCTTCAGGAGCGTCTCGGGGAAGTGCTCCATCCCGTCGACCACGTGCTCGAGTGACTTCAGCCGCCCGTCGGCGATCCACCCGGCGATCTCGCTTGCCGCCTCCGCGTAGCGTTCGGCGAAATCGAAGACCAGGAATCCCTCCATCCGGGCCCGGTCGACGAGCAGCGCCATGTAGTTCGACGGCCCAACGGCCGGACCCTCGTTGTTGTACTGCGAGATCGAACCGCAGAGGACGATACGGGCATGGCGCGCGAGCCTCGTCAGCACGATGTCGAGGATCTCGCCGCCGACATTGTCGAAGTACACGTCCACCCGGTCCGGACAGTGCTCACGGAGCGCCGCGCGGACATCCTCGTTCTTGTAATCGACGGCCGCGTCGAAGCCGAGCTCGTCAACGATGAAGCGGCATTTCTCGGCACCGCCGGCGATCCCGACGACCCGGCAGCCCTTGATCCGGGCGATCTGGCCGACGACCTGGCCGACGGCACCGGCCGCAGCCGATACGACCACCGTCTCGCCCGCAACCGGGCGGCCGATCTCGAGCAGGCCGAAGTACGCGGTCATCCCGGGCATGCCGAGCGCGCTGAGAAAGAGCACCAGCGGAGCCGAGTTCGCCGGCCACGGGGATGACGCCCCGGCCGTCACTGATCGCGTAATCCTGGACACCGAACGTCCCGACCACGTGCTCGCCGACCTTGAACTGGGGGTGCTTCGACGCGACGACCCTCCCCAGGCCACCCGCCCGCATCACCTCGCCGATACCGACCGGTGGGACGTACGAGCGGCCATCGTTCATCCAGCCGCGCATGGCCGGATCCAGCGACACGTAGAGGACGCGAACCAGCAACTGACCTTCGCCGGGCTCGGGGACCGGCTCGCTGCGGTATTCCCAGTCGGTGATCACGGGCAGGCCCCGAGGGCGCGCCGCGAGGCGCCACTGGCGGTTGACGGAGGCGCCGGCGAAGGCGGTTGTGGAACTCATCGCATCAGACTACGCGCGAGGGGCTGGTAGGCTCTGGCCGATGCTGGGCGCCGAACTCATCCTCTTCCTCGCTGCGCTCCAGGGAGTCACTGAGCTTTTTCCGGTGTCGTCGCTGGGCCACGCGGTGGTCGTCCCACGCCTGCTGGGGCTGAATTTCAATGAGACCAGCCCCGCCTTCGTGCCGGTGCTCGCACTGCTCCACATCGGGACCGCAGGAGCGCTCCTCGTCCTGTATCGCCGCGACTGGGTGCGCATCGTCAAGGGATTTATCGGCGCCGCCGTGAGCGGGCGCATCAGCAATCCCGATCAGCGTCTCGCCATCATGCTGGTGGTCGGGACCATTCCCACCGGGATCATCGGTTTCCTGCTGCAGGATCCATTGAAGTCCTTGTTCGGTGATCCTCGGGCCGCCTCGGTCTTCCTCATCGTCAACGGCGGGATCCTCTTCGCGGCCGAGATGTTCCGGCGCCGGGATGAGCGCCGCCGGGCCGTCGACAGCGCCCCGGTCCTGGCGCACGAGGAGGACGATCCGGCCTATCAGGGCGTCGACGGCCTCAGCCTCCGCACCGCTCTGATCGTCGGTTTGTTCCAAGTGGGCGCGCTCCTGCCGGGTATCTCCCGCTCAGGGATCACCATGGCTGCGGGGCTCGTGGCCGGCCTCCGCCACGAGGAGGCGGCACGATTCGCGTTCCTCCTGGCCACCCCGATCATCCTTGCGGCGGGACTGCTCGAGGTGCCCAACCTCGGCGCCGATGCGCCCACCCTTGGGGTAGGGATTGGCGCCGCCGCCCTGTCCGGGCTCGTGGCCTACGCCAGCGCCCGTTTCCTCCTTCGTTACCTTCGCATAGGACGTCTGGACCCCTTCGCGTATTACTGTGCGGCTCTCGGGGCCGCCGGCCTCGTCTTCATCCAGTGACGGTCGCGAGCTGACGTTGAACTCGGGGAGGGGTTCGCAGGCGGATCACGACCATACCCATCGGGAGAACTGTCATGCGGGGTAGCCGACCACTCGCACTCGCCCTCCTTGCTCTGGCCGTGGTCTTCGCGCTTGCGGCGGTCTTCTACTTCACCCAGAAGACCAACTTCCTCGCGTCCGGAACCCCGGCGATCCACTGGAAGCACGCGATCGTCTTCACCGTGCTCACGCTGCTCGCAGTGGTCGCCGCAAACTTCGCCCGGCCGAAGTCGATCGGCGCCTGAGCTCGCAAGCGGTCCTCCCGGCGGGCTGACTTGACACCGAACCGCGCGGCAGAGATCTATCGCCACTCGTTCAGCGACCAGCGGCGGGAGCGGCTGTTTCTGTCGTCGGTGTCATTTTTCACGACCTTCGCAGCAACCCGCGCGATCACGCATGCGATCCGTGATGGGGTGGGGCCCTTCCGCAACCTGATCATGGGCGGACGCCACTTCCATCACCTCGTGCTCGGCATCGCCGGGCTGCTGGGCACCGGCTACCTCTGGCTGATCGAGGTCAACACCGGCGGGAAGACGTCCGGCACCGACGACGCCCTCGCAAAGTTCACGGCGATTCTCTACGGCGGGGCTTCGGCGCTCACGCTTGACGAGTTCGCGCTCTGGCTCGACCTCGAGGACGTGTACTGGACCAGGCAGGGGCGTGCAAGCGTTGACGCAGTCGTGCTGTTCGGCGGCATGCTGTCGATCGGCTTGTGGGGTCGCCCATTTTTCCGGGACGTGTTCCGCGAGCTGTCACACCTCTGATCGACGACGGTGCGTTCGGCGCCGTCGCACGGTCGCGGTCACCACGAGTCGACGTAGCGCCGCCGCGGTGCCTCGACAGCTGACGTTCCGGGTCTGAGGATCACTGCCGCCACCAGCGCCCGGGTTTCCGCTGGGTCGATGACGTCATCGACCTCGAAATAGGTTGCGGTGTTGAGCGCTGTGCCCCGTGCGTATGCGTCCGTCACCATCGAGTCGAAGCGTTGCTTGCGCGCATCAGGGTCCTCGATCGCGTCCAGCTCCTTGCGGTAGGCGAGCTTCACCGCGCCCTCGAGCCCCATCCCGCCGAATTCGCCGGTGGGCCATGACACGGTCATCAATGGCGCGCGGAACGATCCACCTGCCATCGCCTGCGCGCCGAGCCCATATCCCTTGCGCAACACCACGGACATGAAGGGAACCGTGAGCGCAGCTCCGGCAAGGAAGAGCCGGCTCGCGTGTCGCACCAACGCGGTCGCCTCGGCATCGGGTCCGACCATGATTCCCGGTGTATCGCACAGGAAGAGGACCGGCAGCCGGAACGCCTCGCAGAGTTGCAGAAAGCGCGCGGCCTTGTCGGCGCAGTCGCTCGTGATCGCTCCGGCGAGATGCATCGGATTGTTGGCGACGATCCCGACCGGGCGGCCCTCGATGCGCGCCAGCGTGGTCACCATGCCCCGCCCAAACCTGGGTCGCAGCTCCAGTGACGACCCGGCGTCGACGATGATCTCGACCGCACGGTGCACGTCGTAGGCGCGGCGCCGGTTCCCTGGAACGACGTCGCGCAATGCCTGCTGATCGGGGGCCTCCCACGCAGCCACGCGGCCCTGAAAGAACGACAGCGCGTGGCGGGCAAGACGCACCGCATCGGCTTCGCCGGCAGCGGCGATATCGATGACGCCGTTCTTCACCTGCACGTCGAACGGTCCCACCTGGTCGGCGTCGACCACACCAAGGCCGCCGCCCTCGATCATTGCCGGCCCGCCCATGCCGATGCTCGCGTCCGGCGTCGCGATGATCAGGTCGGAACAACCGAGGAGCGCCGCGTTGCCGGCGAAGCATCGACCCGACGCTATCCCGATGCGGGGCACGACGCCGGACAGCCGCGCCCAGAGAGCGAATGCCATCACGTCGAGACCGGCGACCATGGCGTGATCGGTGTCGCCAGGGCGGCCGCCGCCGCCCTCGGCGAAGAGCACCACCGGCAGGCGGAGCCGCTCGATCACGTCGAAGAGGCGGTCTTTCTTCCGGTGGCCCATAACGCCCTGCGTCCCGGCGAGGACGGTGTAGTCGTAGGAGAGCACCGCGCACTGGGCGCGCTCGTCACCGACCAGCGCGCCGTTCACCCGCGCAGTGCCGGCGATGAGCCCGTCGGCCGGCGTGCGGGTGACGAGGTCGTCCGCGCTGCGGCGCCCGCGCTGTGCCGCGATCGCCAGCCCGCCGTACTCGACGAAGCTGCCGGGATCACACAGGTCGTCGAGATTCTCGCGGGCGGTGCGGCGCCCGGACGCGTGCCGGGCGGCGACGACATCGCTCCGGCTCTCGTCGCGGATCAGGTTGCGCCGGCGAAGGGTTTCCGCGAGATCGGGACGCGCGCTCGGCTCCTCCGCTTCGGCCATCCGACGAGCTTAGGCGCGACGGCAGGGCACCGGCAGGGATCAGCCCGATGAGCCGGTCAGACCGTTGCGCTGCGACGGACGTTCCTCGCGCGGGAGGAACGTGAACAGCTGGAGGTCGGGGTCGAACGGCTGCGGCGGCGAGGTCAGCAGGTTGGCGCCGACCGCGGCGGTCGTTTCCGGGATCTCCATGAAGTCGAGCTCGGTGAAGCCTGCTTCCATGAACCACACCCGAATGGTTGGTGTCAAATCTGGCGCGAACGTCCCGCGTGTCCAGATCACCGTCGCGCGCGATGCGCAGAGCGATGCCAGGTGAGCAACCGTGTTGTGGACGTCGCTGTCGGAGACATTGCCGAAGATGCCACACGCCAGCACGACCAGCGCCGGAACGGCTCCCGCGAAGCTGCTGGTGCTCGATGCATCTCCGGTGACGACCTCGATCGTCGGCGAGATCTCGGCGGCGCGTTCACGTGCGCGCTGCGCAAGATCGGGGTCGAGCTCGACCAGGTGCGCGCGAACGTCAGCCCGGCGTGGATGCCGGGGCAGGACGCCGAAGATGTCGCGGCCGTCGCCGGCGCATAGGCTGATCAGCTGGATCGGACCCGGAGGTGCCGTGTCCAAGGCTTCGCGGATGAAGCGCTGAACGACGGCCAGGCGGCGTGCCAGCGGTGACCCAGGCGCATAGCCCTCGTGCCACGCAGTCCACTCGCTCATTCGCTGATCCTATACACGAGTACCAACCGTGGTGCGTACAGGGATCAGCCGAAGGTCACCGTCTCGACGATCTGGTCGAACTGCTGGGTGATGTCACCAGGCTGATATCCCGGCCACTTCACCGTCCCCAGGATCGTGTACGTGCGGGAGCCTGCCGCGAAGTCGTACTCGACCACCGTGGAACCCCCACCCACACCGTGAACCTGGTCCGCGGAGATACGCGTTCCCGTCAGCCCATCCACGGTGACGGGCGACCGCTGCACATGGTCGAACAGCGCCAGGTTCGACGAGATCGTCGAGAACGCTCCCTGCTGATGGTTGTCGGAGGCGGCGAGGATGATCCCGCCGCTGCCATCGATCGGGCAGTGCGCATTGTCCACGCCGATGGTCGTGCCCCACATGAACACCCAACCGCACTCTTGGGGGATCCAACTTGCCGGATGTTTGAAGGTGATGTGGTTCGCCGCACTGTGGTACGTGGTCCAACCAGCCGTTGCAGCAGCCGTTGGTTTGGAACTCGGCGTTGGCGTCGCAGACGGAATTGACGAGGGACGTGCTGTGGCCGATGCGGTCGCCGTGGCAGTCGCCGAGGGAGAAGGCAACCGTGGCGCCGCCCCGCACCCGGCGAGGGCGACCAGGGTGATTGCGGCGGACGCGGGCGCAAGGCGCGAGGCGAGCATCCCGGTAAGTCCGTGAAAGTCCATGGTGCGACAACGGATCAGTCGCATCCGGGGCTACGCTCTTGGCGCGTATGGCTCGGTCCCCAATACGGGCCGCCTACTGGATCGGTGCTTGGTCAGGCCCGGTCGCGCTGTGCGTGAGTGTCAAGCGTCAACCGAAGTGGGTGTCAAGCATCAACCCAAGCCGGTGGGACACATCAGCCGGAGGTGTGCGACACATCAGCCGAAGCCCTTCAGCGACACGTCACCCGAACTTCCACAACACAAAACTGCCCGCTCAGGGATTCGAACCCTGGACCTTGGGATTAAGAGTTCCCTGCTCTACCAACTGAGCTAAACGGGCCAGGGCCCGATTCTAACCGGGGGTCACCGCCCCTCCGGCCGGACCCGCGCCGCCCCCGACCCGACCGGCGCGCCGTTCGCCGCTGAGCCACACCATCGATCGGTACTGCTGCGCGAGACGCATCCGCAGCGGGGGGGCCGACGGAACCACCGCACCGGAAAGCGGTGAAGTCGTCCGTTCCTCGATCGCGCGGCGCAGATCAGCCGCGCCATTTCCCGGGAACACGGTCAGCACTCGCCCCAGGTCGTGCGCTCCGAAGTGGCTGTCCCCAGCGCCGAGCGCAGCTCCAAGCCGGTCCCGGTGCTCAGCGTAGAACGTGTCGAGCAGCCCCCAGGTCCGGGGAAGCACCGGCGCAGTGTGGCGCAGCTCGATGCCGTCCACCCGATGGGTGTCGAGCAGGCTCCGCGCCCTGCTCGGGGTCATCGACGCGAACCAGGTCGGCATGAACGGGTGCGCGATGACAGCCAGGCCGCCCGCGTCGTGGATTGCGTCGACCGTGTCCTCAACCGACATGTGCATGCGGATCTGCCGATCGAGGAACAAGCCGACGATGTGGATGCCGGGCGGAAACGAGGCGGTGACCTCCTCGCCGCGGACGACGTCGACGCCCAGCGCCGCGCCCGTCTCGATGGCCGGCCCGAGCTCGGAAAGTGTGTCGTGATCGGTGATGCAGAGCACGCTCAGGCCGATCGCGGCGGCGGCGCGAACCAGGTCTGTGGCGCTGACCATGCCGTCGCTCGCGAGCGTGTGCGCATGGATCTCAGCGGCGGCGAGGCCGTCGGGGACGTGCACGCGCGCAGTCGATCGCCGGCTCATCGATCCAGTGTAGTGGCCTGCTGAGAGTGCGCTGAGAAGGTCCGTTTGCGATCATCTCGTGGTGGAGCCGTCGCGAGGCGACTCATATACTCGAAGCAATGAGTGGGCCGACCCGCCTCCTCGTCGTGGACGACGAGCCGAGCATCACCGACTTCATCGCGCTCGGTTTGCGCCATGAGGGCTATGACGTCCGTACCGCCCCCGACGGCCACGTCGCGCTGCGCGTCGTCGACGAGTTCAAGCCGCACCTCGTCGTGCTGGATCTGATGATGCCGCGTGTTGACGGCTGGGAGCTCTGCCGCGCGCTGTCCGGGGATCGCTCGCGCGGGATCATCATCCTCAGCGCGCGTGACGAGACCAGTGATCGCATCCAGGGCCTCGAGCTCGGCGCCGACGACTACCTCGTGAAGCCATTCGACTTCGCCGAGCTGCTCGCCCGAATCCGGGCGGTGCTCCGGCGTCGAAACCCGGACCTCAGCCGCGTCATCCGTGCCGGCGACCTGAGCATCGACACGGCGACCCGAGAGGTTCGCGCCGGCGATCGCACCGTTGAGCTTTCGGTGCGGGAATACGATCTCCTGCTCTACCTTGCAAGCAATGCCGATCAGGTGCTGCCTCGCCAGCGAATTCTCGATGAGGTGTGGGGGTACAACTTCTTCGGCGACGAGAACAACATCGAGGTCTACATCCGCTATCTGCGGACCAAGCTTGGCGACACCGCTCACGAGCGCATCCAGACCGTGCGCGGGGTTGGCTACCGGCTGCGCAGCACGGTGATCGGGAGCGACGCCGCGGCGCGGTAGGACGTGCGGCGCATCGGACACGCCCTCGCGTCGTTGCGATGGCGGTTGACACTCACATTCATCGCACTGCTGCTGCCATTGCTCGCGCTGCTCGCGGGCTACCAGTACGTCACGCTGCGAACCAGCCTGATCAGCAATCGAGTCGGTGAGCTGCAGGCCAACCTCAACTCCGCCCGACGTCTGATCACGGCCAAGGAGAAGGCTCTGGGGGCGACCACCACCGGCACCAAGCTTCTCTGCAAGGGCCATCCGGCACTGGTCGCACGCGCCGTGGCCAGCGCCGTGTCAACCGTGACCGGGCAGACGGTTCAGGTGGCGGTGTACGACAGCGCCCTCGTCGAGGAGGCGGTCGCGCCGGTTGGAGCCAGCCCACCCACCCTCGACTCCGCGGCGCTCCAGCAGGTGATCGCCAAGGGCACGCGATCGGGCGCCAAGCAGATCACCACCGGCAACGGCGACCAGCTCGTGGTCGGCTTCCCGGTGGCCCCCGGCAGCGGTGCCTGCGGCGTTGTGCAGCTGTCGGTTTCGATGGCGCCGATCACCAGTGTCCTCAACGACGAGATCCTGCTGATCACCGCCGGGGGGCTGGTCGTGGTGATCGTCGCGACCGTTCTCGGCGTCATGCTCACCGGCCGGACGCTTCGCCCGATGCGCCGCCTCGCCACGACCGCCGAGCAGCTCGCTGCCGGCGATCTCTCGGCGCGAAGCCGGCTGACGCCGAGCAGGGACGAGGTGGGCCAGCTCGCGGGCAGCTTCGACCACATGGCCGACCGGATCGAGGAGGCCTTCACCGCGCAACAGGATTCCGAGGCGCAGGTGCGCCGCTTCATCGCCGACGCGTCGCATGAGCTGCGCACTCCGCTGACGGCGCTCAAGGGATACATCGACGTCCTGCGCAGGGGTGCCGGCCGTGAGCCCGCCGCGCTGGACGCCGCGCTCGAGGCCATGAGCACTGAGTCCGAGCGCATGCGCGTGCTCGTCCTCGACCTGCTGACGCTCGCGCAACTCGACGCGCAGCGCGAGTCGCATCCCGACGACTTCGACCTCAACGCCGCGGTCGGCACGCTCCTCAACGAGGGCGTCCCGGGGAAGCCTGCCGTCGTGGAGCGCACCTTCTCGCCGGGGGGGGTGTTGGTTCGCGCCGACCGCGACGCGGTTGCCACCATCGTGCGCAACCTGCTGGTCAACGCCTGCAAATACGCCCACGGGGCAGCACAGCACTGGAGCACCGCCGTCGATGCGGGATGGGCCAGGCTCGAGGTGCGTGACGAGGGGCCCGGAATCCCTGCCGTCGACCTGCCCCACGTCTTCGAGCGTTTCTACCGCGGCGAGAAGACGCGGGCTCGAGAGGAGGGTGGAAGCGGGCTCGGTCTCAGCATCGTGCAGGGTCTGGTGCGGGCTCAGGGAGGTGACGTCGCCATCCGCAGCGCCGATGGCGTGGGCACCACCGTCACCGTCTGGCTGCCACTCGCGCCGGTGCCGCCGCCGCCCCCTACAGATTGAACGGCGACTGAAACGAGAGGTTGCTCAATACCGTCAGCTGCCCGGTTGCCATGAGCAGGCCGAACCCGAACAGGATCACGCCGGCGACGATGCTGATCAACCGCAAGTGGCGGTTGATGCTGCGCAGCGGACCCTGGAGCCGATCTGCGAGCACCGCGACCAGCAGGAACGGGACCGCCAGCCCGAGGCAGTAGATGACCATGAAGGGCAGGCCGCCGAACTCGCGATTCTGCGCCAGGGTGAGGATGGCGCCGAGCTGGGGGCCGAGACAGGGGAGCCATCCGGCGGCGAAGGTCAGCCCCAGGAGCAGGCCGCCGGCCGCGCCACTCGACACCCGGAGATGGAAGCGCCGCTCCCGCTCGAGCCAGCCGAAGCGCAGCACGCCCATGGTCTGCAGCGCGAGCACCATGATGATCGCGCCGGCGATGCGATTGACAAGGTCGATGTTGCGCTGGAACACCGTGATCGCGAGCACTCCCTCGAGCAGGTAGTACTCGGCGATGAAGACCACGCTGAAACCGACCACAAACGCGATGCCGGTGGTGATCGCGGTGCTGCGGAACGATGAGGTGGACGCCGTGCCACCCGAGGCGACCGCGAGGGCCGGCTGCCCGGCGCGTCCGCTCAGATATGCGGCGTACGCGGGCATGAGCGGGAAGACACATGGCGACAGGAACGACACCAGGCCGGCGAGAAACGCGAGCGGAATTGACGGACCCGCTGTCACCCCAATCACGGCGCTAGCGTAGGTCGGTGAGTGCTAGGGAGGTCCTTCCACGTAGTACCGCTGCCTCCAGCGGATGAAGACATAGAGCGCGAGCAGCACGAAGAAGACCTCGTACACCAGCGGCGTCGGCCAGTGGAAGGCGGCTTGCGCGAAGCGCTGGATGCCGCTGACGGCGGGAGGGGTCGCCACCGGTTTGACTGCCTGGGCGACCGGCGTCGCAGTCGGCACGGGCGTCGGGACGACTGACGGCACGATCGCCCCCGGGGCCTCCGGGACGAGCGGCGGCGGCGCCGGGGCGGTCGTGTCGCTCTCGATGTACAGGTTGCTCCCGCCGGTAGGGGGGTTCACTGCGACCAGCACCTCGGGCGGCGTGGTGTTGGCGATCGCGATGGCGTCGACGTTCCGGTTCCCGCTGGGGAGACCGGTATCCGCCCTGTGGTAGGTCAAACCGCCGTCGGTGGATCGGTAGAAGTCGCCGCCCGAGCTGCCGCCCGCATCGGCGCCTGCGTAGGCGAGGTTCGGGTCGAGCGGCCCGAACTGCGCGACGGTCAGGGTGAGCGCCTGGGGGACGCCCGTCCCGGCGGTCCAGGTGGCGCCGGCGTCGCCGCTGCGGAAGATGCCCTGCGAGGTCGCGACGATCAGCGGCCGCTTGGGGACCGCGCGGTCAATCTGGCCGGCGGTGATCGATGAAACGTCAGCCCCGGTTGGCAGCCCCGATTGCAGGACTTCCCAGGCGCCGCCACCGGTGCTGCTGAAGAGGTACCCGGACGCCAGCGTGCCGCTGACGGTGGCGTCCGCTCCGGCAAGCACCGTGAATTGTGGGTAGTTCGCCGCCACGGCGACGGCGGCGATCGAATACCGGTCAAGGCCGCCGTCGTGCCAGATCCGCCCGTTCGGGCTCAGAGCGACGCCGGCATTTGTGCCGGCGGCGATGCCGTCATGTCCGAAGGCCAGAGCCCGGACATCGAGGTCGCCCAGCCCGCTCGAGGCATCCGCCCAGGTCGTGCCCGCGTCCGCACTCGCAAAGACGCCCTTGCCGTCGGTCCCGGCGAACGCGTTGGGGGGTGTGTGGGTGTCGAAGCCGACCGTCCAGACGCGGATGCCGCTGAAGGTTCGGGTCCAGGTGGCCCCCGCATCACGGGACACGTAGACCCCGAGATCCGTCCCGGCGAGGATGGTGCTCGGCACCGACGGCTCGATCGCCAGGCTCCAGATCTTTCCCACCCCAAGACCCGGGAGGGGCGTGACCATCGAAAACGTCCCCGGCGCAGCCGAGGCAGGGGTGCCGAGGGTCGCCGATCCCCCCAGGAGCGCCAGGAGGACGAGGACGCCGCCGAGATACCGCCGCCTCCGGCGAGGGGCGAGCTTGGCGGACGGGCAGGGGTGGGTGGGGTGAGTTCTCAATGGGGGCGCTTGAAGGAGTTGAGTTGGAGCGACGGCGCCGCGAGGTCTCGCGCCGCAATCGGGGAGACGGGCCAAGAATAGCGCGCGCTCCGGGTTTCGAGGCCGCCGTGGCGCGGTATCTGCGATCCAGATGGCAACAACCTTCAAGGATTACTACGCGATCCTCGGCGTCCCGCGGACGGCCACCGAGAAGGAGATCCGCACCGCGTTCCGCAAGCTCGCGCGCAAGCATCACCCTGACGTCAACCAGGGCGACAAGGCGGCCGAGGACCGTTTCAAGGAGATCAACGAGGCCAACGAGGTCCTCGGTGACCCCGAGAAGCGGAAGAAGTACGACGAGCTCGGCCCACGCTGGCAGGAGTACGAGCAGTGGGAGCGGGCCGGCCGCCCGGGGCCCAACCCCTTCCAGAACAACAACGAGCAGTTCGGGTACCGGACGGTGTCGCCCGACGAGCTCGAGGGCATGTTCGGCGACAGCGCCCCGTTCAGCGACTTCTTCCAGCAGTTCTTCGGTGGCGGTCAGGCCCCGTCGGGGTTCAGCTCGGGCCGCAGCCGTCGAAGGGTGGCTCGGCGTGGCCAGGATGTCGAGGGCGATACCGAGATCAGCCTCGAAGATGCATATGCCGGCTCGACGTTGACTGCGGACCTCAGCTCATCGGACGGTCCGCGCAGGGTGGAGATCAAGGTCCCCGCCGGGATCCATGAGGGTGCGCGGATTCGCGCCGGCGGCCAGGGTGGCGAGGGCCACAACGGCGGCCCCCGAGGCGACCTCTTCATCCGCGTGCATATCCGGCCCCATCACGGCTTCACTCGTCACGGTGACGATCTCACCGTGCGCGTCCCGACGCGGCTATCCACCGCGATCGCCGGAGGCACCGTGGCCGTTCCGACGCTGCGCGGCACGACGGCACAGCTTTCGGTGCCCGCGGGAACGCAGAACGGGGCCCGCCTCAGGCTTCGCGGCCTCGGGATGCCCCATCTCAAGGGCGGTGGCGCTGGCGACCTGATCGCCACCATCGACGTGCGCCTGCCCCGCCCGACGCCGGAGCCGCTGCTCGCCTGGGCACAGTCCGAGGAGGAGCCCTCGCCTGACCGGTCCTAGGAGACCCTGAGGGTGTGCTCTCGGGTGCTCCGTTTGATCGTGCAGACGTCGCCTTCGCATGTCGCTGCGATGACGTCCACGGTGAGGATGCCACTCCCTGGCGTGCCCAGCCGGAGGTCGAGGCGCGCCGGGAGGGTGTCCAGCGCCCATGATCGCGGGCCGGACCCGAGGAGGGTCTGAGGGTCGACGCTCACGGTCACGTGCACGGGTGGCCCCTGCTGGGTGTCGAGATCGAGGCCGCCGAGGTCCACCTGCGCCTCGAGCACGAGTCTGGAGTCGGCGGGTCCGGCGAGCGCGGAGCCCGCAGGATCGACGACGCCGTCGACGCCGTGGACGTGGATCTCGGTCACCTCGCCGGTGGTGATGTCGACGGTGATCACGCGGTGGTGGTTGGTGTCGGCGATCAGGAGGCGGCCATCGGGCAGCACGTCCAGCCCTCCGGGCTCGTCGATGGGGTCGCTCAACGGAATGGTCCTGAGCTCCCCTTCAGCCCACACGCGGAGCAGTGAGTTGAAGGTATCCGCGACGGCAATCGATCCGCCGGGGAGTGCCGCGACTCCCAAGGGATGCTGCAGCCTCGCTGTCGCCCGGGACCCATCCTCGCGTCCCCAGTCGAAGAGGCCGGCGCCGACCAGGGTCTCGACGCGGCCACCGCGGACGACGCGCAGCGCGGAGACCTCCGAGTCGGCGAATGCGACCGCGCCGTCGTCGAGCAGCGTCAGGCCGCTCGGCTGAGCGAGATGCGCATCGCCCGCCGGCCCGTCGCGCAGTCCCTCGGCGCGGCTTCCGGCCAGCACCTCCGGCTCACCCCCGCCCGCTGGGACAACCACGATTCGGTGGAGGCCGGCCTCGGCCACCGCGATCCTGCCGCCCGGCAGCGCGAGCGCGTCCCAGGGCGAGCGCAACCCTGAGGCGAGCACCCGGCGTTCGCCGCCGGGAAGCGTGATGGCAACCAGTTCTCCCGACACCGTGTCGCAGATAAGGAGGCCGTCAGCGTCGAAGCGCACCCCCTGGGGCTGGTTGAGGTCGCGGAACTCGTGACGGATGGTGCCGTCCAGGTCGCAGACGAGGACTCGATCGTTGCCGGTGTCGGCGATTGCGATCCGGATGCCTCGGTCAGAGCTGACCTTTCCAGGAAACGCAAGGGTTCCGGCGCCACCGAGCGGAGCCGGGGTGAACGCCGGTCCCGTGGCGAGATCGGTTCTGCCCTCCAGGAGCAGAGCTATGACCTTCTCGAGCGCCGGACCGTTTCCCTCGCCCGACGCCATGGCGACGACATACCCGTCGGGGTCGATCACCACCAGGGTGGGCCAGGCGCGCACGCCATACTGCTGCCAGGTCTCCAGGTCCGGGTCGTCCAGCACCGGGTGACCGATCCGGTGCCTGCGCACCGCCCGTGCCACGGCGGCGTGGTCCGCCTCGTGGGGGAACTTCGGAGAGTGCACGCCGATGACCACGAGGCGATCGCCGAAGCGGGTCTCGAGCCGGCGCAGCTCCTCGACGACGCGCAGGCAGTTGATGCAGCAGAACGTCCAGAAATCGAGCACCACCACGCGGCCGCGGAGGTGGCGCAGCTCCAGCGGTTGCCGGGTGTTGATCCAGCCGCCCGCGCCGCGTAGCTCCGGGGCGCGCACACGTCCGAGCGCTGTTGCCATGGCCGTAGATCATCGCGCGCTTCACGGCGACCGCGTTCGCACGGGGCGCCCGTATTGGACAGTTGGTATAATCCAGATAGCGGTAGGTTGGTGCACCGGCCAACGCGCGAAGGGAGCGCCGCACGACCTCGACCCTTTCGAAACTCTCCCTATCCCTTCCTGACCGGCAGGGGGTGGCCCTCCGCCCCCTGCCACTTTTGCAGAGAGCTTCGAGGTTGCGCGCCTGCTATCAGTCGAGCAGCGGGGTTCGCACCAGAGTGTGCTCCCGATCCGGGCCCACCGAGACGACGTTGACCGTCGCGCCGCACAGCTCACCGATGCGCTCGATGTAGGCGCGACAGGCTGCGGGGAGGTCCTCGTAGCGCCGGCATTCCCGCGTTGGTGAACGCCACCCGGGGAACTCCTCGTAGATCGGCTCGACGTGCTTGAGGTGCGAGATGTTGGCCATCGGATGGTCCCAGTACTCGCCCTTGCTCATGTAGCCGGTGCAGATCTTCAGCGTCTCGAACTCGTCGAGGACATCGACCTTGGTCAGGACCATGGCATCGATGCCGTTGGTGGCGACGGCGTAGCGGGACACGGCCGCGTCGAACCAGCCGACCCGCCGAGCCCGGCCCGTCGTCGTGCCGTACTCGGCGCCGACCTCGCGGAGCTGGTCCCCGAGCATGTTGGTCAGCTCGGTGGGGAATGGCCCGTAGCCGAACTCGCGTCGTGTATGCCTTGAAGACCCCCACGGTCCGCGTGATCCGTGACGGCGGTATGCCGCTGCCGGTGCATGCCCCGCCCGCAGTTGGCGACGAAGATGTCACATACGGGTAGGTGCCGAGGTCGATGTCGAGCATCACGCCCTGCGCGCCCTCGAGAAGGATCTTCTTGCTCGCGTTGAGCGCGTCCTGGATCAGCGGATAGATGTCGCGGATGTATGGGTCGATGCGCTCCGCGTAGCCGAGATATTCGTCGAGGATCTCCCTCTCGTTGAAGGGCTCGGCGCCATACAGGCGCGTCAGGCTCTCATTCTTGAGACGCAGCACGAAACGGAGCTTCTTCTCGAGGAACGCGGGCTTCTGCAGGTCGCCGATGCGAAACCCGATGCGGCGCACCTTGTCCTCGTATGCCGGTCCGATGCCGCGCCAGGTGGTGCCGAGGCGATCGTCACCGCGCAGCTCCTCGCCGAGCTGATCGAGCACGGGGTGATACGGCATCACCATATGGGCGCGCTCGCTGATCACGAGATTGCGCGCCGGAATGCCCCCGGACTGGAGCTCGTCGAGCTCCTGGAGAAACGCCTTCGGATCGACGACCACGCCGTGGCCAATGATGCAGGTGGTCTCGGGGTAAAGGATGCCGCTCGGGATCAGGTGGAAGCGGTGCTCCTTGCCCCCGGTGACGACCGTGTGGCCGGCGTTGTTGCCGCCCTGCGAGCGAATGACCATGTTGACGGCGTCGGCAAGCAGATCGATGACCTTGCCTTTGCCTTCATCGCCCCACTGACCGCCGACCAGAACTGTGACGCTCATCGCGGCGGGAAGCGTACTGGACAGGACAGGTTCGAGCGGTTGTTTAGCCGAGGGCGAGTGTGGAAAACCTCTTCACACCCGGTGTTGGGACCTCTCCCTGCTGCGCTGGTGGGGCCAGAGGGCCGACCAGGCCGCCTGAGCGACCGATCCTCGGCCCGCAGACCGCGAGGATGGTGACGCACCAAGACTCCACTGAGCCAATCGAGGTGGCGCCGGTAGGATGCGGAGACGATGCCGACATCGAGTCAGACGGCCGACTGCGTCTTCTGCGCCATCGTCGCGGGCGACGCACCGGCGAGCTTCCTCCATCAAGACGACATCGTCGTTGCGTTCATGGATATCCGCCCGGTGCAGCCGGGTCATCTGCTGGTCGTGCCGCGAATGCATGCGCCTTTGCTCCCCGAGTTGGACGATGCAGTGCTTGCCACCATGTGGTCGGTGGCCACTCGCCTCAACCGGGCTTTGAGAGCCGGCTCGCCGTCCATCGAGGCGGTGAGCGTCTACGTCGCCGACGGCGAGGCCGCCGGACAGGAGATCCCGCACGCGCACATCCATCTGATCCCTCGCCACGCGGATGATGGATTCGGATTCCGCTTTCCGCCTGGCTACGGCGCCCAGCCCGCCCGCGCGGAGCTCGACGCGATTGCCGATCGGATTCGAAGCGCGATCGCATTGAGGGACGCCCCGGGGCTGCGTGGCAACTGAGGCGGTCCGCAGCCGGCTGCAGCGCTATCGCGGCGCGACGTGGTGGCCGAACGCCGCGACGCTTGTCATCGCCGAGCTCGGCCTCGGCGCGGCCCTCCTCGTTCCGATCACCTTCAGCGATCCGAATGGTGTCGACCCGTACCTGGCGAGACTGAGCGTCGCGTCGGTTCTGATCGCCCTTCCGTCGCTCTTCATCCGACGTCTCGAGCCGGCGCGCCCGATTCTGTTCGCCCTGGCGGCCGTCGCCGCCACGTACACGCTGCTCTCGGCTGGACCGCAGATCCTCTTCGACCTTTTTGGACCACGCTCGGGCAGCTTCGACGAGCAGATCTTCTGGTCGTCGGTGGCCCAGGCGATCGGCACGCTGCTCATCGCGTTCGCCGCATGGCGGACCGTCGCCCCGGCGTGGCGACCGTCGCTCCGCCTGCGCCATCTCGGCCTCGGCGGCCTCGCCGCCGGCGTGATCGGCAGCGTCGTCCTGATCGGGCTCGGGCTCGCGCTGCCTGCGGGCGTGCTCGGACGCGTGGCGCTGCAGCCGGTGGCGCTCGGCCGCGACTTCGCCTTGCTGGGGCCGGCGAACGCGCTGCAGGCCTTCTCCCAGGAGGTGCAGTTCCGCGGCCTGCTGCTTGGGGCGCTGGAGCGAACCATGAGCCCGCGCTGGGCGAATGTCTGCCAGGCGGCTGTCTTCGGCCTTGCTCACCTCGCGATCAGCTACGGAGGACCCGAAGCGCCGTTCGTGCCCATCACGTTCCTCGTCGGCCTCGCATTCGGCTGGCTGGTGCGCCGCACCAACTCGCTGTGGCCGGCGGTGATCATCCATGCGGTCGCGGACATCGCGCTGCAGTTCGGCATCGTGCAGGGGCTGTATGGGTTCTGATCACCGCCGGCGAGCGCTGACCGCGGCGGTTGCGGCGTGCGCTGCGCTCATCGTCCTGCTCAGCGGCAGCGCGCCGGCCCGCGCTGCGGCCGCATGGTGGAGTCCCGTGGCGCTGCGCGGCACCGCGATCACGCGTGTTTCTGCCATAGGCGACACGATCATGGTGCGCACCGCGAAGGGAGCGACGCTGCAGTCGACGGACGGCGGCGGCACCTTCGCGACCGCTCCCGCGACCGCCGCCTTCCCCCCGCTCAACGTGGTGACCATCGGCACGGAGCGCTGGGAGATCGATCCGGACGGGCGCGTGCTGCACGTGGCCGATACGGCGGTGAGCACCACTCCGGTGGTTGACCCGGGCTCGCCAGGGCTCGGCGCGGGCGCGGATCTGATCGCGGCACCAGCCGCACTGCCCGGCGTGGTGGTTGCCGTGAGCACGGACGGCACCGTCTGGCGCCGTGGCCAGGACGGGGACTGGAAGCGGGCGCTGCTCCTGCTCCCGGCGAGCCTGGTGCAGGGCATTCCGCGGATCACGTCGGTCACCGCGTTCACTGAGCCGGTCACCGGCGCGATCTACCTCGGCACCGATGGCTACGCGGACCTGGTCAGCACCGACGGCGGCGACGACTGGATTCGCGCCGGCCCCGGCCTCCCCAACTCCGTGTACTCGCTGTCCGCGGATTCGAGACGTCATACCGTGTATGCCGGTACGTCGGACGGGCTCTGGGAGCACGTGCTCCAGGCCTTTCCGGCCCCTCCCGCATACCACGATGCGGCACTCGTCTGGCGCTGGCTCGGGATCGCAGCGGTGACCCTGGTTGCCTCCGCGACGGCCCTGTTCGCCATGGTGCGTCTGGTGCCACGTCGCCTCGAAGCCTGAGGCGACACGCCGCGACGACCGGTTCCGCTAGCGTGGCCGTATGGCCAATCGCCTCGCGGCTGAATCCAGTCCGTACCTGCTGCAGCACGCGGAGAACCCGGTCGACTGGTACCCGTGGGGGGATGCCGCCTTCGAGCGCGCGCGCAGCGAGGACCGCCCGGTGCTGCTCTCGGTCGGCTACAGCGCGTGCCACTGGTGCCACGTCATGGCGCACGAGTCCTTCGAGAACCCGGGGATCGCCTCACTGATGAACGAGCTCTTCGTCAGCATCAAGGTCGATCGCGAGGAGCGTCCGGACGTCAACTCGGTGTACATGGGTGCGGCGCAGGCGATGGGCGTTCACGGCGGCTGGCCGCTGACCGTCTTCCTGACGCCGGCCGGCCTGCCCTTCCACAGCGGGACGTACTTTCCACCGGAGGACCGCCCGGGGATGCACGGCTTTCCTGCCGTGCTTCGAGCCGCTGCGGCCGCGTATCACGAGCAGCGCGATGAGATCGCTGCGATGGGCGAGAAGGTGCGGGATGCGGTTGCGCCGCGCGAGCTTCCCGCACCGGGCGAGCCCTCTGCCGCGCTGCTCGACGAGGCGGCGAAGAAGCTCGCCGGTGACACCGATCGCGCCCACGGCGGCTTTGGCGCGGCGCCGAAGTTCCCCCACCCGCAGGCTGTCGACCTGATGCTCCGCCGGTCACGGGTCAGCGGTGATGTCACCGTCAGGGATGCGGCACTCCTCACGCTGGACGCGATGGCGCGCGGGGGTATCCACGACCAGGTCGGCGGCGGCTTCCATCGCTACAGCGTCGACGCGCGATGGGGCGTGCCGCATTTCGAGAAGATGCTCTACGACAACGCGCAGCTGGCTCCCGTATATCTGCACGCGTACCAGGTGAGCGGCCGCGACGACCTGCTCGAGACCTGCACGCGCACCCTCGACTACATGGCGCGCGAGCTCCTGCTCCCCGGAGGCGCCTTCGCGGCGTCGCAGGACGCGGACAGCCCGGGCGGCGAGGGAGCGTTCTTCGTGTGGACGCCGGCTCAATTGCGCGATGCACTCGGTGCCGACGATGGCGCGCTCGCGGCTCGGGTCTTCGGCGTGGTCGACGGGGGCAACTTCGAGCAGGGGACGACCGTGCTGTCGATGCCATATGCGCTGGCCCAGGTTGCCCGGTCGATGTCGATCGACGAACCGGCGCTGCGCGCTCGTCTCGAGGACATTCGCACGAGGCTGCGCATCGCGCGCGCATCTCGTGCCGCGCCGGAGCGCGACGGCAAGGTGATCACGGCGTGGAACGCTCTCGCCATCCGCGCCTTCGCCGAAGCGGGGGCGGCACTCGAGCGACCCGACTACGTCGCCGTCGCGGCGGCGTGCGCGGATTTCCTGCTCGAGCACCTGGTTCGGGATGGCGTGGTCCATCGCATCTGGAACGGCGCCGAGGGCCGTATCACGGGGTTTCTCGATGACGTCGCCAACCTCGGCGATGCCTTGCTCACCCTCTACGAGGCAACCGGCCGGCCGCGGTATTTCAGGGCTGCGCTCGAGCTGTGCCGGCGCATCGTCGACCAGCATCGGGATGGCGACGGCAACTATTTCGACACCGCAGGCGACTCCGAGCCGCTGATCGTACGGCCGCGCACCATCGACGACAACCCGGTGAGCGCCGGACAGTCGGTTGCGGCAGCGTTGTTCTGCAGGATGCACGCGTTCACGGGTGATCACCGGTGGCGGGCGTACGCAATGGAGATCATCGCCCCGCTCGCGACGGTGGTCGCCCGCGCCCCGTTGGCGGTGGCAGGTCTTGCGGCGGCGATGGAGCTGGCGGTCGGGCCGATGCGCGAGATCGCGATCGCCGGCGACGCCGGCGACCCACGGACACGTACGCTCGTCGAGGTCGCGCAGCGGCGGTACGACCCGATGACGGTGCTTGCATGGGGACCGGCCGGCGACGTGCCCCTCCTCGACGGCCGCACACCGGTGGACGGCATGCCCGCCGCGTACGTGTGCCGAGGGTTCGTCTGCGAGGCACCGGTGACCGCGGTGTCCGACCTCGACCGTCAGCTCGCGGTGCCCAGCTGAGGGATCAGAACTGACCGCAGCCCGACGGAGTTGCCATCGCCTCGAGCGGCGGAAGGAATTGGAACACCGGCAGGCGTCGCTGATCCCCCACCGGCAGGTAATCGCCGGTGTGCGGATCCTCGACATACTCGAGACGGGGCCCGCTCGTTGTGATCTCGCGGAGCGCGGCGACGAGACGGTCGATGTGCTCGACCGTGGTCCCGATCCCGAACGATGCGCGAATCGCTCCGGGGATCTCCTGGTGCTCTCCGCGCCGGAGCCGCTCGCGGATCGTGTGCGCATCAGCGATGCTCACGCCGAGCAGGTGGGTGATGTACGGATGCGCGCAGAAGCAGCCGTGGCGTACGCCGATGGCGTACTCGGCGCTCAGCACCGAGGCGACGAGCGCATGGTGCATGCCGTCGACGGTGAACGTGCTCACCCCGAGACGGTCGGTATCGGGGCCGTCCCACAACCGGAGCCGGTGCAGGTTCGGGAGATCGTCGATCTGTCCGTCGAGATATCCGAGCAGACGCTTCTCGTGCGCGCCGATGTGGTTCATCCCGGTGTGGTCGAGCATGGTGCATGCCGCGCCCAGCGCGATCGCGCCCACGACGTTGGGGCTGCCGGCCTCGTGCCGGTCGGGGATCGGCGCCCACTGCACGTCATCGGTGGTCACGTACGTGACAGCACCGCCACCGGCGAGCATCGGCTCGGCATCAGCGAGCACCGCCGAAGGCCCGATGAGCACCCCGCCGCCGAATGGCGCGTACATCTTGTGTCCCGAGAGCGCCAGGAAGTCGATCCCCATCGCGACCATGTCGATGGTCCGGTGCGGTGCCAGTTGAGCGGCGTCGACCGCGAGCAGCGCGCCGTGCTCGTGCGCAAGCCGTCCGATCTCCGCGACCGGGAAGACCTCGCCGGTCACGTTGCTTGCGCCGGTGATGGCGACGACCCCGATGGGCCGATGGCGGTCCTCGAGAGCACGACGCAGGTCGGCCAGCAGCTGCTCGGGGGACTCGGGCGCATCGAGCAGCTCCACCCGTGCGAGGCGCCGCCACGGCAGCATGTTGGCGTGATGCTCGACGATGGTGCTGAGCACGGCGTGGCCGGGACGCAGCACCAGGCAGTGGGTCAGGAGGTTGATCGCCTCCGTCGTGTTTCTGACAAAGATGACCGCATCAGATGACCGGGCGCCCGCGAACGCCGCCACTGCGGAGCGTGCCGCCTCGTAGGCTCGGGTCGACACCTGCGAGGCGAATCCGGCGCCGCGGTGCACGCTCGAGTACCAGGGAAGGAATTCGATGACGGCGTCGGCGACGGCCTCCATCGCCGGCGTGCTCGCCGCCATGTCGAGATTCACGTAGGTGCGTGTCTCGCCGCCGGCGAGCTGCACCTCGAGGTCCTGGCCCACCAGGCGCGGGAGGACCACGCCGCCGCGGCGCCCGGGACGGGTCCGGCGGGACGATTCGGTGAGCATCAGGCCTTCGAGGGTACTGCCAACCGTCCCTCGAGGATCACGCTGGCCACGATGTCGCCTCCGAGGTGATAGCCCACGTCGATCCAGCTCGGCGTCTTGAGGATCACCGCGTCGCACCGCAGACCCGCACGCAGGATGCCGCGATCTGCCAGGTCGAGCGCGGCCGCGCCCCCCGCCGTGGCCGCCACCAGTGCCTCGGCCGGGCTGAGGCCACCGAGGGCGACCGCCAGGGAGATCATCAGCGGCATCGACTTGCTGTAGCAGGTACCGGGGTTGCAGTCGGTGGCCACGGCCACGGTGCACCCGGCATCGAGGAGGCGACGTCCCGGCGGAGGTGGACCACCGAGGACCAGCGACGCCCCGGGTAGGATCACGCCGACCACGCCCGCTTTGCCGAGCGCCTCGATGTCGGTATTCGTGGCGTGCTCCAGATGGTCGGCGCTCACCGCGCCCACCTGTGCAGCGAGCAGCGCCCCGCCGCTGCGCGAGCGCTGCTCCGCATGGATCTTCGGGCGCAACCGGTGGGGTGCGGCCGCGCCGAAGAGACGTTCGCAGTCGGCGACCGAGTACGCCCCGGCCTCGCAGAACGCGTCGACGAACACGGCGCGTTTTGCCGCGCCGGCGACGCCTCGGGTGCACACGTCGTCGAGGAATGCCTCGCGCGAGCCGTCCGGGATTGCGTGCAGCGGCAGATAGGTCGCCACGACGTCGGGCAGATCCTCCCACCGGCGCAGCTGGTCCGCGGCATCGAGCTGGCGCATCTCGGCGTCGTGCTCCAGCCCGTAACCGCTTTTGACCTCGACGGTCGTGCTGCCGTTCGCGAGCATGCCCAGCGCGCGCGCCCGACCCGCGGCCACGAGGTCCTCGAGGGTTCCGGCTGCGGTGGCGCGAACGGTTGCGCGGATGCCGCCGCCGGCGGCGGCGATCTCCTCGTAGGTCGCGCCCGATGCGCGTTGCGCGAATTCCGCGCCGCGGTCGCCGAGCCAGACGATGTGCGTGTGGGCGTCGACGAATCCGGGGATGACCGCCGCTCCGCGAGCGTGGACCTCGAGTGCTCCGCGCGGGATGTCGGATCGATCGAGCCCTGCCTCGGTGCCCGCATAGACGATGACCCCGTCGCGCGCCACCAGCGCGGCATCGCGCACCACGCCGGGTGCTTCGCCGCGCAACGGATCGCAGGTGCAGAGGGCTCCGATGCCGTGCACCACGATCGCGCTCATGGCCGGTGCCGGTTGGGGGCGCGGGTCGCCAGCCCGCTGCAGAACTTGAGGAATGTCGCGGCCATCAGACGCACGGTCATGCCATTGACATCGGCGTTCGCGTCCACCTCGCACAGGTCCGCCGCCACCACGTGTGGATCGGCGCCGAGCAGGTGGGCAGCGCGCAACAGGTCCTCCGGGTGCATGCCACCGGGGAGGCTCGCGGGGCACGCCGGTGCGAAGGCGCGATCGACCACGTCGATATCGAAGTCGACATGGATGCTCTCGGCGCCGTGCGTCACCAGGTGTGCAATGGAGGACGCGATGACCGCGTCTATCCCGTCGCGCACGACGGTGTGCAGCGGCACGACGTGAATTCCCTGCGCGCGTGCCCACTCGGCGTGCTCGCGCGCATTGCCGAGGGGATGGATACCGATCTGTGCGACCCGATCGCCGGGCAGGCCGGCCTCGATCAATTCGCGAACCGGGGTGCCGTTGCGCGACCCATCCGTCGCCGGACGGCAGTCGTGGTGCGCGTCGATGGTGAGCAGCGCCCATGCCCCGGGCCTGGCGCTCATCATCGCGAGCATCGTCGGGCGGGTCAGCGAGTTGTCGCCACCGATGACGACAACGTGTTCGACAGTGCCGGCGGCCGACTCGGCGGCCAGCCGGATGCGCTCGTGCGCCGCGCGCGCGTCGACGTCCTCACGGTCACCCTCGACGTCGCCGAGATCCCGGACGCGCAGAAGGCTCAGGTCGATGTGTGCCTCCGCATCCCAGGTGGGGAAGCGTTGCAGCGCCGCGCGGAACGCCGGCGGTGTCGACCACGATTCGACCGGTGTGATCGATGCCCTGGCGATCGGCGCGCCGAGCACCACCAGGTCGGGGACGGCCGCGTCGCCCGCGAGCCACTCGCGGGCGTTCACGCGCTCGGCGCGCCTGCGTCGAGCATGGGCACGCGCACCCCGCGCTCGCGAGCTGCGTCGCGAGCCTCCCGATACCCCGCGTCGGCGTGGCGCATCACCCCGGTCGACGGGTCGTTGGTGAGGACCAGCTCGCAGCGACGGGCGGAGAGCTCGGTGCCGTCGGCGCACACCTGCGCACCCGCGTGTATCGAGAGCCCCATGCCGACGCCGCCACCGTGGTGCACTGCGACCCACGTCGCTCCGCTCGCGGTGTTGAGCAGCGCGTTGAGCACCGGCCAGTCGGCGATGGCGTCGCTGCCGTCGCGCATCGACTCGGTCTCACGCATCGGGGAAGCGACGGATCCGCTGTCGAGGTGGTCGCGCCCGATGACCACCGGTGCCGAGAGCTCGCCGCTGCGCACCATGTCGTTGAACCGGAGTCCGGCGAGATGTCGCTCACCGGCACCGAGCCAGCAGATCCGCGCGGGAAGCCCCTGGAACTGCACGCGCTCCTTGGCCAGGCTCAGCCAGCGGTGCAACCCGTCGTGGTCCGGAAACAACTCGAGCATCGCGGCGTCGGTGCGTGCGATGTCCTCGGGATCACCGCTCAACGCGACCCACCGGAACGGCCCCCGCCCCTCACAGAACTGATCGCGGATGTATGCCGGGACGAACCCCGGGTACGAGAACGCGCCGGCGAAGCCACCGATGCGCGCCTGGTCGCGCAGCGAGTTGCCGTAGTCGAACACTTCGGCGCCGCGCCGTTGGTATTCGACCATCGCCTCGCAGTGTCGCGCCATGGACTCACGCGACCGTCGCATGTACTCCTCCGGATCGCTCGCGCGCAGCGCCGCCGCCGCCTCGAGGCTGAGCCCGGCCGGGACATACCCGTTGAGCGGGTCGTGCGCACTGGTCTGGTCGGTGACGACGTCAATCGCGAGCGACGACGCGAGCAGCTCCGGCAGCGCTTCCGCCGCATTGGCACACACCGCCACCGACACGGCACGACCCTCCTCACGCGCCACGTCACAGCGACGGACCGCCGCGTCGAGCGTGCCGGCCACCTCGTCGACGTACCCGGTGTCCAGCCGGCGCTGGATGCGCCCGGGGTCGACGTCGATGCAGAGCGCGACGCCGCCGCTCATCGTGACCGCGAGCGGTTGGGCGCCTCCCATGCCACCGAGACCGGAGGTCACCACCAGGCGGCCGCTCAGGCTGCCGCCGAATCGCTTCCGCGCCACCGCCTCAAAGGTCTCGAAGGTTCCCTGCAGGATGCCCTGGGTGCCGATGTAGATCCAGGAGCCCGCGGTCATCTGCCCGTACATGGTGAGTCCCAGGGCCTCGAGCCGCCAGAACTCCTCCCACGTCGCCCAGCGCGGTACCAGCAGCGAGTTCGCGATGAGCACGCGCGGCGCCATCTCGTGCGTGCGGGCGACGCCCACCGGCTTCCCCGACTGCACCAGGAGGGTCTCGTCGTCGCGCAGGGAGCGCAGCGTCGCGACGATGGCGTCGAAGCACTCCCACGAGCGCGCGGCGCGCCCCGTGCCGCCATAGACGACCAGCGAGTCCGGGTCCTCGGCGACCGCCGGGTCGAGATTGTTCATCAGGCACCGAAGCGGTGCCTCGGTCTGCCAACTGCCGCAGGTGAGCGCATTCCCACGTGGCGCGCGCACCGGCCGTGCCCCTGCGCTCATCGCAGCTCCACCCCCGCGCCGGCGAGCGCGCCCAGCCATTCCCGGTCGCGGGCCCATGCCTCGGCATTCTCGAGATCCCCGCTGAGGATGCGGTCGGCACCAAGGGGCGGGATGCGCGTTCGCAGCGAGGCGATCACAGCACCGGTCGCGGATGCCGGGTGGAGCGGCTGGCGCATCTCGATTGCCTGGGCGGCGCCGAGCACCTCGGTCGCGAGGACGGCGCGGAGCAGGCCGACCGACCGGCGCGTGCGCAGCGCCGCCTCGTATCCCATCGACACGTGGTCCTCCTGGCCGGCGCTGGTGGCGGCGCTCTGCACCGCGAACGGAGTGGCCGCCTGGCGGAGCGAGGCGACCATGGCCCCGGCCGTGTACTGGGTGATCATCAGACCGCTGTTGAGCCCGGGCTCGGGGCTCAGGAAGGCGGGGAGGCCTCGCGAGCGTGCCGGATCGAGCAGCCGGTCGATGCGGCGCTCACTGATCGCCGCAACGTCGGCACACGCCGACGCGAGCAGGTCTGCGGCATACGCCAGCGCCTGCCCGTGGAAATTGCCGGCGCTGACGACCTCGTCGCCGAGCACCACCGGGTTGTCGACAATACTGGCCAATTCGTGCTCGACGGTCTGGCGGCAGAACGCGACCACGTCGCGCGCCGCGCCGTGCACCTGTGGCGCGCAGCGCAGCGAGTACGCGTCCTGGACGGCATGGCGGGAGGGGCGGTGGGAGGCGACGATCGGGCTGCCGTCGAGCAGCGCGCGGAGGTTCGCCGCCGAGTCGGCCTGCCCCCGGGCGGGACGGAGCGCCACCACCCGCTCGTCGTACGCCACGGTGGTGCCGAGCAGGAACTCGACGCTGAGCGCGCAGGCGATGTCGGCCAGGCGAAGCAGGTCCTCGATGTCGTGCACCGCGAGCGCGAGCAGGCTGGTCATCCCATCGGTGCCGTTGATGAGCGCGAGACCCTCTTTCGGCTCGACGTCGATCGGCGTCAATCCGTGCTCGCGCAGCGCCGACGCACCGTCCGCGCGACCGCCACCCTCAGCCACGACCCACCCCTGCCCGAGCAGCACGGTGGCAATCGCGGCGAGCGGTGCGAGATCGCCGGAGGCACCGAGGGAGCCGTGCTCGGGGACCCACGGAATGATCCCCGTCTCGAGCAGCCCGAGGAGTGCCTCGACCAGCTCGACGCGGACGCCGGACAGCCCGGCTGCGAGCGTGCGCGCGCGCAGCAGGATCATGCCGCGGACCACCTCGCCGTCGAGGCGGGAGCCCGATCCGGCGGCGTGGCTCAGCACGACCGAGCGCTGGAGAAGCGCCCGATCGGCGGGATCGACGGCGCGATCCGCGAGCGCCCCGAAGCCGGTGGTGACGCCGTAGACGACGGCGCCCTCGCGGTCGAGTCGATCCACCACCTCTCGCGCCGGCCGCATCCTGGCCCGCACCTCGGGATCCAGGCTCACGGGTTCGCGCTCTCGGGCGGCGCGCACCAGGGCGTCGATGGTCAGCGCTCCGCCATCCACGGTGATCATTCGGCGAGCAGCCTACTCGTCCGGCAGGACCCCGCTCGGCGCGCGCAGGCGGCAGGGACGAGCAAGCGCGTGCCTGGAGTACACGCACGTACGTTATGCGTACGTGGATCCGCACCCGGCTCCCCCGCTAGCCTCCGTCGCCGACGCCATCACGGCGCCTCCCGAGGCGCCACCCGCGTGGCCGGAGCCCGTGATCGACCGCGCACGGCACTGGCCGATCGTCCTGCTGGTCCTCGCCGGCTTGGTCACGGCCGTGGCCGGCGTTGCGGTGGGGGCTGCCACCGGCACGTCGGCGGCGGCATCGACGGCTTCGACACTCGCCGCCGCCGGTGACTACGCCCGGGCCATCGCCATCGACGAGGCTATCTCGACGCGCTCCGGGCCGCTCTACCTGCTCGATCCCGGAGCGGCCGCGTCTGCCGCCCGCGCCGGGGAGCAGACCGTCATGGCATGGGCGGCGGCACTCGGGAGGAATGGCAAGGTGGACCAGGCCGTCGCCCTGTACCGTTCGGTCACCGCCTCAACGCTCCGGAGGCAGGCGCTCGACGACCTGGCGGCGCTCCTCTTCAAGGCATCGGCGAACGACGCCGCCGAGGCGGACTACCCCAACGCCATCCTCAGGCTGGGCGAGATCACCAGGCTCGCCCCGGCAACACCGGGGGGCATCCAGGCGGCGCGCCAGCTGCCGATCGACCAGGCGGGCGAGGCAGGGCTGCTGATCATCGCGGGGCGCGCCACTGACGCCGTCTCGGTCCTCAACAGCGTGGTTCGCGAGCACTCGGCGCAGGCGACCAGGACCGCCGACAGCCTCTTTCCCTCCGCCCTGCTCGCGGCCGGCGAGGAGGACCTTGCCCGCGACTTCTACAGCGAGGCGACGGTTGAACTGCAGCAACTGGTGACCGACTTCCCGGCAAGCGCCGAGGCGGCGCAGGCGGAGGCGTTGCTGGCGGCTCCACAGGCCGTGTCCGGCACGCTCGTCACCCACAACGGCGCGCCGGTCTCCGGCCGGGTCCGGCTCAGCTCGAACTACAAGGCCAAACCGAACGGGATGTATCAGACCAGCGCGCCGTTCTTCTACGCGATCTCCGATGGCTCTGGGGACTTCACGTTCACCAACGTGCCGATCGGCGGCCCGTACGTCCTGGAGGTGTTCGCCGCAGGCAACTGGACGACGCTCATCAACCCGACGACCAACCAGCCGGCCGACCCGGTGAGGGTGGCGGCGCTGGTGCCGGTCGTGCTCACGTTCGTGGTGCTTCCCTCGTAAGGACCCCACTCCCGGCTAGGATGGCTAGACGATGGGAGGGGAGAGTCGGAGTGAGGGAGTGGTGCGTCTTCGACGCTTGCCACGCCACCGCCGCGGTCAGGCGATCGTCGAGTTCGCCGTGGTGCTGCCGCTCTTCCTCTTCTGCCTGATCGGCGCACTCGATGCCGGGCTCTGGGCGGTTCAGACCTCCGCCGAGGTCTCAGCGGTGGAGGAGGGCGTGATGATCGCCTCCTCTGCGGGGTCGAGCCCGGTGTCGGAGACGGCGCCGGATGCTCGAGCGGTCACCGCGGCGATATCCGCCCGGCTGCGCAGCTCGATGTTCGGGACGACCGTCGAAAGCTGGTGCGCGGTGGATGCGAGCGGCGCCTGCGCGCGGGACAGCACGCAGCACTGCCCATCGACACCTGCGGAGGTGCAGGCCGCGGACGGTCCGCGGGTGGTCGTGGTCTGCGTCAGCGAGGTCGACCCGCCCGGGTGTACGGCGCCACCGCCGGGACAGCCCTCGCCCTATCCGCCCGGGTGCAACGACTCGCCGTTGATCACTGTGCGCATCATCGGTTTCGCGGCGTCGCTGGTGCCCCCAGGGTTCGGTCCGGGCGCCGGCGGATTCGAGCTCCCCACCAACATTTCGGCGACGACTCACACGCTTCGCTTCGCGCCGTGAGCCGCACGAGGCGTCGGGGAGACAACGCACAGGCAGTTCTCGAGACCGCGCTGGTCATCCCGATCCTGCTGTTCCTCGTGTGCAATTTCATCGCCGTGATGGTCCAGGTCACCGTGCAGCAGCAGCTGAACTCGGCCACAGCGCTGGCTGCGCAATCGCGGTTCCAGGCTCCCGAGAACGCGGTGGATCCCGCGGGGACCCGGTGCTGCGCCGCGCGCGGCGATTCCCTGGTCACCGCCGGCCTGCCAACAGGTTGTCGATATGCGGCGGAGACGTTCTACGGGACCATGACCACGTACATCGGCCTGCTCCACTGGCAGACCGCCGCGCTCTGCACCTCCGGCGGCGACAGCGGCAACGGCGCGATGCCTCCGACGCTGCCGGTCGCATATACCGGGTCACCCACGCATTCAGAGGTGTCCTGCGATATCGGTTCAATCAAAGCCGGGGGCGTCGTCGTTCCCGGTTACACAGACCGGACGTTGCATCCGCCGTCGGGGCTCGACGTGGTCACCTGCAGCGCATCGGCGTCGGTCGATTTCGCCAACACGCCACTGGCCTGGGGCGTGTTCTGGACGCCGACATTGCACGCCCAGGCTGAGGCGCTGCCACCTCCGTTCCGTCAATGACAGGGCATACCGCAGCGGCGCGCCTTCGCCAGCGTGGTCAAACGCTCATGATGTTCGCGCTCGGATTCGCACTGTTCCTGTTCAGCCTCGTGTGCCTCGTCGCCGACACGGCATACCTGTACGTGTGGTCGGGACGCGTTCAGGACGCCGCCCAGCTGAGCGCGCAATCCGGTGCCGACTCGGTCGACCCACGCTACCTCTACGCCGAGACGGGTTCGTGTCCCGGCGCGACCTGCGCGGTGCCCATCGTCGACATCAACCCGCAGGATCGTCAGGGTGCCCTCTACGCGTTCGAGCGCGCATGCATCCAGTCAGGCGATCAGTCGGCGCAGATACCACGCGACCCGGCGAACCCGCTGGTGCTGAAGACGGCGAACGACCCGCAGATGCCGCAGGGAACGGTCTGCGCCAGCGACGGATGCCGCGTCTACGCCCAGGTCACCCGAGTAGTCCAGCTGCCGATTGCGCTGCCGGGATTCCCCAGCACCGTGACGGTGCGCGGCTCCGGCTATGCCGCACCTGTGGTCGGCACCAACGTCGCGACATCGACGTGCGTGGGAACCGCCTGGGTTCCGGCCCCGCCGCCTCGCTGAGCCGCACCAAGAGCGCTGAGAGAGGGAAGGGCGTGTGCTGCGGCGGGCACGCGGTCGGGACGCCTTCGCCGTCCCGCCGCTCGCTCTCGCCGGGGTGTAACCCCGGCTGCGAGATGGCCCGCCTCCGCACGCGCCCTTCCCTCTCTCAGCACCAGTGCGGCGCCGCTAAGCTCGGCGGGTGCTGATCCGCGAGCCCGCGCTCTGGCGCGATATTCCGGTCCGCGGCAAGATCCTCGACGCGTCGGCGAGCGAGCTGAGCGGCCTCGAGGCATTGCGCCGCGTACCCGCGCAACCACCGATGGGGCGGCTCACCGGGCTCACGTTCGACGGTGCGGACGCGGGGACGGCCGCGTTCAGCCTGCCGATTTCGCGATGGTTCGAGTGGTCGCGCGGCGCTGTCCTCGGTGGCGTCATCGCGCTCGCGGCGGATGCGGCCTTGGGCTGCGCGCTGCAGTCCTTGCAGCCTCCGCACTCGCAGTACACGACCGCCGAGATGTCGATGACATACCTGCGTCCGGCACGCGCCGGATCGGTCATCACCGCGAACGGGCGTGCCCTCCACTCTGGACGCACGATGGGCATGTCGTCAGCCCGGGTGAGTGACGCGGACGGTCGACTGGTTGCATATACGACGTCGCGCATGCGCATCTTCAGGGAGCCGGCCGCCGGGGCACCCTCCCGGGGCGGCACCGCCCCGCCGCCGGCTCCTTCGAACGAGCCCGCTGCACCCGAAGACGGACCCGATCCGTACCTCCGACCGGTGTCGGGCGAGGGGGTCGCCGAGAGCGAGTTCCTGAAGCGCAGCGGGGTGGAGATCCTCCATGCACAGATCCGCGGTGAGTTGCCCCTGCCGCCGCTGCATCATCTCCTCGGGATCGTCCCGACCGATGCGACCCTCGGCGCCGCCTCCTGCTCGATGCCCGTGACGGGATGGCTGGCCACGCCGTTCGGGTGGCCGCAGGGAGGATTCATCGTGCTACTCGCGGATCTCGCGCTCGGCCTGGCGACGCAGACGACCCTGGCCAAGGGCGAAGGAATGGCGTCGGTGGACATCAAGGTGAACTTCCTGCGCCCGGTGGCCGCCGACGGCAACCGCCTCGAGGCGCGGGCCAAGGTTGTGCATCGAGGCCGCACGTTGACCGTGGGGACGGCGGAAGTCCTCGGCGCGGACGGCCGGCCCGTGGCGCTCGCCACAGGCTCGGCCGCCCTGCTGGGTTCGTGACCTCAGGCTATCTCGCGCTCGCCACCGCCCACACGCGGTCGGCGCACGTCCGGACCCGGAACGCGCACACCGAGGTCGCGCGCGATCTGCTTGCCGTCGGGGCTGCCCCACCCGCTGGCGAGGTCCCAGCCACGCCCGGCGCGGTATGGGCCGCCGGTATCGCCGGCGGTCACGTCATTGAATCCCCGGCCGCGTCGCCCATAGAGCGCGGGATGCGGGAGCCCGATTCTGTGCCCGAGCTGTGCCGACACCAATGTCCACAGCGCCGTATACATGGGCGCGACTGCGCTGGTGCCGCCGGTCGAACGCAGCCTGCGCAATGCGACGACATTCCAGCCGGTCAGGGGGTCGGCGTTGCCGGAACCATCGGGGAGGCCCCGCCCCAGTCCGCCGCCATCGGCTGAGCGCGGCCTGATGCCGAGTGCCGCCTGGTAAGCGGGTACCGGGAACACGGTGCTCACGCCGCTCCCTGCCGCGCCGGCTCCTCGCGAAAGCTCGTTCCACACCGTCTCGGTCCGAATCCGCCCTCGCGCCGCGAGCAGCGTCGTTCCGCCACAGGCCCACGCATGCGGGCTCGACGCGGGGAACTCCGGATGCTGATACCCGTCGACCTCGTCATTGGTCGAGCCCGCATCGCCGGCTGCTGCGCTGAAGGTCACGCCGTGCAGCGCACCGGTTGCGAACGCGGCGTCAAGTCCGCGCATCCCCTGCGGCGACCAGTGGTCTTCCGGCGCGCCCCACGAGATCGACACCGCAGCCGGGTGGCGGATCGCATCGCTCGCCGCCGTCGCTGCGGCATCGATAAAGCCGCGCTCACTGTTGGGCGCGTTGTAGCTGACGATGGTGAGATGCGCCTTGGGGGCCATCGCGGCCACCATCGCGCCGATGACCTGGTAGTCGAGCGCCACCTCGACATCGGCGCCGTTCGGGTCCGGCGCCGGGGTGGCGCCGTCCAGCCACACGTTGGTGATGTCCGGCGCGGGGAGGCCGAGGCGCGCGAACGACGCGGCCAGGTCGAAGGGATGCACGACCCCGCCGAGCTCGACCATCGCGGCCACCAGCTCGACGCCCTCGCCGCCGTTGGCGAGCCGTGGGAAGTCGTAAAGGGAGGCAAGCTGTGGCGGGTCATATGCGAACACCGCCGATCGCCCGTCGTCGAGCGTGCGCACGTGTGAACGCGCCAGCGGGCGGTCATCGAGCCCGTAGACACCTTCGACGACGCCGTCGAGGTGGCCCGGAAGCCGCACCGGCCCGTGATGACCGCGATATTCGACGCTGCGTCCGTCGGGGCGCTGCCACGCGAAACGCTCGAGGTCGACCTCGAATGCGCGAGCCAGCTGCTCGGTGCTGCCTTGCAGCATCACCCGGCGTGTCGCCGCATCCTCACCGGTGACCTGCAGGCCGACCGAGGTTGCCCAGCGCACCACGCGATCCCTGTCGGCGAGGTCGAAACCATGACGTGCGGTCAGCTGCTCGGCGTCAAGATGACGCGCGCTCGGGTCGGGAAGCGACTGCAGCCACGCGAGGCTCTGCGCCGTCGTCGGACCGCTGCGACGCTCGCGCAGCATGAGCGTCACGCCGGCAGCGGCGCGCAGCTCAGCGTCGTCGAGCTTGCGGAGATGCCGGTGGCCGGGATGCGTTCTTCCGGCGGGATGGTATGCGCTGCCGCGCAGCGGAACGGAGTCGGGCATGGTCGCCCCCTCTCGAGGCCGTCGGGCGGGCGCCGCCGTTGCGACGGCGCTGCATCCCGACGCGGAGCCGCCCATCATCGAGCGACGCAGCGGACATCCCTGGGACGTCCGCGCAACGCGGTCGACGGATCAGACGGGGCTGCGCGTCCGCCCGATGGCGTCGATGGCGCCGTGATTCTCGAGCGACGAGAGATCACCGAGATCGGTGCCGAGATACACGGAGCGCACCACCCGCCGGAGCACCTTCGCGTTCCGCGTTTTGGGCAGTTCTGTCACGATCTCGACGGCGTGCGGCGCGAGCGCCTTGCCGAGATCATCGGTCACGCGCTGCGCGAGCGCCGCGCGCAGCTCGGGCGAGTCGGTCACACCGGGCTTGAGCACCACGAACACGACCAGCGCCTCGCCCTTGAGCGGATCCGGGACGCCGATCGCGGCCGCCTCCGCGACCGCGGCATGCGCCACCAGCGCGGACTCCACCTCGGCCGGTCCGAGGCGCTTGCCGGCGACCTTGATCGTGTCGTCGCTCCGTCCTCGCACATACCAGAGGCCATCCGCATCCACCTCGACCCAGTCCCCGTGAACCCAGACGTCGGGCCAGCGTGACCAGTACGTGTCGAGGTACCGCTCGCGGTCGCGCCAGAATCCGCGGGTCATCCCCGGCCAGGGGGCGCGGATCACCAGCTCTCCAACCCGGCCGCGAACGCTCCGGCCCTCCTCGTCGACGACGTCGGCGGCCATGCCCGGGCACGGCCCGGCAAACGCGCACGGCTGCAGCGGGGTGAGCATGTTGCCGGCGAGGATGCCGCCGGATATCTCGGTACCACCCGAGTAGTTGATCACCGGCAGCCTGCCGCCACCGATCTTTCGCTGGTACCACAGCCACGGGTCCGTGTTCCACGGCTCGCCGGTCGACCCGAGCACGCGAAGCGACGAAAGATTGTGTGCGGCGACCGGTTCGTCGCCATGGCGCATCAGCGCTCGAATCACCGTCGGTGCGATCCCCAGGACCGACACGCGATGCCGCTCGACCACCGACCACAGCCGATCCGGTCCGGGATGATCCGGGACGCCATCGAAGAGCACGAGCGTGGCGCCGATGCTCAGGGCGCCGCAGATGGCCCAGGGTCCCATCATCCAGCCGATGTCGGTGAACCAGAGCAGGCGGTCGTGCTCGCCGATGTCGAAGCAGTGCGCCATGTCCTGCATCGCCTTCACGGGAAAGCCGCCGTGGACGTGCACGGTTCCCTTGGGCCGGCCGGTCGTCCCGCTCGTGTAGATGATCATGAACGTCGAATCGGCGTCGGTATCGGCCACCGGCGGCAGCGCGTTCCATGAATTCGGCATCGCCTCGAACAGCACGTCGCGGCCGGGCCGCATCGGCGCGCTCGCGTCACCGAGCTGCGGCACCACCAGGATGTGCTCGAGGGACGGCAGCTGCTCGGCAGCCTCATCGGCAACCGCCTTCATCGCGACGGCACGGCCACGCCGTGTGAATCCGTCAACAACGACCAGAACCTTGGCATCGCAGTCGAGCAGCCGGGAGATGATCGCGCCTGCGCCGTAGCCGCTGAACAGCGGCACCACGATGGCGCCGAGCCATGCGCAGGCGAGGAAGAGGGACACCGTTTCCGGGATCATCGGCAGGCACAGGCCGACGCTGTCGCCGGCGCCGACCCCGAGGCGGGAGAGCGTCGCTGCGGCATATGCGGTCTGACGGTGCAGGTCGGCATAGCTCCACTCGCCGGTGGTGCCGTCGTCGCCCTCCCACACCACAGCCGGTCGCTCCGGCGCGCGTCGAGCCCAGCGGGTGACGGCGTTGTGGGCGAGGTTGAGCCTGCCCCCGCGCCAGAACTGCGTCCAGGGCACTCCGCCAGACGTGTCCATGGCGACGTCGAATCGCCGGGTCCACTCGACGCCGATGTCGTCGACCACAGCCGCCCAGAATCGCTGCGGATCCTCGCGTGCAAGCAGCGCGACGCCGTCGAGATCGCCCGCGCCGACGGCGTCGATGAAGTGGCGAAGGCGCGATGCGCCGGCCTGCTTCGGCGTCGGCGTCCACGCGAAGCGCGAGCCGGTGGCACTCATCTCGCGCTGACCATAGCGCGCGGTCAGCGGTCGATCGCCGCCATGTCCCAGTGCCGATCTCCGAGCACGCTTTCGACGCTGACGGCGGCTTCGATCCGGGCAACGTCGTCGGGCTCGAGCGTGATGTCGACTGCCTGGGCGTTCTCCTCGAGGCGGGCGCGCCGCTTGGTCCCGGGGATCGGGACCACATCGGGTCCGCGGTGGAGCAGCCAGGCCAGCGCGAGCTGCGCAGCGGTGATGCCCTTCTGGGAGGCCACGTCAGTGAGACGGGCGACGATCGTGAGGTTCGTGTCCAGGTTGCCCTCGGCAAAGCGGGGGAAGCGCGCGCGCCGCGTGTCGGACGCGGCGAGCGTGTCGGCGCTCACTGCGCCGGTCAGGATCCCGCGGCCCAGGGGGCTGTACGCGACGAATCCGATGCCGAGTTCGCGCATGGTGGGAAGAACCCCCTCCTCGACGTCACGTGCGAACAGTGAGTACTCCGATTGCACGGCCGAGATGGGATGGACCGCGTGAGCCCGGCGAATCGTGGCGGGCCCCGCCTCGCTCAGGCCGAGAAACCGGACCTTCCCGGCCTCGACCAGCTCGGCCATCGCCCCGACCGTCTCCTCGATCGGCACCGAGCGATCGACGCGATGCTGGAAGTACAGGTCGATGACGTCGATGTCGAGGCGCTGCAGGGATGCGTCGCACGCGCGATGCACGTAGTCGGGATGTCCGTTGATCCGCTGCGTCCCATCGTCCAGTTGCTCGAAGCCGAACTTGGTGGCCACGACGTACTGGTCGCGACGTCCGGTGAGCGCCTTGCCCACCAGCAGCTCGTTGGTGAAGGGGCCGTACATGTCGGCCGTGTCGAGCATGGTGATACCCAGCTCCGCGGCGCGGTCGATGGTGGCGATCGCCTCACGCTCGTCGCGCTCCTCAGCGGTGCCGTAGGCGGTCGACATGCCCATGCAGCCGAGTCCGAGCGTTGAGACCTCCAACCCCTGCGTCCCCAAGGCGCGCTGCTCCACGTCCCATACCTCCTGATCGACACGTCCCCGTCAGGAAAGGATGCGCGAAGGCGCCCCCGCTATGCCGTCCGGGCAATCGACGGCAACGCGGCGCGTGCGGCCCGTCCGGTGTCAGCCCACCCGTAGATGGTGGCCGCGACACCCACGAGCCCCGCGACCAGAAAGGCGAGCTGGGTGCCGCCTTCCTGCGCGAGCCACCCTGCGAGCAGACCGCCGATCGGAGCCGTGCCGAAGAAGACGTAGCCGTAGATCCCGAGGACTCGGCCGCGCATCTGATCGGTGACCGCGAGTTGCAGGGAGGCGTTCGCCTGCGAGGAGTACAGCGTGAAGGCGATGCCGGTCACCACCAGCGCGATCCCCGCCGCCCATGCGACATGGAGGGGCGCAAGACCGATCTCCGACGCCGAGAACAGTGCGGCGCCGATGAGCATCGTGTGCCTGCTCGCCCGTCCGAGCGATGCCGAGAAGAGGGCGCCGACGAGCGCGCCGAAGCCGAAGAGTGCTGAGAGGATGCCGAAGATCTCGGGCCCGCTGTCGAGCGTGCGAGAGGCGAGAACCGGGAGGAGCACGTTGAAGTTCATGCTGATCGTGGCAATTACCAGCATCATCATCAGCACCGACCGGATCACCGGCCGACGCCACGCGAACTTCAGACCCTCCAGCGAGCCACGGAGCAGGTTGTGGTTGCCCTGATCCTTGCGCACCGGGAAGAGGTCGTTCACGCGCATCAGCCAGAGCGCCGCGATCACGGCCACGTAGCTGAGGGCGTTGATGAGGAAGCAGATCCCGACGCCGGCGACTGCGATCAGGCCACCCGCGATGGCGGGGCCGACGATGCGCGAGGCGTTGAAGAGGCTTGAGTTCAGCGCGACTGCGTTGGGGAGCTCGTCGCGTCCCACCATCTGGATGGTGAATGCCTGGCGCACGGGCATGTCGAGGACCGTGATCAACCCGGTGATCGCCGCGAGCACGTACACCTCCCAGACGGTTGCGTGCCCGGTGAGCGTGAGACCGGCGAGCAGGGCCGCCGTGACCATGAATGCGGCCTGGGTCCCCAGCAGCACCTTGCGCTGATCGATCCGGTCCGCGACCGCGCCGCCGAAGAGGCCGAACAGCCCGTACGGGCCGAACTGGCAGACGGCGAGGATCCCGACCGCAAGCGGCGAGTGCGTGTTCTGGACGACGAACCATGCCTGGGCGACAGTCTGCATCCACGTGCCGCTGATCGACACCACCTGCCCGAAGAAGTACAGCCGGTAGTTGTAGTGGCGGCGAAGGCTCATGAAGGTGCGCCCGGCGGCGCTGCCGATGCCGAGGCTCATTCGGCCTGGGCGAGGAGCGCTTCGAGCGGCGCGATGGCAGCGGCGACGGCGGCGAGGTCGGTGTCGGCAAGCCTGCTCAGCCGGGCCGACAGCCAGGCGGTTCGCTTCGACCGGATGACCTTGAGAACGCGCTGGCCTTCGGGCGTGACCTCCAGGTCGACCCTGCGCCGGTCGCGCTCGGCCTGCCGGCGCGTGACCAGGCCGGACGCCTCGAGACGGTCGATGTGACTGCATACCGATGGCATCGCCGTCCCCTCGCGTGCGGCGAGCTCCGCCACCCCGATTCCGGGATTGCCCTCGATCAGCCCGAGGAGCGAGAGCTGCCCGGGCGAGACACCGGAGGTGTGCACCTCGCGCCGCAGATGACGGTTCAGATGCAGCAGCACAGGCCGGAGGCGGTTGGCAATTTCGACGGGTTTGTTGGTGGCGACTGGCATCAGGTGAATTGATTATATAGCCTAACTAATTTTCCGGCAACCCTCGGGAACACCGCGGCGGTTTGCCGCGTCTCCCTCTTCGCACGATGTAACCCGCCTGGAGGATCCGAGATGCGCAAGTTCCTGTTCGCCGGTATGGGCGTTGCCGCCGCGGCGGTTCTCCAGGCGGGCCAGGTCTTCGCGTGCGGAGGCCTGGTCGCCCCCGACGGCGACGTTCGCCTCGCCAAGGCGACGACGTTCGTGGCCTGGTCCGGGGGAATCGAGCACTACGTCACCAGCTTCGCCTTCACGGGTGCGGTCACCGATGTCGGATGGATCGTGCCGCTGCCTGCCATCCCCACCTCGATCACGGAGGCAGGCGCGTGGACGTTGCAGCGTCTGGAACGGGAATTTGCGCCACCGTCGTTGTTCGCAGCGCCTCAGGCCCTGGCGCTTGATGCCGGGGCGCCGGCGACCGTGATCGAGCAGGTGCAGGTCGAGGCGCTGGACGTCACCGTGCTCAAGGGGAGCGGTCAGGCGGTCATCGACTGGTGCACTCACAACGGGTTCCTCGTCTCCGCCGAGATCGAGGATCACCTCCTCCGCTACGCATCCTCGACTCCGATATTCATGGCGGCGAAATACAACACCTCGCGGGCGCTCCAGCGCCATCAGCAATCCGGCGACGGCGTTCCGCTCCTGATCACCATGCACACGCCGCGCCTGTGGGTCCCCCTCGAGATCCTCGCCAACGCAGGGGATCCGGTCAACGCCGATCTGTTCCTGCTCACCGACCAGCCGCTGCACACCGCCGCGGGAGTCACCGTCACCTCACGCTTTGCGGACGGCGCCGCCCCTCTCAGCGCGCCGGGTTTCCAGGTTGCCGGCGCCGAGCCAATGAACGCGAGCCTTCACCAGGATCTTTCGTCGGATCGGAACATGGCCTGGGTGCCCGCCCACGGCTACGTGACCTATCTCACGTTGAACGCGCCCGGCGCGAGCGTCAGCTATGACCTCGGAGTCGGCAGCGACAACGCCATACGTCTGACGTCATTCGGATCCACGCCGGTCGATACCGGCATCACCGGCGTGGTCCCGGTGGCGCCCGACCCGTTCGATCTGCTCTTCCCAGCGTTGCTGATTGCAGGCACCGCGATCATCGTCATCCCGCTGTCCGTCTGGCGACTCCGGCCGCGGCGGGCGTCGGGGTCCGGTGGGACCGCCTCGTAAGGCGAGGCCGATGCGATTGGTCAGAGATTCAGTATCTCGACCGGCTCGATGTCCTCCGCGAGCGTCATGCCGGTGACGGTGGCAAAGAAGAACAGCTGCGCCTCCAGGGCCCGAGCGATCGTGGCCGCATCACGGAATCCGTGCTGCTCGCCGGGAAATCCGATCGACGCACATGGAACTCCCGCGCCCTTCAGCGCGGCGAACATCATCTCCGCCTGGTTGGCGGGGACCACCGGGTCGTCGAGGCCCTGGAGGAGCAGCACCGCCCCGCGCACCTGGTCGATGAAGTGCACGGGGGAGCGGTCATACATGCCGCGCCCCTTGGGTAGCGGCGCGTCGTAGTGCGACTCGAACTTGTGCCCAGGCGTCGCGAACAGTGCTTCCAGATCGGCGATGCCGTAGAGGCTTGCGCCCGCCTGAAAGAGGTCGTGGAATGTCATGGCGCACAACACCACGTAGCCGCCGGCACTGCCGCCGTGAATGAACAGGCGCTCGGGATCGACCTCGCCGATGTCGACGAGATGCTGCGCCCCCGCGAGGCAATCACCGACATCGACCATGCCCCACTGCTCGTTGAGCCGATCGCGATACGCGCGACCGTAGTCCGTGCTGCCGCCGTAGTCCACGTCGAGGTACGCGAAGCCGCGACTGGTCCAGAACTGCACCTGCGGATCGAGCGCGAAACCTGTCGAGGACGTCGGTCCGCCGTGGGCGTGCAGCAACAGTGGTGCCCTCCGCCCAGCGTCCACGGCCACTGCGTCGTTCCGTGGCGCGTAGTACCACGCGTGCGCCGTCGCACTCCCATAACCGGCGTAGGTCATCTGGCGCGGCCGCGACAGGACCGGCTCGTCGATCGTCAGGTCATCGCTTTCAGACCGAACGACCCGGTGCGCACCGATCTTGAGGTTCGCGCGTACCACGCTGTCGGGCATGTCCGGTCCGCCCGCCAGGTAGAGGATGTCGTCCCCCTGCGCGGCGACGTGATACGAGAAGGCCGTTTCGGGAACGTTCACGCGTTCCAACTCCCCCGATGCATCGAGCAGGAGGAGCTCCCAGGCACCGACGCGACACGCCCACAGTGCGATGCGCCCTGCACCGCAGAACGCGTAGGTGGAAAGGCCGAACAGCCATTGCGGCGCACCACATTCCGCCTCCATCGGCGCAACCGCTTCGACGCGAGCACCGTCCCATCGGTACAGGTTCCACCAGCCCGTCCGGTCCGATGTGAAATGCGCGACCGACTCTGGGGACCACGACGGCTGGAAGACCGACTCCGTCGGGCCGCCGGCCACCAGGCGCGCGTCCACGGGCATTCCCGTGGCGTCGAGGGCAGCCACCCAGAGCTCGCAGCCGTCCCACGGCATGTTGGGGTGGTTCCACGTCAGCCACAGCAGGCGCGTGCCATCCGGGCTCACCCGCGGCGTCGAGTAGAAGTCGTTGCCCGTGGTGAGCGTGACCGCCTCGCCGCCAGCCAGCGGGATCGCACGAATGTCGTTCACCACGGATGTGCGGTCATGTTCCTCGACGACGCAGAGGAGGCGGTCGCGAGCGGAATCGACCTCAAAGTCGGCGTAGCGGAGCCCGGCAGCCTCCGGTGTCACCGGTACTGGCGCGCCCGGAATATTCGGAACCAGGCGGTAGACGCGCCCGTCGACCGCATTGGAGAAGTACACGGTTCCCGCGTGAGCGCGCATCGCCCCACCGCCGTACTCGTGCACCCAGGTGCGCGCGGAGTGGGGAGCCTCGAGCAGGTCGGAGATCACCCCGTCCTGCTCTCGAACGATGACGCAGCGTCCGTGTTCGACCGGACGGCCCTCGATCCAGTAGGCATCGCCGTCGCTGAGCTGGACGTCCTGCAGCCGAACCTTGCCGGCGGCAGCCTGCTGAGCCGTGATGGGTGACGGCCAGACGGCCGACCGCGTGACGCTCTCCCTGCTCCGCAGGGTCATGCGGTGGGAACGACGACGAACTGCTCCGCGAGCCGCCCAGGCTCCAGGCCGTTCGCCTTGGCGGTGGCATCGAGCCATCCGCGCACGCGTTCCTCGAGCGCGTCCCAGTCGCTGTACTGGCTGCGGTGGCAGCGAAGCGCCGCCAGCTTCCGATCAGCCGTTTCGGTCACGTCAACCGCCTTGACGTCGGAGCTCCCGGCGGCGACGGCACTCAACCACACCTCGGCCACCGAATAGGGTTCGAGTCCTTCGACCTCGAGCAACTCGGGGTGCGCGAACGGGTTCCGAGAGTCCGGGTACACCGCGCAGAGCGCCGCCTCACCGGCTGCGAGGTGGTCGGGGTGGCTGGCGAAGATGCGCGTGAAATTGCGCAACGGCGACTGCGTGATCACGCGCTGCGGCTGCTTCACCCGGATCACCCGGGTGATATCGCGGCGCAGCTCGATGCTCGGGGTCAGCCGCCCGTCCGGATAGCCGAGGAACGAGATGTCGGTGACCCCGACCGCAGCGGCGGCCTCGGTTTGCTCGACGCGCCGGATGGCGGCCATCTCCTTGCGTGTGATGCTCCGATCCGATCCCCCCGCGTCACCATCGGTGATGATGCAGTAGGACACTGTCACGCCGGCATCCGTCCATTTCGCGGTGGTTCCGGCATTGCCGAAGTCGCAGTCGTCGGGGTGGGCAACGATCACCAGGACGCGTTCGATTCCATCGATCTCTGACACGTGAAAGATGGTAGCCAAAGCGGACGCCGGAGCCCCGGCACCCCATGCGACACTCGTTGCATGCCCTCCGAACAATCCGTGCATCCCGGCCTTGGGCGGCTCGCCGACCTGCTTGGTGACTGGCAGGGCGAGGGCGAGGGGCAATGGGGGTCGGGCGAGCCCTTCGGCTATCGCGAGTTGCTCACGTTCGGCCACAACGGCAAGCCGTTCCTCGCGTATTCCCAGCGGACCAGTGCCCTCGACGACGGACGTCCGCTGCATGCCGAGACAGGCTTCTGGCGGGCCCTCGCGGATGGCGCCGTTGAGGTCGCCATGACCCATCCCATCGGTGTCGTGGAGATCGAGACAGGACGTTGGGAGGGCAACCGCCTGGGCCTGCGCACCATCGCCGTGCACTGCACGCCCACCGCCAAGACGGTCACTGGTCTGCAGCGGGACTTCGAGGTCGACGGCGACGTCCTGACCTACACGCTGCGGATGGCCACCGATGGCGGCGAGCCGGTGTCCCACCTCAGAGCCGAGCTGCGCCGCGTGCGCCCCGACGGCGAGACCGCGGGGCCCTGACCATGCCCGGCACCGCACTCCCGCGCTCCGTCCAGCGCCTGCTCACCCGCCAATCCCCGGTGACGTCCAGGTCCTTCCCGTTGCGCGACCGGACCCCCGACCCCGGCCTGTTCGGACCGGACTCGGTGACCTGGGTGGTGATGCGCGAGCCTCGGCTGCTGCTCGCCGCGGGTCGCGCGCTGCTCATGCAGGCGGCGAATCCACTGGTCGCCCAGGGCGCGATCGAGCACAGCACGTACAAATCCGATCCCTACGGGCGTCTCGAGCGAACCGTCCGGTGGGTCACGGTCGTCTGCTTCGGGACCACCCGGGAAGCGGAGCGGGTGTCGGGTCGTGTGAGCAGCCTGCACCGGCCGGTCTCCGGGGTGCTGCCCGCCGCCAACGGGACCTCGAGGGTCCCGGGCGGGACTCCGTATTCCGCGGGCGACCCCGCGCTGCTCCGCTGGGTGCATGCGTCATTCGTCGACTCCATGCTGGCCGCGCATGACGCACTGGTCGGTGGCCTGAGCACCGCTCAGCGAGACGCCTTCGTGCGCGAATGGGACGCGGTCGCGCGCCTGATGGGGCTCGCGGGCAGTCAGTGCTGGCCGGATGTCGCGGGGCTTCGCCGCTATGTTGAGGAGGAGGTGCTTCGCGGCCAGGCTCAGCCAGGCGCCGGCTCGCTCGAGGTGGCCGAGACCGTCCTCCACCCCCCGGTCAAATCGCCCCTGCTCCGTCCCGGCACCGACACGCTTGCGTTCATCGCGACCGGTTTGCTGCCTCCCACCCTGCGCCAGGGCTACGGGCTGAGCTGGACTCCCGTCCACGCCGCCGCATTCGCGGGACTGACCGGCTCGACGCGGCTCGCGACTCACGCTCTCTCGCGGCGCCTGCGGATCTCGCCGGTCTACGACGTGGCGCTCGCTCGATCGGAACGACGCTGGCCGGGTTCGCGTGCAGCCTGACCATTTCAGAGGTGCCTCCACGTCGCGGACGAGTTGGAGGGCCAGGGCCATCACCGCCGTGGCCATCCTCGGCGCGCTGACGTTCACCGCGTGTGGCGATACGTCGACGAGGGTGACCAGGGTGACCAAGACCTCGGCAACGTTCGCCGAGCAGCCGGGCGCGATACCGAACTACATCTTCCCGCTCGCCTCAGGTCAGTTCTACAGCGCAGCCAACGTCTTTCAGTTCCAGTACCTGCTGTACCGGCCGCTGTACTCGTTCGGGTTGAGTGGGCAGGTGGCGCTCAACGATGCGACGAGCCTCGCGTATCCCCCGGTCTACTCAAATGACGGCAGGTCGGTGACGTTCACGCTCAAGGGCTGGAAGTGGTCGGATGGAGTCACGATCACCGCTCGAGATATCCAGTTCTGGCAAAACCTGGTCACCGCCAACAAGGCGATCTGGCCGGCGTACGTCCCCGGGGAGTACCCGGACAACGTCCTGAGCTCGACCGTCAGCCCTCGGAATCCGCTGCAGATCACGTTCACGCTCAGCCAGCCGTACGGATCCTTTTTCTTCACATACAACGAGCTCAGTCAGATCACCCCGCTGCCGCAGCACCTCTGGGATAGGGAGTCTGCAACCGGTGTGGTGGGAACCTACGATGCGACGCCGGCCGGCGCACGAGCTGTCTACAAGTTCCTGGATTCGCAGTCGCGAGCGGTGGGCACGTATGCCACCAACCCGCTCTGGAGCGTGGTCTCCGGACCGTGGAAGCTCAAGTCCATGGACACCGCCGGCAACGTGGAGATGATCCCGAACCCCCACTACGGGGGGCCCGTCAAACCCACGCTGAAGGTCTTCCGCGAACTGGCGTACACCCAGGCGAGCGATGAGTTGAACCAGCTCAAAGCCGCCACCTCGGTCGCCAACACCAAGGTGGATTTCGGCTACCTCCCCGCCGAGGAATCCCAGCAGATCGCCTCGCTGAACAATGCCTACACGGTCGACCCGTGGAGCGGCTGGTCCATCAATTACATTCCAATCAACTTCACCAATCCAATCAGCGGGCCGATCCTTAGGCAGCTGTACTTCCGCCAGGCCATGCAGTACCTGGTGGACCAGCACCATCTCATCGCCACGACGTTTCTCGGTTACGCCAATCCAACCTATGGGCCCGTTCCGGTGGCGCACCCCTCCACATTCGCGGACGCCCAGGCTCAGAAGAATCCGTATCCATACAACCCGACCGCGGCGGACTCCCTGCTGCAGGCAAACGGATGGACGGTGAATACGGGCGGCGTGAGCCTCTGCGTGTCGCCGGGTGCGGGCACCGGCCACTGCGGGGCGGGCATCAAACAGGGCCAGCCGGCGTCCTTCACCCTCGAATATGCCAGCGGCGCACCGATGGTGACCCAGGAGATGAAGCAGCTGGCGTCAGACTTCGCCGCCGCCGGCATCCAGCTCAAGGTCACGCAGACCACGTACGACGTGGTCCTCGGGACAGCGGCGCCCTGCACGCCGGGGACGGCGTGCTCGTGGGATATGGCGTACTGGGACAGCCCGTGGATCTACTCGCCGGATTACTATCCGTCGGGCGACCAGCTCTGGGCCTGCACGGGCTCGGGGAGTGGCGCGCTGTATGCCGGCTCGAACGTGGGCGGGTACTGCGACCCGCAGGCCCAGTCGGACATTGCGGCCACCGAGACGAGTGGTTTCATCCAGGCGATGGACATCTATGAGAACTACGTGGCTCGGGATCTCCCGGTCATCTGGATCCCGGTCCAGGACTACGCGGTGACCGAGATCAACAAGGCCCTCGAGGGGGCCCATCCCCTCGACCCACTGCTGGAGATCTACCCGGAAGCCTGGCGCTGGTCATAAAAAGATCACCCCGGAGGGGGAGGCACCTTGTGGTGCGCGGCGTATAGGATGCGGTTGTGCCGGCCCATTCGGGCTCTGGTGCATTCGTGACCGCTCCAGGAGCAGGGCAACAAGGAGGTTTTGATGACCGTTGGAAGCGCACTGGCTCGAGGCATGGGGAAATCGCCTCGTGGCTTGTCAAGACGGATGGGCGTCGTCGGCATCACCGCACTTGCGGCGGTTGCCTGCGGCAGCGCCAGCACGACGGGATCGCCAAGCGCCTCGCCGCAGGGCAGCGACCTCTTCAACCCGGCCAACTTCAGCACGTCGACGATCTCGTGGTTGGCCTCCAACCAGAACGCGACGGGGCAGCCGGTCATGGGCGGCACCCTGAAGATCGAGGGAAGCACCGACCTCTCCGCGGCCGCCGACCCCCAGGCCGAGTACGAGACGATCGCCTTCGGGCTCGAGCGCGCGTACACGCGCCAGTTGGTCGAGTACCCCGCGTCGAGCACCTTCAACACGGCGGTATCGCTCGTCCCTGACGCTGCGAGCGCGATGCCCACGGTGAGCTCCGACGGCCTCACCTACACGTTCACGCTTCGCTCGGATCTGATGTGGAACACCTCGCCGCCGCGGCCGGTGACCTCGCAGGACTTCGCGCGTGGCATCCTCCGCAACTGCGATCCCACACTGGCCCCGAACGGCAATCCCGGCTACTACGTCTCGACGATCCAGGGCTTCAAGTCCTTCTGCACCGCGTTCGAGAACTCCAACCCGGCTGAGAGCCCTGCGGCTCGCGCCAAGTTCATCAACGACGGCATGAGCGGTGTCTCGGGCATCAAGACGCCGGACGCCTCGACCATCGTCTTCACGCTGACCCAGCCGGCGACCGACTTCAACGCCATCCTGTCGCTCCCGTTCGCCTCGGCAGCGCCGGTGGAGTACCTGAGCTACACGCCGCTTGCCCCGGGCAACAAGCTCTACTCGGATGGCCCATACGCCATCACCACGTACAACGTCGGGCACGAGCTCATCCTCACCCGGAACGCCGCGTGGACCCAGAGCAGCGACACGATCCGGCACCAGTACGTGAACGAGATCGACGTCAAGATGGACCTCGCCGGCTCTGCGGCCGCGACCGAGGTCCAGCAGGACATGCAGGCCGGCACCGCGGATCTCTCGTGGAACACCGACGTGCCTCCGGCGGACGTCCAGGGCCTCGAGACCCCCACCTGGAACCCCGGCCTCGGCACCTTCCCCGCTCCGGGCACGACCAACCCCTACGAGGTCTTCAACGTCCTCAGCCCGAACAACAACGGCGCGCTCGGTAACATCAAGGTTCGCCAGGCGCTCGAGTACGCTGTCGACAAGGTGGCGCTCGGCAAGATCTATGGCGGCGCAACCCTCAACCAGCCGCTCAACCAAGTGATCGGACCAGGCGCTGAAGGCTACGTGCAGTTCAACGACTACCCCACGCCGAACAACCAGGGCAATCCTGGCAAGTGCAAGTCGCTCCTCGCGGCGGCAGGGTACCCGAACGGCCTGACGCTCAAGGACTACTACCGGAACAGCGGCAACCACCCGGCCGTCTTCCAGCAGATCCAGTCGGACTTCCAGAAGTGCGGCGTGACGGTTGTCGGTACTCCGATCGCCACCGGCTACTACGGCTCCTCGGGCATCGGCGTGACCTCGCCCGACGGGCTCAAGGCCGGCAAATGGGACATCACTGAGCCAGGGTGGATCCCGGACTGGTTCGGCCCGACCAATGGCCGCGCCACGCTGCCGGACATCCTCGACGGTCAGCTCAGCTACCCAGGAGCCGACTGGGGTGGCTTCGACGATCCGGCAGTTGACGCGCTCGTCAACCAGGCCGAATCGGCGACCAGCCTCTCGGCAGCCGCATCGCTGTGGCACCAGGCCGATCAGCAGGTCATGAAGGACGCCGCTTTCATCCCCTTCCAGACCCAGCTGACCCCGATCTTCCATTCGACCAAGGTGCACAACGCGATCTTCCTGCCTTTCAGCGAAGGCTACGACTACACCCAGATGTGGCTCTCGTCATAGGCGTCGACGAGTAGAACGTCAAGAAGATGCCCGCCGCGTATGCGGCGGGCATCTTCATTTACTACCATCAAGCCGCAGATGCCACTGCTCGCTGTTGACAACCTGACCGTTTCGTTTCCCACCGCGGATGGGACGGTCCAGGCTGTCCGCGGGCTGTCGTTCTCCGTCGAACCCGGCAAGACCCTCGGGGTGGTCGGCGAGTCGGGCTCCGGGAAGAGTGTGAGCGCGCTGACGATGCTCGGCCTCAACCCGGGCGCCGACATCACCGGCTCGGCGCTCTTCAATGGCAGGGAGCTGCTCACGATGAGCCAGCAGGATCTGCGCAAGATCCGCGGGGCCGACATCGCGATGATCTTCCAGGATCCCCTGTCGAGCCTCCATCCGCACTTCCGGGTCGGATGGCAGATTGCCGAGGCGATCCGATCGCACACCCATGTCAGCAAGCAGGATGCCCGGAGCCAGGCGGTGGAACTGCTTCGCCTGGTGAACATCCCGCAGCCGGAGCGCCGCGTGGACGCCTATCCCCACGAGATGTCGGGAGGCATGCGCCAGCGGGTGATGATCGCGATGGCGCTCGCCTTGAAGCCGAAGCTCCTCATCGCCGACGAGCCGACGACCGCGCTCGACGCGACCGTGCAGGCGCAGCTCATGGAGCTCCTGATCCAGATGCAGCGCGAGGTTGGGATGGCGATGATCATCATCACCCACGACCTCGGCGTGATCGCGTCAGTCGCCGACGAGGTCCTGGTGATGTACGCCGGACGGGCGACCGAGCGAGCAGACGCACGCACCACCTTCTTCTCGCCCCACCACCCGTACACACGCGGCCTGCTCGGGTCCGTTCCGTCGGCGACCGGCGTGATCGGGACGCGGCTCACGCCGATCGTCGGTTCTCCACCGAGCTTGATCAGCGTCCCCAGCGGCTGCGGCTTCCATCCGCGCTGCCCGTTCGCCATGGAGATGTGCATTGACGAGCAACCGGACCTCGAGCAGATTCCCGCCGGACCGAACCACACATCCGCATGCTGGCTGCCCCCCGAGATGACCGGCGTGGGCATCGCCATGGACACCGCTCGCCAGCGCTACGCAAGCGCGCACCGCGGGCAACGATCGGCAAGGCTCCCAGGCGTCATCGCTGCAGTCGAAGGAGCCGCGGTCTATGCCTGATCCGTCCGAGGGCGGGGACGTCCTGGTTCGCGCTGAAGGGATCGTGAAGCACTTCCCCATCAAGGAAGGCATCTTCTTCAAGCATCAGGTTGGCAGTGTCAAGGCCGTCGACGGGGTCAGTCTCGAGGTGCGGCGCGGGGAGACGCTGGGGCTCGTGGGGGAGACCGGGTGCGGAAAATCGACCCTCGCGCGATGCATCATGCGGCTCTTCCCGCTGACCGCGGGACGGCTCACCTTCGACGGTGCCGATCTGAGCACCTTGAACAGGTCCCAGATGCGTCCCTACCGCCGTGGGATGCAGATGATCTTCCAGGACCCGTACGGGTCGCTCAACTCTCGCCGCCGCGTCGGATCGATCATCGGCGACCCGCTCGCCATCCACAACATGGCCAAGGGCGATGAGCGCCGGCGACGCGTGCAGGGTCTGATGGAGGTTGTCGGGCTCAACCCGGAGCACTACAACCGGTTCCCTGCCGAGTTCTCCGGAGGCCAACGCCAGCGCATCGGCGTCGCTCGAGCCCTGGCACTGAATCCAAAGCTGATCGTGGCCGACGAGCCCGTCTCTGCGCTCGACGTCTCCATCCAGGCACAGATCATCAACCTGCTCGAGGACCTCCAGGGCGAATTCGGGCTCACCTACGTCTTCATCGCCCACGACCTCGCTGTCGTGCAACACGTCAGCGACCGCGTCGCGGTCATGTACCTCGGGAAGATCGTCGAGGTGGCGGACGTCAAGGATCTGTACAGCACACCACGCCACCCGTACACCAACGCGCTGCTCTCGGCGTCGGTGGTGGCCGATCCGGACAAGGCGCGGAACTCGCGACCGGATCATCCTCAGCGGAGACGTCCCCTCACCCATCAACCCGCCTTCCGGATGCCGCTTCCACACGCGGTGCCCGAAGGCGCAGCCGATCTGCTCAACCGAGGAGCCGGTGTTGAAGAGTGGAGCCCAGGAACTCAGTGGGCCATTTGACCGCGTGCCACTTCCCCGTCGCCGACGGCGAGAAGCTCGCCAGCGAGAAGGCGGCGATTCTGCACACCGTCGAGGGTTTTCTAGCGGAGGCACCCATATGAGCCTGTCCACAGTTGAGGCCAAGGCCAGCGAGATCCCGGCAGGTGAACCGGCTGTCAAGGGGATCGAGGGCCGAACGCCGCTGCAACTCGTGGTCGCGCGGCTGCGCACCGACCGCGTTGCGCTGCTGTCGATCGTGGTGATCGTGCTCATCGTTGCGCTCGCCATCGGCGCGCCGCTCGTCGCCGCCATCACGGGGCATGGACCGACGGATACGAACGTCGACAGCGGCACCGACGCCAACGGGCAACCGCTGCCGCCGGGGAGTGCCGGGTATCTGCTGGGTACGGACAACCTGGGTCGCGACATCCTGGTTCGCATCGCGTACGGCGCGAGGGTTTCGCTGCTGGTCGGTGTCCTCGCAACCGCGATCGCCACGCTCGTCGGCGTCGTGGTCGGATTGTTCGCGGGGTACTACGGCGGGTGGCTGGACAGCATCCTCGCCCGGATCATGGACGTCGTGCTGTCGTTTCCCTACGTGCTCTTCGCCATCGTCCTCGTCTCGGTGTTCGGGTCGAGCCTGCCGCTGACCATTCTGGTCATCGCGTTCTTCTCGTTCGCCGCCATCGGCAGGATCGTGCGCGGGCAGGCACTCTCCCAACGAGAGAAGGAATACGTGGAGGCCGCGCATTCGCTGGGCGCGGGAAATCTTCGAATCATGTTCGTCGATATCCTGCCCAACCTGGTGGCGCCGGTCATCGTGCTCGCCACGCTGCTCATCCCCACGGCCATCATCTTCGAGGCGACGCTCTCCTTCCTCGGCCTCGGCATCGCGCTGCCCACGCCGTCGTGGGGAAACATGCTCTCGGACGCGGAGGGCGTTGGATTTCAGGCGTGGTGGTTCTACATCTTCCCGATGGCCTTCCTGCTCCTCACCACGCTCGCCTTCAACCTCCTGGGCGACGCGGTGCGTGACGCCCTGGATCCCCGAACCGAGCGCATCTTCGCCGGGCGCAGGAAGAAGAAGGCGGCATGACTCGCTTCCTGATCCGTCGCATCGTCCTGGGGATCATCACGCTGTGGGTGATCATCACCCTGGTCTTCATCCTGTACTACGCGCGGCCGGGCGTCGACCCCGCGCGGGAGCTTGCCGGGCGGGCCGTGACGCCGCAGCTGCTCGCCAACCTCAACAAGGAATACGGGTTCAACCTGCCCGTGATCGTGCAGTACTGGAACTACCTGAAACGGCTGGTGCCATGGCCGGGAGCGTTCAACCTCGGCATCTCCAACAACAACCGACTGCCGGTGACGACCATCATCGCCCAGGCGGTGCCCATCGACATCTCGCTTGCGGTGGGATCGGCGGTCATCTGGATGATCCTCGGGATCAGTGTCGGCGTCCTCGCGGCGCGCCGGCCCCGCAGCCTCTGGGACCGCGGCGCGACGGCGTTCGTGCTCACGGGTGTGTCGATGCCGACGTTCATCCTCGGGTTGCTGCTCCTCTACGTTCTCTACTACCTCCTGACCATTCACGGGATTGCGATCTTCCCCAAACCGGGGAGTTGGACTCCGTTTACCCAAAACCCGCTGGAGTGGGCGCACGACCTGATATTGCCGTGGATCACGCTTGCCCTGATCACCGCCGCAACCTACTCGAGGCTGACACGAAGTTCGCTCCTCGAGACGCTCGGTGAGGACTACATCAGGACGGCGCGTGCCAAAGGGCTCAGTGAGCGACGCGTGGTCTACCGGCACGCACTCCGCAGCTCGTTGACACCGATCATCACCCAGTTCGGCATCGACCTCGCGACCGTGCTCGGCGGAGCGATCATCACCGAGTCGATCTTCGGATTACCGGGGCTCGGGCTCGCGGTGGTCCAGGCGATTCAGGTGCAGAACCTTCCCGTCGTGATTGGGATCGTCCTCGTCGCCTCCTTCTTCGTCGTCGCAGCGAACATCGTTGTCGATGCCCTGTATGCGGTCCTCGACCCACGGGTGCGAGTGAGTTAGACCAGGCGTTCTCGTCGCCAGGCACGCACCGAGACAGCGATCCACCCGAGTGCTCCCAACGACGGTCGCTACAGGCGGCTTCTTGCTAGGCTCGCGCTGTGAAGGCGACGGAGGGCGCGACGGGCGTCCAGGCTGAGGACGCGAGCTTCGTCGGCGCCCGAGGTGTCAGGATCCACGTCCGGTCATGGCTTCCCGATGGGCCTCCGGCCGGCGTCGTGGTCATCGCCCACGGGTTCGCGGAGCATGGCGGCAGGTACGCGGCGGTGGCTGAACGGCTCACGGCCGCGGGCATCGCCGTCCGCGCGCCCGACCACCGTGGGCACGGCCTCAGCGAGGGAAAGCGCACCAGCATCGTCCGCTTCGGGGATTACGTCGATGACCTGACCGCGGTCGTCGCCCAGGCGCGTGCGCGCTGGCCGTCGCTGCGGCTCGCGCTGCTCGGGCACAGCATGGGTGGTCTCATCGCACTCGACCTCGCCGTGCGCCAGGGGGTTCCGCTCGACGGGCTTGTCCTCTCCGCGCCCGCGGCGTGTCCCCGCGAGGTCTCGAGGTTCACCCTCGCGGTCGGACGAGCGCTGTCACGGGTGGCGCCCAACACCGGCGTTCTGCGCCTCCCACTCAACCGCATCAGTCGCGACCCTGCGGTCGTGGAGGCATACGACAACGATCCCCTGGTGTTCCGCATGCCGATTCGCGCACGCCTGGGCGCGGAGATGCTCGATGCGATGGATCGCGTCGACGCGGGGCTGCCGGACCTCCGCGTCCCGCTGCTGGTCATGCAGGGCACCGCCGATGGGCTCGTGGATCCCGGCTGCGGCCCGCGCGTCTACGGGCGCGCAGGGTCGGACGACAAGACGCTGAAGATGTACGACGGACTCTGGCACGAGATCTTCAACGAGCCGGAACGGGACCACGTGCTTGCCGATCTGACCGGCTGGCTGGGATCGCATCTCGTCTGACGCTGCTCGAGACGCGTGGACTAGAGTTGGCCGGCGATGCGCGAAGTGTGGGCTGTCAAACCGGGATCCAAGGTGGATGTCTCGACCATCGACCCGGCGGATACGCGAGCGCTGAAAGGAGGCCGCAGCGCCGCGGTCGCATCACTGGAGAGCGACCGGCAGGCGCTCGTCGAATGGCAGACCCGCCTCTGGGCTGAGAGCCGCCGCGCGTTGCTGCTGATTCTCCAGGGCACCGATGCATCCGGGAAGGACGGGACCATCGCCCACGTCTTCAGCGGCGTGAATCCGCAGGGGACGAGCGTCACCGCATTCAAGCAACCGACGGCGGAAGAGCTCGCGCATGATTTCCTCTGGCGCGTGCACCAGGTGGTGCCGCACGCAGGGCAGATCGGCGTCTTCAACCGGTCCCACTACGAGGATGTGCTGGTGGCGCGCGTACGCAAGCTCGTCCCGAAAACGGTGTGGAAGAAGCGCTACGACGACATCACCGCGTTCGAGTCGCTGCTCGCCGAAGGTGGGACGACCATCGTCAAATGCTGCCTGCTCATCTCCAGGGATGAGCAACGACGGAGGTTCGAGGAACGCCTGCGGGATCCGCAGAAACGCTGGAAGTTCCAGCGCGGCGACCTCGAGGATCGCGCGCTGTGGAAGGAATATCAGTCCGCCTATTCGGAGGCGATCACGCGCACGTCAACCAGGGACGCACCCTGGTACATCGTGCCGGCGGACCACAAGTGGTATCGCAATTGGGTGGTCAGCCGTCTGCTCATCGAGACGCTCACCGATATGGATCCGAAGTATCCCGAGCCGCCCGACCTTGCGGGGATCACCATCACCTGATCGTCGGGTCAGACCGAACGCTCTGTGATCCAGATCATCGCGCTGCCGGTCTGGAGCGGGAGGTCGGCGGAATCCTGCACCACCCGGTCGAGACGGAATCCCAGTGTTCGCGCCACGCTCGCGCTGGCGATGTTGCGCTCGGCGCAGTGGATCTCGACGCTCCGGATGCCCGGGAGCGACAGCGCCGTGTTGGTGAGCAGGCGCGCGGACTCGGTCGCGATGCCACGGCGATGATGCGCGCTGTGCACCCAGTAGCCGACCTCCAGCGACCCCGGTCCGACGCGTGGCATCAGGCTGCAGCCACCGACATACTCGTCGGTGTCGCGCAGCGTGATGGCGTAGTTGGCGGCCGCAGTGCCGCCGAATTGCGCAACCGCGGGCCCAAGGAAGCTCATCACCGACTGGTCGGTCGGCGGTGACTGCGCCCAGGGCATCCACTCGCGGAGCCGATCGAGAACTCGCTGCGATGGCTGCTTTCACGGCGGCGCTGTCGGTGAGCCGGTAACGTCGCAGCGTGACCTTCTCGCCGCGCAACACTTCTGGAGGACGCAAAAGTTGCGCAGGAAGAGCAGCTCGCGGAGGGGGCACATCGTGCGGAACAGGAATGTCCATCAGGACACATTCTCTCGTCCCCGGCTCGAGTGGCGACCCCGATCGGATTTGAACCGACGATCTCCACCTTGACAGGGTGGCGTGTTAGACCAGGCTACACCACGGGGCCGCGAAGCACCCGATGATAGTACGGTGCTCACATGCCCAGCCGGCCCATGCGCCCCAACGAGATTTCCTCGGGTGGCGTGGTGGTGCGGCGCTCGCGTGACGGCTACGAGGTGTGCCTCGTCAACGACGGACGGTACTGGGGTTTCCCCAAGGGCCACATCGAGCCCGGCGAGACGCCCGAGCAAGCGGCGATGCGTGAGATCTCCGAGGAGACCGGAATCTCATTCGGCGAACTGGTCCTCCGTGCGCCGCTGCCGCCGACCGAATACGTCTACCGCAAGCCCAAGGGTGGCCCGCTGGTCTTCAAGCGCGTTCACCATTACATCGTCGAAGCACCTTCCGATGCCGAGCTGCGTCCCGACCCGGTCGAGATCGCCGAGGCCGCATGGTTCGGATTCGATGAGGCCAAGGCGCGGCTGAGCTTCAAGAGCAGCGTGTCCGTCCTCGAGGCCGCGCGACGCGTGCTCGAGGGCGAGCCGTCGCAAGGGGCGGCGTCGATCGCGCCGTAGAATCGGGCCCGCATGCAGTTGTTCGACACCGCCCGCCAGGAGGTGGTCCCCTTCGAGCCGCGGGGTGGACGGGTCGGGATCTACGTGTGTGGCATCACGCCCTATGACTCCGCGCACCTCGGCCACGCGTTCGTCTATCACGTCTTCGACGTGCTCAACCGCCGCTTTCGCGACGCCGGTCTGGCGGTGCGGAGCGTGCGCAACGTCACCGACGTCGACGACGACATCCTTCGCGTCGCGCGCGTACGTGGCGTCGACTTCCGCGAGCTGGCGAGCGAGCAGGTGCGCATGTTCGACCACGACATGGCGGACATCGGCCTCCTGCCGGTCGATGTGGCACCGCGCGCGACCGAGCATGTCCCCGAGATGGTGGACCGGATCGTGCGCCTCGTCGACGACGGCTACGCCTACGCGGTCGACGGATGGGTCTTCTTCGACTCGGGCGCGTACCCTGACTACGGCCGGCTGAGCCACCTCGACCACGCGACCATGATCGAGCTCAGCCGCGAGCGCGGCGCCGACCCGGACGACCCGCGCAAGCGGCACCCGCTCGATTTCGTGCTCTGGCAGGCATCGGCCGCCGATGAGCCGAGCTGGCCCAGTCCCTGGGGCCCCGGGCGCCCCGGGTGGCACATCGAGTGCACCGTGATGTCAACCGGCGCGCTCGGTCACCCGATCGACATTCATGGCGGCGGCAAGGACCTGATCTACCCGCACCACGAATCGGAGATCGCCCAGGCCGAGGCGGGAGGGGTCGCACCCTACGTTCGGCACTGGACACACGTGGCGATGGTCAAGCTCGACGGCGTGAAGATGAGCAAGTCGCTGGGCAACCTCGTCTTCGTCCGCGACCTGGTCGCCCGCGTGCCCGGTCCCGCGGTGCGACTGCTCCTCGCGGCACATCACTACCGGCAGTCCTGGTCATTTGACGACGCAGAGGTCGAGGTTGCCGCGGCTCGGCATGGCCGCTACCAGTCGGCCATGCAGGGCGGCGGCACCATCAGTCACGAGGATGCGAATCGCCATGAGGAGCGATTCTTCGAACGTCTCGACGACGACCTCGACACACCCGGGGCCCTCCTCGAGCTCGACGCCATCGCAGGACAGCTGTCGAGCGGCACGCCGGGCGCCGGGCCTGGTACCGAGGGACAGCAGCTGCTCGGCAGGTTGCTCTCCGTGCTCGGCGCGGAGACCGAGGCCGTGCCGGCTTGAGCGGTCAGCGACCCCACGGCGCGCGGTCGCCGCGAGCCCGAAAACGAAGCACCGCCGAGGAGATGTTCTCCTCGAGGAACTTGTAGAAGAGCTGTCGCTGCGACACGTCGATCGCGGCCTCAACCTCCTGACCCTCCCGACGGCGGGCGATCCAGGGCGGAACGCCGTCGGCGACCATCTCGGTACCGACGCGCACATGCACCAGCGAATCGTCGTCCTCACTCACGTGCACCGTCACCTTGAGCACCAGGCCGGTGTGCTCGACGATCCGCCAACTCCGTTCCCAGCGAGCCTTGCGAGCCGGGTCATGAGCCAGACGGACGCTCTCGTCGACGATCACGCTCTCGCCGCTGCGAGCCGCGCGGCCGAGCAGACGCCGGACGCTCTGATCGAGGTCGCGAGCGATCCAGTTGACGAGCGACGGCGCACGGTCGTTGAGGTCGGGGAAACCATTCGGGTCCTTGGCCAGCTCGCCGATCGCCTGCACGGTGCCGGCGTGGCGACGGCAGTAGGTGACGCCGGCGAACGCGATGCTGTGGGATGGGCAGAACGCGGCCGGGCACTGACGGCCACGGCGATCCCGGTAGGCGCAGAGCTGCGCGTCGGTATGGGTGCATCCGCGCAGCGAGCAGGGCCGGGCCGCAGCCACGACGATGCCGTTGCCACTCTCGTCGGCGCTGGGTTGGTACAGGGTGGTCATCGGCGGCACTCCACGGGGACGATCCTACCCCCGGGCCGTCGTTCAGACCGGTGACGGAGCTGTTGCGACCTGTCGATCCAGTGCGACGGCGAGGCGGCGAATCGATCCCATCAACTCCGCGAAGGCCGCGGGGGTCAGCGACTGCGCGCCGTCGCTCAACGCGTTCTCCGGATCGGGATGGACCTCGATCATCAGCCCGTCCGCCCCGGCGGCGAGGGCCGCGCGAGCCATCGGGGGTACAAGGTGACGGTGGCCGGTCGCGTGTGACGGATCGACCATCACCGGCAGGTGGGACAGCGACTTGACGACGGGCACGGCGCTCAGGTCCAGGGTGTTGCGTGTCGCAGCCTCGAAGGTACGGATGCCGCGCTCGCAGAGCACCACGTTCGGGTTGCCATGGGCCACCACATACTCGGCCGCGAGGAGCCACTCCTCGATGGTGTTGCTCAGCCCTCGCTTGAGGAGCACCGGCCGCCGCGCACCGCCGACAGCCTCCAGCAGCGCGAAGTTCTGCGCGTTGCGGGTGCCCACCTGGAGCATGTCGGCGTACTCCGACACGATCTCGACGTCGGCCGGGGTGAGGACCTCGGTGACCACGGGCAACCCGGTCGCCTCCCGCGCATCGGCCAGGTGGCGCAACCCGTCGATCCCGAGGCCGCGGAACGAGTACGGCGACGAGCGCGGCTTGAACGCGCCCCCACGGAACATGGTCGCCCCAGCGTCGGCCACCGCTCGCGCGGTCGCCAGGACCTGCTCGCGGGTCTCGACGGCACAGGGTCCAGCGATCACCACGAATGAGCCGTCGCCGAAGCGGGCCCCGGAGACGTCGACCACAGTCGGCTCAGGATGCCACTCGCGGGTGACCTGCTTGTATGGCTTGCTCACCGGGATCGCGTCCACCACCCCGGGGAGATCGCAGATGGCGTCGCGAATCGATCCCGGGTTGCTCCCGAGCACGCCGATCGCGAGGCGGTCGGCGCCAGGCAGTTCGATCGGCTCGAAGCCGCGCTCACGCACGTGCCTGATGACATTCGCGACCTGCTCGGGCGTCGCCTGCACGTTCATGAGCACCAACATCGCCTGATCCTACGAGAAGCAGGGCTCAGGCCCACGTCCAGCTGTTCAGGATTTCCTGCAAGCCGGTCGAGTCGGTTGGGAAATCGGACGGCAGCGTGGTCAGCGAGATCTCGTAGGTGTTGCCCGACTGGTTGACAACCATGTCCTGGTTCTCCCGCGGCACCACGCCGGGCGAGCCATAGGTGAACGTCATCATCACGCCCGACACGCCGTCGACGACCACTGGCTCTGCCTGGCTGATGCCGGTTGCGCCTGCGGGGATGGTGCTCGCCAGATATTGACCGAGCTGGTCGTCGGCCACGGGCTGCGACGTCGTCCGGGCCACCACCACGCCGTGGTCAGGTGCGGCCAGGGCCATGAGCACGGTCCCGCCACCCGTTGACACAGCGCGCTGGCTGGCCGTCTGGTCCTGCCAGCCTTCCGGGATGTTGGTGCGAAATCCCGAGCCTGCGAACGGCGTCGCCTCAGGCGTCGGGCTCGCACGCTCCGACGCAACCGAGCTCGGAGTCACGGTGGGCGCGGGCGAGCCGCACGCTGCGAGCAGCAGGGTCGCGACGCAGCCGGCCCCGCGGAGCGCGCGCGTGCAGACGGACTTCAGGGGCACGTCACCGAGGATAGCCGAGGGATCCCGCCTCGGCAGCTATCGATGCGAGGACAATCCCCCCATGGCAACCCGGTCTGCGCTCCGTGTCGCGCGGCTCGGCCCGGCACATGCCGGGCAACTTGCCGCGCTCATCGATCGCGAGCCGGTGATCAACGTGTACCTGCGCAGCGAGTTGCGCCTCGGGTTCGAGGCGGGCGACTGGTGGGGCGCATTCGAAGAAAGCGAGCTCACATCGGTGGTGCTCGGCTGGTCACTGGTGGTGCCCTACATCCCCGATCTCGAGACCGCGGCACCACTAGCGCATGCGCTTGCGGCCAGCGCGCAGCCACGCATGATCGTCGGCCACCGCGCTTCGGTCATCGAGCTGCACAACGCGTTTCGGCCGCCCAGGCCCGCCCGCGAGCTCCGCGATCCGCAACCACTGATGGTCCTCGATCGGGGCGATCTTCAAGGGACGCCCTCCCCCGATGTCCGCCTCTCGACAAGAAGCGACCTCGAGGCGTTGATCGTCGCAGCAGCGCGCATGCACCGCGAGGAGATGGGCATCGACCCGCTCGCGGTCGACGCGCCGGCCTGGCGGATGCGCATGCTGAGCCTCATCGAGCGGCGCTGGAGCTGGCTGTGGATGCGCGACCATGAGGTGCTGTTCAAGGCCGAGCTTTCCGCGTGGACCCCCGAGGTCGTGCAGATCCAGGGCGTGTACACCGCGCCGAAATACCGGGGCCAGGGTGTGGCGCGCGCCGGGCTCGCCGCCGTGTGCGCGAACGTCTTCAAGGACGTCCCTCGCTGCAGCCTCTACGTCAACCAGTACAACGTGATCGCGCAGCGGGTCTACGAGCGCCTCGGCTTCAAACAGGCGGACGTGTTCGCCACAGTGATGTACTAGTCCCAGACCACCATGATCGAGACCAGCGCCGATGTCACCCTGCCGGTCACGCCCGAGGAAGCCTTCTCGGTCGTTGCCGACGTCGAGCACGCCGACTGGCTGCCGGCGGTCCGGCGCCTGCGGCACATCAGCGGGCCCTCCGGAGGGGTTGGAGCGCGCTACGAGGTCGAGGCCGGGCTCGTGGGCAGGCATCTGCGCGGCGTGCTGGTGTGCACCGAGCTGACGCCGCCGAAGCACATGGTGCTGACCCTCGAGGAAGGTTTGGATCTGACCCTCGAGGTCAACATTCGCAAGGTGGTCGGCGGGTGCACGGTGGTGATGTCCGCCCGGTATTCGGTCACCGGGCGTCCCTTTGCGGGCGCCGTGGAACTCGCGTCGCAGGGCGCGGCGCGCCGGGAGACGGCTCGAGCCTGCGAGCAGCTCGCCGCGCGCTTCAGTCGGAAGAGCGGCAACGCCAGGAGTGCTACCGGATGACGAAAAGCGAGCTGGCCGACCTCGAGGTCCTTGAAGCCAAGGTGCGATCGCTGCCGGCGCTCACCGAGTCCGCGACCGCCCGGCTGCTCGAGGACGTTCGCGTTCACGGCAGAGGCCCAGCCCTGGACGAGCTGGTCGAGCACCAGCTCGCGTCCGTTCTCGAGCTCGCCGAGGCCCGGAGTGGCAAGGGCGTCGAGGTGGGTGATCTGACCCAGGAGGGAACCATCGCCGGCGTGGTCGCCGTCCTGGAATATGCCGGACAGGGTGGGCCCGCCTCCGGGCTCGACCGGTTCGTGAGCCGTCTGGTCGCCTCGCACATGGATGACACCATCGAGCTGGCCGCCATCGAGCGCGCGGGCGACGAGGCGTTCGTGCGCGACACCGAGATCTACGAGGCGGCCGAGATCCGGACGCGCCACGAGCTCGGACGGAATCCCACAGTGCTCGAGCTGGCCGCCGAGCTGGGCTGGCCGGAGGAGCGCGTCGCCATGGTCGGCGCGATCCTCAACGACGCCAGGGCCCGCTACGACAGCGAGATCGTCGAATACCTCGACGACATCGACGAGGAGTAGTCGAGCTCTTAGGCGGTGACGCCGAAGTCCACGTCCTTGGTCTCCACCGTCCCCGCCGTGCGACCGGGTGCCGTCTGCTGGGCCCAATACAGGTTGGTGTGCGCTATGACCAGCTCGGGCGCCGGGGCCCCCCATTCGGTCTGATCTTCGGTGGTATGCGCGTCGCTCACCAGCGTCGCGTCATAACCCCTCACGAATGCGCCGTGGAGCGTCGAGCGGATGCACGCGTCGGTCTGCGCTCCAACCACGACGAGCCGCCCCACCCCGAGGTCCGACAGCACTGTCTCGAGGGAACTCGCCTCGAAGGAGTCGAAGTAGTTCTTCTCGACAAGCGGCTCGGCATCATCCGGGTGCAACTCCCGGACGATTCGCCATTCCTCGGTCCCCCGGACAATGTTCTCGTCGGAGTGCTGCACCCAGACGACCGGAATCTTTTCGTGTCGCGCCCTCTCGACGAGGCTCCCGACGTTCGCGACGACCTCGTCCCGACGGGGTGTCCCACCGACGATCGCGTTCTGAACGTCGATCACCAACAGCGCGGTGTTCGGCCGGTTCTCGAGTGTGGTCATGGCCTCCCTCTCACGCTTTTGCTCCTGCGACTCTGACTCACCGGCGCAGGTCGTCGCCACGCCAGTCGAGGTCGTGCAGTCCATCACCGGTGCCACGCCGGATCGCAGTCTGACCGAAGCGTTGGCGCAGACGGTCGAGGGTGTGGTCGATGCGGTCGTTGGCCGGGCGATCGAACAGATCCAGCTGGGGCGCGTCCGCGAGCCCGGTCACGCCGACGCCGAGCAGGCGCACCGCGTCACCCGACCAGGCGGTGTCGAGCAGCGCCAGCGCGGCATCGCGAACCGTTGTGTCGGTGGCCGTGGACGACGCCAGCGTCTCCTGGCGCGTGATCGTGGTGAAATCCGAATAGCGAAGCTTCAACGTGACCGTGCGTGCGGTCCATCCTCCGGTGCGGAGGCGCGCTCCGACATCGCTGGCCAGCTCGGCGACGCGCGCGTGCAGCGCATCGCGTTGTGCGACGTCGCGAGCGAATGTCTCCTCGCGCGAGACGCTCCGGGGAGCGCCGGGAACGCTGACCGGGGCGGTGTCGATTCCACGGGCGCGTTCCCACAGCGACGTCCCCGATGCGCGACCGACGCGACGCTGGACGGTGTCGAGGGGCAGGGCGGCGAGCTGCCCGAGCGTCGAGATCCCGAGCCCGCTCAACGCGCGCTCGGCGGCGGGTCCGAGCCCGGGCAGGCGCCGCAGCGGCAGCGGGGCAAGGAAGGCCGCCTCGTCTCCGGGCTCCACGACCACGAAGCCGCGCGGTTTGCGCAGATCCGATGCGATCTTGGCCACCGTCTTGCACGTGGCAACTCCAAATGAGGCGTGCAATCCGCTCGCGGCCAGGATCCGTTCTCGAATCTCCCCGGCGATGTGCTGTGCGGTGCCGAAGCGCCGGATGGAGCCCGTGACCTCGAGGAACGCCTCGTCGAGCGACAGCGGTTCGATGATCGGCGTGTAGTCGCGAGCGATGTCGAAGACGGTCTTCGACGCGTCACGATAGGCACGAAAGTCCACCGGTACGAGGACAGCCTGCGGGCAGAGCCGCAGCGCCGTGCGCAGTGGCATCGCGGAATGGACTCCAAACGCCCGCGCCTCATACGAGGCGGCGCTGACCACTCCTCGGTTCAGCTGCGCGCCGCCATCGTCCGAGGGTGCCCCACCGACAATCACCGGAAGCCCGCGCAACTCCGGCCGGCGCAACTGCTCGACCGATGCATAGAACGCGTCGAGGTCGAGATGAATGATCGCGCGGGGCGTCATCGCTGCGCCCGAGACGCCGTCGCGTCAGCTGGCCGTGTGCTGCCTCCATTCATCGATATCTGCCTCACGCACATAGCCTGCGCGAATCAGCAGCTCCATGTAGGGAACCGCCAGATGCGGTGCGGCGCGACGCAACACCCACGGCGGTGGATTGTCCTTGTTCTTGTTGACGCTCTGATAGAAGTAGATCTGATTCAGATCGCACAAAAGGGCAAGCCGGTGCAGGGAAATCCCCCTCTCCGCGCACCGTTCTTTGATGTACTCCTTGAACTCCACGCTCATTCAGAGTATAGGGCCATGTTCCGAAGCGCACCCGGCAAATCGCGAAGCGCGGCAATCACCGCACCGGCGTCGCCGGTGCCGGGATTGCCATCCCTCCGGACGAGCACGGCGCGCATGCCGGCCGCGTGCGCGCCGGCGATATCGGCGGCCGGCTCGTCGCCCACCATCACCGTGCGGTGAGCCTCGGTCCCGAGTGCTCGCAGCGCGGCCTCGAAGATGCGCGGCGAGGGCTTCCGCCATCCGACCTCCGCTGAGAAGGTCACCCCATCCAGATGGCGCTCGAGGCCCAGGAACGCGAGCTGCCCGTGGAGCGATTCGACGCGGTACGGGGCGTTCGAGCAGAGCCCCACCCGGATCCCTCGACCTCGGAGCCAATCGAGCAGCGGGATCGCGTCCGGGTCGAGGTGGGCCCCGTGCCACCAGGCCTCCTGTTCGATGCGGAGAACCTCATCCAGCAGGTCATGGTCGAGGTGGAGTCCGGCAGCGCCGTACGCGCGCAGCGAGACCGCCACAACGTCGATCTCGTCCAGTGACCCGCTCTGCTGGTGGTCGATCACCTCGCGCTCGACCCGGTCCATGATGGCGCGGAGCGACGCCGTGGCCGGCTCCTGCCGTCCGGAAGCCCGGAGCACGTCGAGGATCCGCATCTCGGCCTCGGCGAGCGCCTCTCGCGGGCGGGAGAATTCGACCAGCGTCCCCCCATAGTCGAAGAGGATGCCGTCGAGCCCGCGTGCCGTCCCTTCCCCGGGATCGCTCACGCGGGCGCGCCACCTCCGGTGCCGCCGCCGCGTCCGCCTCGCCCCCCGCGACGCTTCCGCCCACCCTGCCAGCGTCGCTTCGAGCGCTTGCCGGCGCTTTTCGGCGCGGGCGACAGCTTCTCCAGATACGCCTCACCGGGATGCCGTTCATTGGGGTGCCCAGCGCGAGCGCCGGGCGCTGCAGCGACCCGAGCCTCGAGCTCCGCCAACACCGCCTCCAGCGGCCGCTTGTCACTCGCCGGCGGCGCGGCAGTCTCGGCCCAGGGCTGTGATTTGGGGCTTGCCTCAGCGGCGAGCGGGTCCCCTCCGGGGAGCTCCGGAACGGCGTCGAGGACCGATTCGATTGCCCGGGCAATCAGGCGGTCGGCCTCGAGGGGATCGCGCAGCGGTCGGTCAGCCGCCATCGACGTTCGTTCTCCAACCGGCGAGCCCGAGGCCGGCCATCGTCTTGACATCCACTTCGCCCCGCCTGACCAGCGCGGCGACGCCGTCGCGGTCGAATCGCTCGACGTCCATCCGCTCGTCAGCGTCACGATCGGTCGGCCCCTCGCTGAGGTCGAGAGCCAGGAAGAAGTGCATCACCTCGGTGGAATACCCGGGCGTGAGCGGCGCCGTGGCCAGGGGGACGATCTGCTTCGCGCGCAGCCCGGTCTCCTCGGCAAGCTCGCGCTCTGCGGTTCGAGCCGGCTCCTCGTCCGTGTCGCGTGTGCCGGCGGGCAGCTCCCAGAGCGCCCGGCCCAGCGCATGACGCCACTGCCGGACCAGCACAACCCGTTCGTCATGGTCGATCGCGACGATCGCAACCGCGCCGGGGTGGGCCACCACCTCCCGCTGGGCGCGAGTCCCGTCGGCGAGGGTCACTTCGTCCTCGTAGAAGGTCAGCAGCCGGCCTCGGTAGATGACCCGCCGGGACGTCTGGGTCTCGCGGAGGTGCTCCGTGGCTCCAGGGTCGCTGGAAGCCGTGTCGGTGATCACCCTTTGAGTTTGACGCCCCTAGGAGCGATTCAGGCGCACGACCACTCGCCGGACTGGCCGTGAGCGAACATCTTGGCGGCGATGTTCGCCTGAACAGCCGGGTTCCAGATCGTCGCCGCGGTTCCTCCGTTGGCGATGAAGGTCGACATGAGGAACTGGAAGACCCCGATGTACGGCCCGCTCGGGTTCACCGAGTTCCAGTGGAAATGCGACTCGCAGTTGGCGGTTTTGAGCATCCAGGAGACGCTCACACCCCAGTGCTGGGCGGCGGCGGTGATGTCGGCCACCACCTGCGCCTGGCTGACCGACAGGCCGCTCGGAACGATGAACCCTGGTCTGCCGGCTCGCAAGGCAACGCGGTGGCGAACCACCGGCGCCGGCTTGGGCGCCCGCGGGGGGGCCACCCTGAACACGGTGGCCTGACGAACTCGAAGCATCAGCGGATGCGCGGCGACGTTGGTGAGGAGGTTGACCTCACCGACGGACGAACGAACCAGTGACGCTGACGCGGCGACCGCCCCCTGGGCGGGCGTGGTGATGAGCACCGCGGTCGCCGGTCCGGCCACCATCATGAGGCAGCCGAGAACCAGTCCACGTGCCCGCTTGGGTAAATGCAAGGCGAGTTCACTCCTGTCTTGTCGGGCTCCGGCCATCGCTCCCCTGACCGGGCTTGTCGGCGGCTCGACCCCCGGCTGCCCATCTGGAGACTCTCGTCTCGACGACAACGCGGCGATCTGAGCCGCGGGCGACCGTACCACAACGGGCACTCGTGCTTGCAACTCGCTCAAAAGGAGCGAACGCGTCTCACCAGCCGGTGGATGCTCCGAGCGCGCAGGAGGCCGGGGCCGCGTTGAGCACGACCGGGACCTCTGCGGCGAGGCTGGACCCGGCCTGCCAGACGAACTGTTCGGACCCGCCCCCGACGATCACTCCGGCGCTGTTCTGGCAGATCGCAAAGCCGACCACAGCCACCCCGGCAGACACGCGCGTCGAAGGCGTCAGCACTGCTTTGACGCTGCCGTATCCGTGCGCCGAGTGACACGGCCGGCATGCGTACGCGGCCGGCGCGGTGGCGAAGACCGGCCCGATGCTGGTCGGCCACGAGCCCACCGTGACGGTCGCGGCAACGCCGGTTGCGCCGTTGCACGCGTCGGTGCAGTCGCCGCTCACCGCCAGCGTCTCGCCCGGTCCGAGGTTCACGGCGATCGAGTCGAGCGAGCCCAGGGCATGACCGGCTCGGTGGGTCACGAAGTGAACGACCACCGAAGCGGCGCCGTGGTACCGGGCATCGTTCTTGAGGCGAGCGACCGGGATCGCGGCCAGATCGAAGGTCCCGATGCCGATGCCGAGCACCCCGACGGCCAGAGTGTCCGGCGGCAGCGGCGTCGGCGATGGAGCAGGCGTGGCGGTGGCGGTTGGTGCCGGCGTCGGAGTGGGTCGGGGTGCACTCGAGCAGGCGGCGAGCAGCACCATCCCGGCGACGGCAAGCCAGGGCAGGGGGGATCGGGCATGGAGCATCGTCCCAATCCTACGGACAGTTCGAGCGCAATCGACGCGTGACAGAATTGACACCCAGGTCAATCCGCTCGGCCCACGGAGGCATGGCTCGTGCATTTCTCGGCTGAGCACGACGCGCTACGAGAGACGGTGCGTGACTTCGTCGCCAGGGAATTGCGCCCCCACGCGGACGAGTGGGAGGAGGCCGAGGGCTTCCCCGACAGCGTCTTCAGGCGGATGGGCGAGCTCGGACTGCTTGGACTGCGATACCCGGAGCGATACGGCGGGCAGGGCGGCGATTACTTCAGCGCCATAGTCCTTGCCGAGGAGATGGCTCGCTGCGGCTCGGGTGGCGTCGGCATGGCGATCAGCGTGCACACCGAGATGGCGACACCTCCCATCCTCAAGTGGGGCACCGAGGATCAGAAGCAGCGCTACCTGGTGCCCGCGATCACAGGAGAGAAGATCGCCGCGCTCGGCATCACCGAGCCCGACGCCGGCAGCGACGTTGCGAGCATCCGGACCCGTGCCGAGCGCGTCGACGGCCACTGGCGCATCAACGGCAGCAAGCTGTACATCACCAACGGTGTGCGCTGCGACTTCATCCTGCTGGTCGCGCGCACCGGTCCCGTCGACGGCGGAGCGCACGGGATCACGCTGTTTCTGGTCGACAGGAACCTCCCTGGTTTCACGGTGTCGCGCAAGCTCAAGAAGCTGGGCATGCACTCGAGCGACACGGCCGAGCTTGCGTTCCACGACGTGGAGGTCGGCGACGACGCGGTCCTCGGCGAGGTGGGCCAGGGCTTCTACAACCTGATGTGGGAGCTGCAGGGCGAGCGTCTCATCGGGTCCGCGGGCTCAATCGCCGGCGCCGAGGTCGCTTTCCAGGAGACCCTGAAGTGGTGCAAGGAGCGCGAGGCATTCGGCCGCCCGATCGCGAAGTTCCAGGTCAACCGGCACAAGCTCGTCGACATCTTCACCGAGATCACCGTCGCCAAGAACTTCGTGTACAGCGTCGCCGACCGCTGGAATCGCGATGAGTACCCGGTCACCGAGATCTCGATGGCCAAGCTCCTGGTCGGGCGGGTGACGACGCAGGTCGCCGACACGTGCCTGCAGCTGCACGGCGGCATGGGGTACATGGCTGAGACCGGCATCTCCCGGTACTTCCGGGACTCGCGGCTCATCCGCATCGGCGGCGGCACCGACGAGGTGATGAAGGAGATCATCGCGAAGACCGCGCTGGGGTTGTGACCTCCGTCTCGACGAGCAGAGCGGTCTAAGAGAAGCCGTCAACCCCAGCGGGCGTCAGTGGCCACATCGATGCCGGGCACCGTGAGGGTCGAGCGGGTAGTGCGAAAGAACGCGATGCGCGCTTATGGTACGATATCGGACAGTCCAATTCCGTACTATCCGATATCGAACCAATAGGGTCCGTGGGAGAGAGATGGGCACAATCCAGGCGCGAAGGGATCGCAGCTCCGCCCCGATTCGCGTTCACGAGGGCTTCGAGCGCGAATATCCGGACGGCAGTCGCTCTGCCAGCGAGGTGCTGCTCAACCTCACCTTCACCGGTGTCGCCGCACTGAATCGCGTCGAAGAGTTCCTGGCTCCGTATGGGTTGGTCCTCAAGAGCTTCAACGTCCTTGCCGTGATTCACGGTGACCCGGAACCACAGACCCCGACCGTCATCGGCGAGCGGACCCTGGTCGCCAAAAGCAGCGTGACGTCGATCCTCGACAGCCTCGAGAAGCTGGGCATGGTGCGACGCCGTGCTCACCCGGTCAACCGGCGCTCGATCCTCGTGGACCTCACCGAGCACGGAAGGTCGACGTGCAACGAGATCCTGGAACAACTCCACCGGCGCGAAGCCCAGTGGGTCGCCAGGATGCCGGAACCCAAAAGGCAGTCGCTGATACGGCTTCTCGGCGAGGTCAGGGGATTGCTCAATTCGGAGTAGCGACCAACACCACACAAGGAGGCACACCCATGCCGGTCGACAACCAGATCTACAACCGGCCAGGCGACATCTGGTGGGATGAGCACCAGCCGTTGAACACAATTCGTACGGCGATCAACCCGGCACGGCTCGAGTACTTCTCCAGGGTGCTCGGCGACCTCGGCATCGATCCAGCCGGCAAGACCGTGGTGGACATCGGATGCGGCGGGGGCCTCTTTGCCGAGGAGTTCGCCCGCCTCGGCGCCCACGTGATCGGGGTTGATCCGTCGTCATCCTCGCTCGAGACCGCACGCGCGCATGCGTCGGCGTCGGGGCTCTCGCTCGACTACCGCCAGGGAACGGGCGAGAAGCTGCCTCTCGACGATGCAAGTGTCGACATCGCATGCTGCGTCGACGTCCTCGAGCACGTCAATGACCTCGACGCGGTCCTTGCGGAAACGTCGCGAGTTCCTGCGTCCCAGCGGTGTCTATCTGTTCGACACGATCAATCGCACTGGATTGAGCCGATTCGTAATGATCAAGCTCTTTCAGGAGTGGCGGCTCACGGCCTGGATGCCGGCCAACCTGCACTCGTGGGAACAGTTCATCACGCCGGATGAGCTGCGGGCCATGCTCGATCGACACGAGCTCCGGCCGCGGGACGTCGTCGGGATTGGCCCCGGCGTGACCCCACCGCGCCTCTTACTGCTGCTCCGCCAGCTCCGCAAAGGGAAGATATCGCACGGTGAGTTCGGGCATCGCGCGCACTTCGTGGTGACGAAGGACCAGCGAGTCTCATACGCAGGCTACGCGACCAAGGCCGCATGAGTGCAGGTGGATCGCCGCGTGGGCTCAGCGGTCAACCGTCGAATGTCACCGTCTGGAGAAACTGCTCGAACTGACTTGGGGTGACGGCGTTCAACGGCGTGTTGACCGGCTGCGGAGGCACGAAAAAGGTGAAGTGGTAGACGCGTGTGCCAGCCGGCACGTCGCACACGGTGTATGACCGATACGCGAGCACGGGGCCATTGTCCGGTGCGGGCGTTTGGGTTGCCGGCATGTCGGTGAAACACTTGCCGGCTACACCGTTCGCCGACACCGCCGATTCCGGCCAGGTCCCCGTGTAGTTCATCAGTCCCTGGTCGGTGAAGACGCTCAGCGTCGCCGGAGGCCCCTCTCCCGGGGCGCAGACCGGCGTCACGTTGTCGATTGCGGTGACTCCGTTGCACTCAACCGGCTGCCAATCAGGCGGGTGAAAGAATGCGAGTCCGTTGACGGTGCTGTGGTAGCTGACCCAGCCTGACGGCGGCTCCGGTGTCGGCGACGAGACGGCCGGCGTGGCGGAGGCTGATGACGTTGCGGAGGCCGGTGGTGTAGCGGAAGCGATTGGCGTGGCGGAGGCTGGTTGTGTCGTCGAGCCTGTCGCCGTCGCCGCGCACGCAGCGACCACGACGAGGAGGACGAGGGCGGCACCGACGGTGCCGGTACGGCGGGCCCCCAACGCTGGCTTCATGTCGTCCCACCCTGAGCTCTCGCGACCATCACCTGTCAGATGTCAAAGCAACGCTGGGCTGTCGCAGCGGGTTACCAATGGCGCTGTGCGCCTATAGACTGCGAGGGACGCTCACCGTTCGGAGGACCATCAGATGCAGGACCGGATCATCGGCACCACCATGCCCGTGCTCGAGATCACGCTCGACCCGGGCGAGGCACTGTTCTCCGAGTCCGGAGAGCTCTCCTGGATGACGCAGTCGATCGTCATGCAGACGTCGACCCAGATGGGCGGCGGTGGCGGCGTCGGCGGTGTGTTCAAGCGAGCGCTCGGCGGGAGTTCCATCTTCATGACCGAGTACTCAGCCCAGGGAGCGCCGGGGATGGTGGCGTTTGCCGCCCGCCTTCCCGGGCAGATCTTCCCGCTCGAGGTCGCGCCGCAACCTGGGATGGGCTTTCTCGGCCACCGTCATTCCTTCGTCTGCGGCGTTCACGGCGTGACCCTCTCAGTCGGATTTCAGCAGTCCCTCGGGGCCGGCTTGTTCGGCGGTGACGGGTTCCGCCTGGAAAAGATCAGCGGTCAGGGTCGCGCCTGGTGCGAGCTGAGCGGCGAGATCATCACCTACGACCTGAAGCCGGGCGAAAACCTCCGCGTGCATCCGGCGCATGTGGGCCTGTTCCAGGACACGGTGCAGTTCACCATCACGACGGTCAAGGGCATCAAGAACAAGATCTTCGGCGGCGACGGCATCTTCCTCGCGCTGCTCACGGGACCCGGTCGCGTCTGGCTCCAGTCGCTGCCGCTGCAGAAGCTCGCGCAGTCGCTCGGTGAGTTCTCGCCGGGTCAGGCAGTCGAGGCCGGTGCGGCCGGCGCGGTCACCGGCAGCGTCATGCGGGGGATCTTCGGGGGCTGAACTCGCTGCGCTGAAACAGCGCGTGCAGCGCGATGCCGGCGGCCTCGAGCGCCTCGCGACCGCCTTCCTCGCGATCGACCACACAGAGCGCACCGGCGATGGTGGCGCCGGTGCGGACAACGGCTTCCTGTGCCTGAAGAAACGTGCCGCCGGTGGTCATGGTGTCGTCGACGATGAGCACGCGCATCCCCGCGCGGAGGTCCGGCCCCTCGATGGCGCGGCTCGTGCCGTGGGCCTTGACCTCCTTGCGAACGATGAACGCCGCGATCGGATGATCGGTGGCGCCGCTGAGCGCGGCGGTCGCCGCGGCGATCGGGTCCGCCCCGAGGGTCAGCCCGCCGACGGCGTCGACGCCGAGGTCGCGGCAGAGCTCGAGCGTGAAGCGCGCCACCAGGTAGAGTCCGCGACCGTCGAGCGTCACCTGTTTGCCGTCGACGTAGTAGTCGCTGGCGCGTCCGCTCGTCAGGGTGAACGAGCCGAACTTGAACGCTCGCACCGCCACGAGCTCACGCAACTCGTCGCGCAAACCAGTGTCGGTCGCGGTCGTCACGGCGTCCAGCGGAGCACCGGATGGCGCGCGGCGCGCACCTCGTCAACACGGCTCACGGGAGTCTCGTGGGGCGCGTTCTGCACGAATGCCAGGTCGTTCTCCGCCTCCTCGACGATCGACGCGCAGATCCCGGCGAGCGCGTCGAGGCTCTGCTTCGATTCCGTCTCGGTGGGCTCGAACATCAACGCTTCGGGGACCGTGAGCGGGAAGTACACGGTGGGCGCGTACACCCCGTAGTCGAGCAGGCGCTTGGCGACGTCCATGGCGCGCAATCCCTCGACACGACCACCCTTGGTGCTCGCCACGAACTCGTGCATGCACGGCGTCTCGACCGCCATCGCAAAGAGCCCATTCAGCTTCGACTGCAGGTAGCGCGCATTGAGCACCGCGTCGCGCGCCACCCACGGAAGACGATCACCGTAGGCGCGGATATAGGCGTATGCGCGCACCAGCATCCCGAAGTTGCCGTAGTACGAACGCACCTTTCCGACGCTCTTGGGGCGCTGGTCATCCAGGAAGAAGCGGTCGCCGTCGCGTTCCACCGTCGGCGTCGGCAGGAAGGCGATGAGTTGCTCGGCCACACCGACCGGGCCGGCGCCGGGTCCGCCACCGCCATGCGGCGTCGAGAACGTCTTGTGCAAGTTGAGGTGGACGACGTCGAACCCCATGTCACCGGGCCGCGCCATCCCCACCAGCGCATTGAGGTTGGCGCCGTCGTAGTACACCAGCGCCCCCGCCTCATGCGCCAGCCTGGCGATCTCCATGATGTCCTTCTCGAAAACGCCGAGCGTGTTGGGGTTGGTCAGCATCACCGCGGCAATGGTGGCATCGAGATGGCTCGAGAAATCGTCGACGTCGACGGTGCCGTCGTGGTTGCTCTTCACGGTCACGACGTCGAGGCCGCACGCCGCGGCGGATGCCGGGTTGGTGCCGTGCGCGGAGTCAGGGATGAGGACGCGCGTGCGCGCCGTGTCGCCGCGATCCGCGTGGTATGCCTGGATCATGCGCAGCCCCGTCCACTCTCCGTGCGCGCCCGCGGCAGGTTGCAGAGACATGCGCGCCATGCCCGTGATCGACGCGAGCATGCGGTCGAGCTCCCACATGAGCTGCAACGCGCCCTGCGTGTCCTCCTCGTCCTGATACGGGTGCAGCTGCGCGAAGCCGTCGAGCCATGCGAGCTGCTCGTCGACCACCGGGTTGTACTTCATCGTGCACGAGCCGAGCGGGTACATCCCTTCGTGGAGATTGTGGTTGCGCCGCGCCAGCCGGCCGAAGTGACGAGCCAGCACGGCTTCCGGGACGGCGGGTACCGTTGGCCGCGTGCTGCGCAGCAGCGAGGCGGGAACCGACGTGTCGCCGTTGGTCGCCGGAACGCCCGCAGCGGTGACCGCGGGGCCGCTGGTGTAGTTGGTGCTCAGCTCGAAGACGAGCGGCTCGTCCACCGCCCACATGGCTTCGCGGGTCACCGCTGGAATCGACTCGTTCATGCGTGCGCCATCGCAACCGTACGTTCCGACGCCACCACGTCAGCCGCTGCAGCCGCATACCGCTCGATCGCCTCGGGCGAGGTGAGCTCGGTGCAGCACACCAGGATCTGATCATCGCGGGTCGCATCGACACGCCCGAGCGGCAGCCCGGCGACGATGCCACGTCGATGCAATGCGGCCGCGAAGGCGGTGGCGCTGCGCGGCGTCGTCGTACGCAGCACGAACTCCCAGAGAAACGGCGTCGACGCGTGCGTCAGCGAGAGCCCCTCGATCTCGGTGAGCAGGTTGGCAAGGTGATGGGCGCGTTGCACGCTCACCTCGGCGACCGCACGCATGCCGCCCGCACCCATGTGCGCCATGTACACGGTGGCGGCCAGCGCGATCAGCGCGTGGTTGGTGCAGATGTTGGAGGTCGCGTGCTCGCGCCGGATGTGCTGTTCGCGGGCCTGCAGCGTCAGCGTGTACGCGCGCCGCTCGTCATGATCGAGCGTCATGCCGACGAGGCGACCCGGGATGCGACGCATCTGCGCCTGCGCGACGGCCATGAACCCGACGTGCGGTCCACCGAAGGAGGCCGGGATGCCGAGCGGCTGACCGTCGCCGACGGCAACGTCGAATCCGCTCTCTCCTGGAGGTGTGAGCAGCGCGCAGGCGTGCAGGTCGGTCGCGCAGATGGCGAGCGCCCCCGCGTCGTGAGCGGCTTCCGCCAGCGGCGCGAGATCCTGGATCGTCCCGACGAAGCTTGGGTACTGCACCAGCAGTGCCGAATGCTCGGCGGTCAGCGCGGCGCGAACCGTCTCAATCGACAGCACGCCCTCACTGGTCGGCACGATGTCGACCGCGATGCGTCGCCCTTCGCCGAAGGTGCGGAGCACCGCGATGGTCTCCGGATGCACGGTGTCCGCCACAGCGATTCGCGTACGACCTGTTGCCTGGACGGCGATCACCATCGCCTCGGCGGCCGCCGTGGCGCCGTCGTAGAGGGACGCGTTGGCGACGTCGAGCCCGGTGAGCGCGCAGATCATCGATTGGAACTCGAAGATCGTCTGCAGCGTTCCCTGCGACGCCTCTGCCTGATAGGGCGTATAGGCCGTGTAGAACTCAGGCCGGGAGATCGTGCCACGGACGATCGCGGGGCTGAACCTGCGGTAGACACCGGCGCCGAGGAAGCTGTCGTAGGTGCTCAGCGACCGGTTGCGCGACGCGAGCCGCTCGAGCTCGGCGACCAGATCCTGCTCGGCGAGCGGTGGGGGAAGGTCGATCGTCGGGTTGCGCAGGGCGGCCGGTATCGTGGTGAAGAGGTCCGCCTCTGACGCCGCCCCGACCGCTTCGAGCATCTCGCGACGCTCGGCATCGGAATTGGGGAGATACGCCATCCTCAAAGTATGCCGGGCGGCGCGAGCCCCCCGGGAGCCGCGCCGCCCGGCGGCACGAATCGGCGCCGGGAGGTTTGCTCAGCCGAACCGTTGGTAGACTGCAGATGATGTCCAAGCGCGCCTCCGCAGTTTCGATTGAAGATCTCGTCGCGTCGATCGAGACCGCACGCGACAAGGTGATGGCCGACGAGGTCAAGAGCCTCGTGAAGCTCGGCCTCCCCAAGACCGTCGCGTACAAGATGGTCGCCGACCGCTACCGCCAGCGGGCCGAGGGTGACGACGGAGAAGCAGAACTCCGCGAGCCCCTGGCCGGATATGTCCTGACCCGGCTCGACGCCCCGTCAGGCATGGCCTGAGCGCGATCGCCTGCGAGTACTAGGTCCCGGACGCAGGGGTCGCGTCGTCGCGTCCACGCCCGCGGAGATACCAGGCGATCACCCCGATGACCACCACCACGGCGATCGCGATCGCGGCTGTGCCGATCGGTCCCGAGACCTTGGTGTAGTTCGCTCCGACCTCGTACCCGAGGACGGCGAGGAAGGTCACCCAGACGGTCGACCCGATGAGTGAGAGCCCGGCAAACCAGACCGGCTGCATCTTCGCGAGCCCGGCGGGGAACGAGATGTACGTGTGGATGACCGGAAGCATCCGCCCGAAGAAGACCGCCGCCAGGCCGTAGCGGTCGATCCACCGGTCGGCCATATCGAGATGTCGCGGCGAGATCCCGACATGCCGTCCTGGTCCGAGGAGCAGCGGGCGGCCGAACCGACGGGCCAGCCCATAGGCGAGCAGTGCGCCCAGCCAGTTCCCGGCGATACCGGCGAGGATCACCAGGACGATGCTGAAGTGGCCGGCCGCCGCGAGCACGCCGGCCACGGGCATGATCACCTCGCTGGGGAAGGGCACGCCGCAGCTGTTGATCAGCATGAGCACGAGCACGATGAACAGGCCTCCGCTCGTCACCCACTGGCCGATCACTCCGCCCACGGCCGGGATTGTGGCCTACGCTGCCGCGAACATGCGTCGAAAGCTCCATCCGAGTTCGATCCCGCCATGGCCGGTGCCGTTCGATGCATCGGCTGAACTGGACTGGGGAGACCCCGAGTACGCGCGCCGCCTGCTTCGCGAGCACCTCGACCAGTCCCACGACGGGGCGAGCCGGCGGCGGACGGTGATCGCCGGACAGGTGCGCCGCCTCGGGCGGTTGCTTCCGTCCCCGCCGGCTCGAATCCTCGACGCCGGATGCGGGCCGGGGCTGTACGCGGTGCCGATCGCTGGCCTCGGCCACTCGGTGACCGGTGTCGACGTGAGCGAAGCAGCCCTCCGTCACGCGCGCGGCCTGGCCCGCCAGGCGCAGGTCTCCGGGAAGGTTCGCTTCGTCAAGGGCGATCTGCGCAGCGTCCCGCTCGAGCCGGAGAGCTTCGATGCCGCTCTGCTCGTGTACTTCGTCCTCGAGGCGTTCCCGCAGGCAGAGCAGCACCAGGTGCTCAAGCGCATCGCGACGGCGCTTGCGCCGGACGGACGGCTGATCGCGGAACTCCGCCTGCGACCCGATCAGCCTCCCGGGCGCATCGACTGGTGGGACGTCGTCCCCAACTCCCTGCTCTCCGACCGGCGACACCTGCTCGTCGGCGATGCGGTCTACGACCAGCGCCGCCACACCTACGTGCTGCGCGAGATCGCGATTCACGATGACGGGACGGCGTCCGTGCAGCAGACGAGTGGGTGGCTGTGCCCCTTCCGATCGATCCCGCGCCTCTTCGCGCGCGCCGGCCTGCCCGACGTGACGATGTTCGACGCCTGGACCGGGTCGGCGGCGCACGGGCTGTCGGAAACCGTCCTCGTGGTCGCGCGGCGGCGCCGGCCCTGACGCCCGCTGAAGGGTCGGTTCGAGCGGCTACCATTCGTTCCTTCGGTCCGGGAGTCCTGTCTGGAGTTGATTCACCATGCCGACGCCCACACCTGATCGCATCCACACCGTCGCCGTCGTCGGACACAGCCACGACGGGAAGACGACCCTGTGCGAAGCCCTGCTGCATACGGCCGGCGCGACGCAGCGAATGGGGTCGACAGAGCAGGCCACCTCGCTCTTCGACCACGAGCCCGAGGAGCAACGCCACTCGATGAGCATCGGTCTCTCGGTCGCGCACTGCGACTGGGAGGGGACCCGCGTGAACCTCATCGACGCGCCGGGGTTCCAGGACTTCGCCGGCGAGGTGGTCGAGGGATTGGCCGTCGCGGATGCGGCGGTGCTCGTGGTTGCGGCAACGGGGACGGTGCCGGTCGGTGCCGAGATGGCCTGGGAGATGATCCAGGCGGCCGGTGTCCCCGCGCTGATCGTCGTGAACCGCATGGACAAGGAGAACGCGGCGTACGAGGCGACCGTCGATGCGCTCCGTGAGGCGTTCGCACGCAAGCCGATCGCGGTTACGGTGCCGATCGGTGCCGCCGACGGGTTTCGCGGCTACATCGATCTCGTCGACGACAGAGCCCACGAGTTTGACGACCGCGGCCGGGCGACCGACATTCCCCTGCCGGAGGGGATGACCGCGGAGATCGAGCGTGCGCACGCGGCTCTCGTCGATGCCGCCGCCGAGAGCGACGACGCGCTCCTCGAGAAGTACCTCGAAGGCACCGAGCTCACCGACGACGAGGTGCGGACGGCTCTCCACGCCGCGACTGCGCGGGGGACGCTGGTGCCGATCATCTGCGCCGCAGCGGCGTCGGAGAAGGGCGCCGGGATGGTGCTCGACAGCATCGTCCGCTACCTTCCCGCGCCGACCGAGCGCACCCGCGTTGCGCTCGATCCGAAGGGCAGCGAGGTTGCGGTGGCGTGCGATCCGGACGGCAAGCTCTGCGCCTTCGTGTTCAAGACCACGGTCGACACCTTCGGCAAGATCTCGTTCTTCAAGGTGCTCCGCGGGACCATGCGCGGCGACAGCCACCCGATCACGCCTCGTCTGGGCCAGGAGGAGCGCTTCGCGCAGCTCGGCCAGCCCAACGGCAAGTCGATCGTGACCGTCACCGAGGTGGTGGCGGGCGACATCGGCGTGGTCACCAAGCTCACTCACACGCAGACGGGTGACACGCTGTGCGCCAAGGACGCGCCGCTCCTGATGCCCCCACTGCCGTGGCCGGCGGCGACGGCGTCAGCGGCGATCTTCGCTCGGTCGAAGGGCGACGAGGACAAGATCATGAGCGCGCTCTCGCGTCTCTGCGAGGAGGATGCGACCTTCACCAGCGACCGCGACCCGGTCACCAACGAGGTCCTGGTCCACGGCCTCGGCGACGTGCATCTCGACGTGGCCCTCGAGCGGATGAAGCGGAAGTTCGGCGTCGACGCCGAGCTGCATCCGCCCAAGATCCCCTACCGCGAAACCATCACCGGCACGGCGCGGGTGGGGCACAAGTACAAGAAGCAATCAGGCGGCGCCGGGCTGTACGGCGACGCGACCATCGAGATCGAGCCGCTGCCTCGCGGGGGCGGCTACGAATGGGAGGACAAGATCTTCGGCGGATCGATCCCGCATCAGTTCCGGCCGTCGGTCGAGAAGGGCGTCCGCCAGACGATGGAGCAGGGAGCGGTGACCGGGAACCCGATCGTCGACGTCAGGGTGCGTCTCGTCGACGGCTCGACGCACAGCGTCGACGGCAAGGACATCGCGTTTCAGATCGCCGGGGCGATGGCGATGCGCGAAGCGGTGCAGAAGGCGTCGCCGGTCATCCTCGAACCGATCATGGACGTCACCGTGACCGTGCCCGAGCGCTTCACCGGCGACATCATGGGATTGCTCAACTCGAAGCGAGGGCGCGTCGGCGGCGTCAACCCGATCGGTGACGGGCGTGCGGAGGTCAATGCCCACGTCCCGCAGGCCGAGATGTACACGTTCCCGGTCGAGCTGCGCGCCATGACCCAGGGAAGGGGCAGGTACTCGATGTCATTCTCGAGCTACGAAGAAGTGCCGGCCCACGTCGCGCAAAAGCTCATCGAGTCACACAGCAACGAGCATCCGGCAGCATGAGGAGTTAGCGCATGGGCGAGACGGTCGAGTTCCCCAGCAATGGCCATACATGTGGCGGATATCTCGCGACGCCATCGAGCGGCCGCGGACCGGGTGTCGTGGTCATCCAGGAGTACTGGGGCCTCAACGCGCACGTCCGCGATCTCTGTGATCGCTTTGCGGCCGAGGGATTCGTCGCCCTGGCGCCCGACCTGTACCACGGCAAGGAGACCAAGGAGCCCGACGAGGCGGGCAAGCTGCTCATGGAACTCGACCTTGCTGAGGCCGCGCGTGACATGCTCGGCGCCGGCACATGGCTGGCAGCGAGCGATCGAACCGCCGGTGACCGCGTCGGCATCGTGGGCTTCTGCATGGGCGGCGCGCTCGCGATCTACGCCGCGACGCTGAGCGACGTCTTCGCGGCGGTGGTCCCGTTCTACCCGTACATGGGTGTCACCGCGGCGGCCAGGCCCGATGTGACCAGGATCAAGGGCGCGGTGCTCGGGCACTTTGCCGAGAAGGACCATGCGTACACGCGCGAGCAGATCGAGGAGCTCGAGCGCGAGCTTCGCGGCGCAGGCATCGATGTCGAGTTCTTCTGGTACTCGGGTGCAGACCACGCGTTCTTCAACGACACGCGCCCGGAGGTCTTCGACCCGGATGCGGCACGGCTCGCCTGGGACCGGACTCGAGCCTTTTTCCGGACCCACCTGGCCACCACCGGCGCCCCCGTCTGACCCACCCGCCGGGGTTCAGAGGACGGCCCGGTCGGGATGGCTCGGCTGAATTCAACTCCAATTCGGCCCAGATGCGGCTAGAATGCCCGCAACCTGCCTCCGAGCAGTCGCAGAACCACCCCCACCCCCGGAGGAGCACATGGCCACTGGCTATTGCCTCAAATGCAAGGAACAGCGCGAGATCAAGGGCGCTGAGGCGATCACGATGAAGAACGGCAAACCGGCGACCACCGGCACCTGCCCCGTGTGCGGCACCAAGATCTTCAAGATCGGCAAGGCCGCGTAGCGATCGTCCGCCGGGCCTCGTCGCACTTGCGACCGAGGCTGGCGACGCGGACTGGTGACGGGGTGCAGGTGCGCCCCCGCACCACTTCCATGCCCTGGCCGACCGATCGCGGTCGCGGGTCAGCTGCTCCCGAGCAACTCCTGCTCGAGCAGATCGAGCGGCAGCGACCCGAGGTTCAGCGCCGACATGTGGAACCGCTTCAGGTCGAATGACGACCCGAGCCGAGCTCGGAGCTGGGCGCGGATATCGAGCCAGGCCCGCTCGCCGACCTTGTAGCTGATCGCCTGTGCCGGCATCCCGCAGTAGCGATCGAGCTCGCTGCGAGCGAAACCGGGTCCGGCGAAGCCGCAATACGTGCTCACGAACGGCAGCGCCGTCTCCCAGTCCCAGACCTGCCCCGGGCGGTATTCCTCGGTCTTCGGGATCGGGAGCTGCAGATGCAGGCCGATGTCCACTACCACGCGCATCGCCCGGAACGCCTGGGAGGCGAGCATGCCGAGGAGGTAGTCCGGGTTTTCGAGGTAGCCCAGCTCCTGCATCAGCCGCTCGGCGTATAGCGCCCAGCCCTCGGCGTGGCCGGCATATGTCCCCAGCTGGCGTTGGAAGGCCGTGAGGCGGTCCTGGAACGTCATGCAGAGCCCGATCTGCAGGTGGTGTCCCGGAACGCCCTCGTGGTACGCGGTGGTGATCTCCGTCCAGAGGGGAAAGCGCGTCTGTCCCTTAGCCGGGTACCAGGTCCGCCCCGGCCGGCTGAAGTCGGCGGACGGTCCGGTGTAGTACATCGCCGCGGCAGTTCCGGGAGGCGCCTCGCGGCACTCGATCCGGTGCAGCGGCTCCGGGATGTCGAAGTGCGTGCCGTCGAGCTCGGCGATGGTGCGATCGGTGAGGTCCTGCAGGTGGGCGAGCAGGTTGTCGATGCCCTCGATGCTCCGGCCGGGGTCATCGCGTAGCACCGCCATCGCGCCCTCGAGACCCGCCCCAGGGGCGATCCGCTCGGCGGTGGCGGCCATCTCCGTCTCGATGCGGCGCAGCTCTTCCCAGCCCCACGCATAGATCTCCTCGGGGTCGCGATCCATGCCGAGCCACCGCCGGATGCCGATGGCGTACAGCTCGCGGCCGACGGCGTCCGTTTCAGGGGCACGCGGCGCGTACTCCTCGCGAAGGAACCGCGCGGTCACCGCATACGCCTCGGTGGCGAGCCGAGCGCCATCCTGGAGCCTCGCGGTGAGCGCGCGGTCGTGCGGCTGCTCGGCGGCGATGCGTGCGAAGTACGGCGCCTCGGGCTCGGTGAGACCCGCGAGCGTCGACGCCTGGTCTGCGCAGACGAGCGCCTGCCGGCGCGCCGCGATCTGTCCGGTGGCGAGCCCATGCCGGAGCGACGTGGTGAATCCCGCCAGCAACTCGGGAACCCGGCTCATCCGGGTGGCGATCCGCTCCCAGTCCTCGGGTGTCCCCCGGGGGCCGAGGTCGAACGCCATGCGAATGAACGAGATCGGTGAGTCGAAGTTGGAGAGCTGGCGCCACGCGGCGCCCGCGTCGTATCCCTCGAGCCCTGCACCGAGGCGATCGCGGATGACCGCCGCGGCGATGCGATCCGCGTCGTTCTCGATCGGCGTCTCGTCGAGCGCGCGAAGAGTCCGGCGGTCGAGGTCGACCTGCCCCTCGACGCCGTCCGGCGAGTAGTCGGTCACCTCGTCGTCGTGTCCCGGGATCCCGAGGCCGGTCGCCGTGAACGGATCGAGCGCGCAGAGCTCGTCGACATAGGAGTCGGCGAGACGAAAGACCTCGGTCACGCTTCGAGGGCAACCACCGCGCCGACCCCGGCAATCGAGGCGACGCGGTCGCCATCGTCGAGCCGCATGATGATCACGCCCCGCGTCTGACGTCCGGAGATGCGGACCTGCTCGAGCGGGATGCGGATCACCTGCCCCGACGTCGAGATCACCATCAACTCCTCGGACAGGTCCTCGACCACACGCATCCCGACGATCTCGCCGATCTTCGGGATCGCCGTCTGATCGACCGTGTACACGCCCTGGATGTTGCGGCTCTTGACCGGGTAATCACTCATCGGGGTCAGCTTGCCGAAGCCATTCTCGGTGATGACGAGCACGTGGCCCTCCGGATTCACGATGTCGAACCCGGCAACCTCGTCGCCCTTGCGGAGGCGGATCGCGCCGACGCCCATGGTGTCGCGCCCCATCGGGCGCACTTCCTTCTCGGTGAATCGCGAGCCCTTGCCCCGGCGTGTCACCACCAGGACCTCGTCGCCACCCGAGGACCGGCGGACCCAGTTGAGCTCGTCGTCGTCCTGCAGGTTGATGGCGATGAGCCCGTTGCGGCGCACCGCCGCGTAGGCTGCCGCTGGGGTCTTCTTGATCTGGCCGAGCTTGGTGACCATCACCAGGTACTGCTCGTCGCTGAAGACCTCCATGTCGATGAGTGCAGTGACCTTCTCGCCCTGGTCGACCTCGATGAGGTTGATGATCGGGATGCCCTTGGCCTGGCGCTTGACGTCGGGAATCTCGTGGGTGCGCAATCGGAACACGCGGCCCCGGTTGGTGAAGAAGAGCATGTCGCTGTGCGTGCTTGCCGTGGTCGAGTGCTCGATGTAGTCCTCGTCGGTCGAGCGACGCGCGCCGACGACGCCCTTGCCGCCACGGTGCTGTGCGCGGTAGTTGTCGAGCGACATGCGCTTGATGTAGCCGCGGTGCGTCAGCGTGACGAAAACCTGCTCCTGGGGGATGAGGTCTTCCTCGTTCATCTCGAGCTCGTCGTGACGGATCTCGCTGCGTCGCGGATCGGCGAACCGGCGGCGCAGGTTGGTGACCTCGTCCTTGATGACGCCGTCGATGAGGCGCGGATTGGCGAGCAGGTCTTCCAGCTGGGCGATCTTCTTGATCAGCTCCTCGTACTCCTCGCGGAGCTTGCCGCTCTCGAGCCGTGTCAGCCGGCCGAGACGGAGGTCGACGATGGCCTTCGACTGCCGCTCCGACAGGTTGAACCGCTGCTCCAGGGCGCTCTGCGCGGACCGCTCGTCCTGCGCGCCGCGGATGATCGCGATCGTCTCGTCGAGGTTGTCGAGGACGATCGTCAGTCCTTCGAGGATGTGCGCCCGTTCCCGCGCGGTGGTCAGGTCGTGCTGCGTGCGCCGCGTGACCACGTTGCGCCGGTGGCTGATGTAGTGACCGAGCATCGCCTTGAGGCTCAGCACCTGCGGCCGGCCGTCGACGATGGCGAGCATCAGGGCGCCGAACGTCATCTGCAGCTGGGTGTGCTTGTAGAGATTGTTGAGCACCGTGTGCGGCCGCGCGTTGGACTTCAGCTCGATGACGATGCGGACCTTCTCCTCGCGTCCTGACTCGTCGTGCAGGTCGGCGATGCCTTCGATCTTGCGGTCGTTGACGAGCTCTGCGATGTTCTGCATCAGGCGCGACTTGTTCACCTGGTAGGGGAGCTCGCGGACGATGATCTGCTCGCGTCCCGACTTCGACTCCTCGAAGTCGACCTGAGCGCGCATCACGATCCGTCCGCGGCCGGTGCCGTACACGTTGGCGATGTCGCGCGTGTAGATGATGCCGCCCGTCGGGAAGTCGGGCCCCTTGACGATCCGGATGAGGTCCTCGGTGGTGGTCTCCGGGTCGTCGATCAGCCTGACCACCGCGTCGCAGATCTCGCCGAGGTTGTGGGGCGGGATGTTGGTGGCCATGCCCACCGCGATGCCGCTCGCGCCGTTGACCAGGAGGTTCGGGAGCAGCGACGGCATCACCGACGGCTCGCGCACGCCCGGGACGTTGGCGAAGTTCGGGCCAAAATCGACCGTATCCTTCTCGATATCGTCGACCAGGCTCATGGCCACCGCGGTCATGCGTGCCTCGGTGTACCGGTAGGCGGCGGGCGGGTCACCGTCGACCGAGCCGAAGTTGCCCTGTCCATCGATGAGCGGGTAGCGCATCACCCACGGCTGTGCGAGCCGGACGAGGGTGTCGTACACGGCCGAATCGCCGTGTGGGTGGTACTTGCCGAGCACCTCGCCGACGACTGCGGCGCACTTCTGATAGCGCGCTCCGGCGGTCATCCCGGTATCGAGCATGGCCCAGAGGATGCGGCGTTGCGCCGGCTTCAACCCATCGCGGATGTCGGGGAGGGCGCGGCTGATGATCACGCTCATCGCGTAGTCCATGTAGGACGCGCGCATCTCCGCCTCGAGTTCGATGGGATGAACCTGGCCGGGCTCGAAGATCGCCATTACGCAGACACCTCCGCAGGGCTTCTCACCGCGCCCGCGATAACCTTGCTGACACCCTGATCGGCAGCGCGCGCGGCAACCCGAATCGCATTCATGGTCGCCTCGGCGTCGGACCGTCCGTGGGCGATCACCACCTCACCGGCGACACCGAGGAGCAGCGCCCCACCGGTCTTCCGATAGTCGATTCGATCACGCAGTGGACGCAGCTTCGGCTTGAGCAGAGCGCCGCCCACCTTGCCGCCCAACGACTTGCGCGCCTCTTGAGCGATGCTTGCGAACAGGAACTCGCCGATGCCCTCGGCCACCTTCAGCACGACGTTGCCGGTGAAACCGTCGGTGACCACCACGTCGCACCCGCCGCGAAAGATGTCCTTGCCCTCGACGTTGCCGACGAAGTGAAGCGCGAGCGCGGCGATCAGCGGATGGGCTGCCTGTACCAACTCCGAGCCTTTCTCCGACTCCTCGCCGTTGCTGAGCAATGCCACGCGCGGGCCGGCGATGCCGAGCATGGTGCGGGCGTAGATGTCGCCCATCAGCGCGAACTGTGCCAGCCACTCCGGCTTGCAGTCGGTGTTGGCGCCGACATCCAGGATGAATGTCTGCCCCCCCTCGCTGGGGAAAGCCGCGCCGATGGCGGGACGGGCAACTCCCGAGATTCGCTTGATGGTGAAGAGCGCTGCTGCGAGCATCGCCCCGCTGTTGCCGGCGCTGACAACGCCACGCGCCTCGCCGTCCGCGACCAGCGCGCAGCTGCGCACCAGGGACGAATCGGGCTTGGCACGCACCGCATTCGCAGGGTGCTCGCTCATCTCGATGGTCTCGCGGGCATCGACGACGCTGATCCCGTCGGTACCGGCTCCCGCGCTGCGCAACTCCGTCTCGACGGCCTCACGCCGGCCGACCAGGGTGACCGGGATGCCGTGCTCGTTGACCGCGCGCAACGCACCGCGCACGATTTCAGCCGGGGCATGGTCGCCGCCCATCGCGTCGACCGCGATCGGAAGCGGCATCAGACGTCGAGGTTGCGCACGCTCGTGGCGTGGGTCTGAATGAAACGCTTGCGAGGCTCGACGTCGGACCCCATGAGGCGGTCGAAGATGTCGTCCGCCTTGAGGGCGTCGGCGACCCCCACCTGAAGCAGCACCCGACGATCGGGGTCCATGGTGGTTGCCCACAGCTCCTCGGACATCATCTCGCCGAGTCCCTTGTAGCGAGAGACCTCGGTGTCCCTGCCCATGGACTTGACCTTGTCGTCACGCTGGTCGTCGCTGAAGGCGTACTCCGTCTGCCGGTTCTTTCCCTTGCCCTTCTCGAGCTTGTACAGCGGCGGCTGCGCGAGATACAGAAACCCGCCATCGACCAGCGGGCGAAGGTGGCGCCAGAAGAACGTCAGCAGGAGGGTGCGGATGTGCGACCCGTCGACATCGGCGTCGGCCATGAGCACGATGCGGTGATAGCGCAACTTGTCCACGGTGAACGTCTCGCCGAATCCGCCGCCGAGCGCCATGATCAAGTCCTTGATCTGCTCATTGCCGAGGATCTTGTCGGCTCGTGCCTTCTCGACATTGAGGATCTTGCCCCGGAGCGGAAGGATTGCCTGATTCCGGCGCTCTCGCGCCTCTTTGGCGGTGCCGCCTGCCGAAAGTCCCTCGACGATGAAGATCTCGCAGTGCGCCGGGTCACGCTCACTGCAGTCGACGAGCTTGCCGGGCAACGTGGCCAACTCGAGCAGTGACTTCCGCTGCACCAGGTCGCGCGCCTTCGCGGCGGCCTGCCGAGCTCGTGCGGCGGTCAGGGACTGGTCGATGATCTTGCGACCGTCCGAGGGGTTCTCCTCGAGGTACTGCATGAGCGCCTCGCTCAGCACGGTCGAGACCTGTCCGGCGACCTCGCTGTTGCCCAGCTTGGTCTTGGTCTGACCCTCGAACTGCGGTTCACGCAGCTTGACGCTGATCACCGCGGTCAACCCATCGCGCACGTCGTCACCGCTCAGATTCGGATCCTGCTCCTTGAGAATGCTCGCCTTGCGCGCGTACTTGTTGAGCGTCGCGGTCAGCGCACCGCGGAATCCGGTGACGTGCGCGCCACCTTCCTCGGTGTGCACGTTGTTGGCAAAGGCAAGAACGTGCTCGGTGAACACCGTGTTCTGGTACTGCAGCGCGATCTCGACGACGTTACCGTCGATCTCCCGTTCCACATACATCGGTTTCTGGTTGATGACGTTGCGGTTCGCGTTGAGGTACCGGACGAATGACTGGATGCCACCTTCGAAGTGGAAGGTGTAGGCGCGATCGTCGCGCTCGTCTTCGAGCTGGATCGTGATGCCCTTGTTGAGGAACGCATAGCTGCGCAGCGAGTTGCAGACCGTGTCCCACGAGAACTCGATCTCCGGAAAGATATCGGGGTCGGGCCAGAATCGCACGAAGGTTCCGCGCCGGTCGGACGTGCCGACCACCGCGACGGGACCGTCGGGCACGCCGCGGGTGTACTGCTGACGGTGGGTCTCGCCGTCGAGATACACCTCGACCAGCAGTCGCTCGCTCAGCGCATTGACGACCGAGAGGCCGACACCGTGCAAACCGCCCGAGACCTTGTAGCCACCGCCGCCGAACTTTCCACCCGCATGGAGCGTCGTGAGGACGACCTCGAGCGCGGACTTCCTGGCGGTCGGATGCATCCCCACCGGGATGCCGCGGCCGTTGTCGAGCACCGACACGGACTTGTCCGCGTGGAGCACGACCTTGATCGTGTCGCACCAACCGGCGAGGGCCTCGTCGATGCTGTTGTCCACGAGCTCGACGACGAGGTGGTGCAGACCACGCAGATCCGTGGATCCGATGTACATGCCGGGGCGCCTGCGAACCGGCTCGAGACCCTCGAGGATCTGGATCTGATCCGCCGAGTACGTGGGGTTGCCGGCCCGGCCGGCGCCTACCGGGCGCGGATCCGGATTGCCGTTTGCATGGCCCGTCCTTGGGCTCGTCTCTGGCTCGTTCGCCGCCTCATCGGGGCGTTCGGGGCGTGCGGTGTCGGTTATGTGTGCTGCTCCGGTTGTGACGTGAATGTGAAGGGAGGGGCCAATGGTGAAACCGCTCGATTGTTCCAGCGGGGACCGCTCAAATCGGCCGTTCCAAGTACCTGTATTCTACCAGCCCGCGGGCCCAGTTCGCTCGTTTCCAGTGGTGCGCTGCACTAGCATCAGGACAGTGAGCGATACCGTCCGTGCGTCTCCCCAGCGGGCTCGTCGAAAGGGTCGATGAAGATGTCAACTCCCACCCTTGAAGAGTACCGCCGGAAGCGCGATTTCAATCAGACGCCGGAGCCCAGTGGCGACCCGACCCAGCATCCCGGGACGGAAGCCTCGGCGTGGGAGCAACTCCCTCACGGCAGCCGTTTCTGCATCCAGAAACATCGAGCCACGCGAATGCATTTCGACACCCGCCTCGAACACAACGGCGTGCTGCTGTCCTGGGCGGTCCCACGCGGCCCCAGCCTGGATCCCAGCAGGAAACGCCTGGCGGTCCAGACCGAGGATCACCCCATTGACTACGGCGAGTTCGAGGGAGTGATCCCCTCGGGATACGGGGCGGGCACGGTCATGCTCTGGGACATCGGGACCTACGAGTGGATCAAGGAGTCGGCGGAGGATTTCGAGCGTTCCCGGATCCGAGGGGACATCAAGTTCCGCCTCCACGGCACCAAGATCTCTGGC
>CAVPTG010000011.1:0-167839 GCA_963708605.1 Candidatus Dormiibacterota bacterium | reverse complement strand
CTCGTCGAGTGCTCCTGGGCCGATCGGCTCGAGGGCGCGTTCGACCTCGTCGCCAGCAACCCGCCGTATGTGACCACCGAGGAGCTCGCGGCCGTCGACCGCGACGTTCGTGACTTCGAGCCCCGCCGCGCGCTGCTCGGCGGTGACGATGGTCTCGATGCCTACCGCGCGCTGCTCGCGTCGATCCGCGGTCACGTCAATACAGCGAGGCTGATGCTCGAGGTCGATCCGCGCCATGCCGACGTCGTCGGCGCGCTGGTGGCCGAGACTCTCCCGGGCGACCACGTCCCGGTGCCCGACCTCACCGGGCGGACCCGCGTCCTCGATATCGAGATGCCGTGAGCATCGACACCGCGGTCGCGGCGATCAGGGCCGGCGGCGTGATCGCGATCCCGACCGACACCGTCTACGGGCTCGCGTGCGACCCGGCCAACACGGCGGCGGTCAGCCGCATCTACGCCATCAAGCGCCGTCCCGACCGGCTCGAGCTGACCTTCCTGGCGGCGTCGATCGCCGACATCGAGGACGACGTGGAGCTGAGCCCGCAGGCTCGGACCCTGGCCGCGGCGTACTGGCCCGGAGCGCTCTCGATCGTGAGCCCGCTGCGCGCCCACCGCTGGGCGATCCCGCGTGAGGGGACGACGCTCAGCGTTCGCGTCCCGGACCACCCGATCGCTCTGGGGCTCCTCCGGCGCACCGGGCCCCTCGCCACGACCAGCGCCAACCGCCTTGGCGAGCCGGCCGCGGAGCCGCGGCCGAGGTGGCCGCTGCGCTCGGCGCCGAGGTCGACGCCGTCCTCGACGGCGGTCCCTCGGCGGACTTGCCTCGACTATCATCGACTGCACCAGACCAACCCTCGCGTGCTCCGCGACGGCCCGATCAGCGCCGCCGCGTTGCTCTCGCTTCTCGGGGGTCTTTCCAGCAATCACCACGGAGGGGCAGAGATCGCAGTGACCGGCCCTCATGTCGATATGCGTCCGAGTGTCCAGGCGGGTGATTTCACCGCCAAACCCGCGCTGCGCGCGACCGATCCCGATGTCGCCGCCCTCCTCGACGAGGAGCTGGAGCGTCAGGAGGACACCCTCGAGCTGATCCCGTCGGAGAACCTCGCCTCGGTCGCGGTGCTCGAGGCGCTCGGCTCCTGGCTCAACAACAAATACGCGGAGGGGTGCCCGGCAAGCGCTACTACGGTGGCTGCGAGGTCGTCGACCAGGTCGAGAACCTCGCCCGCGAACGGGCCAAGGCGCTCTTCGGCGCCGAGCACGCCAATGTCCAGCCCCACTGCGGCACCGAGGCGAACATGGCCGTCTACGCAGCGTCCTCAACCCCGGCGACACCGTCATGGGCATGGCGCTCGACCAGGGCGGCCACCTGAGCCACGGCTCCCCGGTGAGCTTCAGCGGCAAGCTCTATCACTTCGAGCCGTATTTCGTCGACGAGATCACGGAGTCCTCGACATGGACTCGGTGCGCGAGCGGGCGCAGGAGGTCCGGCCCAAGATGCTGGTCGCCGGCTACAGCTCGTACCCCCGCATCCTCGATTTCGCCGCCTTGCCGAGATCGCCCGCGAGATCGACGCGTACCTCTTCGTCGACATGGCGCACTTCGCCGGCCTGGTCGCGGGCGGCGCCCACCCGAGCCCGGTCCCCCACGCCGACTTCGTCACCTTCACCACCCACAAGACGATGCGAGGACCGTGGGGCGGGATGATCTTCTGCAGGGCGGAGTACGCCGCCGAGATCGACAAGGCCGTCTGCCCGGAGTCCAGGGCGGCCCGCTGATTCACGCCATCGCCGGCAAGGCCGTGATGTTCACGCAGTGGCACAGCCCGAGTTCCGTGACTACGCCCAGGCGGTGGTCAACAACGCCAAGGTGCTGGCCGAGGGTCTGATGCGGCGCGACCTCGAGCTCATCACCGGCGGGACCGATAACCATCTGATGCTGATCGACCTGCGGCCACCGGGCTCCGCGGACGCAGTTCCAGGCCACCTTCGACACGGTCGGCATCACGGTGAACGCCAACGCCTTCCCCGGCCACGGCGAGGTTCAACCCCAGTGGGATCCGGCTGGGATCGCCGTCGGTGACGACGCGCGGCATGGGCCCGCAGGAGATGGACGAGATCGCCGACATGGTCGCCCGGATGCTCGGCGGCTTCGACGACCGGACGTCCGAGCCGAGGTACGCGACGGGAGCCGGGCCTTGTGCGAACGATTTCCGCTGCCATATTGAGGCGCATCGACCGCATTTTCAGCGCCGCCTTCAGCGGATCGCCCTGGCTGAGCGCGCTGCTGCCGTTTCTCATCGCGATGGGTCTGCATCGCCGCGGTGCCCGGGTCGATGTGGCTGGCCTAGGCTCGGCGCGGTGGCCAAACCGGGCGATCGCTTTATCCATCCGCGCCCGACGGCTCGCCTTGGCGGATTCGCGATCTACCTCGGATTCGGGCTGGCGATCGCCATCTTGTTCGACGATCACCACCGGTGCGTGCTCCTGTCCGCGGCGGGATCACCCTCGATGGCCTTCGACGACATCGTTGACCTCAACTGGCTGAGCAAGTTGGGGATCCAGTGGTTGCCGTCCTCGCGGGTGCTCGGCATCGCGATCATTTCCATCGCCATTCCCGGCTCCCACACCCTGGCGGTGTGGGAGCTGGGGTTGCTCGCTGCGCCGGTCACGGTCGTCTGGTTCGTCGGCCTGCAGATCACCATCAACTTGCTCGACGGGGTCGACGGCCTCGCGGCGGGCGTGGTGGCGATCGTCGCGGCGTCTGCTGCTCGCCGCCATCAACCGCATCCAGGCGGCCAACGACGTCCAGAGCGGCGTGGTGATCCTCAGCGGGGCGGTGATGGGCGCTGCCTCGGCTTTCTCGTCTTCAACCTGCCGCCCGCCCGCGTCTTCATGGGGGAATCCGGCTCGCACTTCCTCGGCATCGCGCTCGGGACCATCACCATCCTCGGCGTCGCCAAGGTGGTCGTCGGGCTCTCGATCCTCGTGCCGCTGATCGCGCTGGGCCTACCGATCGGCGACACCCTGTTCGCCATCGTTCGTCGCGCGCTCTCGGGCCCAACCCGGCGAAGGCGGACGCGGGTCATCTCCATCACCGCCTTCGAGCGGTGGGGTTGAACCCGGTCGAGACGGCGGTCACCTTCTATCTGGTGACCGGAATTCTCGGGTGCCTGGCCCTCACGATCTACGGGCACCGCCGGATCATCGACCTCGCGCTCGGCCTGATGGTGGTCGCGCTGATCGTGCTCATCTGGCGGAACCGGCGCAGGGCTCCCAGGCTCCCTTTCGTCGCGGCCATTGAGGAGAGCGAGGTGCAGGTCGATGGCCGCCGGGCCTGCCGTCGCACATCCATCACCGGGGCGAGGCCGACTGAGCAGCGCCAGAGGCAAGCGCCCGCCGTCCGGCGGCCAGCTCGCGGGGATGGGCGTATCCATCGCGGTGGCGCTGATCGTGCCGCTGCTCCTTGGTGTCGGCGTCGACGCGCTGCTCCATACGAGCCCCCTCGGGGTGCTGATCGGACTGCTGGTGGGCATCGTCGCCTCCTGCTATACGGCGTACTCCCGGTTCCGACCTTCCTCTGACCATGCCTGGGCCGTGTCGCGAGGTCCAGTTGATATCGTTGCCGTGGTTTGACAGTCCAAGAAAGGCAGTGGTGGTCGAGGTGATCTCGGAAGGTACGTCTCCACGCCCAGCTCCATCGGCACATGCGCTGCGCCTGGTCCGTAACGCGGCGATCGTGTGCGCCGGTGCGGCTGTCGTCGCCGCAGTGGTCGGGATCGTCCTCGGGCATGCCGGCCCCGGAGGTGCGCTGGCGACCGGGCTCGCGATCGGGTCGATCAACGGTGCGCTCGCAGCCCGGTTGATCGCGCTGCCGATTCCGTTCCTTGCCACCAGCCTGCTGCGAATCATCACGCTGAGCACGATCGGCATCGCCATCGGCCTCGCCTTCGGGCTGGAGAACGTCTGGCTGGTCATCCTCGGTCTGGGGATCTCGCAGGTGGTCCTCGCCGTCGCCGCGCTCGCGAGTCGATGCGCATCACATGATGCTCATCGCCGCCATCATTCCGCCCGGCACGCATCCGGTCATCCAGGTGTGCGGCGGGAGTGCATTCCTCTGCGTGTTCAACTACGACACGCTCATCTCGAGCGGCATCGCGATCGTGCTCACGCTCGCGCTCGGGCTGGGCGTCTCCTACCGTCTGACCCACGGAACGCCCGGCAAGCTCCAGTCGGTCCTCGAGCTGCTGCTGAGCTACGTCCGCAACCTCACCAGCCAGATGGTGTCCGACGAGGGCACGGACTTCATCGTCCCCATCGCGGCGACCATCTTCATCTTCGTGCTGCTGGCCAACTGGCTCGACTTCTTCCCGCTCACCGCTCCGGTCGAACCGGCTGCTGCGGACATCAACCTCACCCTGGCGATGGCGATCGTCGTGATCGTGATCGTGCAGTGGTACAGCATCCACGTGCTCGGGTTCCGCGGCTATCTGCGGCGCTTCACCAAGCCGTTCGAGCTGCCGCTGATCGCACGGGTCGCCTTCACGCCGCTCAACATCATCGAGGAGATCCAGAAGCCGTTGAGCCTCGGAGCTCCGGTTGTTCGGCAACATCTTCGGTGGCCTCGTGATGGTGTACCTGCTCACGCTCGGGTACACGGCGTTCGCCGGGTCCTCGGTGATTCAGACGGCGCTGTCACCGATCTGGGTCATCCTGCTGGTGGCATGGAAGCTCTTCGACGTCTTCCTCATCGGCACGATCCAGGCGTTCATCTTCATGCTACTGACCATCATCTATTTCGGCATGGCCCGTGAAGGTCTCGAGGAGCACCACGGGGCGGCTTCACACGCGAACGACTTGAGGAGAGAGACGACATGACCCACGCACTGATCCTGATGGGGGCGCTGATCGCCGCCGGCCTCGCGCTTGGTGGCGGTGCAATCGGTGCCGCCATCGGTGACGGCCTCGCCGGTAACGCGACCATCGCCGGCACCGCGCGTCAACCCGAGGCACAGGGCCGGCTGCAGGTGACGATGTTCCTGATCATCGGCCTCGTCGAGGGGATGTACTTCATCAACCTCGCGCTCGGATTCTTCTTCATCTACGTCATCGCCAAATAAGACGAGGTCGTGACAACGGTGATTGCCGCCGCTCCCCAGCCGGCCGGGCTTCTCGACCTCAACGGGACGTTCGTCGCCGAGCTGATCGCGTTCATCCTGATGATCCTCATCCTCGGGAAGTACGCGTACCCGCGCATCATCGCGGCCGCCACCGAGCGCGACAAGAAGATCGAGGCCGGCCTGCGCGCGGCGCAGGAGTCGGAGGAGCGTCTCGCCAAGGTGCAGGAGCAGGTCGAGACGACGCTCGAGGACGCACGCGTCCAGGCCCGCGAGATCCTCAACCGCTCGCATGGCGAGGCCACCGCCGAAGCCAGGGAGATCATCGGCAAAGCGAGAGCTGACGCCGAGGCGTTGATCGAGCGTGCGCGCGGCGAGATTGCCGGCGAGCGTGATCGCGCCATCCAGGACCTTCGCAACGAGGTCGCCAGCCTCGTGGTCGCCACCACGCAGCGCCTGCTCGGCGACACCCTTGACGCCAAGGCGCACCAGCGACTCATCGACGAGGCACTGGCCAAGGTCGCGGACAGCCCGTCCGGCAAGGCGGAGCAGAACTGAGATGGAACGCGCGAGCATCCTCGCCCGCCGCTACGCCGAGGCGTACTTCGCGCTCGCCCAGGAGGCGAACGACATCCCCGGCTGGCGCGAACAGCTGGCCGGCGTCGTCGAGGTGCTCAGCGACCCGGCGGTGAGCGAGGCACTCGCGAATCCGCGGACGAGTCTCGCGGAGCGCGTTCGCCAGGGGATGAAGCTGCTCAAGGGCGCATCGCCGGAGGCGCGCAATCTGGCGCGCCTGCTCATCGAGCGCCGCCGCGTCGGCATCGTGCGCGAGATCCTCAATCACTTCGACGCGCTGGCCGACAAGGCTTCGGGCGTCGTGCGGGTCGAGGTCACGACCGCGGTGCCCGCGGACGCGAAGCTCGAGAAGCACATCCGTGACACGTTGAGCAAGCAGCTCGGCAGTGACGTGCAGACCACCGTGCGCAGCGATCCGTCGATCGTCGGCGGGCTCGTGATCCGCATCGGTGACCGGGTCATCGATGACAGCCTGCGCACCCACCTTCAACAGCTCCAGGCAGCACTTGCCTGATCGAGAGAGAGGAATGACTGACTGATGGCCATACGCAGCGACGAGATCGGAGAGATTCTCAAACAACGGATCGCGAGCTTCGAGGCGCCCGTGGTGGATGCCAACGAGGGCGTCATCACATCGGTCAGCGACGGCATCGCGCGCATCTACGGTCTTGAACGTGCGATGGCCGGCGAGCTCCTCGAGATGCCGGGGCCGGAAGGCAAGGGCGTGGTCCTCGCGCTCGCGCTCGACCTTCGCGAGGATGGCGTCGGCGCGGTCATCCTCGGGCCGTACGAGCACCTCCAGGAGGGCGACAACGTCCGCACCACCGGTCGCATCGCCGAGGTGCCGGTCGGCGACGAGCTGGTCGGTCGCGTCGTCAACGCGCTCGGTGAGCAGCTCGACGACCGTGGACCGATCGAGACGTCACAGAGCCTTCCCACCGAGCGGGTGGCCCCGGGCGTCATCCAGCGCGAGAACGTCGACACGCCGATGCAGACCGGCCTCAAGGCGATCGACTCGATGATCCCGATCGGTCGCGGTCAGCGCGAGCTGATCATCGGCGACCGTCAGACCGGCAAGACGGCCATCGCCGTCGACGCGATCATCAACCAGAAGGGCACCGGCGTCATCTGCATCTACGTCGCCATCGGGCAGAACGCGCAGAAGGTGGCGCAGATCAAGGCGACGCTCGAGACGCACGGCGCCATGGAGCACACCATCATCGTCGCCGCGACGGCGTCGGACCCGGCGCCGCTGCAGTTCCTCGCGCCCTACGCCGGCTGTGCGATGGGCGAGTACTTCATGCAGAAGGGCGGCCACGCGCTGATCATCTACGACGACCTCAGCAAGCACGCCGACGCGTACCGCGAGCTGTCGCTGCTGCTCCGCCGTCCACCGTCGCGCGAGGCCTATCCGGGTGACGTCTTCTACCTGCACTCCCGGTTGCTCGAGCGTGCGGCGCGCATGAGTGACAAGGAGGGGGGCGGCACGCTCACCGCGCTGCCGATCATCGAGACCAAGGCGAACGACGTGTCGGCGTTCATCCCGACCAACGTCATCTCGATCACCGACGGCCAGATCTACCTCGAGACCGACCTGTTCAACGCCGGCATCCGGCCAGCGATCAACGTCGGGCTGTCCGTCTCCCGTGTCGGGGGTGACGCGCAGACCAAGGCGATGAAGCAGGTCGCCGGGCAGCTGCGCCTCGACCTCGCGCAGTATCGCGAGCTCGCGGCATTCGCGCAGTTCGCCGCGGACCTCGACAAGGGCACGCGCGACCGCCTCGACCGCGGCCAGCGCATGACCGAGCTGCTCAAGCAGCCGCAGTACGAGCCGATGCCGTTCGCCAAGCAGGTCATCAGCATCTTCGCCGGTGCGCGTGGCTTCCTCGACGATGTCCCTCTCGATCGCGTGCGCGATTTCGAGAAGAGCCTGCTGCGCTTCATGGATGCGGAGCATCCCGAGGTCGAGGAGGAGATCACCAAGACCGGCCGCATCTCCGACGAGCTGGAGAAGTCGCTGCGTGGCGACGTCGAAGCGTTCAAGAAGACCTTCGCCGGATGACGATGGTTCCCGCTGCCGTCTGCGCCACACGCCGCATCGACAGGGGCTGACCTTCGATGCCGAGCCTTCGCGATCTGCGCCGCCGTATCAAGGGCGTCCAGAACATGCGCAAGATCACCAAGGCGATGGAGCTCGTCGCCGCCGCGCGCATGCGCCGGGCGCAGGAACGCGTGCTCGCGGCGCGCCCGTACAGCGACGAGATCGCCAGCATCATGACCGAGTTGATGCGCCGGTCCCCGCAGTACGAGCACCCGTTCCTCAAGGTGAGCGACGTGCAGAAGCGGTTGATCATCCTGGTCACCGCCGACCGCGGGCTGGCCGGTGCGCTCAACAGCAACAACACGCGGCTGGCATTGAGCGATGCCGCGAAGACGTCGATCCCGGTCTCGTACGTCACCATCGGCCGCCGCGGCCGTGACGTGCTGCGGCGCCTGCACCGCGACCTCATCGCCGATCAGAGCATGCTCGGTGAGCGACCCACCATGGGCGACGTGCTCCCCGCCGCGCGGGTGGCGATGGAGCAGTACGAGCGCGGCGAGGTCCAGCAGATCGACATCGTGTACGCGCGCTTCATCAGCGTCGGCCGCCAGCAGACCGTGCTGCAGCGCGTGATCCCTGTCGTCCCGCCCGAGGATGCGAAGGCGGTCAGCGCCGACTTCGAGTACGAGCCCGACCCGAAGGACGTGCTCGACGCGCTGCTGCCGCGATATGTCGAGGCACAGGTGTATCGCGCCGTCCTGGAGAACGGGGCATCCGAACAGGCCGCACGCATGATTGCGATGCGCAACGCGTCCGACAACGCAAGCGAGTTCATCGAGGACCTGACCCTCACCGCCAACAAGGTGCGGCAGGCGTCGATCACGACAGAGTTGATGGAGATCGTCTCCGGCGCAGCGGCGCTCGAAGGCTGAGGAGAGAGAGATGGCAGTTGTGGAATTGAAATCCGGCACCGGCGCCGTCGTGCAGGTGATCGGACCGGTCGTCGACGTCGAGTTCACCGGCGAGCGGCTGCCGGAGATTCTCGACGCGCTCGAGATCGACCGCGGCGACGGCAAGCTCCTCGTGCTCGAGGTGCAGCAGAGCCTGGGCAACAGCACGGTGCGAACCATCGCGATGGACACCACCGAAGGTGTGCGCCGCGGTGACGCCGTGCGCGCAACCGGTGCGGCGATTCAGGTGCCGGTCGGCGAGGAGACGCTCGGCCGGATGTTCAACGTGATCGGTGAGACCATCGACGGCAAGGGCCCGTTCGCCGGCACCGAACGGATGCCGATGCACCGCACCGCGCCGACCATCTCCGAGCAGTCGACCGAGACCGAGATCCTCGAGACCGGCATCAAGGTCATCGACCTCATCTGCACCTTCTCGAAGGGCTCGAAGATCGGCCTGTTCGGTGGAGCAGGTGTCGGCAAGACGGTCATCGTCATGGAGATGATCCGCAACATCGCCCGCGAGCACGCGGGGTACTCGGTGTTCGCGGGGGTCGGTGAGCGGACGCGCGAGGGCACGGCGCTCTACGGCGAGATGCAGGAGTCCAAGGTCCTCGACCAGACCGCGCTGGTCTATGGCCAGATGAACGAATCGCCGGGCGCACGCGCACGTGTCGCGCTCACCGCGCTCACCATCGCCGAGTGGTTCCGTGACGAGAAGGGCGCCGACACGCTGCTCTTCATCGACAACATCTTCCGGTACACGCTCGCCGGCGCCGAGGTGTCGGCACTGCTCGGACGCATGCCGTCCGCGGTCGGATACCAGCCCACGCTCGCCACCGAGATGGGCGACCTGCAGGAGCGGATCACGTCCACCAACAAGGGGTCGATCACGTCGGTGCAGGCGATCTACGTGCCGGCGGACGACTTCACCGACCCCGCCGTTGCCACCACGTTCGGCCACCTCGGCGCGACGGTCACGCTGAGCCGGTCGATCTCTGAGGCGGGCATCTACCCGGCGGTGGATCCACTCGAGTCCTTCAGCCGCGTGCTCGACCCGAACGTCGTGGGCGAGGAGCACTACCGCGTCGCGCAGGGCGTGAAGCGCGTGCTCCAGGAGTACAAGGAGCTGCAGGACATCATCGCGATCCTCGGGCAGGAGGAGCTCACCGAGGATCAGAAGCAGACGGTCAGCCGTGCGCGCCGCGTGCGCAACTTCCTGTCCCAGCCGTTCTTCGTCGCCGAGGTGTTCACCGGGCGTGATGGCAAGTACGTGCCGCTCGAGGAGACGATCCGCGGGTTCGGGGAGATCCTCGACGGCAAGCACGACGACCTTCCTGAGGATGCCTTCTACATGGTCGGCACCATCGACGAGGCGGTGCAGCGTGCGGCCGCGTTGAAGGGTGACGGGCAGGAGGCGAAGCCCGCTGAGGGTGCGGCTGCGGCGGCCGGCTCCGGCTCCGAATGCGGCGGCCGAGACGCCCGCTGCGGACGCGGCGCCCGCTCCGGCCCCGGCTGCGGCGGCCGAGACGCCCGCTGCGGACGCGCCCACTGGATCCGGCGACGCCGCGTCGGGCTCTGCCGACTCTGCCAGTGCGTCGTCAAATGCCGCCGGCTCCGCATCGTCGGACGACGCCGCCACCCCTGCCGCCGACGCAACCGCCGAGACGACGCCTGCCGCAGACGCAGCGGCCAAGCCGGACGAGCCCACCAAGGAATAGACCCGCATGGCCAAGCTCCAGGTCGAACTCGTCACCCCGGAGGGTCGCGTCTTCAGCGAAGAGGCTGATTTCGTGCTCGCCCCCGGCGTTGAAGGAGACCTCGGCGTCCTCCCGCAACACATTGCACTGCTCACACCGCTGCGCACCGGCGTGGTGACCATTCGCAACGACGAAGCCGAGCATGTGCTCGCCGTCTCGGGCGGATTTCTCGAGGTCCTGCCGGACAAGGTGACGATCCTCGCGGATGCCGCCGAGCGCGCCGAGGACATCGACGAGGCGCGCGCGGAGGAGGCGCGCAAGCGTGCACACGACCTCCTCGCCCAGAACGTGGACACTGAGGAAGCGGTGATGGCTCTCGAGCGCGCCACCCTCCGACTGCAGGTCGCTGAGATCCGGCGCCGCCGGCACGGGCACTCGCAGCCTCCTCAGTGACGTCGCCGCCGGGGCTCGACCTCGAGGCGCTCGCCCGATACCTGGAACCCCAAGTCGGTGGTCTCGCCGGGGCGCTTCGCGGCGAGGTGATCCCTGGGGGACGCTCGAACCTCACGTACATCGTCGATGATGGCGAGCGCCGTTTCGTGGTGCGCCGCCCGCCACTCGCGCACGTGCTTCCGACCGCGCACGACATGGCCCGCGAATACCGCGTGCTCGCCGCGCTGCAGGGTACCGGGATCCCGGTGCCACACGTGATCGCGCTCTGCGAAGACAACTCCGTCATCGGCGCGCGCTTCTACGTCATGGAGTGGATCGACGGGCACGTGGTTCGGGACGCATTGCCCGTCGAGTTCCCGGACACGACCACCACGAGGCGAGAGATGTCGTCGGCGCTGGTCGCCACGCTCCTGCGCCTGCATGCGATCGACCCGGACGCCATAGGGCTCGGCGATTTCGGCCATCCCGACGGTTTCCTGCCTCGCCAGGTGCGGCGATGGTGGCAGCAGTGGGAGGCGTCGAAGACGCGCGAGCTGCCGAGCATCGAGGAGCTGCGCCGCCGGCTCGACGAGACGGTGCCGGTGCCGTCGCCGCCGGGCATCGTGCACGGCGACTACCGGCTCGACAATGTCATGTACGCCCCGGCGGATCCGTCGCGCATCGTCGCGGTGATCGATTGGGAGATGTGCACCATCGGCGACCCGCTCTGCGACGTCGGCCTGCTCTGCGTGTACTGGGCCGACGACGCGTCCGAGGCGGCGGCGCGCACCCTCCACGGCCGGGCGATCACCGTCGAGGACGGCTTCTACAAGCGAGCCGACCTGCTGCGCGACTACGCTGCGGGAACGCAGCGCGACCTCACCTCGCTCGATTGGTACATCGCGCTTGGCGCATACAAGCTGGCGATCATCGCCGAGGGCATCACGGCGCGGTTCCTGATGGGGATGACCGTCGGCGAGGGCTTCGAGACGATGGGGGAGATGGTGCCGGCCATCGTCGAGAGTGGCCTCGAGGCACTGGACCGGTTGGGTTCCACCGAAGGAGGCTGAACATGGATTTCGCGGAGACCCCGAGGGTGCGTGAGCTCAGCGAGAAGGTCTGGCGCTTCATGGATGAGCGCATCCGTCCGGCGGAGGACGAGTACTGGCGCGGCTTCTCCGCGGAGACGACCCCGCAGCGCATCTCCCCGGTCATGGAGGAGCTGAAGGCCGAGGCGCGCCGTCGCGGTCTCTGGAATCTCTTCCTGCCGGACAGGCGATTCGGCCCCGGCCTCACCAACCTCGAGTACGGGGCGCTCGCCGAGATCATGGGCTGGAGCTCCATCGCGTCCGAGGCGATGAACTGCTCGGCACCCGACACCGGGAACATGGAGGTGCTCGCGCAGTTCGGGACCCCCGAGCAGCAGGAGACGTGGCTCACGCCGTTGCTCGCGGGGGAGATTCGCTCGTGCATCGGGATGACCGAGCCCGAGGTCGCCAGCTCGGATCCGACGCAGCTGGCCACGCGCATCGATCGCGATGGCGATGATTATGTCATCAATGGCCGTAAGTGGTTCACCAGCGGGGCGGCGCATCCCAACGCCAAGGTGATCCTGCTCATCGGCATGACCGATCCTGACGCGGAGCGCCACGCGCGCCACACCATGGTGCTGGTGCCGATGGATGCGCCCGGCGTGACCATCGTCCGGCAGCTCAAGGTCTTCGGCTTCGACGATCCCGGGAGCCACTGCGAGGTGCTGCTCGAGAACGTGCGTGTCCCGCAGTCCAACCGCATCGGCGATGAGGGCACCGCATTCATGATCGCTCAGGCGCGGCTCGGCCCCGGCCGCCTGCACCACTGCATGCGTCTGATCGGTGCCGCCGAGCGAGCGCTGTCGTTGATGTGCGATCGCGCCAAGTCACGCACCGCATTCGGCAAGCGCCTTGCAGAGCAGGGTGTGGTGCGTGAGCAGATTGCGAAGTCTCGCATCGAGATCGAGCAGGCGAGGTTGTTGTGCCAGAAGGCCGCATGGCTGCTCGACACCCAGGGCAGCCTCGGTGCGCGCTTCGAGATCTCGGCGATCAAGGTGGTCGCTCCCAATGTCGCGCAGGCGGTGATCGACCGCGCCATCCAGGTGCACGGCGGGGCCGGCGTGTCGCAGGATCTGCCGCTCACCCAGATGTTCGCGTACGCGCGGTCGGCCCGGTTCATGGACGGGCCGGACGAGGTGCATTTGTCGATCATCGGCCGCGAGGAGCTGAAACGCGAGGAGGGGCGCGCGTAGCCTTTGCCGGCTCGCTGCAACCCGCGCTCCTTGCCGACACGCTACGGTACGAACATGTTGGACCGGAGGCTTCAGGTACCCATCGATCACGCACTCTGGGAGCGTCTCGAGCGCGAAGCGCACGTCGGGCGGTGTCGGTCAGCACGCTCGTGCGCGAGGCGATCGACGAGCGTTATCCGGGCAGCACGGAAGAGCGTCGCGCGGCGCTCGAGGCAGTGCTCCACGCGGCCCCAATGGAGGTGCCAACCCCCGAAGCATTGCATGGTGAACGCGAGGAGATAGGGCCGGGCGAGGCCTGTGATCGTGCTGGACAGGACGATTCTGGTCCACGCGGTTGGTGCGGACCGTTCGTTGCGAGACCCATGCTCGCAACTCCTGGAGCGGGTGGCGAGTGGCTCTGTTCGTGCGACGACGACGCTTCAAGCAATCCAGGAGTTCACGCATATCCGAGCGATCCGTCGCACACGGGTGGATGTCGCCGCGCTTGCTCGCAACTACGCCGTGGGGCTGAGCCCATTGGCTCAGCCAGAATTGGACGATCTGCTCGAAGGTCTGGACCTCTACCAGGCGTCCCTGCCTTAGGTTGGCCATCATCTCCTCGACTGTGCGGCGCTGGGAGCGTGCCCGTGTTGCCGCTGACGGTGATGACCGCCTTGCAGGCTGGGAGGTCCTTGATCGAAGCGTGCCTTGTGCCATGTCACCTCGATGGGGTCGATCTCAAACATGGCCGCCGCAAAAGTCGCGGCGACCCAATCACGCCCGGGGGCCGAACCGGAGTGAGTTGACGACTTGCTCCAGTGCCTTTCGTTGACGTTGGGAAGCGCCCGGCGGGTAGGTGGCGTCGACGACCAGTCGCTGCCCGTCGACGTCGAGGACCCACAACTGGTCGACCTGGCCCGGGACCTCCTCATAGCGGTACCCCTGGCCGTCGTTGGACAGCCAGCTGTTGAAGTTGTGATCGCCTCCGGACGTGACATCGCAGGCGTCGAACTCACTCCATGCGCTCGACTTCAGATCCGCCGGCACCGACCACTCGACGTACTTTCCTGCGTATCCGGCGAGGGTCACGTCGGTGGGTTTGGTGGCGTTGCGCGTCTTCTGTGCGACAAGGGCGCTAACGAGATCCGCGACGCTCGGCCCCGGATTGAAGGCCTGGCCCTGCCAATGGCACGGGTCGCGGTAGACCTGTCCCACGGCCCACACGCTGAGGCCGAGCACCGGCTTGGCCGCCTCGGCGCTGATGAACTGCGCGTCCTGCTCAAACCACCCATTTGGCACGACCACGGTGTACTCGGGATAGAGGCTGGTCCCCAGCACCAGCGCTGGATACGTCCCGGCCGTGAGTGCCTCAACGCCGGGAGTGGACGTGTGAGGCGTGGGCTTGGGCGTCGGCGTCGATGCGGGCTGTGCCGTCGGTCGTGAGGTACCGGCATGGTGACCGTTCAACTCAGTCGCGAACAGCCCTATCGCTGCTGCTAACGCCGCAACGGCGACTAGCGCGACCAGACGACTGAGCACCCCACTGCGCGAGCGCACCGGTGTCACCGTGAAGGGTGCGAGGCTTGCCGGCGGATCCTGAGTCTTGATGTGCTCGAACAGCGCTCGCAGCTTTCGGTCCAGTTCGGCCTCGGTGTCAAGCATCGTCAAGCTCCTTGCGCATTGACGCCAGCCCACGCGCGACATGCGTGCGCACCGTCCCCGGCCTGCATCCCATCAAGTCGGCGGACTCCTCCACCGAGTACCCGTACCCGTAGTTCAGGGTGATTGCTGCTCGCTGCCTGATCGACAGGTGGCGGTATGCACGGTCCACGTCGATAATCTCTGCTGCACTGGTCTGACCACGGGTCGATCCCTCCGTCTCGAAGAGTTCGAGTGGCGGCCCACCGTGCGCGCGAAGGCGTCGGCGGATGCTGGTGCAGTGGTTTACACAGACGCGAGTCAGCCAGCGAGGGAGATGATCACTGTCCGAGATGGAAGGCCACGACCGCCATGCCTTGAGCAGCGTTTCCTGCACCGCGTCCTCGGCCTCGCCCTCATCTCTCAGAATAGAGAACGCGAGGCCGAACAGCCGCCTTGTGTCGGCTGCCACGAGGGCCTCGAACGCTTGCGCAGACGGGGATTCGCTCGTCGTCATCCGACTTGCCGATCCAATCATTTCTTCCTAACGCTCGCGTAGGCGATCTTGCTGACCCCGCAGCTGGTGAGCGCCGAAATGGAGTGATTTGACGATCTGGTCCAACTCCGCCCGGTCAGCTTGAGAGGTGTCCGGCGAGTAGGTGGCATCAACCAGCAATCGCCGCCCGTTGACGTCGAGGACCCACAACTGATCGACCGGGCTCGGAACTTGCTCATAGCGTTCGCCGTTGCCGATGCCAAGGCCGCCGGCATCGCCTTGGCTCTTTCCCAGAGATCCGGCGTGTTGATGCACCCCTGTACTAACGCTCCCGGAGGCGATTTTGCTGACACGCGATGTGGACCACTTCAAGTCGGAAGCGCTCACGGTGTTGGACGGGTCGACTGCCAAGCTCTCGCTCCTTCCCGATGTGGCGCATGACACGCCACTGCCGGTGGTGCGAGCGTCGCATCGCGGTCAGGGGTTGTCAGTCCCGTAGCTGACAACTAATGCAGAAATCAGCCGTGTTGTGGCATTGGTCCGCGGCCAGCGATGGCTGACTTGGGTGCATGGACGCATCCGAGGAGTGCGCAGCTCGACCGTGGGACGCGAGGAACTGAAGCGCGAGGAGGTCGCGTCCAGCAGTACTGCCCTACCGCACCTCGCTGATACGGATCAAGTTGCCCGCGGGATCGCGGATGGCGCAGTCGCGAATCCCGTACGGCTGCTCGGTCGGTTCCTGGACGATTTCGGCGCCCTTGGCCTCGATCCGCTCGAAGGCGCCGTCGAGGTCGGGCGTGGCCAGGACGATGATGCCGAAGGTGCCCTTGGCCATCATCTCCTCGATGGTGCGGCGCTCCTCGTCGGTGATGCCGGGGCGGCGAACGGCGGATACAGGACGATGGACGTCCCGGGCTGGCCGGCGGGGCCGACCGTGACCCAGCGCATCCCGGCGTAGCCGACGTCGTTGCGAACCTCGAAGCCGAGCGTATCGCGATAGAAGGCCAGCGACTCGTCGGGGTCGTTGTGCGGGAGAAAGGTCGAGTTGATGCTGATGTCCATGGCGTTCACTCCAGGCCGGCTTCGCGACGGGCGCTTCTCGACTGCTGATCGGTCACGTAGGCCGCGAGATGTTCCCCGGTGACGGTTGAGCGGGCGGCGACGAGGTCGGCAGGCGTGCCCTCGAAAACGATCCGGCCGCCGTCGTGGCCGGCACCCGGGCCGAGGTCGATGATCCAGTCCGCGTGCGCCATCACTCCCTGGTGATGCTCGATGACGATGACCGACTTCCCCGAGTTCGACCAGCTGGTCGAGGAGGCCGAGCAGCTGCTCGACGTCGGCGAGGTGGAGTCCGGTGGTCGGCTCGTCGAGGACGTAGACCCCGCCCTTCTCGGCCATGTGCGTGGCCAGCTTGAGCCGCTGCCGCTCGCCGCCGGAGAGCGTGGTGAGCGGCTGCCCGAGGCTGAGGTACCCGAGCCCGACGTCAGCAAGGCGTTGGAGGATGGCGTGGGCTGCCGGCGTGTGCGCCGTCCCGCCGCCGAAGAACTCCCGCGCCTCGGTCACCGACATGGCGAGCACCTCGCTGATGTCGCGACCGCCGAGGTGGTGACGAAGGACCGATGCCTCGAACCGCTTCCCCTCGCACTCCTCGCAGGTGCTGGCGACGCTGGCCATCATCGCCAGGTCGGTGAAGATGACCCCGGCGCCGTTGCAATTCGGGCAGGCGCCCTCGGAGTTGAAGCTGAACAAAGCCGCGTCGACGCGGTTGGCTTTCGCGAACGCCTTGCGGATCGGGTCGAGCAGGCCGGTGTACGTCGCCGGGTTGCTGCGTCGTGAGCCGCGAATCGCGCCCTGGTCCATTGACACCACGCCCGCGCCGGCGGGGATCGAACCGTTGACGAGCGAGCTCTTGCCCGAGCCCGCGACGCCGGTGACGACCACCAGCACGCCGAGCGGGATGTCGACATCGACCTTGCGGAGGTTGTGTGTCGTCGCGCCGCGGATCTTGAGCGCGCCAGTCGGTATCCGCACGGTCTTCTTGAGTGCGGCCCGGTCTTCGAGGTGGCGGCCGGTGAGGGTGTCGCTGGCGCGCAGGCCTGTGACGGTGCCCTCGAAGCAGATGGTGCCGCCCGCCGCGCCGGCACCGGGGCCGAGGTCGACGACGTGGTCGGCGATCACGATCGTCTCCGGTTCGTGCTCCACCACCAGCACCGTGTTGCCCTTGTCCCGCAGGCGCAGGAGCAGGTTGTTCATCCGCTGGATGTCATGCGGGTGCATGCCCGTGGTGGGCTCGTCGAAGACGTAGGTGACGTCGGTGAGCGAGGAGCCGAGGTGGCGAACCATCTTCACGCGCTGCGCCTCGCCGCCCGACAGCGTGCCCGCCGGCCGGTCGAGCGAGAGGTAGCCCAGTCCGATCTCCGCGAACGAATCGAGCGTCCGCAGCAGCGTGGTCAGCAACGGCGCCACCGACGGCTCCTTGAGGCCGCGGACCCATTCGGCGAGGTCGCTGATCTGCATCGCGCAGGCGTCGGCGATGTTGATGCCGCCGATTCGCGAGGAGCGGGCCGCGTCGCTGAGGCGCGTCCCGTCGCAGTCGGGGCAGGCTTTGAAGGTGACGGCCCGGTCCACGAACGCCCGAATGTGCGGCTGCAGCGCGTCGGGGTCCTTGGAGAGCATCGACTTCTGCAGCTTGGGGATCAGCCCCTCGTAGGTGAGGTTGACGCCGTTGATCTTCACCTTGACCGGCTCCTTGTAGAGGAAGTCGTGGAGCTCTTTCTTGGTGTACTTGCGGATGGGCTTGTTCTTGTCGAGGAAGCCCGACTCGATGAAGACGCCGGTTGTCCACCAGCTGTCGGTCTTATAGCCGGGGATGGTGATCGCGCCCTCGGCGAGCGACTTGGAGTCATCGAAGAGCTGCGTGAGGTCGATATCGGAGACGGTGCCCCGGCCTTCGCAGCGCGGGCACATGCCGCCGGCACTGGTGAAGGTGCGTTTCACGGTCTTGCCGGCACCTCGCTCCATCGTGATCGCGCCGGCCCCTCGGACCGACGGGACGTTGAAGGAGAACGCGTTGGAGGAGCCGATGTGCGGCTGCCCGAGCCGGCTGAACAGGACGCGCAGCATCGCGTTCGCGTCCGTGGCGGTGCCGACGGTGGAGCGGGCGTTGGCGCCCATCCGCTCCTGGTCGACGATGATCGCGGTCGTCAGGCCGTCGAGAACGTCGACCTCGGGCCGTGCCAGCGTCGGCATGAAGCCCTGGACGAACGTGCTGTACGTCTCGTTGATGAGCCGCTGCGATTCGGCGGCGATGGTGCCGAACACGAGCGAGCTCTTGCCCGAGCCGGAGATGCCGGTGAAGACGGTGAGCCGCCGCTTCGGGATCTCGACGCTGACGTCCTTGAGGTTGTTCACGCGGGCGCCCTGCACGCGGATCACGTCGTGGGTGCCGATGGTTGGTGGTGTTGGCCGGTGGCCGTCCGTCCGCTGGGACTGGGGTCGCGTGTCTCCTGGGTGGGTCGGCGCGGATCCCGTCGGTCGGTTCGGCCGGCGCACGCCGGGCTGAGCCGGCGTGCGCGACGAAGCCCTCACCTGGTTTCCGCTCCGGCGCATGGAGCTCGCCGGGCGTGCGGTCGCCTCATCTGTCCTGAATCAGCCCCAGCACGTTCCCATCGGGATCGGCGAAGGTGGCCACGAGGCGGCCGTTCCCGACGTCGTTCGGGGCCTGCTTCAGCGTGGCACCCGCGGCGGTCACCTCGGCAAGCTTCGCCTCGATGTCGGCAACGTGCCAGTACGCGATTGGTGAGGTCATGCCCTGCACGGCGCCGTTCGGTACCAGTCCGATCTGCTGGCCTTCGGCCTCGTACCCGACGTAATAGGGCGCGTCGGCCATCGGCGCCACACCGAGCAGCGCGGTGTACACGGGCTTGGCCTTCTCGAGGTCGGTGACGGGGTGCAGCACGGTCTTGATTCCCATCGTTGTCGAGGCAGTCATGGTTGCTCCTGATGTGTCGGTGTTGGTGTCCATGACGGTCATGCTAGTTGCGGTTCGTTGACCGGAGCTTCTCGATTCCTGACCGGTTTGGTCACCTGTTTCGCCACGCACGACGGCATCCCCGCGGTCGCGCGCGCGGCGTCGCGCCGGTAGACGCTGGGTGGCACGCCGACGAGTTCGGTGAAGCGAGTGCTGAACGTGCCGAGCGATGAGCAGCCGACTGCAAAACAGGCGTCGGTGACGCTCATGTCGCCACGACGCAGGAGGGCCATCGCGCGTTCGATGCGTCGCGTCATGAGGTAGCCGTACGGCGCTTCGCCGTATGCCCGCTTGAACTCGCGGCTCAGGTGCCCGGCCGACATGTTCGCGCCGCGGGCCAGTGCCTCGACGTCCAGGGGTTGCGCGTACTCCCGGTCGATGCGGTCTCGGACGCGACGTAGCCGGGCGAGGTCGCGGAGATGTTGGACCTCGGCGAGGGTCGTGGTCACGATGGAGATCGTGCCATGTCGTCCCGTGGTGGGCCGGCTTCCGCCGGGGCGGCGCTGTCTGCTTAACTGCCGGCACGTGAGAGTTCTCTTCATCGCCGGCTTCGGGCCGATCTCGTCCGATCTGGAGGAGTCGCGCCGGCTCTACGAGCAAGCGCTCGACATCCACTTCACGGTGGAAGAGGGTGGCTACCTTCACACCGAGAAGATCGGCGGAGCCAAGACCTTCGCGGTGTGGCCGCTCAGCCAGGCCGCCGAGTCGTGCTTCGGCGCCGCCACCTGGCCGTCGGACGTCGTCGTGCCACACGCCTGGCTGGAGTTCGACGTCGACGACATCGAGATGGCGAGCCGGGAGCTGGAAGAACGCGGGTATCGACTGCTCGTGCGGGCGCGTACCGAACCATGGGGGCAGGTGGTCACTCGGCTCATCAGCCCGGAGGGGCTGTTGGTTGGGGTGACGGTCACTCCGTCGATGCGCTCCCTGTAGGGGGTCTGCTGGGCGGCAGCCGCCTTCATCGTTCTTTGCCGGCCCAGGCCGCCGTGCCGTGCGCTTACACATATTTGTGTATACTACCGGAATGTGTGATAGCGGCGGCGATGTTGATCCGCTGGGGCGGCTTCTCGGGTCCATCGAGACGTTCGTGGCCCTCCATGCGGGCGAGGTCACGCCGTTTGAGTTGGGCGAGCGGCTCATCCGGCTCCGCCACGGCATCGATCTGCTCGAGCTCCGCTTCGCCCGCGAGGCGGCGGGCTTCGCGTCCACCGAGGAAGCCATCGCCCAGGGCTCGACGTCCTCGATCGACTGGATCCGTCACCAGTGCCGGATGTCCGCTCAGGCCGCGGGCCGCGCAGTGGCGACTGGCGAAGAGGTTGAGCGGCTGCCGGCGAGTGTCGCAGCCCTGGAGGAGGGGAGGATCGGCTTCGCTCACCTCACCCTGCTGGCCGGGACCGAGCGAGCGGTTCAGGGGTCTGCCGGGACGTTCGACGAGGGTCCCCTTCTCGAACAGGCCCTCGAGCACTCGGTGAGCCGCTTCTTCCATGACTGCGACCACGCTCGCCACGCCGCCGATGCCGCCGCGGTGCTCGCCGAGCACGTCGACGCCGTCGAGTGCCGGCGGCTCGAACTCTCCCGCTGCGAAGACGGACGGGTGGTCGTTCGGGGCCTCCTTGACCCGGTCGGTGGCGCTGCCCTCCGGGTCGCGCTCGGACCGCTGTGCGGACGCTCCGGTGCCGGCGATGCTCGTCTGCGAGCACGACGCCTGGCCGACGGCCTCGTGGAGCTCGCCATGCACTCCCTCGATCATGGGTTCACCACCGAGGGGGGCGGCCCGCGCACGCACCTCCAGCTCACCGCCTCAGTGGAGACCGTGATGGGCCTGAAAGGAGCTCCGGGCGGGGAGCTCGAATTCGCCGGGGTGGTCCCGGCGGCGACGGTGCAACGGCTCGCGTGTGATGCGAGCATCCGCCGTGTGCTGCTCGGCCCGGGTGCCGCGGTGATCGAGGTAGGCCGGGCGCTGCGGGTGCCCTCGGGAGCGGGTCGGGCGGCGCTGCGTGTGCGTGACAAGGGATGTGTCTGGCCGGGCTGCGACCGGCCCGCCTCGTGGACCAATCCCCACCACGTGTTCTTCTGGGGTCACGGAGGGAACTCCAACGTTCCGAACCTCGTGCTGCTGTGCCACCGGCATCACTGGAATGTCCATGAAGGTGGCTGGCAGGTTGTCAAGGGCGAGAGCGGACGGGTGCTCGCGATCCCGCCCTCGTATCCCTATCGGTCCTACGGCGAGGCCGCCAGGACCCGCGCGCCCGATACGCCTGTACCGTTCTAGTCGCGGCGCGGGCCCAGCCATTGGCGGTCGGCGTGTTCCTACGCGTGAGAGCACCCTGATCGCGAACGCATGTTCATCCAGCGGCTTGGCTGGTCGCCCGCGCCCGGCACGGTCCGGCCATTCTGGCGAGGGCGCATTCCTCAGTCCGCCTCAATTGCGGGCTGATGTGGCGGAGGCCTTCTAGGAGCGGCCGCGCTTCATCCGGAGCGACGCCCGCAAATTTCGCAGTTGCGTCAAATGGTTGACACGCGCCATACGAAAGGAGTACTTAGTGGCGTCAATCCAGGAGAGCGGCGAGGATCACTCGCTTTTGGGAGGCGCAGCATGTCTGTCTTCGGGCCACGCAAGGTACGGTCCTCGGTTGCCGGCGTCGCGGGGATAGCATCCCTCGTGGCATTGGCGGTCACGGGCGCACAGGCGGGCGCGTCGCCCGGTCTGTTCGGCGCAGCAAGGAGCGAGAACACGCTCCGCGCACTGACCTCCAATTCGCATACTGCGGATGCGCTGACTATCGAGGAAGCGACCGCGTACGGGGCCGAACGCACCGCTCCCGCGCTCACAGTGTCGGGCAAGGCGCTGGCCAATGCCGAGGCTCAAGCCGCGAAACTCCCCGTCGTTGGCGGCAGTTGGAGCCAGTTGAGCACCGGATCCGACAATGCGCAACCAAATGGCTACACCGATCCTGTTTGGTCGAATGCCGGGGCCGGCTTCCGTATCGTAGGTGGGCGGGCGACCGCCCTCGCCAATGATGGGAGCACCATCTATGCCGGGTTCGCGGACGGCGGCGTCTGGAAGACGACCGATGCGGGCAAGCTGTGGACCCCCGTCTTCGACAAGGAGCCGTCGCTCTCGATCGGCTCGATCGCGGTGAACCCCGCCGATCATTCGGTCTGGGTGGGCACAGGTGAGGCCAACACCAACGCCGATTCGTATGGCGGACAGGGTGTCTTCCGGTCCACCAATGGCGGCGCATCGTGGTCACTCGTCGGCGGCAGCGGACTCTCGGGATTCACCAGCTATCGCCTGGTGTTCGACGGTCACGGCACCGTCTACGACGCCTCCAACAACGGCCTGTGGCGGCGCAGCGCGAGCGACACCCACTCGCCGTGGACACTCGTCCTCAAGCCCGATCCCAATCCAACGAACAACCCGTACCAGACCTCGTTCATCACCGACGTGGTCATCGTGCCCGGTAGTGGCGGTGCCTCGGTACTGGCCGCCGACGGATGGCGCGGCCAAGGCAATCCCCCAGCCGACACGGCCTACAACGGGTTCTACCTCTCGACCAACCATGGACGGGCAGGAACGTTCTCGGAGCTCACGCTGACGGGAGCGATCAACACCAGCGACCTCGGTCGCACCACGTTCGCGTACTCCGCGAGTGGCTCGAAGCTCTACGCGATGATCGAGGCGCCTTCGCACGTCAACCTTCAGGGCATCTTCCTCTCGGCGAATGGCAATCCCAGCGGTCCCTGGACGCTGATCGCCAATTCCACAACGCTGTGCAACTCGGGGTCGGGCGGTTGCACGACCGGCGTCCCGCCGGGCGTGCAAGCCTGGTACAACGAGTTCCTGACCGTCGACCCGAACAATGATGAGCACGTGTTCGCGGGTCTCGAAGAGGTCTATCAAACGTTTGACGCCGGTGCGACCTGGACGACGATCAGCCCGTACTGGAACTACGCCTTTGCGTGCGATGCGACCAACACATGCCCGCCGGTGACCCACCCTGATCAGCACGCGGTACTGATCGTCGGCAACAAGGTGTACATCGGGAACGACGGCGGCATCTACTCGCGATCCCTCGACAACGCCGCGCCGATGGGCGGGTGGAGCGATCTCAACAGCACGATCCATACCCTGCAGTACTACGACGCCGAAGCCGGCGCCATGGGGTCCGGGTTGGCGGAGTGGGGAGGCCTGCAGGACAATGGAACGTCGCTGCTACGACCCGGCTCGGGCCACAGCATCACGCCTGCCGGTGGTGACGGCGGCGACGTCATCGTCAACCCAACCAACGCCATGGACATGGTCGGCGAGTACGTGGATTTGAACCCGTACCTCACCACCGACGGTGGGCACACGTACCTCACCATCTCGCCGTCGTGCTTCAGCGTCATCGGGCCCTTCGATCCCACCAAATGCGACCCGAACCCGCGCTTCATCGCGCCGCTGGCAACCGACGTCAACAATCCGAACCACTGGGTTGCCGGCGGTGAGTACGTCTGGGACGATACGGCAGCGTGGGCAACGGTTTGCCAGCCTGCGGCCACCCCGCCCGGACCGTGCAGTTGGACCAACGTCCATGACACCGGCGCTGGTCACTCGATCACCGCTCTCGCGGTGAACGGGGGCGTCACGTATGCCGGATGGTGCGGTAACTGCAACATCGGCGGCACGTCCCCCTTCGCGTCCGGGATCGATACCAACTATGGCGGCACCTGGCACACCATCTCCGCACCCAACCTGCCGGATCGCTATGTCGCAGGATTGACGGTCGATCCGGCGAATGCGGCACACATTTACGCGGTGTACAACGGCTACTCGCGGCATTGGATCCCGGGTGGCGGGACTGGCCACGTGTTCGAGTCCACTGACGGTGGCGCAACCTGGACCGATGTCTCTGTGCTGCTGCCCGATGTGCCGAGCGACGCGCTCGTGTTCACTGGCGGCAAACTCTTGCTGGCCACGGACATCGGAGCTTTCATCGCCAACGCCGGGGGCGGAGTCAACACCGCGTGGGCGCGTCTCGGGAAGAACCTCCCGAACACCTCGCTGAATGACCTTCGCCTGGACCCGAACGGTGACACGGTGCTCGCGGCCACTCACGGTCGCGGCCTCTGGCGGATTCGGGTCCCGTAGAGCACGAATACCAGTCGCGTGGGGCGGCCCCGGCCGCCCCACGCGACCACCCCTGCCCAGCCTTTCTGAGCCCGGAGCCGCCCAACGGAGCGATAACTAACTCTCCAGACTCAGGTCGTCTGGGTTTCCTGTGCAGGCCGAACGTGGGCGTGCCGAGGGGCGCCATCGAAGCTACGCGTCAGTGGCCCCGTCGATCCGCTCGCGGAGGAGGTCCGCATGGCCGTTGTGCCGCGAGTACTCCTCGATCATGTGATTGAGGATCCAGCGCATCGAGACCTCCCGGCCGGTCCGGTGGCGTCCGGTGGCGTCCAGCGCCCGGCGCGACACGATCTCGTCGGCGCGGTCGCACTCGTCGCGCCACGAGGCGAATGCCTCGTCAACATCCGCCGTGTCGACGTGGTCGAAGTCGCCATCGGGGTCGTCCGGCGACGAGTAGCGATCCGGGACCTGCTCGCCGGCGAGGGTCCGCCGGAACCAACCGCGTTCGACGTCGGCCATATGGCGAACCAGGCCAAGCAGCGAAAGGGTCGAAGGCTCCGCCGACCGGATGCGCAATTGATCGGGCTCCAGCCCCGCGCACTTCCGAGCGAGCGTGTCGCGCTGCCACTCGAGGAACGCAAGCAGCGTCGATCGCTCGTCGCCGGTCCGGGGGATCTCCTCGTAGTCCATAAGCGGAAAAGTATGGGCGCCGCGGGAATCGCGACGGATCCAGCCCGCAGACCTACGCGATCGTGATCTTCTCGTCCAGGTAGACGTCCTGAACGGTCGTGAGCAGGTGCACGCCATCGCGCATCGGCCGCTGGAAGGCCTTGCGGCCACTGATCAGTCCGGTGCCGCCGGCGCGCTTGTTGATGACGGCCGTCTTCACCGCGGCGGCGAGGTCTCCCGCACCGATCGACTCACCACCCGAGTTGATCAGGCCCACGCGGCCCGCATAGCAGTTGAGCACCTGGTAGCGGCAGAGGTCGATCGGGTGATCCGACGTGAGCTTGGTGTAGACCGCGTCCACGGTCTTGCCGAAGTTGAGCGCCGTGAATCCGCCGTTGGTGGTCGGCAACTTCTGCTTGATGATGTCCGCCTCGATGGTCACGCCGAGGTGATTCGCCTGACCGGTCAGATCGGCCGCGAGCGCGTAATCGACCCCGTCCTTCTTGAAGGCCGAGTTGCGCAGGTAGCACCAGAGGATCGTGGCCATACCGAGCTCGTGAGCCGCCGCAAACGCCACCGACACCTCCTGCAGCTGACGGTCGGCCTCGTCGGATCCGAAGTAGATGGTCGCGCCCACCGCGATCGCCCCGAGGTTCCAGGCCTCCTTGACCGTGCCGAACATGATCTGGTCGAACTTGTTCGGATAGGTCAGCAGCTCGTTGTGATTGAGCTTGACGATGAAGGGAATCCGGTGCGCCCAGTGCCGCGATACGGCGGCGAGCACGCCGAACGTCGAGGCCACTCCGTTGCACCCACCTTCGACCGCCAGCTCGACGATCTTGCCGGGGTCGAAGTACTCGGGATTGGGAGCGAACGACGCGCCTGCGGAGTGCTCGATGCCCTGGTCCACCGGCAGGATCGATACGTAACCGGTGCCCCCGAGCCGGCCGTGCTCATACAGCGACGAGAGGTTCCGGAGCACCCGGTTGGAGCGATCGGTGCCCGTCCAGACCCGGTCGACGAAATCGGGCCCCGGGAGGTGCAGCACCGACCGGGGAACCGTCTCGCACTCGTGTTCCAGCAGGGACGCGGCATCATCGCCGAGCAGCTGTTCGACGGATTCACTGGTGGGAAGCGTTGCAGTTGCCATGGGCCTCTCCGATAAATGCCGGCGATCCAACTGGATGCCACGCTCTAATCTACGCGGTCGGCAACTGCCCGGTCAGCGGTCGCCGTCGAGTACGGTAAGCGCAGATGGAACTCCTCCGCATCCGTGGCGGCCCTCGGCTCGAAGGGAGCGTCGCGATCTCCGGGAGCAAGAACGCGTCCCTGCCGGTCATGGCGGCGGCGCTGCTCACCGATCAGGAGGTCGAGCTGGGCAACGTTCCCGATATCGAGGACATCTCGACCATGGCCTCGATGCTCGAGCACGTCGGGGTCAGGGTCGAACATCCCGACACCAACACCTGGCGCCTGCACGCCGCGGAGCTGCGGACCACCGAGGTCGACCCCAACCTGAGCCGGCGGATGCGCGGGTCGTTCCTGCTGCTCGGTGCGCTGGTGGCGCGAGCGGGGGAGGCGAGCATCGCCAAGCCGGGGGGCGATGACATCGGCATGCGCCGCGTGGAGCAGCACCTGGAGGGGCTTCGCCTGATGGGGGCGGAGGTCGAGGAGCGTGAGGGTGGGTATGTGGCGCGCGCTCGCCGCCTGCACGGTGCCCGGATCTCCCTCGACATGCCGACCGTCACCGGCACCGAGAACCTGATGATGGCGGCGGTGCTCGCGGAGGGCATCACGGTGATCAGCAATGCCGCTCGCGAGCCGCACGTGTACGACCTGGCACGCTGCCTCATCGGCATGGGTGCGCACATCACCGGCGTCGGCACCGAGTTGATCGTCATCGAAGGCAGTGGCGGGTTGCTGCACGGCACCACGCACAACATCACCGCCGACTACATCGAGGCGGGCACCTACATGATCGCGGCCGCGGCGACCTACGGCGACGTCGTCGTCGAGCAGATGCGACCCAGCGATTTGCGCTGGCTGTTCAGCAAACTCCGCTCGGCGGGGTGCGACATCGTCGAGGGTGCGAATCACGTGCGCGTGACCTGCACGCATCTGCGCGGCGTGGACATGACCACGTGGCCGCATCCGGGTTTCGCCACCGACATGCAGCCGCAGTTCTGCGCGCTGATGACCCAGGCGAGCGGGCCGAGCGTGATCAGCGAAGCGTTGTACGAGAACAGGTTTCGCCACGTCGAGTTCCTCCAGCAGATGGGTGCGCACATCGCCATCGACGGACGCAGCGCGGTGATCAACGGACCGGCGCGACTCCATGGGACGAGGATGAGCATCCCCGACATCCGCAGCGGCGCGGCACTGGTGATCGCCGGGCTCTGTGCCGAGGGCACGACCGAGCTCGACCGCGTGTTTCACCTCGAGCGCGGCTACGACGACCTCGAGACCAAGCTCGCCGGGCTCGGCGCCGACATCGAACGCGTCGTCACCGACGAGCCCGGGACCGAGGTGCGCGACCTCACCGGCGTGGTCGGCGACTGACGGACTCGGAAGCAGTGCTGGGCAAGAAGGTCGGCATCGACCTCGGCACGACGACGACGAGGATCATCGTCAAGGGTGAGGGCATGATCGCGACCGAACCGACTGCGGTGGCGATCCGCGACGGCGGCATGCAGCAGGCGGTGTTCGGCGATGCGGCTTTCGAGACCGCCGCCGAGGATCCTGAATTTCAGCTGCGGCGCCCGATCGCCGGCGGTGAGATCGCCGACCCCGCGTCGGCGCGCTGGCTCGTCAACCACGCGATGATCCGGGCCGCGGGCCGGCAGCGCATCTTCAAGCCCGACGTGGTGATCGCGGTGATGTCGTCGTTGCCTGGAGCGCAGCGGAGGTCACTGCTCGAGGCCGCCGCACTGGCCGGCGCGCGGACCGCCTATCTGTTGGATGCACCATTGGCCGCGGCGATGGGTGCGGGCGTCCGCCTCAGCGGACCCAATGGCCACCTGATTGTCGATGTCGGCGCCGGCAAGACCGACATCGCAGCCCTGGCGCTCGAGGGCACGGTCAGTGGCCGCTGCCTCGCGGGTCATGGCGGCGTGCGCCTCCACGCGCGCGTCGACGAGCACATCCGCCGGCAGCACGGCGTGACCCTCGATGCCGCGACCATCGAGGAGTTGATCGCATCGCTCGCGCGGGTCGGCCCTCACGAGGAGCGGCGACTCGACGTCATGGGAGAGGGTGAGCGTGGGCAGGCGAGCCTGACGATCACATCGACCGAGTTGAACGCGTGCCTCGACGCGCACGTGCGCCCCATCATTGCCGCAATCGACGCGGTGATCGCCGACACGCCCGAGCGATTGATGGGTGACATCACGCGCGAGGGGATCCTGCTCTGCGGCGGCGGCGCGCAGCTCGAAGGTTTGGACGACGCCATCGCCACCGCCACCGGGATCGAGGTCCACCGCGAGAGTCAGCCGCAGCTGTGTGCCGTTCGCGGGACCGGGTACGCGCTCGACAACCTCGATGTCCTCAAGCGCGCGCTGATGTATATCCGCTGAACTCAGATCGTCGTTTCGATCCCGGCGAGCACGTCCTCCACGCGGATCTGGTCCATGGTCGCGAGGCTCATGACCCCATCTTCATAGCGGGGTGGTGCGATGGCCTGGACCACGCGGTGCGCCGGGCCATACGCCCCGCCACGAGCGCCGTCGGTGGGACCGAACAGCCCGACGGTGGGCGTGTCCATCGCGGCCGCGAGCTGGAGCAGCGGCGTGTCGCTTCCCACGAGGAGGTCGCACCGGGCGATCACCCCCGCAAGCGTGGCCAGGTCGATCTCGCCGACCAGGTCGGTCGCCGCCGCGCGCAGGTCGACCTTCATGTGCTCGGCTGCCAGCCGGTCGTGCGCCGATCCGACCAGCAGGATCCCGGCGCCGTGGCGCTGTGCGAGCAGGTTGGCGAGATGGGCCCACCGCTCCGGGTCCCAGACCGTTTCCGACGCGGCCGCGCCGGGGTTCTCGGCATAGCCGGCCCCCGGGGCGATCGCCACGAGGAGACGGCCGTCGCCGAGTCCGCTGCCATGCAGCACGTCGACAGCCCGGCGCCGTGCCTCGGGCCCAGGTTCATAGACGGGGGTGTGCAGCTGCTGGTGGACGCCGGCGACCTCGGCGAGACGAAGCCACGTCTCGGCCTGGTTCTCGGATCGCCGCGGCTTCACCCGGCCGGTGAGGAGGAGCCCGATGCCGCCGCCGACCCCGCTCCGCTCGGGGATGCCCGCGAAGTACGCGGCGGTTGCGGGAGCGGACCCGGAGGTGCAGAGGAACACGGAATCGAGGCGGAGGCTCCGCAGCGTCGCCCAGAGATGCAGGCCGCCGGTCCGCTTGCCTCGAAGGCCGGCGAGGGGCACGACCGCGTCGACGGGCGGGATGCCGTCGGCCAGGTCGACCGCGGTGGTGGGGCAGACCAGGACGATCCGTGCGGTCGGGTAGCCCGCGCGCAGCGTCCGCAGCAGGGGAGTCGACTGCAGCGTTTCGGCCATTCCGCCGTTCACGACCACCGCGATGTCCACGGCCGAACGGTATAGCGTGTGACCTTCTGTGCGCGGGATTGCATACGGGACGCGCGATCGACGCCGCGGTGCAACCATATGGGCCGATGGGTCATTCCCTCGCCGGCCGTGATCTGCTGAGCATCGCGGACCTCACCACCGACGAGATCATCGCCGTGCTCGACCTTGCCGACGCGGTCAAAGCGGGGCGCGATCTCGGCAGCCCGCTCGCGGGCCGGTCGCTCGCGCTCATCTTCCAGCGGCCGAGCAACCGCACCCGGGTGTCCTTCGAGGTGGCGATCCACCGTCTGGGTGGTCACCCGATCGCGCTGTTCAACCCCGAGGTCCAGCTCGGTGAGCGCGAGTCGGCCGCCGACATCAGCCGGATCCTCGACCGCTACGCGGATGGGATCGTGGCCCGCCTGGTCTCGCACCGGGATCTCGTGACCATCGCCGGCGCCGCGTCGTCCCCGGTGATCAACGCGCTCACCGATGCGGAGCATCCGTGCCAGGTGCTCGCCGATTGCATGACGGTGCGCTCGGTCACGGGGCGGCTCGCCGGCGCGACGGTCGCGTACATCGGGGACGGGAACAACGTCTGCACGTCCTGGATCTACGCCGCGGCGTTGCTCGGGGTGCACCTGCGGGTGATCTGCCCGCCGGGCTACGAGCCCGCCGCGGCCGTCGTCGAGCGGGCGGCGCGGCTCCGCGGTCCGGGCATCGGTTTCGAGATCACTCACGAGGCCGCTGCGGCACTGCGCGATACCGAAATCATCTACACCGACGTTTGGACCAGCATGGGCCAGGAAACCGAACAGCAGCGCCGGCGCGAGGATTTCGCGTACCTCCAGGTGAACGACAGCCTGGTTGGGCTGGCGCCCCCGCGGGTCCGGGTCATGCACTGCCTTCCCGCCCACCGTGGTGAGGAGATCACCGACGCGGTCATCGACGGGCCGCACTCGGTGGTGTTCGACCAGGCGGAGAACCGCCTCTGGGTGCAGCAGGCGCTGCTGGCCCTGATCTATGCGGGCGACGGCCACGAGGCAGCGGCGTGAGCGACCTGCTGCGCAACCTCCACTTCTTCCTGCAGAGCCTGAGCTGGCGCGACGGACTCGACGTCCTCGTGGTCGCCTTCCTCCTCTATCAGCTCCTGAAGCTGATCCGAGGCACACAGGCGGTCCAGTTGCTCCTCGGTCTCGGCGTGATCTTCGCGGTCGGCTGGGCGGCGCAGCTGCTGCACCTTCGCCTGCTCGAGTTCATCTTCAACAACGGGACCCAGGCGATCGTCATCGCCGCGATCGTCCTGTTCCAGCCGGAGCTGCGCCGCGCGCTCGACCAGGTCGGCCGGCTGGGGACCGTCCGCGCCGTGCTCGGCCGTCAGCCCGAGCTCGCCTATGCCCGCACTGTTGACGAGGTGCTGCGCGCGGCCGCATCGCTCTCCGAGCACAAGGTGGGCGCGCTGATCGTCTTCGAGCGCGAGACCGGGCTCGAGAACCTGGCCGCCACCGGCGTTCACGTCAACGGCGACGTCACCGCCGAGATGCTCGCCACCATCTTCATCCCCGGCTCGCCGCTGCACGACGGGGCGGTGATCATCCGGGAGAGCCGGATCATCGCGGCCGGCTGCGTGCTCCCGCTGGCGGAGACGCTGCCCGGGGTGGGCCGGATGGGCACGCGGCACCGCGCGGCGCTCGGCCTCACCATGCAGAGCGATGCGGTGGTGCTCATCGTCAGCGAGGAGACGGGCCTGATCAGCATCGCGCACGATGGCAAGATCTACCGGGGTCTCGACCAGGCGAAGCTCCACGAGATGCTGGTCACCCTGCTTGCGACCGAGGGCGGGTCCGGACGGGCGGCGATGCTCCGTCCGCTGCAACGAGTGGGCACGCTGCGAACCCTGAGGCGACGGTCCCACCCGTGAGGCTCCCGGGGTTCGTCCGGCGGAACTGGAAGCTCAAGGTCCTGTGCTTCTTCATCGCGTTCGTGACCTGGGTCGGCGTGGTGTACGCGGGCAATCCGCCGGAGACCCGCCTGATATCGGTTCCCATCCAGCAGAGCTCCATAAGCCTTCCCGCCGGGTATGTGCTCGTGCACCCGGTGAACAACGCGCAGGTGCGTGTGGGCGGTTCGCAGAACACCCTTGATGCGTTGAATCCCGCCGTGCTCATCGCCAACGTGGACTGGGCGGCCGTGAACCGAGTTGGCACCTATTCCATCCCGATGTCGATCATCAACACCGATCCGCAGATCGAGCTGATCGGTCCACCGACGTCCCTGCAGGTCGACGTGGACAAGTTTGGGTCGGTCTCCGTGCCCGTCCTGATCAACATCACCAACACGCCGCCGGTCGGCTACGAGTACGGCACCTACCGGTCGTCCCCGTCTGTCGTGGCGGTCCGCGGGCCGGAACATGAGCTTGCCGGCATCAAGGCGGAGGTCGCGGTCAACCTGAGCAACCAGAAGGTCAACTTTGCGGCGCAGGTTCCCGTCTACGTGTATGACGCCGACAACCATCGGATCAACGACCTCGCCTCCAGCCCCGCCCAGGTCAACGTCACCATCTCAATCACGGCGTACGTCACGAGCAAAACCGTCGCGGTGACGGAGAAGCTCGTCGGAAATCCGCCCACCGGGTATCGCCTGCTGGCGGTCGTGGTCACCCCGCAGACGGTCATCGCAACCGCACCGCAGGATCTGCTCAACTCGTTCTTGAGCATCAACACGGTCGCGATCCCGATCGGCGGCATCATCGGCGAGTACACGCAGAGCGTGAACCTCGTCGCCCCGGCCGGCGTGAGCCTCTCGGTCACCAAGGTGACGGTCATGATCGAGATGGGCGCACTCCCGACGCCCCCACCGACACCGACGCCGGCACCGACGCCCACGCCGAGCCCGTCCCCGGCACCCACGTAACCCGTTCCCGCCACGTCCGTTCCAGAGAGGTCCTATGTGCGGCATCATCGGCTACACCGGCCCGCGCCCCGCGGCACCGATCCTGCTCGACAGCCTGAGGCGTCTCGAGTATCGGGGCTACGACTCGGCCGGGATCGCCATCATCGACCCGGAAGGCGATGTCGCGACGGTGAAGAACACCAACAAGGTCACTGACCTCGCCCGGCAGGTCGAGGCCGAGGGGACCCCGGCGGGCACCGTCGGCATCGGGCACACTCGCTGGGCGACACACGGGCGTCCCTCGCTCGAGAACGCTCATCCGCACCAGGATTGCACCGGCCGCATTCACGTGATCCACAACGGCATCGTCGAGAACTACCGCGAGCTGCGCGCCGAGCTGATGGCGCGAGGACACGAATTTCTCAGCGAGACGGACACCGAGGTCGTGCCTCATCTCATCGAGGATGCCTTCCACGGCGACCTTGCGGCTGCGGTGCGCAGCGCGTTGAATCGCATGCAGGGAGCGTGCGCGCTGGTGGTCATCTCCGCCGATCAACCGGACCGCGTCGTCGGTGCGCGGATGAACGCGCCGCTGGTGGTGGGGCTCGGGCGCGGCGAGGTGTTCGTCAGCAGTGACATCACCGCGCTGATCCCGTACACCAAGCGGATCGCATTGCTCGGTGAGGGTGAGATCGTCACCGCGACGCCCGACGGGATCACGGTGCACCAGCTCGATGGCACCGCTGTCGAGGCGCGGATCGTGACCGTCGACTGGGAGGCCGAACAGGCGCAGAAGAACGGCTTTCCGCACTTTCTGCTCAAGGAGATCCACGAGCAGCCCGAGGCGGTGCGCAACGCGCTGCGCGGCCGCGTCGATGACCTCGGCATGGTCGTGCTGCCGGAGCTGGGGATGGATGACGACCAGCTTGCGAAGGTGCACGAGGTCGTGCTGGTCGCGTGCGGATCGGCGTGGTACGCAGCGATGGTTGCCGGGTACGCGATCGAGCATCTCGCCAAGATTCGCTGCAAGGTCGAGGCGGCGAGCGAATTCCGCTACGGCGAGGCGCTCGTCGACGAGCATTCACTGGTGATCGCGGTGTCGCAGTCGGGTGAGACCGCGGACACGCTTGCCGCCGTGCGTCAGGCGCACGCGGCCGGCGCGAAGGTGATTGCAATCACGAATGTCGTCGGCAGCGCGTTGCCGCTCGAGGCGGACGGCGCGCTCTACATGCAGGCCGGACCGGAGATCTCGGTTGCCGGCACCAAGACCTTCATGACCCAGATGGTGTGCGGCATGCTGCTCGCGCTCCGTCTCGGTGACGCGCGCGGCACGCTCGACGTGGCCGAGCATCAGCGCCTGGTCGCGGAGCTGCAGGAGCTGCCCACCCTGCTCAACCGCGCGCTCGAGCTGGAACCGATGCTGGTCGAGCTCGGTCAGCGTTTCGCGCACGCGCAGAGCGCGCTGTACATCGGCAGGGGCATCAACTTCCCGATCGCGATGGAAGGGGCGCTCAAGCTCAAGGAGATCTCCTACGTGCACGCCGAGGGGTATGCGGCGGGCGAGCTGAAGCACGGTCCGATCGCGCTGCTCGAGCCCGACGTTCCGGTGATCGCCATCGCGACCCGGTCGGCGACGCTGCCCAAGATGGTGAGCAACGTGCAGGAGGTGCATTCTCGCGACGCGCCGGTGATCGCGCTCGTGACCGAGGGCGAGGATCCGTTCGATGCCGGGTTCGCCACGCCGGTCCCGGTGCCCGGGTGCTCGGAGGTGCTCTCGCCGCTGATCAACGTCGTGCCCCTGCAGCTGTTCGCGTACCACGTTGCGGTGCAGCGCGGCTGCGACGTCGACCAGCCGCGCAACCTCGCCAAGTCGGTGACTGTGGAATAGTCGTCGGATGACGATGGTGGTCGGGGTCGATGTGACCGTGGTGGATCGCATCGCGGCCGCGCTGGCGCGTCATCCTCGGTTTGCGCAGCGCATCTACACCGACGGTGAGCAGCGGTACGCCGCCGCCAAGCCCGAGCGATGGGCCAGCAGGTGGGCCGCCAAGGAGGCGGTCAAGAAGGTCTACGGCTCGATGGGCGAACGCATGCCGGCGTACAGGGACATCGAGGTGGTCCGCCGCCGCGGTGGTCCACCCCAGGTGCACGTTCGCGGCGAGCCGACCGATATCGCGCTGTCGCTCACCCACGATGGCGGTCTTGCCATCGCGGTGGCGGTGAACCGTGTGGGCGGTCGGCGGCACTCGCTCCCGGAAGCTCCGGAAGGGCTCGTGCTCGCAGAGCGGCCGGACGACGCGAACAAGGGCACCTTCGGGCGGGTCGTGGTCATCGCCGGATCGAAGCACTTCACCGGTGCTCCTCGGCTGGCGGCGATGGGAGCTGCGCGCGGCGGCGCCGGCCTCGTCGAGGTCTGCGTGCCCGAGGCCATCCATCCGATCGTTGCGGTCGGGTGTCTCGAGGTGATGCCGACGCCGCTGCCGGACGCGGGCACGGGAGTACTGCATCCGGATGCGCTTCCCATCATCCGCCAACACCTGAAGGGGGCTGACGCGATGGTGATCGGGCCAGGGCTCGGTCGCGAACCTGAGACGGTCAACGCGCTCCTCGACCTCCTCGTCGGGTTGCCGTGCCGCACCGTCGTCGACGCCGACGCATTGAACATCGTCGCTGCGTCGGGATTTGACTGGAGGCGTTGCGAGGAGAGCGTCATCATCACGCCACACCCCGCGGAGATGGCCCGGCTCGCCGGGACGGATACCAAGGCCGTGCAGGCGGATCGCCTCGGGATCGCCGAGGGGTATGCGAACCGGTACGGCGTGGTGGTGGTGCTCAAGGGGGCTGAGACGGTGGTTGCCGCCTCTGGTCAGCCCACACACATCGATCGCCACCACATCGTCGCGCTTGCCACCGGTGGGACGGGGGACGTGCTGGCCGGCTTGATCGGCTCGCTGCTCGCTCAGGGGCTGCCGGCGCACGACGCGGCCATCGCCGGCGTGACCATCCATGCGGAGGCCGGTCTCGTGGTCCAGGCCCGCCGGGGGCGCGCGGGGGCACTCGCGTCCGACCTGATCGAAGCCCTACCGGGGGCCCAGGAACGCCTCAGGCAGGCGCTCGAGGCGGCTACTGCCCGTAGATGAAACCCTCGATATCGCCGGCCGTGTTGCTGATCACCCGGTAGTCGACCCGGTTCCAGCCCGCGTAGTTCATCTCGGAGAGCTTGAAGGACCCCGAAGGGATCCCTGCGGCGGGTCCCACCGCCTCCACATAGGCGACGTGGCCTTCGGAGCTGACGCCGTCGACACCCGGCCAGAAGACGACGATCGCACCGGCGATCGGCACCCGGCCTTCCTTGTATCCCATCTGTGCCGCCGCGATGTACCAGCTGCTCGCGTTGCCGAGCCATGGGACGCAGCGGCGAGTCGCGACGTAGTACGTGCAGAAGCCGTACGCGAAGTGGTTGCCGCAGCTCCCCGTTCCGACGCGCGGGCCGGCCTCGAGCGCGGCGATCTGGTTGTCGATGTTGGCGATCTCGCTCGCGATCTGACGCGCCGGTCCCTTGAGGCCCGCGAACACGGTGTTGCGGTTCTCGAGCACCGTGAGGAATTGATCGCTCTGCGCGGCCAGCTGTGCCTCGAGTTGCTGCGCCGACACCGCGTCACCTCGGATCGAATTCTGCTCGGCGACGATCGCGTGGTTGGCCGCGGCGAGGCGCTCGACGAGGTTGAGAACCTGCTGTGACACCTGGTTCGCCGCCTTCAGGTCGTCGATCGCCTGATTGAAGGAGCCGGCGCTGAGCACCGCGGTGAGCACCTGGTTGTTGCCGCTGGTTTCGTAGGTGGCGCGCGTGATGCCGGCGAGCTGCGCCTTGTCCTGCATGGCGGTGGCGTTGTTGCTGTTGAGCTGGCTGCTCAGCGACAGCAACATCGCGTTCAGCTTGACGAGCTGATTGCGTTCGTTCAACACCCGTGTCTGCTGGGCGTTGAACAACGATTCCGCCGAATTGACGGACCCACCTGCAGCAGTGAGGCTCGGTTGCATCGCGGCGAGCTCTGCGATGAGTTGCGCGCGCCGCGCCTGCAGCGCTGCGATCGCGGAGCTCGGCGCATGCGCGCCGTTTGCCTGAGTGTCTGGGATGGCTCCGATTCCGGTGGCCAGAAGGGTGATGACGCCTGCCACTGTCAGGGCCACCTTCCGGCTCCACGTCAAAATAGGCGTCCTCCGTGTTGTCTGCCGCTGGTGCCCAAATCAGGCATCGGTCGGTGCGTCCCCCGCGGCACCATAGCGACACGAGGGGTCCGAACGCAAGCCGGACATCGCGGGCCACGGTACCCTGCGGGCACGCCACGTATATTGCGGTCGTGTGACGTTGGATCAACATCGGACACGCGAACGAGCCTTCGACGAGGGAGGCCCGACCCTGGCGGACGTCGGTGAGCGGGCCCTGCTGCGCGCGCTCACCGAGATCGCTCGGGCCTCGCCGGCGACGCTGGCGATCGGCTCGGGTGACGATGCGGCGGTCTGGTCGCCCGCGCCGGGGCGGGACCTTGCGCTGAGCCAGGATGCCCTGGTCGAGGGGATTGATTTCCGCCGCTGGTGGATCACTCCTCGCCGGCTCGGAGCCCGCGCATTGACCGTCGCCCTGTCCGACCTCGCCGGGATGGGTGCCACCCCGGTGTGGTGCTCGGCCACGTTGTGCGCGCCTTCGACCACGAGCTTCGAGGACGTCCTCGAGATCCAGCGCGGGCTGTGCGCCGCGGCGACGGCGGCCGGGTGCGCGGTTGCCGGAGGCGACGTCAGCGACATCGACGGGCCGCTGGTCATCGATGTCGTGGTCGGCGGGACGCTGATGCCCGGGACGGCGCTCCGCCGCGACACCGGACACCCCGGGGACGTCGTGGTGGTCACCGGAACGCTCGGAAGAGCGGCCGCGGGTCTGCGCCTCCTGCTGGAAGGCGGCGAGCCGTCCGAACAGGAGCAGGGCTGGGTGGACGCCCAGCTCTCGCCGGCGGCACGCATCGCCGAGGGACTTGCGCTGACCTCGTCCGGGGTGCGCTGCGGCGGCGACATCAGCGACGGGCTGCTCATCGAGCTGGAGCGGATCACCGACGTGTCCGGGTGCGGCGCGGAGATCTGGCTCGACCGGCTCCCGGTGGAACCGGCCCTGGTCTCCGACTTCGGCTCGTCGTGGCCCGACCTTGCGGTCGGCGGCGGCGAGGACTTCGAGCTGGTTGCGGCCCTGCCCCCGGAGGCGCTGGCGTCACTGCTCGACACCTGGCCCTCGAGGCTTGCGCCGCTCACGGTGGTCGGGCGCCTCTGTGAGGGAGCAGGCGTGACCGTCCTCGACCGCGAGGGAGGCGCGTCGGTGCCACCCCCGCGCACCACGTCGAGGCACTTCGCGTGACCGACCTCGCGCCTGCGGTGCGCTGCTCGACCGAGGCGGAGACGCTCGCGCTGGGCGAGCGCATCGGCACCCGCGTGCAGCCCGGCGACCTCATCCTCCTGAGCGGGCAGCTCGGTGCCGGCAAGACAGTCCTGGTGCGCGGGATCGCGGCGGGCATGGGCATCGACCCGGCCCTGGTGCGATCCCCGACGTTCGTGCTGCACCACGTGTATCGCGCCGACCCCAAGGTGCTCCACCACCTCGACCTGTACCGGCTCGGCCCCGGCGCGGACATCCGGCTGCTCGATATCGACGACATGCTCGAGTCCGGCGGCGTGGTCGTCGTCGAGTGGGGTGAGCATGCCGATCGCGAGCGGGACGCATCCGCGAGCATCAGCATCGACATCGATGACGACGGGTCGCGGGTGATCAGCCCGCCGCCCGGTGCGCCGCTGCGGCTGGCCGGCGCGTGGACGGACCAGGGATCGCGGTGAGCGTCCTCGCCATCGACACCGTCGTCGCGGTCGCGGGTCGTCTGTCTGGTGGCGTCGACGGCTGGTGAGCTGCTCGATGCCGAGGTGATCCGCGATGAGCCGGTAGCGGCGTCGCTCCCCCGAGTGCTGGGGCGGATGCTGGCCCGCGTCGACACGGCGGTGGTGGTCGTGACCGGGCCGGGGACGTACACCGGCGTTCGAGCCGGTATGGCGGCCGCACTCGGGATCGCTCAGGCGCGCGACGTGCCACTCCACGGCGTCGGCTCGCTCGAGGTGCTCGCATGCGGCGAGCCCGACGCAGTTGATGGGGACTGGGTCGCGACCGACGCGGGCCGAGGGGCGCTCTACGCAGCCCGCCGGGAGGATGCCGCACAACCGTCACGGATCCTGGCGGCCGGGTTCGACCCTGCGGGGGCACGAGTCCTCACCAGCGATAGCCTCGGCGTGGTTGGGGCCGTTCCTGTCGACCCGGCGCGCGCGCTGGCGCGGTCGGTTCCCCTGGCGCTGTCACGTCCGGCGCTGGACCGCGCAGGCTTGACCGCCCGCTACGTCGACTGACCAGGCCGGCTACAGCCAGCCGTGCTGCTCGGCGGTGCGCACGGCCTCGAGACGGTTGCGCGCGCCGGTCTTCTGGATCGCCGATGACAGGTAGTTGCGCACCGTCCCCTGCGACAGGAACATCGAGGTCGCGATGGTCGCGATGGTGGCGCCGCCGGATGCCGCGTGGAGGATGTCGCGCTCGCGGGGGGTGAGCGGGTTGGAGCCGTCACTCAGGGCGGCGGCGGCAAGCGCGGTATCGATGACCCGCTCGCCCGCCACGGCGCGCCGGATGGACACCGCGAGCTGATCCGCCGGGCCGTCCTTGACGACGAACCCGGTCGCTCCCGCTTCCATGGCGCGGCGCAGGTATCCGGGCCGGCCGAACGTGGTGAGGATGATGATCGTGCAGTCCGGTAGCGCCTGATGGAGGAGTGACGCCGCCTTGAGGCCGTCGAGCCCGGGCATCTCGATATCCAGCAGCGCAACGTCGGGGCGCGCGGCCAGAGCTGCAGCGACGACCTCATCGCCACGCGAGCACTGGGCAACCACCTCGATGTCGGCCTCGAGCGCGAGCAGGGTGGCGAGCGCGCCGCGAACCATCCCCTGATCCTCGGCGAGCAGGACCCGGATCACGCCGCCGCCCGGGGAACGTAGGCCTGGAGGCGGAAGCCGCCCCGATCGCCGGGACCGGCATCGACGCGGCCGCCGGCGGCACCGACTCGCTCGCGCAGACCGTGCAACCCGCTGCCTCCCGCGCTGGCGACGCCGCCGACGCCGTCATCGACGATGGCGACCGTGAATCCGCCGTTGCTCGCGGAGAGCGAGATCTCGCAGTGATGGGCGCGGCTGTGGCGCAGGACATTGGTCACGCCCTCGCGCACCGTCCAGGCGAGCAGGCTGTCGACCGGCGCCGGCGGCACGGCGCTGTCGCGGGTCACCTCGAACGCGATGCCGGCGGCATCGAGCACGTCGCGTGCGCCCTGCAGCTCGTCGGCGAGCGAACGCTGCCGGTATGCGGTGACCATCCCGCGCACCTCCGCCAGTGATTCGCGCGCAACCGATTCGACGTCACCCATCGCATCGGCGGCCGCCTGCGGGTCGGTGGTCATCAGGCGGCGGGCCACCTGCGCCTTGAGCGCGATCACCGACAGGCTGTGGCCAAGGATGTCATGAACATCACGGGAGATGCGCAGGCGCTCGTCGGCGATCGCCAGACGCGCCACCTCGGCGCGTGCGCTGCGGAGCTCGATGACCGTCGCGATCAGCCCGCGGAAGGCCAGCATGGTGAAACCGAGCGCGACCGTGAGGAAGGTGATGAATCCGAGGTCGGCCCATGAATAGCCGAGGAGCACACCCGACACGACCATGAAGGCGCCGAGGGCGAGCAGGACGGGGGCGAGAAAGCGCCAGCGAAGCGTCCACCCGGCACAGACGCCGCAGTACACGAGGACTCCGCTCCACTGCCCCCGGAACACCAGCGCGAGGGTGATGCCCTCCACGAACAGTGCGGCGAGCGGCAGGAGCCACACGCCGGTCGCGACGCGCGGGACCAGCGTGAGGCAGACCCACATGGCGAACAGATACGTGGCGGCGAAACCGACCAGGCAGATCCATGCGATGACCGCCTTGGTGGGGGAGTATCCGGTGCCGATGATGTCGGCGATCGGGTAGCCGAGGAAGACGAGCCAGATCGCGCCCCAGCCGAGTCGCGCGAACGTCGGAATCGGCCACATCATGCTGCTGGGTGCGCCGACCCGCCTGGTCATCTCCTGCTCCGGGGCCATCGTCTCGATGCTATGCCACCTTCAGGCGGTGCGCAGCGTCAACCGGCGGGACACGGCCACCGCCAGCAGGGCCGCGCCCGCGAACCAGGCGAGCAGCACCAGGGCGTCACCGAACGCGGGAGCGACACCTCGCGCGATGTGCCAGCCGAGCTGCGCAAGGTGGTACGAGGGAAGCGTCCTGGCGACCGTCTGCAGCGGCGAGGGCAGGATCTGGACGGGCATCCACAGGCCGCCGAGCGCCGCGAGCACGAGGTACAGCACCATGGTGAGGCCCTGTGCGCCGTCGCCATCGGCGATCGAGCCCACGACGATGCCGATCGCGGCGAACGGCAGGCACCCGGCGCCGATCAGCAGCACCAGCAGCGGCCACTCCCACAGCGGCAGGCTGACGCCCTTGACGAGCACCGCGGCGATGAAGGTGAGGACGATCGCGGGAAGGCTGAGCGCCATCGCCGCCATGAGCCGCGCCGCGAGGATGCGAGCCGGCGAGAGCGGGGTCAGCCGCAGCTGGCGCAGCCAGCCGAGCTGGCGGTCCATGGCGAGGCGCGGACCCGAGGCCATGAGGACTCCCCCCATGGCGCCGAAGGTGGCCATCGCCACCATGATCGCGACCGTCGGCGCAAGTCCCTCCGTCCGGTCGGCGGCCGATCCGAACACCGTGGAGAAGAGGAGATATGCGGCCACCGGCCACCCGGCGACGAGCAGCAGGTAGCGGCGATCGCGGAGTGAGCGCCGGATTTCGAGGGCGAGGTAGTTGAGCATCAGGTGGTCTCCAATCAGGCGGCGAGGCCGTCGGTGATGGTGATGAAGGCATCCTCGAGGGCGATGCCGGCGACCTCGATGTCATGAGCGTCGGGCCGGCTTGCGATGAGTGCGCGCAGCGCGCTGTCCGAGTTGCTGCAGCGCAGCTCGACCCTGGTGCCGTGGGCGGTTGCCGACACCGCGCCGGGCAGCGTCTCCAGTCCCGCGATCCCGCCATGCTCGACGGAGAACCGGATCACGCGCAGGCCGACCGAGTCCTTGATCGCCGCCGGCGTGCCGTCGGCGACGACCCGGCCGCGGGCCATCATCACGATGCGGTCAGCGGCAACGTCGGCTTCCTCGAGGTAGTGAGTCGAGAAGAGGATGGTCCGGCCGCGCGCGGTGAATCCCTCCATCGCGTGCCAGAAGCCTCTGCGGGTCTCGACGTCCATGGCCGCGGTGGGCTCGTCGAGGATGAGCAGGCGGGGGTCGCCGACGAGCGCCATGGCGAGCCGAAGGCGTTGCGACTGTCCGCCCGAGAGACGGTCGACGCGGCGCTTCTCGAGCCCGTCGAGCTGCGCGATCTCGACGACCTCGTCGAGCGCGAGCGGCGCCGCATACAGGCTCCGCACCATCGCCAGCAGCTCGCCGACCAGGACACCGGGCATCATGCCGCCGTCCTGGAGCATCGCTCCGACGCCGGCATGTGCTGTCGCCGACCCCGGTGCGGAGCCGAAGATCTCGATGCGGCCGGAGTCGGGCGCCGACAGCCCGAGGAGCATCGAGATCGTGGTGGTCTTGCCGGCGCCGTTGGGGCCGAGCAAGGCGATCGTCTCGCCATGCCCGACGTGGAGGCTGACGTTGTCGACGGCGAGCACGGCCCCGAAGCGCCGGCTGACACCGTCGACGCGCACGGCGCACTCGTCGTCGTCCGGAGAGGTCGAGCGGCTCGCGACCGGGGAAGCGAGGGCGGATGGGTGATATGTCATGCGCCCAGCCTGAGGCGCGCCGCGTGTCACCGATAGTGAGGCGGGTCAGGAACCTTGCATGACATCTGTCACGCGCGGCTGCCGTCACCCAATGGCGCGGTTATCATGAAGATGCCAGTCCCGATCAATGATTTTCAGGGTGTTCATGCAGGTCGTTCCTCGCCTCTCAGTCGAGCCGATGCGCTACGAGGACATCGCCGCCGTACAGGCAATCGAGCGCCAGGTCTTCGCGTCCCCGTGGCCGAAGAATGCGTACGCCAGCGAGCTGTCGCAGAACCGGCAGGCGTCGTACATCGTGCTGCGTCAGGACGGCCAGATCGTCGGCTATGCGGGCCTGTGGCGGGTCGCGCTCGAAGCCCACGTGACCACCATCGGCGTCCGCGCCGGCGACCACTCGAAGGGCTACGGCACGGTGCTGTTCGCGTCGCTGGTGCAGCGAGCCTATGCGCTCGGAGCGCGCTGGATCACGCTCGAGGTGCGCGACACCAACGACCATGCGATCCGCCTCTACGAGCGCTTTGGCTTCAAGGCGATCGGCCGCCGTCGTGGGTACTACACCGACAACGGCGAGGACGCGGTGATCATGTGGAGCGACAGCATCCACGCCCCGGAGTTCAAGCGCAGCTTCATGGCGATCCTCAACGGCCTCGACGTGGCCGGGGTCGGGGGCGGCCCCTCGATGGAGTACCCGCCGGCCTGAACCTCCTCGCCATCGAGACCTCCTGCGACGAGACCGCGGCGGCGGTGCTCGCCGACGACCGCGAGATCCGTTCGTCGGTGGTGTCGTCGCAGATCGCCCTCCATGCCGTCCACGGCGGTGTCGTTCCCGAGCTGGCCGCTCGGGCCCATCTGGAGGGGCTCGCCACCGTGGTCGATGCCGCGCTCGCCCCCGTGCCCGGAGGCTGGGACGCCATCGATGCCATCGCGGTCACGCGCGGGCCGGGCCTGGCGGGCTGCCTGATCGTCGGCACCATGTACGCGACCGGCGCGGCGATCGCCCGCAACCTCCCGATCGTCGGCGTCTCCCACCTCGCCGGGCACGTGTACAGCGCGTGGCTTGCCGACCACGACCTGGAGCCTCCATACCTGGCATTGCTGGTGAGCGGCGGCCATACCGAATGTGTCGTGCTCCGCGAGCACGGTGTCGCCGAGCGGCTGGCGGCGACGCGCGACGATGCAGCCGGCGAGGCCTTCGACAAGGTCGCGCGCCTGCTGGGCCTCGAGTATCCGGGCGGCCCGGCGATCCAGCGGGTCGCGCCATCCGGCGATCCGGCGCGATTCCCGCTGCCCCGCACCCGGCTCGAGGGCGCCTTCTCGTTCAGCGGCCTCAAGACGGCCGTGCGCTACATGGTCCGGGATCTCGGCCCCGCGGCTCTCGACGAGAACGGTGTCCCGGCCGACCCGCAGGTGGTCGCCGACCTCGCGGCGAGCTTTCAGGTGGCTGCGGTCGACCAGCTGGTGGCCGGCCTGGCGGTGGCGGCGGATCGCACCGCGACGACCACCGTGGCGGTGGTGGGGGGCGTCGCGGCCAACCGGGCGCTGCGCGAGGCGGTCGGGGCGCGCTTCAGCGGGCTCCGTGTGGTGATCCCGCCCTTCGACCTCTGCACCGACAATGCGGCGATGATCGCCGCGGCGGGCTGGCAGCGGCTCCAGGTCCACGGGCCGGACGCCCCGGGGTTCGACGTCGACCCTTCCCTTGCGGAGTGCGCGTAGATTCCATTCGCATGAGCGGCGCCGGCGACCCCTCCCTCCAGCGGTCGGAGACCACCGAGCGGTATCTCGAGGCGATCTACTACATCGAGCACGAGGGCGAGGTGCCGCGTCCCGGCCGCCTGGCCGAGTGGCTCGGGGTGAGTGCGCCGACGGTGACCGTCTCGCTCCAGCGGCTGGCCCGTGACGGCCTCATCCGCATCGCGGAGGACCGTTCGGTCGAGCTCACCGACGAAGGTGGCCGTGCCGCTGCCACCATCGTCCGGCGCCATCGCATCGTCGAGCGCTGGATGACCGACGTGCTCGGGCTCGACTGGGCGACCGCCGATCTCGAGGCCGCTCAGCTCACCCACGGCATGTCCGACGTCGTCCTCGACCGGCTCGACGACCAACTCGGCCGGCCGAGCACCTGCCCGCACGGCAACGTGATCCCGGGCCGGACCCCGCCGGAGGGCCGCCGCCTGGTGCGCCTCGTCGACCTCGCCGACGGCGAGCACGCGCGGGTGGCCCGGATCTCCGAGGTCGCCGAGCACGAGGCACCCCAACTGCTCCACATCCTCGACCAGCGCGGCCTCGTCCCCGGGATCGACGTCGGCGTGGTCGCCAGGTCTGCGGCCGGGTGGCTGCTGCAAGGCGGCACCGGCGAGTTCCAGATCGATCGGAACACGGCGTCAGCCGTGTGGGTGGAGTCGCCTGCGGACCGTTAGGTTAGGCTAATCTAACCGCCGCTCGCGGCGCCATACGTTTCGTTTCTTTCTGTCCAAGAGGGCTGTGTCCGTGGTCGGGAGTCTGCTGATCTTTGCCAGGGAGGGGATCGAGGGGACCCTCATCTGCTCGATCCTGCTCACGTACCTGGCCTCGGCGGGACGGCGCGATCTCTTCCGCTACGTGTTCGTCGGCGCGGGCGCGGCCATCGTCCTGGCAATGGCGATCGGCATCGTCCTCTGGATCGTCAGCCGCGACGCGTTCATCGGATCGACGTCGCAGCTGTGGTTCGAGACCGGCGTCTTCGGGATCGCGGTCGCGGTGCTCACGTACATGACCTTCTGGATGCGGCGCCACAGCCGCAACATGGGGCGGGATCTGCGCGCCAAGATCTCGGGGGCTGTCACCGGTGGCTCCGGGATCGCTCTGGGATTGGTCGCCTTCGTGACCGTCGGGCGCGAGGCGGTCGAGACCGTGATCTTCCTGCTCGCGATCACCTACCAGAGCTCGCCGGCGCTGGTGGTGATCGGCGCGGTCATCGGCCTCGCGATCGCGCTGGCGGTCAGCTTCGCGATGTTCCGGGTCGGCCTGCGCCTCAACCTCAAGCGTTTCTTCGCCATCGTCGGGAGCCTGCTCATGGTGGTCGCGGCCGGGCTCCTCGCCGACGGCGTGCAGAACCTCCAGGAGCTGCACGTGCTGCCGGGCGCCTCGGCGACCCTCTGGAACATGAGCGGCGCTCTGCCCGACGACCAGGGAATCGGCGACGTGCTCCACGGGCTGATCGGCTACAGCGCTTCGCCCACCGTCCTCCAGGCGGTTCTCTGGCTGGCCTTCCTGGCCGTCGGGCTCACGCTCTTCCTCCGGCCGTCGAGACCTCGCGTCACCGGCCCGCCCTCGGCCCCGGCCGCCGCGGTCTGACAAGTCCCGACGTGGGGGCGCGAGCTTGCAAGCTTGGCACTCAGTTAGGTAGAGTGTTAGCAGTCACCCACCAAGAGTGCTAAGAATCCAGGAGGTTCCATGTCCCTCAAGTTGCGCCCCCTCGCCGATCGCGTCGTTGTCAAACCGGTCGAGCGTGATGAGATGACCAAGAGCGGAATCCTGCTGCCCGACACCGCCAAGGAGAAGCCCCAGGAGGGCATCATCGAGGCGGCCGGCAACGGCCGTTACAACGAGCAGACAGGCGTGCGTGTCCCCCTCGACGTGAAGGTTGGCGACCGCGTGATGTATGCGAAGTACGCCGGCAGCGAGGTCAAGATCGACGATGTCGAGTACCTGATCCTCGGCGAGAAGGACATCCTGGCCGTCGTCGAGAAGAACGGCAAGAAGTAGGCGGCGATGGCAGCAAAGCAGCTTCGCTTCGAGGCGCCCGCGCGCGCTGCGCTCGCGCGCGGCGCGGCGGTCGTCGCCGACACCGTCGCGGTGACACTCGGACCACGTGGTCGCACGGTCGTTCTCGACAAGAAGTTCGGCCCACCCCTGATCAGCAATGACGGGGTGACGATCGCGCGTGAGGTCGAGCTCGAGGATCACTTCGAGAACATGGGCGCGCAGCTGCTCAAGGAAGTCGCGATCAAGACCAACGACATCGCGGGCGACGGCACCACGACCGCCACGGTGCTGGCCCGGGCGATGCTCGACGAGGGCCTGCGGAACCTCGCCGCGGGCGCTCCGCCCAACGACCTGCGCCGCGGCATGATGGCCGCGTGCGACGCGGCGACGGAGTCGATCCGCGCACGCTCGCACCCGGTCAAGGGCGGTGACGACATCCTCCGCGTGGCCACGATCAGCTCCGGTGACGACGTCATCGGCGCGATGATCGCGGACGCCTTCGACAAGGTCGGCAAGGAAGGAGTTGTCTCCATCGAGGACGGCACCGGCATCGAGACCGAGGTCGAGGTCGTCGAGGGCATGCAGTTCGACCGCGGGTACATCTCCGCGCACCTGGTCACCGATCTGCAGAACATGGAGTCGGTGCTCAACGACGCGCGAGTTCTGGTCACGGATGCCAAGATCTCGTCGGTCAGCGATCTCCTGCCCAGCCTCGAGCTGGTGATGCGCGCGGGCCGTCCCCTGCTCATCATCGCCGAGGATGTCCAGGCCGAGGCGCTGGCCACCCTGGTGGTCAACCGGGCGCGGGGCACCTTCAGCTCGATGGCGGTCAAGGCGCCCGCGTTCGGCGAGCGCCGGGAGGCCATCCTCCAGGACATCGCGGTGCTCACCGGGGCGACCGTCATCAGCGAGAAGACGGGCCTGCGCCTCGATGCGGTCCGCGACGACCAGCTCGGCGTCGCCGGGCGGGTCACGGTCACCAAGGACGACACCACGATCGTTCGCGGCGGCGGCTCGAAGGCCGCCATCGAGGCCCGTACCGCTGAGATCCGCCAGCAGATGGAGGAGACGACGTCCGACTGGGATCGCGAGAAGCTCCAGGAGCGGCTCGCCCGCCTCACCGGCGGCGTTGCGGTGATCAAGGTGGGCGCTGCCACCGAGGTTGAGATGAAGGAGCGCAAGTCCCGCGTCGAGGACGCCCTTGCGGCCACCCGCGCGGCGATCGAGGAAGGCGTGGTCGTCGGTGGTGGGGTCGCGTTGCTGCGGGCCATCCCCGCAGTCCAGGCGCTCAAGCTCGATGGCACCGCGCGAGTCGGTGCCGACATCGTCGCCCGGGCGCTCCGCGAGCCACTCCGGATCATCGCCGAGAACGCCGGCCTCGAAGGCCAGGTCGTGGTCAACGAGGTCGCCGAGGCCAAGGGCGACCACGGGTTCGACGCCGTCACCGAGACCTATGGGGATCTCATCAAGCGCGGCGTCATCGACCCCACCAAGGTTGTCGTTTCAGCGCTGGTCCATGCGACATCGATCGCCACCATCGTGCTCAGCACCGACGCGCTGATCGCCGATGCGCCGGAGCCCGAGGAAGGCGTCGCCGCGGGAGGCGGCCACTCCCACGGCGGCGGTGGCGGGATGGGCATGGACGACGACGACATGGACTTCTAGGGTCGGGCACAGGCGCTGAAAGCGCCTGTCCCGCCGGACAGGGGCAGGGGCTACTTGTCGCCGTTCTCGATGGTCCCATCTGACGTGACGTCACTGACACGAGCCTGCTTGGAGAACGCGCCTGCTTGAGAAAAAGGGGACTCGCGCGCTCGGATCAACGACTCCATGGAGACGCCGCGGAAGCGGCGTGTGTCGTACCGTTGCCATGGTCATGCACCGACGACCATTGACGCCGGCGGCCCGCTGACGTGTGCGGTATCGCAGGCTTCTGGGGTCCGCCCGACAGGGCATTGCTCGAGGCGATGACCGTGTCGCTCCGGCATCGCGGTCCGGACGACGACGGCCACTTCGAGGACGCCACCGCGTCGCTCGGATTCCGCAGGCTCAGCATCATCGACCTCGAGCACGGCGCGCAGCCGATGTCGATGGACGAGGGGCGATTGCAGATCGTCTACAACGGCGAGGTCTACAACTTTCGCGAGCTGCGCGCCGAGCTCGAGGGCAACGGCCACACCTTCCACACCACCTGCGACACGGAGGTGGTGCTGCACGCCTACGCGGAATGGGGGACCGACTGCTTCCGCCGCTTCAATGGCATGTGGGGGCTCGCGATTCTCGACGAGCGCACCGCCACGCCGCGACTGGTGCTGGCGCGCGACCACTTCGGCATCAAGCCGCTCTTCTACGCGCGTCACCGTGGTCGCGTGGTGTTCGCGTCCGAGATCAAGGCGATCCTGCAGGACGACACGTTCCCGCGCGAGGTCGACGAGCAGCAGATGTACGAATACCTGCGTTTCGGCCTGTTCGATCACAACGACGGGACGTTCTTCCGGGGGATCCGCCAGGTGCCCGCCGCCGCGTTCGCGGTCATCGAGGGAAGCACGATCTCGGAAAGCGTGTACTGGACGCCGCGGCTCTCCGAGGACGGTGACGCGAGCCCCGAGACCTTTCGCGCCGTGTTCGAGCGCGCGGTCCAGCGCCGCCTCGTCGCCGACGTCCCGGTGGGCATCTGCCTGAGTGGCGGTCTCGAACTCGTCGTCGATCTGCACGGTGATGGCGCAGCAGCTGCGCGATCACGTGCCCGACACCGAATCGCTTGGTGACCGCCTCAAGACGTTCTCGGCGGTGTTCCCCGGTGACCGCATCGACGAGAGCACCTACATCGACAGCGTGCTCAAGGTGACCGGCGCCGACAACAGCCAGGTGCAGCCCACCGACCAGGATTTCATCCGTGAGCTGGAGGCGTGGGTGTGGCACATGGAGGAGCCGATGGTGTCGTCGGCGCCGTTCGCCATGTGGATGGTGATGCGCCTCGCGCGGCGCCAGGTCACGGTCACGCTCGACGGGCAGGCCGGCGACGAGCTGCTCGCGGGGTACGACCACTACCCGTACGTGCTGCTGCGCCAGCTCCTGCGCGAGCGACGCTATGCGGAGTTCGCGCGCGAGGCGTGGTTGCTCCGCGACATCGTGAGCCCACTGGTGCGCCGGCGGTTGCGCGAACGTGGTCAGCGAGTCGATGTCGCCGGCATGCTCTCGCCTTCGTTCACGCGCGGACGCAGGGCACCCGATGACGACCGTGTCGCCGACGACCTCAAGCGCCGCCTCCTCCAGGACTTCCGCACCTACAGCCTGCCGCCGCTGCTGCGCTACGAGGACCGCGCCTCGATGGCGCATTCGCTCGAGGCACGGTTGCCCTACCTGGACCAGGAGCTGGTCGAGTACGTCCTCACGCTCCCGCGCGAGGCCATCATCCACAACGGATGGACGCGGGCGATCGTCCGTCAGGCGTTGCACGGCGTCCTGCCCCGCAAGGTCGAGGCGCGGCGCAAGAAGATCGGCTTCACCACGCCCGAGTTCCGCTGGTACCGGCGACAGCGCGCGGTGCTGCAGAGCCTGATGCGGTCACCGTCGTTTCGCGCCCGCCCCTACTGGAAGGCGGCCGCGGTGGCTGAGAACTTCCGCCGGGCGTGCGCCGGCGAGGTCGAGGAGTCGATGTTCTTCTGGCGCGCAGTCAACGCGGAGGTCTGGCTGCGCATCTACATCGACGGCAAGACCCGCGCGCTCGACGAGCACAGCTACGAGGGCGGCTTCGTCCGCCGCGGCGACCTCGCCACCGCGGCAAAGGTGGCCAACGGCGAGGCGCTCGTCAACGGCGCGCGCCTGAACTGGGGCCGTCACCTGTTCCTCGAGGACCGGGGACGGATCTGGGCGCGCTTCCCGCTGCGCTCGACGCTCATCAAGCCCGGCGACGATCTCCTCGAAGCGATCGGCGGGGGTCTCGACCGCCTGCGAGGCGACGGCATCGAGGTGGAGGACGGCGACGTGCTGCTGGTCAGTGAGAAGGCACTCGCCATCAGCCAGGGACGCTCGTATCCCATCGACGACATTGCCGTGTCACGCACCGCTCGCGTGCTCTCGCGCTACGTGAGCCACGAGCCGACCGGTATCGGGCTCGCGCATCCGACGACCATGCAACTGGCCATCGACGAAGCCGGCGCGGGACGCATCCTGCTTGCGGCCGCCGCCGCAGCGGCGACCAAGCCGCTCGGGATGCGCGGCGTCTTTTACCGCGTCGCCGGTCACGGGGTCAACGCGATCGACGGGCCGTCGTCGCTCAACCTGCCGCCGTACGACACATGGGCGACCAAGTCACCGGTGGACCCGTCGGGCGCCGCGTTGCGAATTGCCGCTGACGTGCGCCGGCGAACCGGCCGTCGTGTCGGGGTCGCGATCATCGACGCGAACGACATGGCCGCCGAGGTCTTCGCGTCGGTCGGTGTCGACGCCGAGGCGGTTCTGGCCATGATTGCGGATAACCCGCTCGGGCAGTCGGACGAGCAGACGCCCTTCGGGCTGGTCCGGCGGGTCGCCCTGGCCGGTGTCGCCACCCCGGCGCCGGAGCGGGTGCCGGTCGGGGCGTGACCACGGGAGCCCGGGACGGCGAGCTCCGCTGGGTGGAGATCGACGTCGCTGCGCTGATGCGGAACGCCGAGGTGATGGCCACGCTGGTGCGGCCGGCGTCGGTGATGATCATGGTGAAGTCGAACGGCTACGGGCACGGCATCACCATCGCCGCCCGGGCCGCGCTCGAGGGCGGCGCGACGTGGCTCGGCGTGTACACGCCGCAGGAGGCGCTCAGCCTGCGAGCGGCGGGCTTCGACACGCGCGTGCTCGTGGTGGGCTGGAGCCCGCCCGCAGCGCTCGATGACCTGATTGCAGCCGGCGTCGACGTCAGCGTGCTCGATGCCGGCGGGCTGCATGCGGTGCTGGCGGCCGCGGGCGGTCGGAGACCCAGGGTGCACCTCAAGATCGACACCGGGCTGCACCGGCTCGGCGTGCTTCCAGAAGCGGTGGAATCGCTGGCGGACGCGGTGCGCGACGCGGGGGATCGCGTCGACGTGGCGGGCATCTTCACCCACTTCGCCGACGCGGCCGAGGACGTGGGCTTCACGGTGACCCAGCACGCCCGCTTTCTCGAGGCCGTCGAGGCACTTCGAGCGGTCGCGCCGGGTGCGCTGCTCCACACCTCCGGCAGTGCCGCGATCCTGGCGCATCCGGCGATGCACCACGATCTGGTGCGCGCCGGCATCGCCTTCTACGGCTACCCGCCGGTGCCCGGCCCCGCGTCACTCCGGCCGGCGATGAGCGTCTTCTGCCGCGTCGCCCAGGTGCGCCGGGTCGCACGCGGCGAGAGCGTCGGCTATGGACGTACGTGGCGTGCCGAGACCGCGCGTCTCATTGCCACCGCAACCCTCGGCTACGGGCAGGGTGTGCCGCGCGCGCTGTCGAACCGCGGGCACATGGCGATCCGCGGGCGTCGCTGTCCGATCGTCGGGATCGTGAGCATGGATCAGGTCGGCGTCGACGTCACGGAGGTGGAGGGCATCGCCCCGGGAGACACCGCAATGTTCATCGGCGAACACGCCGGCGTTCGCATCGGCGCGGACGAGGTCGGTGAGCTGACCGGCACCCTGCCGCACGAGATCCTGTGCGGTATCTCGGAGGGGATCCCGCGTCATCCTGGTGTCACTCCTGCTGCGCTACCGTGAGCGTATGAGCCGTCCCGTCCGCATCGCCGTCGCCCAGTACGAGCCGCACGTCGGCGAGCTCGAGCACAACCGCTCACAGGCGGTGCTGTGGGCGACCGCGGCGGCCGAGCAGGGTGCGAACCTCATCGTGCTTCCCGAGCTGGCGTCGAGTGGCTACGTGTTCGGCGACGAGGCCGAAGCGCAGCGCGCCGCCGAGGACCCCGACGACGGGCCGACCGTCCGGGCGCTTCGCGAGGTCTGCGCCATGCACGGATGTCACATCGTCGCCGGCATCAGCGAGCGCGACGGTGACTGCAGGCACAACAGCTCGGTCCTGATCGGCGCGTCGGGCCGCATGGCGACGTATCGCAAGCTGCACCTGTACTACGACGAGCAGACCTGGTTCCAGCCTGGCGATGACCTGCCGATCGTCGACCTCCCGTTCGGGCGGGTCGGCATGATCATCTGCTTCGACCTCTGGTTCCCGGAGCCCGCTCGGGCGCTGGCGCTCGCCGGCGCCGAGATCATCGCGGTGCCGACCAACTGGGTGGCGTCCTTCAAGCGCACGGTCTGGGACGACCGCGGGTACTGCCAGGGCGACTATGTGGCGATGGCGACGGCCGCTCAGAACGGCGTGGTCATGGCCTGCGCGGATCGCATCGGCGTCGAGCGGGGGGTCACGTTCATCGGGGCGTCGATCATCGTCGGAGCCGATGGCTGGCCGGTGTCCGGCCCGGCGAGCAAGGATCAGGAGGAGTTGCTCATCGCCGACGTCGACCTCGATTCCGTCGAACAGGCGAGACGGCGCACCCCGCGCAACCATCTGCACGCCGATCGCCGGCCCGATGCGTACCGCGCATCGACGGGGAGTCCGGCGCCCGCGACCGGGGCGCACGCCTGAGCGCGACGATCGGGGCGACGGCCCTGCTGGAGGGGCTGAATCCGCCCCAGCGTGAGGCCGTCGAGGCCCCCGATGGACCGCTGCTCATCTTTGCCGGCGCCGGCAGCGGCAAGACCCGCGTGCTCACGCACCGGATCGCGTACGTGATCGCGACACGGCGCGTGCGCCCCGACGAGATCTGCGCCGTCACCTTCACCAACAAGGCGGCCCGCGAGATGCGTGCTCGCGTGGAGCAGCTGATCGGGGACAGCATCCGCGGCATGTGGCTCGGCACGTTCCACTCGCTGGGTGCGCGCCTGCTGCGTCGCGAGGGTGAGGCGATCGGCATTCCCTCCGGCTACACCATCTACGACGAGGCGGACCGCCTGTCGGCCATCCGCAACGCGATCCGCGCCGAGGGCATCGACGAGAAACGCCTCACCCCGAGCCGTGCGGCGCATGCGATCAGCGCTGCCAAGAACGAGCTGCTCGACGCGCGCGATTTCCAGGCCCGGGTGACACCGAACACCATGGACGAGCAGATCTCGCGCATCTACTGGGCGTACGAGCGCGAGCTCGATGCGGCCGCGGCGCTGGATTTCGACGACCTGCTGCTGCGCGCGGTGACGCTGTTCCGTGAAGCCGAACTCGGTGCGCGAGTACTACCAGGATCGCTTCCTGCATCTGTTTGTCGACGAGTACCAGGACACCAACAAGGCCCAGTACGAGCTGGTGAAGATCCTCGGCGCGAAACACCGCAACGTCACCGTGGTCGGAGATGATGATCAGGCCGTGTACGGCTTCAGGGGCGCGGACGTGCGCAACATCCTGTCGTTCGAACACGACTTTCCCGATGCGCGCAAGGTCGTGCTCGAGCAGAATTACCGCTCCACACAACCGATTCTCGACATCGCCCACGCGGTGATCCGCAACAACAGTCAGCGCGCGGAGAAGAGGTTGTGGACCGAGCAGAGCATCGGTGAACCGGTTCGTCTCATCTCCGTGTACGACGAGCGCGAGGAGGCGCTCGCGGTCGGCTCGGAGATCGAGAATCTCATCGGTCGCGAGGGAGTGACGCTCGCCGAATGCGCGGTGCTCTATCGAACCAACGCCCAGTCGCGTGCCTTTGAAGAGGTCTTCCTCCGGCGCGGTATCCCATATCAGCTGGTCGGCGGTCTCCGTTTCTACGACCGCAAAGAGGTCAAGGACGTCCTCGCCTATCTGCGCCTCTGCGTCAACCCGCGCGACGCGGTCTCGTTCGCGCGAGTCGTCAACACCCCGCGCCGCAAGATCGGCGATCGCAGCGTCACCGAGCTGGAGAAGCTCGCGCGCAAGAAGGGACTGGCGCCGCTCGAAGCGGCCCAGCGCCTCGACGAGGGCGACCAGGCCCTCGGACCCGCGGCGATGACGGCGCTGCGGAGCTTTGCGACCCTCATGGAACGGCTGAGCTCAGACGCGCAGCGGGTCCCGTTGCCAGTGCTCCTCGAACGAGTCCTCGACGAGACCGGGTACCGCGAGATGCTCCAGGACGGGACGCAGGAAGGCGTGGAGCGCTGGGCGAACGTCCTCGAGCTGGCCGGGCTCGCCGGCGAATACTCGGATGTGCCGCCGCCCGATGGGCTGGTGCAGTTCCTCGAGAACGTCGCGCTGGTCAGCGACGTCGACAGCATGCGCGACGAGGTGCAGGGAGTCACGCTGATCACCCTGCACCAGGTCAAGGGTCTCGAATTCGGCGTGGTGTTCGTCGCCGGCATGGAGGAGGGGCTCCTGCCGCACTCGCGCGCGCTCGAGGAGGGCGACGCGGGTATCGACGAGGAGCGCCGCCTGACCTATGTCGGGATCACCCGCGCCCGCCGCCGTCTCTATCTCCTGCATGCATTCCGGCGTCACACCTACGGGACGCCGCAGCTGGCCGAGGCGTCGCGCTTCCTCGGCGAGATCCCAGCGGAGATGCTCGAGGTCCAGCTGCGTCCGGGCGCGCCCTCGCTGGGGGATATCCGTGCGTCCGGAACGGTCCGCCGCGCCATCGTCGGCTACGCGACGCGGCCGAACCCCGTGGAGCTTGCCCCGCAGCGGTTCACCGAGGGCATGCGCATCGGTCATCAGCGTTACGGTGAGGGCACGGTGCTCAAGAGCACGATGACCAGAGGCGGTGAGGAGCTGGTCATCAAATTCGACGACCACGGCGTCAAGATCTTCGCGGTCGCCGACGCGACGCTCTGGCCGATCGCGGACCCGTGACCAGGCATGGAAACCACAACGTCTGAGCGAGTGATCCCGGAGCAGGCGCGCGAGCGAGTCCAGGCGCTGCGCAAGGAGCTCGACCGTCACTCGCGCCTGTACCACGTCCTCGACACGCCCGAGATCAGCGACGCGGAGTACGACCAGCTCTTCCGCGAGCTCGTCGACCTCGAGTCGGCGTTTCCCGAGCTGCAGACCGCCAACTCACCGACACAGAGGGTCGGCGGCGAGCCTGCGGCGAACTTCACCAAGGTCAGGCATCGCACCCCGATGCTCAGCCTCAACAATGCCTTCAGCCCCGATGAGGTCCGCGATTTCGGCGTACGTGTCGAGCGAGCCATCGGCAGCGTGGGCGGCTACGTCTGCGAGCTGAAGATCGATGGCCTTGCGATGTCGATCACGTATGCGCGCGGCAGCTTCGTGCGTGCCGCCACGCGCGGCAACGGCGTCGAAGGCGAGGATGTCACCGCGAACGTGCGCACCATCCGGTCGGTGCCGATGACGCTGACGCCGGTGGACGGCACGCTTCCCGACGAGCTCGAGGTCCGTGGCGAGGTCTATCTGCCCAAGGGCGCCTTCGCCGCGACCAACGCGCGCCTCGAGGAGGCGGGCAAGCCTGGATACGCGAATCCGCGCAGCGCCGCCGCCGGCGCGGTGCGCCAGCTCGATCCGTCGATCACAGCTGCGCGCGGCCTGCAGACGTTCATGTATGCCATCGATCCGCCGGGCGGTATCCGGACCCAGGCCGAGGTCCTCGACACGCTTGCAGCGCTGGGATTCCGCGTCAATCCGCACCGCCGGCTCGCCGGATCGATCGACGAGGTGCTCGCGTTCCTGGAGCACTGGTCGGAGCGGCGCCACAACCTCGACTACGACACCGACGGCGTGGTCATCAAGGTCGCCTCGCTCGCCGAGCAGGCGGAGATCGGCGCCATCTCCCACGCGCCGCGCTGGGCGATCGCGTACAAGTTCCCGCCCGAGGAGCACGAGACCGAGGTGCTCGACATCCACGTTCAGGTGGGCCGCACCGGCGCGGTGACGCCCGTGGCGATCCTCGAACCGACCCTGGTCGCCGGCTCGACGGTCCGGCGCTGCACGCTCCACAACGAGGACGAGGTCGCGCGCAAGGACGTGCGCATCGGCGACACCGTGCTGATCCACAAGGCCGGCGACGTCATCCCGGAGATCGTTCGGGTCATCCTCGAGAAGCGGCCCACGAACTCACAGCCGTGGCAGATGCCCGACCACTGTCCTTCGTGCGACTCGCTGCTGGTTCGCGAACAGGGCGAGGTGGTGCGGCGCTGCCTGAATCCGCTCTGTCCCGCACAGCGGCGCGAGCTGCTCATTCACTTCGCCGCTCGCGGGGCGATGAACATCGAGGGACTCGGGCCGGCGGTCATCGACCAGCTGCTCGACCTGGGCTACGTGACCGAGCCGGCCGACCTGTTTCGTCTCACCTCAGAGCAACTCCTGACTCTCGAAGGTTTTGCGGAGCGGTCGGCAACCAAGTTGATCGAGTCGATCGCATCGCGCCGCCGCGTGCCACTGGCGAGATTCATCAACGCCCTCGCCATCCGCCACGTCGGTGAGCACACCGCCGAAACGCTGGCGGCGCACTTCGGAACGATCGATGCGCTCGCCGCAGCGACCGAGGAGGATCTGCTCGGCGTCGAGGGGATCGGAGCGGTCGTCGCGGGGCATGTCGCCGCCTGGCTCGCCTCGACCGAGGGACGCGCCGTCCTCGAGCACCTGCGCGCCGCAGGCGTGGACCCCGAGCGCTCGGCGGGCGGGGGCGGTCCGTGGAGCGGCCAGGCCTGGGTCATCACCGGCAGCCTCGACGGCATGACCCGCACCGATGCCGAGGCCCGCATCCGGGCGCTCGGCGGCAACCCCACCTCGAGCGTCAGCCGCAAGACCCACGCCGTCGTGACCGGCGCGTCGCCCGGGAGCAAGCTCGAGAAGGCGCAGCGCCTGAACGTCCGCGTGCTCGACGAGGCGCAGTTCCTGGCCGAGCTCGAGGCGGCAGAGGGATCTCGCTGAGCAGCGATACTGCAGTTGTGACCACGATGGCGGCCCCGCGGCGACCAGAGCGCCTCCTTGATGACAAGGCGCAGCTCCGGGCACGTCTGCGCGCCTCGCCGGACGGCCCCGGCGTGTACGTCATGCGCGGTGTAGACGCGCGGGTCATCTACGTGGGCAAGGCTTCGAACGTGCGCAACCGTTTGCGCTCCTGGTTCTCGGGTATCGACGCGCTCCAGCCACGCACCCATCAGTTGATCTCGAGCGTTTTCGACTTCGAGGTCATCGCGTGTCAGAGCGAGCATGAGGCGTTGGTCCTCGAGAACACGCTCATCAAGCAGCACCGCCCGCGCTTCAACGTGCGCCTCAAGGACGACAAGAGCTATCTCTACCTCAAGATCCCGCGCCCCGGCGTGCACGATGCGGTGGCTCCGGGCACGGCCCGTGAGGAGGTCCGCAAACCCCGAGGCAAGAGCGCCGAGGGCGCGACGGAGTTCCCCCGGCCGTACTACACGCGCAAGGTGATCCGCGACGGCGCCCGCTACTTCGGGCCGTACACCAGTGCGCAGTCGTTGCGAACCACCGTCCGATCGCTGCGGACCATCTTCCCGTTCCGCACCTGCAGCGACGAGATCTTCCGTCGCGGACACGTCTGTCTCGATTACCACATCAAACGGTGCTCGGGACCCTGCGAAGGGAAGATCGACGGCCCGGAATACGCGGAGATCCTCGAGCAGGTCCAGGAGTTCATGGAGGGCAGGTCGGACACCCTGCACGACGAGCTGCGCGACCAGATGGATGCGGCCGCGGACAATCGCGATTACGAGCTGGCAGCGCGTTTTCGCGACCGGCTGCGCGCCATCGAGCGCATCAGCGAACGCCAGACGGTGTTGCGCGGCGCGCGGTCCGACGAGGACTGCATCGCGGTCGCGGTCGAGGCGGGGCGTGCCATGGCCGCGGTGCTGAGCATCCGCCAGGGTCGCGTGATGGCGATGGAAACGCACGAGCTCGAGGGCGTCGCCGGGCTCGATGCCGCCGCATGCCTCGGGGCCTTTCTTCCGCAGTACTACGCCAATGTCACCTCGATTCCGCGCCGTCTCCTCGTGTCCGACGACATCGAGGATCGCGTGGTGTTCGAGGAGTTCCTCGCTGAGCAGCGCGGCGGTCCGGTCGAGGTGCACGTCCCAAAACGCGGCGACGCCCGGCGTCTGATCGCGCAGGCGGCGGAGACAGCGCTTGTGGCGCTGCGTCAGCAGCGCATCGTCGATGATTACGACGCCGCCAAGACCGAGGCGCTGCTCGATGACCTCGCAACGCGTCTGCAGCTCGGAGCACCGCCGCGGCGGATCGAGTGCTACGACATCAGCAACACCATGGGCACGAACTCGGTGGGCTCGATGGTGGTCTTCGAGGACGGACGTCCGGCGCCCGCCGCCTACCGTCATTTCGGGATCAAAACCGTCGAGGGTTCCAACGACTTCGCATCCATCGAGGAGACGCTGCGCCGCCGCTTCCGGCGCCTCGGCCCGCGTGAGGATGGGCCAGACCTGGACATCCCGGTGCTCGACCCGGCGGGAGCCAACGGGACCAACGAGCGGCCGCGACGGACGCCGCGCGGTGGTGACGATGCCGACCTGAGCTTCTCGGTCCTGCCCGACCTCATCCTGATCGACGGCGGCAAGGGGCAGTTGAGCGCAGCGGTCAAAGCGCTGCGCGAGGCGGGGTTGACCAGGGTTCCCGTGTTCGGGCTCGCCAAGCGCAACGAGGAGCTGTACAAGCCAGGTCGCGCGCGCCCGATCATCATCGAGCGGGACAGCCCGACGTTGTTCCTGGTGCAGCGAGTGCGCGACGAGGCCCATCGATTTGCGATCACCCACCACCGCGGCCGCCGCGCGCGTGCGGCGCTGCGATCGAAGCTCGACGTGGTGCCCGGCCTCGGTCCGGTGCGTCGACGGGCGCTGCTCCGTCACTTCGGCAGCATCGATGCCATCCGCGACGCGCCGCTCGAGCAGCTCACCACCGTGGTCCCGCGACCCGTGGCGTTGCGGGTGAAGGAGCTGCTGTGAGCGCGGAGGGACAGGCATCGGACATCGCGATGACGATGACGTCGTTCGGTTTCAAGTTCGGTCTTCCGGCCGAAGCCGGATGGGTCGTGGACGCTCGCATGGTGCGCAACCCGTTCTGGGTCCCCGAGCTGCGCTCGTTCACCGGGCTCGACGATGCGGTGCGCGATTACGTCCTCGGGGATGAGGTGGCGCGCGAGCTCATCGATCGGACGCACGCGCTGGTATCGTGGTCCGCGCAACGCAACGCGGAACGAGGCAAGGATGGGCTGAGCCTCGCGGTGGGCTGCACCGGTGGGAGGCATCGATCCGTGGTGATTGTCGAGGCACTCGCAGAACGGCTGCGCGGTGACGGTCTCACGGTTTCCGTGACCCATCGCGACGTCGACGTGCACGATCCACGGCTGTGAGCACGTGCGCCAACTGTGGAAGGGAGAATGCCGCCGACGCGGGATTCTGCAACGGCTGCGGCTCGCCGCTGACCACCGCGCCGGCTCCGAGGGCACAGCGCAAGACCGTCACGGTGCTCTTCTGCGACGTCACCGGCTCGACGGCGATGGGCGAGCGGTTGGATCCGGAAAGCCTGCGTCAGGTGATGCATCGCTATTTCGACGCCGCGCGCAAGGTCATCGAACAGCATGGTGGGACGGTGGAGAAGTTCATCGGTGACGCCGTGATGGCCGTGTTCGGTGTGCCTGTGCTGCACGAGGACGACGCGCTGCGAGCGGTTCGTGCGGCGGTGGGACTGCGTGATGCCCTCGCTGTGTTGAACAGCGAGCTGGAGCGCGACTACGGGACCACGGTCATGGTGCGTACCGGCGTGAACACAGGTCAGGTGGTCACGGGGACCGAGGAGCAACTCGCCACCGGTGATGCGGTCAACGTGGCGGCGCGTCTCGAGCAGGCCGCTGCGCCCGGCGAGATCGTCATCGGTCCCGAGACGTGGCGACTGGTCCGTGACGACGTGAACGTCGAACCGCTCGCGCCCCTCGAGCTCAAGGGGAAGAGCCTGCCGTTGTCGGCATACCGACTGGTGGCACTGGGAAGTGGGAAGCGCGACACCCACAATGGCATCGGGGCACCGATGGTGGGGCGGGGCACCCAGCTGCGCATGCTCAACGACGCCTTTGCGAATGTCGTCGACGGGCGGTCGTGCAGCATGTTCACCATCCTCGGCGCTGCAGGGGTCGGAAAGACGCGGCTCACTGCCGAGTTCCTGGCCGGCATCGATGCGATCCAGCTCCGCGGGCGGTGCCTGTCATACGGAGAGGGCATCACGTACTGGCCCGTGATCACGATGATGAAGCAGCTGCTCGCCACGCCCGCCGGTGCCGGTGCAGCAGCGCTCATGGAGCGTGACGGCGCGGTGGCCGCGCCACTCAGGACAATCCTCGGCGACGCCACGGTGACCACGTCGTCAACCGAGATCGCCTGGGCGGTGCGGAAGCTGCTCGAGGCCGCCGCGGAGGAGAAGCCGCTGGCGGTGATCTTCGACGATGTGCACTGGGGTGAGCCGACCCTCTTCGACCTCATCGAACACATCGGCGACTTCAGCCGCGACGCTCCCATCCTCCTGCTGTGCCTGGGCCGTCCCGAGCTCCTTGAAAGGCGGCCGGGATGGGGCGGGGGCAAGCTCAATGCAACCACGGTGCTGCTCGAGCCGCTCAATGCCGCCGATACCGAGGCACTGCTCGACGAGCTGCTTTCGGCGGACGGAGCAATCTCCAAAGAGCTTCGCGACCGGGTTCGGGCCACAGCTGCCGGAAACCCGCTGTTCGTCGAGGAGATCGTCGCGATGGTGCGGGAATCCGGCAATCACGATGTGATCGTTCCGCCGAACATCAAGGCACTGCTGGCCGCGCGGTTCGACCAGCTCAAGCCCGAGGAGCGTGGCGTGCTCGAGCGCGGTTCGATCGAGGGGCAATCGTTCCATCGCGGCGCGGTCGAGCAGATGGCGCCCGACGAGCGCGACGTTGCGGGGCGGCTCATGACGCTGGTGCGCAAGGACCTGCTGCGTCCTGACCGTCCTGTCTTCGCCGGTGAGGACGCGTTCACGTTCCGGCATCTGCTCATCCGGGACGCCGCATACGACTCACTGCCCAAGTCCGAGCGCGCCGAGTTGCATGCGCGGTTCGCGGATTGGCTCATCCATCACGGCAGTGACCTCGAGGAACTCGACGAGATTGCCGGCTACCACCTGGAGCAGGCGTACCGATATCGCGCCGAGCTCGGACCGGTGGATGAGACCGCTCGCGCCATCGCGACGGCGGGCGCCGCGAGGCTCCTGGCGGCCGGCAGGCGCGCCCTCGACCGCGGTGACCCTCCGGCGACCATCAACCTCATGGAGCGGGCGGAACGCCTGCTTCCCGATGGGCACATCGAGCTCGAACTCGAGGAGGTGCTCATGCAAGCAGTGGTGGAGGCCGGCCGCCTGAACGAGGCAATCGAACGTGCGGACAGGGCAGCGGCGCGGTACACGTCTGCCGGTCTGCCGATTCGGGCGCTGCAGGCGCAATTGATGGGGACGATGTGGCGAGGCAACGTCGATCCCGTGGCATACGAGGATGCGCTGATCACACTGGTCGAGCGCGCCCGGCCCGAGATCGAACGCAGCCACGACCACAGCGCCCTGGCGGCGCTCGAGATCGCCGCTGGGTTCATCCACCATTATCGATGCCGGTTCGACGCCGCGCTGGTGGCGATCACGCGTGCCAGGGAACACGCACTCGAAGCGGAAGAACCCTGGATGGCCAACAGCTCTCGAGCGTTCGCGGCGGCGGCCGTGACCAACGGATCGATGCCGATCGACGAAGCGCTGGCGTGGCTCGAGCGTGACCAGCAGGAGAACCGCGGGTTCCAACCGTTTCTCCCGGTCTGGATGGCCTACTGTCTTGCTTTCGAAGGAGAGTTCGCCGAGGCACGATCGCTCTTCGCCGATGCCCTTGCTCAGTTCCGCGAACGGGGAATGACCGTCTACGCCGCCATCACGATGCAGTCCGCATGGCAGATCGAGACGCTGGCAGGGGACCTCGAGGCTGCTGAGCATGTCGCCAGGCAGGGCGTGGAAGAGCTCGAGCAACTGGGAGAGCGTTCGTGGCTCTCGACACAGGAGTGCCAGCTCGGTGAAGCGCTGTACGCGCTCGGCCGCTACGACGAGGCCGACCAGCGGGCGCTGCGAGGCTTGGAGCTGGGAGGTGCCGATGACATCTTCACCCAGCTGCTCGGCCTCGAAGTTCGCGCGAAGGTCCTCGCACGCAGTGGCGACTTCGCTGAGGCGTTCAACCTCGCGGAACGCGCCGCGCAACTCGCAGCGTCGACGCAGGCGCCATTCGAGAAGGCCGAGGCCGCGCTCGCGCTGGGCGAGGTGTTGTTTCTGTCGGGAAGCGTCACCGGCGCACTCGAGCAGTCCAGGCGCGCCACGGCATTCTACGAGAGCAAACGAGCACCCGCAGGGGTCGCATACGCGCGACGTGTCGAATCCGCGTGGAGCGCTCCATCCAGCGCCAGGACGTGACCCCCCATACACGAGCACGCCGGGCGCATCCGAGGTCAGGAGCGGACGCGGCGCTTTCCTTCACGCAGCGGGTCGTCGCTGAACTGGCGCCGTACACACCACTGCTACCGTGCTGCCGGCGCTCGCTCGTCGAGGGTCTTGCGCTGGTGACTGCGGTTCCGGGTGCGATCGCGACCACACGGCCGGTCGCGGTGCGCGCAGCGATGCAGGCGCTCCATGCCGACGGGATCCCGGCCCATGTCTCACGTGTCGTGGCCGCGAGACGCACCCACTACGTGGTGGTTGGCATCGATGCCGCGACGCTGCAGCCGTCCTCAGAGAAAACCTGCTGCCGGAGGACCCGCCTCCGGGGCGCGTTCCTCGGCGCCGGCCGTCTGGTGCGTCCCGATGGTGAGCCGTACCTCGAGATCGGCTGCGCGGACGAATCCGGCGCGCGCCGCCTGGTCGCTGATCTTGTGAGCCTCGGGGTCAGCGCGCGAACCCGACGGCGGCGGGGGCGGTGGGTGGTCACGGTGCGCTCCGGTCCCGCGGTGGGCGACGCTCTGAGCTCCATCGGCGCACAGGCGGGGCGCTTGACCTTCGAGGCAGGGCGGGTGATCCGCGAAGTTCGCAACGGCGTGAACCGCCGTCTCAACGCCGAGACCGCCAACCTGCGCAGGACGGCAGCGGCGGGGGTGCGCCAGCTGGAGTCGATCGCCGCGCTCGAGGCCGATGCAGTCCGCTGGGAGGCGCTGCCGCCCGCGCTCCGCGAGGCCGCTGAGCTCCGGTCCCTCCACCCCGACGACGACCTGGCGCATCTGGCGGAGCTGGCCGGCTGCAGCAGGCCCGCGATGGCCGGGCGGCTGCATCGCCTGGTCGCCGCGGCGGGTGAGGGCGGTGATAGGGTGGAAGTACGTGTCCGCAGGCGCTGAATCAACAGTCACCGGAGGTTGCCCCGCATGGGAGTGAGAGTTGGCATCAACGGCTTCGGCCGCATCGGACGCAACGTGTTGCGTGCCGCCAGGGAACGCTCCCCCGAGCTGGAGATCGTGGCCGTCAACGACATCACGACCCCCGAGATGCTGGCTCACCTGCTCAAGTACGACAGCGTGCTCGGCCGTTTCCCCGGCACAGTTGCTGCCGATGGTGACAGCATCACGGTGGATGGACGGGTGATCAAGGTGCTCGCCGAACGCGATCCGCAGCGTCTCCCGTGGGGGGATCTCGGCGTCGACGTCGTTGTGGAATCGACGGGGTTCTTCAGCGATGCGGTCAAGGCCAAAGGTCACATCGACGGCGGTGCGCGCAAGGTGGTGATCACCGCGCCCGCGAAGAACGAGGACATCACCATCTGCATGGGCGTCAACAACTCCTCGTACAACCCGGCCGAGCATCACATCATCTCCAACGCTTCGTGCACGACCAACTGCCTGGCGCCGGTCGCCAAGGTGCTCAGCGACAGCTTCGGCATCGAGACCGGCTTCATGACCACGGTGCACGCGTACACCAAGGACCAGGTCATCCTCGACGCGCCCCACGAGGACAAGCGTCGCGCGCGCGCGGCCGCACTGTCGATCATCCCCACCACGACCGGGGCCGCCAAGGCAGTTGCGCTGGTGCTCCCGGAGCTGAAGGGCAAGTTCGCCGGCATGTCGCTGCGCGTCCCGGTTCCCGATGTCAGCCTCGTCGACCTCACGGCGACACTGTCCAAGAGCGCGAGCATCGACGACGTCAACGGCGAGATGCGCGAGGCGGCAAGTGCCAAGCTCGAGGGCATCCTCGCGGTGAGCGAGGAACAGCTGGTGTCGATGGACTTTCTCCACGACCCGCACTCGTCGATCTTCGATGCGCCGTCGACGATGCTGCTCGGTGACCGCACCGTCAAGGTGCTCGCCTGGTACGACAACGAGTGGGGATACTCCTGCCGCGTCGTCGATCTGGTGAACCTCGTCGTGGCCAGGCTCTAGGAGACAGGATGGCGCTGTCCAAGGCGACCATCGATGACATCGACGTGCACGGGAAGCGAGTCCTGCTGCGCGAGGATCTCAACGTCCCGATGCGCGATGGCGCGATCACTGATGATCGCAGGATCCGCGAGGCGATCCCCACCATCGAGGCGCTCCGGGCTCGAAGCGCCCGGGTGATCGTGGTGGCTCACCTTGGCCGCCCCAAAGGCAGGATCGACGACAGCGCGCGGCTGGGACCCATCGCGGCCCGACTGAGCAGCCTGCTCGGTGCGGACGTGCGCCTCGCCTCCGACGTGGTTGGCGACAGCGCCCAGAGCATGGTCGATTCGCTGCATGACGGCGACGTGGGCATGCTCGAGAACGTCCGCTTCGATCCCGGCGAGGAGGCCAACGATCCCGCGTTCGCGAGGCGGCTCGCCGCCTTCGGGGAGGTGTACGTCAACGACGCGTTCGGCACAGCCCACCGCGCGCACGCATCGACCGAGGGCGTTGCGCACCTGCTTCCGGCGGTTGCCGGCAAGCTGATGGCACGCGAGCTGGAGATGCTCGGAGGCGTGATGGACAACCCGCGCACGCCGGTCGTGGCGATTGTCGGGGGGTCGAAGATCTCGACCAAGGTCGGGGTGCTCGACCATCTCCTCGACCGCGTCGACGTGCTCTGGGTGGGCGGTGCGATGGCATGCACGTTCTATCGCGCCCTCGGCGAGAGCACGGGAACGTCGCTCGTCGAGGAGGATGAGGTGCCCACCGCGCGGCGCCTCCTCGACTCGGCTCCGGGACGGCGCGCCGATCTGCGCCTTCCCGTCGACGGCGTCGTCGTCGAGCGGGTTGCGGCCGATGCCCCGACCCAGATTGCCGCCTGGAAGGCGATCCCCGACGGGTGGATGGTGGTCGACGCCGGACCCGACACGGTCGCGAGCATCGCCGCCGACTGCGCCTCAGCCGGGACGATCATCTGGAACGGCCCGCTGGGCATCTACGAGATTCCCGCGTTCGCGACCGGGACGCGCGACGTCGCTCGCGCGGTCGCGGCATCCAAGGCCACCACCGTGATCGGCGGGGGCGACCTCGCGGCCGCCGTCCAGGACGCAGGTGTTGCCGACAAGATCGGCTTTATCAGCACGGGCGGCGGCGCGACCATCGAGTTCCTCGAGGGGAGGACGCTGCCCGGCGTCGCGGCGCTGCGCGATCGCGAGGTGGCGCGGCGTTGATCCCGTCCCGGAGCGGCCCGGCGTCGCGGCCGATGGTCGCCGGGAACTGGAAGATGAACACGACCGTCGACGAGGGCATTGCCCTCGCGCAGGCGGTGTGCGCCGCCGTCGCGGGGACGACCGGCGTCGACGTGGCTGTGCTGCCCCCATTCACCCACCTGTGGGCGGTTCGCGCGGTGCTGGACGGCACGGGCGTCCGACTCGGCGCGCAGGACGTGTACTACAAGGATGCCGGCGCTTTCACCGGCGAGATCTCACCGGCGATGCTCGCAGGCTGGTGCGACCTCACGCTCGTCGGTCACTCCGAGCGACGACACCTCTTCGGCGAGCGCGACGACGAGGTCGGGAAGAAGTTCGTCGCCTCGCTCGCGCACGGGCTTCAGGTGATCGTGGCGGTGGGGGAGACCAGCGATGAGCGCGACGCCGGCAGCACCTTCGACGTGGTCGAGCGCCAGCTCGATGCCGTCTTCGCCGAGGTCGAAGGTCCACCGTCCGTCGATGACTGGGTGATCGCCTATGAGCCGGTCTGGGCGATCGGCACCGGCCGCACCGCGACGCCGGAGCAGGCGCAGGAGGTGGTCGCGCACATCAAGCGGCACGTGCGAGCCAGGTACCTCGACGGTGCCCCGCGCGTGCTCTACGGCGGCAGCGTCACCGCCGCCAACGCGGCGTCGCTGTTTGCGGAGCCGGACATCGACGGCGCGCTGGTCGGTGGTGTGAGCCTGCGCGCCGAGGAATTCGGCGTCATCGTCGTCGCCGCGTCCGAGGCGCACGCCGGACCCCGTGCGACCGCGTAGCGCGGGATGAGCGGGACACGGCCCTTCGTGCTGGTGGTCCTGGACGGATGGGGATGCAACCCGGACCCGTACGGGAACGCGATCGCAGCCGCGCGCACCCCGGTGCTCGACACGCTGGAGCAGCGCTGGCCGCATACGACGGTCGACGCCAGCGGTGAGGCGGTGGGCGTTCCACGCGGCCAGCAGGGCAACTCGGAGGTGGGCCATCTCACCATCGGCGCAGGACGCCTCATCTATCAGCCGCTGGTCTCGATCAACCTCGCCATCGAGAACGGCAGCTTCTACGAGAACACCGTGTTCTGCGAAGCGGTGGATCGTGCCCGCGACCGCGGCGCCACGCTGCACTGCCTCGGATTGATCTCGCCCGGCGGCGTGCACAGCCATCAGGATCATGCGGTCGCACTGGCCGAGCTCGCCCGTCGCCGCGGCCTCAGCTCGGTGTGGTTTCACGCGTTTCTCGACGGGCGCGACGAGCCGCCGGCGAGCGCGTCCGGGTTCGTCCGCAGCTTCATCGACGCGCTCGATGCCGTGGGGGTGGGTGCGATCGCATCGGTCTCCGGACGGTATTTCGCCATGGACCGAGACCGGCGCTGGGATCGCATCCAGCGCGCCTACGAGACCATCGCGGGCGACGGGGACAACGTCGCACCCGACGCGGTCGCATACATCGAAGCGCAGTACGCGGTGGACGTCACCGACGAATTCATCCCCCCGGTGTCGATCGTGCACGACGGCAGGCGCGTCCGCATCGAGGACGGCGACTCGATCATCTTCTTCAACTTCCGCCCGGATCGCGCCCGCGAGCTGTCGCACGCGCTGGTGGACGTGGACTTCGACGGCTTCCCGCGATCGAGGGTGCTGCGCGACGTCGAGCTGGTCACGTTCACGGAATACGAGCGGGACCTCGATGCGCGGGTGGCATTCCCACGCGAGGACGTGCTGCACACGCTGGCCGAGGAGGTCAGCGCCGCCGGGCTGCGCCAGTTCCACGTCGCCGAGACCGAGAAATATGCGCACGTCACCTACTTCATCAATGGTGGACGGGAGACACCGTTTCTGGGCGAGGACCGCCTGCTGGTTCCGTCCCAACGGGTCGCGACCTACGACACCGTCCCGGAGATGAGCGCCGCCGGCGTCACCGACGCGGTGATCGCTCGACTGGAGCGGGGCGACGACGCGCTGATCATCGCCAACTATGCCAACGCCGACATGGTCGGACACACCGGCGTTTTCGAGGCGACGGTGCGCGCGGTCGAGTTCGTGGACGCGTGCCTGGGACGTATTGCGACGGCGGTCGACACTGCGCACGGCGGCCTGCTGATCACCGCCGACCATGGCAACGCCGAATACAAGATCGACCGCCGCGACGGGTCGGTGCTCACGGCGCATACCACCAGCCCCGTGCCCGTGATCCTCTGCGGCGCCGGCGACGCGCCGCTGCGCGAGGGCGGCGGTCTGCGCGACATCGCGCCGACCGTCCTGGATGCGATGGGCCTCCCCGTGCCGGCCGAGATGACCGGCAGGTCGCTGCGCAGCCGCTGATTCTGAGGACCGGTTACGGCGCGGGTGAGGCCGGTTGAAAGGGCACCGGTTCGATCTGGTCGACGGGATGCGGACCGCTCTGCCAACCGTCACGCGGGCCGATCGTCAGGCGGCAGGCGCCACCCGTCGTTGCGTCGCATGCCACCGGCTCGGTGTGGATCGCGACACCGTCGCTCCAGCTGACCGTGATCGTGACCGTGAAGGTCTCGGTCGCCGTGATGGTCGCGCCGGTCGAGACGGCCGTGTAGTTATGGCTCACCGCGCACGGGTCGGTCCAGCGTTGCGTCGATGGGTCGTATGCCGGCAGGCGTGCGGGCCCGCGCTCGACCGGACCCGATGCGACCGAGGAGGTGCCGTCGCCCCAGTTCCATGCGACGGTCCCGGGAGTCACGGTGACGTCGTAGAGGAGGAAGAGCGTGTACCCGCCCACCACCGTGGAGGTGAGCGCATGAGAGGGTTCAGCCGCGGTGGGCACCGTCGACGCCATCCATACGCAGGTGGGGACATGGACCCAGGTCCGCGACGTGGTCGAGGAGCCAGGGATCATGTCGACGGTGCCCACCGTCCAGTTGCGGGTCAGCGCGGTTTCGAGGTTCGCGCCGATCGGGAAAGGCGGCGTGGAGAGCACGCTGACCGGCGGCTCCGGAGCGGGTGCGTCACCGGCCAGGTATGGAGAGCTGAAGACGAAGGTGGCGCCCTGGCAGCTCCCCCATAGGGTGCGACCGGCTGCGCGTCCACCCACGTGCCCCGCGTGCGGAGGAATGCCGTGACCGCGACCACGTGACCACCGACGTTGGCCGCCGTGGCGGGGCTTCCGATGGCGGTATCCGCAGGGTTCCCGCCCGGTGGAATCGCGCCGGCGACCGCATAGCCGAATCGAGAATCGGTGCCGTCGTAGCCGCCCGCTCCGTTCTTCGTGAAGGTCGGGAGGATGGAGAGCACCAGGACGATCCCGCCGCCGGGGCCGTGGACGCGGCGCACCACCGGACAGCTCATGCCCTGCGGATTGACGCCCGGTGGCGGGACGGTGAGTGGATTCCGGGGGTCGGAGCCGCCCGGCGTGATCCCCGCCGGGATGATGGGAAGGTAGGTGCCTCCCGCACCCGCCACCAGCTTGCCGTGGGTCAGAGCGCCCGTCCCCTGGCTCGACGGCCCCGGCTGAACGTCGGCGACACTCCGGACGGCGACGGCACTCATGCTCGCTGCAACCGCGATCACCGCGCCAGTGGCGAGGGCGGCGCGGCGGACGCGCCGAATCACCGTCCACACCATGCGGCCGGTGGTCGGGTCGTCGCGAACCCCCTCACCCATCTCCCCTGCAACTCTCGCGGCGCTGGGCGGACACCGAACGCCCAGTCCGGCACCGCCATCGACCCTTCCCGTGGGGGCCGCAAGCATGGCATTTCATGCCGGAGGCCGTCCGAACGCGTCGCCGGACGGTCACGATCCCGCAAGTTTTCCCGGCTACGCTGGGTGCGATGGCCCCTGGCGAACTCGATTCCGCGCGCCTCCGCAGAGACCTGAGCCTGCTGTTGCGGCGACGGATCACGCTCTATGCCGGCATCGCCGCGGCCGGATGCACCGTGGTGCTCTCGGTCGTCGCGGCGACCACTGCCCCGGGTCACGCGAAGGCGCCGGCCAGCCCGCCCGCCGTGGCCGATCCCGCCACCGGGCAGATCCCGCAGCAACCCGTCAACCAGCAACCGGTGACTCAGCAGCCGAGCTTCTTCGTCCCCGCGCAGGCGCCGCAGGCCGGATCCGGCGGCGGCCCGGTCGCCAGCTCCGGCGGGAGCTGACCGCGTCCGTTCCGCACTCGGCGTGAGTCCCGGGGGTACGCGGTCGCGTGCCGCCGCGCGGCCTCCGAGTTTCAACGAGGCCGGGGCTACTCCGTGAGCAACTCCGCCAGGAGCGAGGGGTCGATGTTCCCGCCGCTGAGGATGGCCACCGTGCGCGACGTTGGTTGTGCGTCGAGCATCGCGGCGTAGGCGAGCGCGCCCGCTCCCTCGGCGACGACCTTCACCTCGGTGGCGAGGCGTGCCACCGTCTTTCGCAGTGTCGTCTCGGGGACGAGAGCCCACTCGCTCACGAGTGACCTCAGGCGTTCGAACATCACCGGGTCGAAGGGCGCGGAGGTGCCGTCGGCGATCGTCCGGGGCGTGAGACCGGGTGGTCCGTTGACCGCAAAGGCCTGCTGCCACAACGGATATCCGTCGGATTGCACGCCGATCACCCGCACGTCAGGCTTCAGCGCGGCGAACCCCAGCGCGATACCGCAGATCAAGCCGCCACCGCCAACCGGTACGAGCACGCGCTCGACATCGGGAAGGTCGGCGAGGATCTCGGGAACGATCGACGAGTGGCCGGTGATCACCGTCTCGTTCGCGAACGGATGGATGAACAACTCGGGGTCCTGTTCCCACGCGCGCGATGCGATCCATTCGAGCAGGCGCTCGCGCGGCATCAGCACCGCCCTCGCGCCGAGGGCGCGGACGCCATCAACCTTGAGCACCGGCGCGCTGTCGAACATCACCACGCGACAGGGCACGCGGAGCGATTTCGCGACGTAGGCGCAGGCCAGCGCGGCGTTGCCGGCGCTGACCGTGAGGAGCCCGCGCGCCATGCGTTCGCGCTCCACCAGATGAGCGGCTGCGAAGAAGCCGCGAACCTTGAAGCTCCCGGTCGGCTGCTGTGATTCGAGCTTCAGGTACCCGCCCGCCGGCGTCGGGATCAGCGGGGTGTGGCGGATATGCGGCGCAAGCAGCCGTGACACGTCGTGCACCGCCGCTGCGTCGACGCCCGCGATGGCGGTCACAGTTCGACCTCCGTGCCGACCCGGGCGGCGACGGCGGCCCGGTAGACGATCTGCGCCACCACCGCATCCTCGAAACCGCTGCCCGTCGACTTGTAGACGGTGATCTCCTGTGAGCTCTCCCGCCCGGGTTTCAACCCGGCGATCACCTCGCCGACCTCGGTGATGGCGGCCGGGTCGATTCCCTGGAGCTCGTGGGCCCCCGCGGGCGGCGGATTCTGGGCGGCCCCCTTCCACTCGACGAAAACCCTCCCGCGGTGAATCGTCTCGGCGTCCAGCTCGGGGCCGAAGGTCCCTCCCACCGAGGTCACGTGGGTTCCGGGGTCGAACCACTCGTAGCGCGTGATCGGCTCGCCGGCGTCGGTGCAGCAGCACACCACGTCGGCGCCGTGGATCGCCTCCTCGAAGCTCGGGATCACCACGCAGCGTGGGTCGGTTGCTGCCAGCGCCGCCGCGCGGTCGCGGTCGCGCGAGGCGATGCGAATGGCCGTGAACTCGCGTGTCAGGGGCACGGTGGCGAGGTGGGAGTGGCCCTGGACGCCCGCGCCGAGGATGGTCAGCGTCTTCGCGTCGGGGCGGGCCAGGATGCGGGTCGAAACCGCGGCGCCGCCGCCGGTCCGCATCGCGGTGATGTGCTCGCCGTCCATGACGCTCAGCAGCGCGCCATCCTGCTCGTCGAAGAGCGTGATCACGCCCTGGTGGGTCGGCAGTCCACGGTCGCCGTTGCCCGGGAAGACGCTCACCGCCTTGAGCGCGAATCCGCGCTCCGCCACCCAGCCGGGCATGGCGCCGAGCAGCCCTGCCGGCGCCCGCGCCGCGGTGCGGGGAGGCACGGATGCCTGCCCTGTGGAGTACGCGCGGAAGCCCGCCTCCAGCGCTTCGAGCATGGCCGGCGCGGAGAGCAGGCCCTCCACGTCGTGCTTGCTCAGAACCAGCATGACCGGGGATGTTGGCACGGTTAGGCACAATGGAGGCGATGACGCAACCGCAGCCGACCACCGATACGGCCCCCACCAGTCGCGAGTTCGATGCGGTGGTCTTCGATCTCGGCGGGGTCATGACCGAGCCCCTCTTTCACCACCGGACCGACGTCCCGCCGGAGTGGTTCTCGGTCATCGCGTTCTTCCTCGGCGAGTTCCGCGACCACTACCACCTCACCACCGGCGTCCACGATCTGCACCTGCTCGAGATGGGCAAGATCTCCGACGACGAGTTCTTCGACAGGATGATCGCGCGCTACGTCGCCGACGGAAATGATCCCGTGGACCCGCGCGAAGCGCAGCAGGTGATCTTTGGCAGGGGCATGGTCGCGTGCGGCGCCATGATCGACGCCGTCCGCCAGGTCCGCGATGCCGGCTACCGGACCGCCCTGCTCACCAACATCTCGAGCGAGGGCGAGGCGATCTTCACCAAGCTCTTTCCCGTCGATGAGCTGTTCGACGTGGTGGTCGAACTCGTCGAAGGTGGGGATGCGCAAGCCCGACCCGGCGATCTACCAGCTGACCTGCAGCCGCCTGGGCGTGGCCCCCGATCGCTGCCTCTTCATCGACGACCTGCTCTGCAACGTCGAGGCGGCGGCTGACCTCGGCATGCAGACCATCCAGTGCCTGGACCCTGTCGCCGCCGCCGATGAGGTCGTGCAGCGCGTGCTCGGCCATCCCGCGGCTGCCGAGGCCGGGGCCGGCGGGTGAGCGACGACCGCACCACGCGGTCGATCGCCCGCGAGGGTGAGGCGCTGGAGATCGCCGGCATCACCGATCGCGGGCCGGTGCGCACCCAGAACCAGGACGTGTGGGATGCGCTGATCGGACCGGGCGGCAGGACCGCGGTCCTCGCCCTCGCCGACGGCATGGGGGGCCACCGGGGCGGCCTCGAGTCCGCCGAAGCCGCGGTGACGGGTGCGATGGCGGTCCTCTCGGCCGCCGAGCCGTCCGCCGACGCGGCATCGACGCTGCGCCGGGCGGTGGCGGCGGCCAACGATGCGGTCGCCGTCGCCCGCCGGTCGATCGGCGGCAACCCGGGGACGACCCTTGTCCTGGCGATCGTCCAGGGCACCCACGCCACTGTGGCCAATGTGGGCGACAGCCGCGCCTACCTGATCAAAGGGTCGCAGGTGACCCAGATCACCGACGATCATTCCTGGGCAGCGGGTCAGGTGCGGCTCGGGATCCTCGGCGCCGAGGAGGCCCGCCACCACCAGAAGCGCAACCTCATCGAACGCGCGGTGATGGGCGACCCGGTCGAAGCGGACGTGTTCGAGGTCGAGGCCAACCCGGGCGCGATCCTGCTCCTCTGCTCCGACGAACTCTGGGAGCCGCTGTCAGACCCGACGCTGGGTGCGATCGTGGCCGCACCGGATCCGCTCGGCATGGCCCTCACGCGCGCCTGCGATGCGGCAATCGCCGCCGGAGGCACCGACAATGTGACCATGGTCGCCGCTCGCTGGCTGCCCGCCGGATCCGCTACCGTCTGACCTCGATGGCACGTCTGTACGCGCAATTCGGGGCGGTCGTCTTCCTCGCCGTCGGTATCGGCGGCCTGCTCACCGGGGACGCGGGAACCCTGGTCCACCATCAGCCCCAGGGCAATGTCGGGCCGATGATGCTCCATCTGACCTACGTCCGCGACCTCCTCGACGTGGTGATCGGCGTCGTCCTCGCCTATGCGGGCTTCAGAGCGCCGGGGCGGATCGGCGAGGAGATCGTTCTGACCGTCGGTGTCGTGCTCCTGCTCCTCGCGCTGATCGGGTTCGTCAACCCGGACAATGCGGCGGCGACCCGAAGCGTCGCGGGCATCCATTTCACGCAGGTGATGAACATCTTCGACCTCATCACCGGCGCCCTCGGGGTGCTCTGCGGGCTCGGCGGCCCGGTGCCCGAGCCGGCCGCCACCGGCGGCTGAACCGAGAGCGTCCCTAGACTGCCGCGCCTTTCGCGGCGGTGCCGTTGGTGGCGTGCTCGCCGCGATGGCGCGCCGTGGCCACCAGGTGCGCGGCTCCGCTGGCCATCGGCTTTGCCCTGCTGAGCGCCCGCCCGGTGGTCATCGCGCCCTCGCGCGCAGCCGCGGTCAGCACGCGAAGTTGCGCACGCGTCTTGTCGCCGGTCTGCGGCGCGACGCAGAGGCCGACGACCGTTCCCACCGCAGCCCCGTGCATGAATCCTCGGAGATAGCCCATGCCGATTCGCCTCCAGTGTCAGTGAATTGCTGGCATTCACCCTACACTCCCGCACCGTCTCAGGTCAGCGAGGTCGCGGACCACGGACCGTCGGGAACGATGCGCAGGCGCTCGACCGGACGGCCGCCGATGAGATGCTCGGCGATGATCTCGTCGACGTCGGCGACCTGCAGGTGGCCATACCAGACCCCGTCGGGATACACGATGAGGATCGGCCCCTGGTGGTGCTGCTGATTGCAGCCCATCCTCGTGGTGCGCACCCAGGTGAGCTCGAGGCGCTCGACCTCGTCGCGCAACCGCTGGAGGACGTGCTCGGATCCCTGGCCGCCGCAGTGATGACGTCCGACCGTCGTGCATACGAACACGTGCAGGTTGCGCGGGGCCGGGTCGCTCATCACGTTCAATGGTCGCCCACCCGGGCTCGGCTCCGCCCAGGGCCTGCGTGCGAAAGTTACCCGATGGATTTGAGCTTCGCCTTCTTCGCCGACAGCGCGGTGGTCCCGCCGGACGGGAAGCTGTACGTGCTCGGCGGGGGGTTCAGCGCGCTCTCGATGGCATCGCTTCCCGGCCGGGCGGCCTTCGCGGTGGTCGCCGGGTTCCGGTTCAGCGCCGCCGACGTCGGGCAGGCACACCAGGTCGAGCTTCGCCTGACCGACTCGCAGGGCAAGCTGGTTCTCCCGCCGGTGACGCTGCAGTTCCAGGCCGCGGGCGCGAGGCTCGTGCCGGGGCAGGAGATCAGCATCTCGACCGTCACCATCCTGCAGCCGATGTTCGGCGAGCCCGGTGTGTACACCACCGAGTTCTGGACCGGCGGCAACCGTATCGGCGTGGTCAACCTCAACGTCGAGGAGCGTCAGACCCCCGCGCCGGTGCCGGCCGACCGGCCCAACTGACCGCGCCGGCCCGAGGCAATCCTGCGCTCAGTACTCGTAGAACCCGCGCCCGCTCTTCTTCCCGAGGTACCCGGCGGAGACCATGCGGCGGAGCAGTGGGGGAGGCGCGAAGTCGCTGTTCGCATACTCCTCGTAGAGCAACTCGCACACGAACATCGCGGTGTCGAGGCCGATGTAGTCGAGCAGCTGCAGCGGCCCCATGGGATGGCCGCAGCCGAGGCGCATCCCTTCATCGATGTCATCGCGGGTTGCGAACCCCGATTCATAGAGCCGGATGGCGTGGGTGAGGAATGGAATCAGCAGCAGGTTGACGATGAAGCCGCCGCGATCCTGCGCAACGATGATTCGCTTGCCGAGCCGCTCGCCCAGCGCGCGCGTGTCCTCCAGGGTCTCGTCGCTGGTGGCGATGCTCCGGACCACCTCGATCAACTTCATGACCGGCGCCGGGTTGAAGAAGTGCGTGCCGATGACGCGATCGGGCCGCCGGGTTGCGCGCGCGATCTCGATGATCGGCAGCGCCGAGGTGTTGGTCGCGAGGATCGCATCCTCGGCGACGATGTGGTCGAGCCGCCCGAACAGCGAGACCTTGGCGGGCAGCTGCTCGACGATCGCCTCGACGCAGAAGTCGCACTCCTCGAAGTCCTCGAGTCGCGGTGTGAAGGTGAGGAGCCCGTTGATGCGCTCGACGTCGTCGTCGCTCAGCTTCCCGGTCATGCGTCCGCGCTCGAGCGACGCGCTCACCCGGCGCTGACCGGCGGCCAGCTGCTCGGGTCCGGCCTCGGTGACCAGGGTCCGGATCCCATTGCGGGCGCACACCTCGGCGATCCCTGAGCCCATGAGCCCGGCACCGACGATTCCCACGCTCCCGATCTCCATGCGGCACTCCTCTGCGGCGGCGTTTGGTCTGGCGTCGCGGCGTCCGGCCGCGTGGCGCAGTCTGCCCGAGGGCGCACTGCCCCCGCACCTATGATGGGCGGCATGGGCTCACCGGGTACGGTCACGGTCGCGCTGGTCAGTGACGACCTCATGTTCGCGAGCCAGCTGAGCACCACGATGCGCCGAGCCGGGGGCAGCTCCGTTCAGGTTGCCGGGGACGCGGTTCCCGACGTCGACCTGGTGTTCGTCGACCTCAACACCGCGATCGAGCCTCGCCTCGCGCTGATCGAGCACCTTCGCGCGGAGCGCCCGGGCCTCGAGATCGTTGGGTTCTCGCACCATGGTGACCTGGACCTCCGCCGGCGGGCACGCGCTTCGGGCGCGACACGGGTGGTCAACAACGGCTCCATCCAGGCGGTCGCGCTGCGGCGCAGTGGTGCCGGCGCCACCGGCTCGTCGTGAGCGGCGTCGCGGCCGACGGCGACGCCCGCATTCGAGCCGAGGTCGACAGGACCCGTGAGGAGGTCACCGAGACCAGGCGGGCGCTGCACCGGCACCCGGAGCTGTCACTCGAGGAACGTGATACCGCCGTCATGGTCGCGCAGCGCAGCGCCGACCTCGGCTTCACGGTTCGCACCGCGGTGGGCGGGACCGGGGTGATCGCCGACCTCGACAGCGGCAAACCCGGACCGACGCTGATGCTGCGCGCCGACATGGATGCGCTGCCCATCACCGAGCGTGGCGAGGACCGCGTGGTCACGTCCGGCGTCGATGGCGTGATGCACGCCTGCGGACACGACGGTCACGTTGCCATGACCCTCGGGGCGGCGACCGCGCTGGTTGCCCTGCGCGACAGCTGGTCGGGCCGCGTGCGCCTCTGCTTCCAGCCCGCCGAGGAAACCGCCTCGGGCGCGATGCCGATGATCGCCGACGGCGCGGCCGAGGGCGTCGATCGTGTCCTCGGCATTCACCTCTGGGCACCACTCGAGACCGGGCGAGTTGCTGTCAAGTCTGGCGTCATCTTCGGGAGCGCCGACAGCTTCTCGGTCACGATCCAGGGCCGGGGCGGGCACGGCGGCATGCCGCACACCGCGATCGACCCCGTGGTGGTCACCGCGCAGGTGATCCTGGCCATCCAGTCGATCATCAGCCGGGAGACGTCGCCGTTCTCACCGGCCGTGATCACGATCGGCCGCGTGACCGCGGGGACCGCTTTCAACGTCATCGCCGATTCCGCAGCGTTGCTCGGCACCACGCGCGCGATCGATCCGAGCGAGCGCGACCGTCTGCTGCGCCGCATCGCGGAGATCGCGACCGCGGTGGCAAGTGGGTATGGTGCCCAGGCGCATTTCTCGCGGGGCAGCGGCTGCCCACCGGTCGTGTCCGACGCCGCGACCGCTGACCTGGTGCATCGTGCAGCCGCAGCCACCGTCGGTGAGGACCACGTGGACATCGCGGTGCCGATCACCGTCGGCGACGACATCGCCTGCTTCCTGGAGCGCGCGCCGGGATGCTATTTCCTGGTCGGCGCCGGTCATCCGGAGCGGGGCCCGGTGCCCCCACACCACAGCGCCTATTTCGATATCGACGAGGCGGCCCTGCCGGTCGGAGTCGAGACGCTGGTGCGCGCAAGCCTGGACGTCCTCGGCTGATGGACTTCATCCGCTCGCGCGAGGATCGCAACGACCTGTACAGCAACGTGGATCTCACTCCGCGTCCGACCTCCGATTCGGAGACGCTGCTGTCGGTGTCGATGGAGATTGAGCACGCCAACAACTCGGGATACGTGCACGGCGGCACGATCATGCGGCTGGTCGACACCGCGGCGGGGATTGCCGCCGTCAAGCACGCGCGGCGACGCGTGGTGACCGCGACCATGGACGAGATGAGCTTTCTCGCACCCGTCTACATCGGTGACCTGCTCACCGTTCATGCGCGGGTCAATGACGCGCATCACACCTCGATGGAGATCAGCGTTCGGGTCGACGTCGAGCGAATCCCGTCGGGCGACAGGCTCCATGTGGCCAGCGCGCACCTCGTGTACGTCGGCCTCGACCGCGAGGGCAGGCCGGCCGAGGTCGCCAAGGTCATCGCGGTCACCGAGGAGGAGCGCCGGCGCCAGGCCGAGGCTCGCGTCCGCCGCGAGCAGCGGCTGCTGCGCAAGCGCGCTCTTGCCGAGGCGCTGCACGGCGGGACGTGATGGGGCCTCAGGTACGATGGCCAGGCCATGTCTGAGGTGACCGCGCCGCTGACCGTCCGAGACGCCACGGCACCGGTCCCCACCGCGCGCCAGCACATCCGGTTCGCCTTCTACCGCGTCAAGCCCGAGTGGCGCCTGCGTCCCGCGACCGAGCGCGCCGCCGATCGCGAGGAGGTTGCCGCGCTGGTACGCGAGATCGGTGATCGCGATGGCGTGCTCATCCGCTCGTACAGCACGGTCGGGACTCGTGGCGATGCCGACTTCATGCTCTGGCTGGTGAGCGAGCACGTCGACGACCTCCACGAGTTCTCAGCCCGCCTCAACCGCACCCGCCTGGCCGCGTACCTCGAGCAGCCCTACAGCTATTTCTCGATGACCAAGCAGAGCATGTACGTCGAGAAGCATCGCCACGAGAACCAGGAGGGGAGGAGCAACCGGCTGGTCATCGCTCCCACCGGCCGTCGCTACCTGTTCGTGTATCCCTTCGTCAAGACGCGCGCGTGGTACCGGCTCAGTGCCGAGGAACGGCAGCGGCAGATGAGCGAGCACATCGCCATGGGCCACGAGTACCCGGGCGTGAAGATCAACACCACCTACTCGTTCGGTCTCGACGACCAGGACTTCGTGGTGGCGTTCGAGAGCGACTCGGTGGCGGACTTTCTCGACCTCGTGCACGAGATGCGTGCCAGCGAGGCGTCCACGCATACGGTGCGCGACGTGCCGTCCTTCACCTGCATCGCCATGGATGTCGACGAGGCGCTGTCGGCTCTCGGCTAGTGCACCGATCCTGACATGGCAGATCGGTTGGTGTTGTCAACCTCGAGGCGGAATGCCGCCGGACAATGCGGCGATGATCCCGTATCATGGTGCGACCGACATGGGGGTAACGCTTGTCACGCCTCCGGGCATTCGTGCGCCCCTCTCGAGGTTCGTGGGACGTCGTCAAGAGTTCGATCAGCTGCGAGGCCTCGTGGGCGCAAACCACCTCGTCAGTATCGTTGGCGCAGGTGGTTCCGGCAAAACACGGCTTGCCGTCGAGCTGGCCCGCGCGCTGACGAGCGCGTTCCCCGACGGGATCTGGCTTGCGGAGTTCGCAAGAATCGATGATCCTGCTCGCGCCGCCGCCACCATCGCCGATGCTGTCCATGCGCTGAAGCATCCCGGAGTCAGTCGCCTCGAGTTCGTCTGCGCAGTCACTTTCCAGAGGTCGCCAGCTCCTCATCCTCGACAACTGCGAACACGTGCTCACCGCTGCAGCAAGCGCGGCGCAGGCGCTGCTCGCCAAGTGTCCTGACCTCGCTATCCTCGCCACGAGTCGAGAGGCCTTGGGTGTGCAGGGAGAACATGTATGGCGACTCGGCCCGCTCTCGCTACCAAACCCCGGTGACTATGGACAGAGCGAATCCGTCGAGCTGTTCATGGATCGCGCGCGGCTCGTCGCCGAAAACGCTGACCCGTCACCTGCGCGGGACATGCACGTCGCGGCCATCTGCCGGCGCCTTGACGGCCTGCCGCTCGCGTTGGAACTTGCCGCGGCCTGGGTACCCGTGCTGTCGCTCCAACAAGTCGTCTCAGGGTTGGACGAAGGACTGTCCCTGCTCCGGAGCCCTGAGCACGGAGCTCCATCGCGGCACCAAACCATGCGGGCGGCAGTTGAGTGGAGTTATCAGCTGCTCAGCCCGCCCACGCAGGTGGCGTTTGAGCGACTTTCCGTTTTCGCCGGCGGCTTCACGTTGGAGAGCGCCGACGCGGTGCTGGCCGATGGTTCGGCCGAGGCTGGATCCACCCTCGATATGATCGCGTCACTTGGTGGCGCGCTCACTCATCGTCGCCGATACCTTGGGCGACAGGGCCCGGTATCGCTTGCTCGAGCCGGTACGACAGTTCGCTGCGGAAAAGCTGCTGGCCCGTGGCGAGGGGGCGACTGAACCACTCGAGCGCCAACTCCAGTATCTCCTCGGCATCGCAGAGACCGCGGAGGAATCGATACTCGGTGGTCCGGATCTGCCTTGGCTTCAGCTGCTCGATGCAGAGCTTGCCAACATTCGCTCAACACTGTCGTGGGCATTTGAGCACTCCTACGAACAGGGCTGCCGCTTGGCGGTGGCGCTGATCTGGTACGCATACATTCGGAGCATCTACGACGAGGGTGTTCAATGGGCAAAGGCTTCAATGCGGACAACCGGCCGGTTGCGTGCACGAGCTGCGCACATGGCCGGCGTTCTCTCCGCGCAAAAGGGTGATGTCAAAGCCGCGGAACGATATCTGACGGAGGCCCGCGATCTCGCGAGCGCCGGCGCATGGCTGTCGGACCTGACGATGGTCATGTTTGACCAAGCCGTGCTGGCATATCACCAGGGTGACATCGACGCGATGCGCATCCGTGGTCAGGAGGCCGTTGATCTCGCCGGTGAGCTTGGTGATGACACCCGGATCATGCAGACGTTGTTCATCTCAGCGACCATCGCGCACCTGGAAGGTGAGCATGAGCATTCCGTCGAGTTATGGCGAGAAGCCATCTCGCACGCGCGGGAGCGCAACGCCGCGTGGTCTACCTGGATGTTTCGTGCAAGCCTTGCGGACGTACTGATGGCGAGCGGCCACTGGACGGAAGCCCTCGACGTCGTCAGCGAAAGTCTCAAACACGCGTCCGACTTTGGCGACGCACCGATCACCACGTCGTACCTGGTGGAATACGTCGGTATTCTCGCTGTCGAACGCGGCGAGCCTCTGGAGGGGCTGCGGCTGATGGCCGCCGCCCGAGCGACCTTTGATCGACTTCGATATCGAGAGGCAGCCGTGGAGGCCGCCTATCGCCGGACATGGATCGAGGCGGCCCGGCGTGATCTTGATCCGGCTCGAGCAGATGCCGCATGGGCAGGCGGACTCATGCTGACCCTCGCCGACGCGACCGCAGAAGCGCAGGAGCTGGTGGGGATTGAGAGGCTGCCTGCCACGGGACTCCGACGGGTAGGCCAGGCGACCAGGACGTTGATGTTCACGGACGTCGTCGGCTCAACCGCGCTGATCGGTGCCGTCGGCGATGACGCCTGGCACGAGCTGATCGAGTGGCACAATCGGATGCTTCGTCGGATGTTCGTCACACATCAGGGCGAGGAGATCGACAACGCTGGCGATGGCTTCTTCGTAGCCTTCCCCAATTCGCGCGCGGCTGCTGATTGCGCGATCGATATTCAGCGCATGCTCGTTGAACATCGGCACAGTCATGGGTTCTCACCTGCTGTGCGCATCGGGCTCCACGAGACGAGCGTCACGCGCAGCGGCGGAGCATACAGAGGAAGAGGCGTACATCTCGCTGCGCGCATCGCAGCACAGGCGTCGGGCGGCGAGGTCCTCATCAGCAGCGACACCGGAGCGCAGCTCGGTGGGTCCTACGCTCTTTCCCCGCCCCGATCACTCGAGTTGAAGGGTTTTCGCCGTCCCGTGCTCGTGTCCGCGATTGACTGGCACTGACGATCCTCTCGGAGCGTGGTAACGGGCACCATTGGTGCAGCGCCCTCGCGGCGAGGTAGCCGAAGCCACAGTTTGTTCCGAGAATCCCTCTAGCCCGCGAGCACGGCGCGCCGGCGCTCGGCGCCCTGGAGCGAGGCGAGCATCACCTCCATGACGTGCATGACCTTCACGTTGGGCGCGTAGCGTGCCGCTCCGGCGCGAAGCTGGAGCAGGCAGGAGATGTTCTCGGTGACCACGATCTCCGCGCCACTGGCGCGGATGTTCTCGAACTTGCGCTGCAGGATCGCCTCGCTGCGCTCGGGTTGACGGGCGAAGTACGTGCCCGCCCCGCCGCAGCACATCGCCCGCTCGTGCAGCGGCACCAACTCGAGATGGGGGATCTGCTCGAGGAGTCGCCGCATCGCGCCGCGCTCGGGGCCGTCGATCGGCAGCGCGCAGGGTTCGTCGATGGTCACGCGCCAGCGCAGCGGACCGAGGGTCCCGCGCACGCCGTTGCGATCGAGAAAGTCGCTGGCAAGCGCGGTGTGTTGCGCGATCTCGCGCGCACGATCGCCCACCTGACGATCGTCGCCGGCGATGCCGCCGTACTCGCGGTAGTGCTCGGTGCAGGACGCGGTGTCGCCGATGTACGCATCGACGTCGAGATGATGCAACACCCCGGTGTTCTTGATCGCCATGTCCACCATGGCGTCGCGATCACCGAGGGTGCGCGCGGGGAGGCCGCTGCAGCCCAGCTGCGGGACATGCACGGCGTAGCCGGACGCGAGGAGCACTCGAATGGTTGCCTCGGTGGCCTCGGGCGCGGTGAGATTCGAGAGGCAGCACACCAGCATCGCCACCGTGCCGCGCACCGGTTGCGCGGCCTCGGGAAGATCGCCGAGCATCTGGTGCACGGTCCTGTCGGGCGGCGGGCCGCCCTGTTCGGCGAGCGCACCGAGGGTGCCGAGCCATGACAGCAAGCCGGTCCGGCGGGCGAGCCCGTACAGCCCCGTGCGCCGTGTGAAGCGGGCGAAACCGTGCAGTGCGCGCAGCGCGCCCGGCCGTGGCAGGATGCTGCGCAGCGCGAAGGACTGGGCCCACGGGTAGCCCTCCTGCGCATGCAGCTCCTGGCGCGCGCGGCTCACGATGTGACCGGTCGGCACCCGTGGCGCGCAGGCCGCGACGCAGTTGTCGCAGGTGAGACAGGTCGAGAGCGGGCCGTCCTCGATGTCGCGCAGCTCGAGGCGACCTTCCATGGCGTCACGGATCAGCGCGATGCGTCCGCGAGCCGTCTCCCATTCCACGGGATTGACGACGTACGCGGGACACGTGGCCTGACACAGCGAGCACTTGTTGCACTCGCTCGCCGCCTCGTAGACGTCGGCCAGGAAGCGCGGGGTCGGGACGGCGGCGCCGGCCATTGGGCCCGGATTGTAGACGAGATCGCACCACACCCCACCCCGGCGCTGGTCCAGCCTCGCCGGTCCGTAGAGTTGCGTGCGATGAACGCCGACTACTACGTCGAAGCCTTCACGGCCGAAGAGCAGGCGCTGCTCGCGCCGCACGTGACCAACCTCAACCTGCCGGTGTTCGCCCTGACCAACCTGCCCCAGGTGACCGCTGCGGCCCTGTTCGCGCGCTACAGCCGCAGCTCGAAGAGCCTTCGCCGCCTGCTCGTCGACGAGTTCCTCGCCGGCGCAGACCGGGCCGGCGCGACAACCGGTGATGCCGGGCGCGAGCGTGCCTCGGATCTGTTCGGCCGGGTGCTCGCGGAGTACGGGGACGACTCGGTGGCGCAGCTCGCGGGAGTGCATCTCGCCTGCGAGCAGGTCTCGCAGCCGCTTGCCAAGGCAATCGAATGGGGGCGGCTCGCCGCCTACCTCGAACAGTCGACGCGCTACATCCCATACACCGACCGCCGCGACGGTCACTATCGCTACCTCCGTGACCGCGAGGTGGTCGCGTCGCCGCTCGGAGCCACCTACCTCCGCGCCATGGACATGCTGTTCGACACCTATTCGGAGTTGCGCGAGCCGCTGACGAAGCATCTCGACGAGACGCTGCCGCAGGAGCCGGACGCGAACGCCCGCAAGCGGGCCATCCGCGCGCTGGCGCTCGACCTGATGCGCGGGCTGCTCCCGGCCGGGACGGTGAGCAACGTCGGCATGTTCGCCTCACCGCAGGCATACGAGCAGCTGGTCCTCCGTCTCCGCGCCCACCCGTTGCCGGAAGCGCGAGCCTATGCGGAGCTCATCAATACCGAGCTCCAGCGGCTGATCCCGGAGTTCCTGACCCGCCTCGACCGCCCCGATCGCGGCGGCGCGTGGGTCGATTACCTGCGCGAGACCGCGGCCGCCCTCGCCGGTGATGCCGGCGTCCTGTCCCCCGAGAACGAATGGGGGCCGCCCGGTGTGACATTGGTCGATTGGGATGGCGACGGCGAGGACCGCATCCTCGCCGCTGCGCTGTTTCCCTATTCGCATGCGTCAGAGGAACGCTTGCTCGCCGCTGTGCGGCCGCTCTCGGACGTGGGTCGTGCCGAGCTGTTCGCCGCCGCCGTGGGGCATCGGGGCAACCGTCGCCACCGTCCGGGACGCGGTTTCGAGCACTGCGACTACACCTTCGAGGTCATCTCCGACTATGGCGCATTCCGCGATCTGCAGCGCCATCGCATGCTCACGCTGCAGTGGCAGGAATTGACGCCGACGCTCGGGTACGAGGTGCCCGACGCGGTGGTCGACGCCGGGCTCGGGGAGCGATGGCACGTGGCCGTGAGGGAGGCCGAGGCTGCGTACCGCGAGATCGTCGACGCCTTCCCGCAGCAGGCCGCGTACCTCGTCACCCTCGGTCATCGCATGCGATACCTCATCAAGCTCAACGCTCGCGAGGCGATGCACATGATCGAGCTGCGCACGTCTCCGCAAGGGCACCCGAGCTACCGGCAACTCTGCAAGGAGATGCTCCGGCTCATCGACGAGGTTGCGGGCCACCACCTCGTCGCTGGATCGATGCGTTTCGCCGGTTCGGACGACGTGCATCTCCCTCGATACGCCGCCGAGGCAACGAGCACGGCGACGGACTAGGCGGCTCCCACCCGGCCTCGGCGATGCGTCGCCGCACACGGGCCGTGAATGTCAGGCTGATGGCGTGAAGCGGCGCATCTCGGCGGTTGCCACCTGGGTTGGACACACCTACCCCGGCAGGCTGATCGCCGCCTTCGGCGCGAGCCACGCCGGGAACTATGCGTCGGGAATGGCATTCACGGCCTTTGTCAGCATGTTCCCGCTGATCCTCGGGTTGCTGGCGATCCTCGGGTATGCCACTCGGTCCCCCGGCGCGACGCAGAGCGCGACCAACGCAATCGTCGGGTTCTTCCCCGGTGACGCACACGCCGAGTTGAAGGCCCTGCTCCTCCAGGTGCAGGCGAACCGCGGCACCCTCGGGATCGTGGGCATCGTCGGCCTGCTCTGGAGTGGCAGCAGCCTGTTCACCGGGATGGAGTTCTCGCTTGGCGTGGTCGTCGGCGTCGGCCAGCGCAACTTCCTCCGCCAGCGGGCGATGGCCCTGGTGATGACGATCCTGTTCGTGATCGCCCTGGTGGCGACGGTCGCGGCGAACTCCCTGGTCGTGCTCCCCGGGTCGATCTGGGGCGTCGAGCCCCTGGTGGGACTGGTCGTGTGGTGCCTTCTCATGCTCGCGATCTATCGACTGGTTCCCAACCGCACCTACCCGGTTCGTGATCTCTGGCGGGGGGTGCTCATCGCGGGCACCGCCATGGAGATCCTGACCCTGGCGTGGCCGCTGTTCACCCACTTCGCCAAGGGATCCTCAACCTATGGGGCGATCCTCGGGCTCGTCTTCCTGCTTGCGAGCTGGCTGTACTTCCTGGCCGAGTTCATCCTCCTCGGGGCGGTGGCCAATCGCCTGCACGGAGGTGACGCTCATGCGCGAGGGCTCCTCGGCGAACGCCGCGCGCGTCGAATACCGGTCGCGGACGGGTCTCGGGCCGGTGGTGAGGTTTCCCCGAAGGGGGTGTGACGTATGATTGGTAGCGTCATGGCAATCACCTCTCCGTCCATCGTCACGATCTCCGACACCGCCCGTGAGCAGCTCAAGGGCCTCATCGCCGAGCAGCCGGCCGATCGCGCACTGGGACTTCGGGTCTTCATCCAGTCCGGTGGGTGCTCCGGCTTCTCGTACGGCATGGGCCTGGATGAGAATCCGCCGAAGGAAGACGACCAGGTCGTGGACGTCGATGGAGGCATCAAGGTGTACGTGGACGCGTACTCCTCGCAGTACCTCCAGGGCGCCGAGATCGACTACGTCGATGAGTTGATGGGTGGCGGATTCACGATCCACAACCCGAACGCCGTCCGGACGTGCGGCTGCGGGCACTCGTTCCAGACGGCCGACTCCGCCGGCGAAGCCAAATCCTGCTCCCACTAAGGGGCACGTGAGTCCTCACCGGGTCTGGACAGCGGAGCCCTGACCGCCGCTCAGGACAAACCTCTCCCATTCAGGACGCGTCTATCGGGATGCGGACCTGTTGGATGTCTGGAACGGCGGTGGATGCCTGGCGTCGATGCATCGTTGGCATGGCGTCGCGGTCGCGGATTGCCAGCGCTATCAGCGCTCCGGTGAAGGTGAAGCCGGCGGCGGCGAAGATGGCGATGCGGAATACCGGCACATTGCCGGCGAGGCTCGAGGTTGCCGCCTGGGTGCCGATGATGGTCGACAGCGCGGCGACGCCGATCGCCGACGCCAGCTGACGCTGCGCGTTGTACATGGCCGAGGCACGGCCCGTGTCGCGGCCGGAGACCTGTGCGAAGACGCCGGCGTTCATCGAGATCACCACGTATGCCCAGCCGGCGCCGACGGCGAACATCACCCCACGGAACAGCCAGAGGTTTCCGTTCATGACCACGGTGAGGAGGCAGGTTGCGCCGGTCACCCCGATGAGGCCGCCGCTGATCAGGCGGCGAGGACCGATGCGCGGATAGAGGCGGCCCACCAGCTGCGACGAGACCAGGACACCGAGCGCCTCGGGGGCAGTGCTCGACCCCGAGACCAGCGCGGACATCCCGCGTCCGGTCTGGAGCCAGATCGGGGTGATGAACAGCAGGCCGAGGAAGCCCCCCGCGGCAAACAGCGAGGCCAGGTTGGCCACCCCGAACAACCGATAGCGCAGTAGCCGGAAGTCGATCATCGGGGCATCGGCATGCAGTTCGACCCAGACCAGCAGCGAGACGAGCGCGGCGCCGCCGATGGCGGTGGCGATGATCAGCGGCGACGACCAACCGAGAGTTGCCGCCTCGCTGAGCGCGAAGAGGAAGAGTCCGAATCCGCCCGCGGAGAGCGCGAATCCGGGGAAATCGAAACGCTCCCCGGCCCGCTCGCGATGCTCGGTGAGCTTGAGCGAGCTGAAGACAAATGCTGCCACGCCAATCGGGACATTCACGAAGAAGACCCAGCGCCACGAGAGGCTGTCGACCAGCGCGCCCCCGACGAGCGGACCCAGCGCCGGCGCCATGACGGTCGGGATGACCAGAAGCCTCGCCACGCGAGCGCGCTGGGCGGGCGGGTAGGCGCGGTACAGCATCGCCATGCCGACCGGGGTGAGCATGCCGCCACCCGCACCCTGGAGGATGCGGAACAGCACCAACTCCAGCACCGATTGCGAAAGACCGCACAGCGCCGAGGCGAAGGTGAAGAGCGCGATCGCCGCGAGGAAGGTGCGCTTGGTGCCGAACCGGTCTCCCACCCATCCCGACGCGGGAATCCATACCGCAAGGCTCACGAGGAATCCGACCACCACGCCATCGGTCGCCGCCGGACTCACCGCGAAGCTTCGGGCGATCGCGGGGAGCGCGACGTACACGATGGTCGCGTCCAGGATGGTCATGAACATCGCGGACACGTAGATCATCGCGATGATCTGCTGGGAGGTGAGATGCACCTGGCGCACGGCGTCCATCCTCGCGCAGTCGCGCCGAACGGTGCCTCCGGTTTCGCCTGAGGCCCTGCGGGTAAGCTTCATCGCATGGAGATCAAGGAGCTGGGACATCTCGTCCTGTACGTACACAACATCGAGCGCTCGGCCGCCTTTTATCGAGACGTGCTCGGCTGGAGGCAGCTCAAGTCCTCGGATAACGGTCCACTCGGCCGAGTCCCGGTCGCGCTGTTCAGCAGCGGCCGAACTCACCACGAACTGCTGCTGATCGAGGTCGGCGAGGATGCGCAACCCCTGCCGCGCGGTCGGCACGTCGGGCTGTACCACTTCGGCCTCAAGGTCGGAGATTCCGACGACGAGTTGCGCGACGCCGTGCGGCGTTGCCAGGAAGCGGGTGTGCCGATGGTCGGGCTGAGCGATCACACCGTGAGCCACAGCCTCTACGTCACCGATCCCGACGGCAACGAGATCGAGCTCTACATCGACGTCCCCGGCGTGAGCTGGGACCTGGAACACGTGATGGCGCCGGTCAAGGCGCTCGCCCTCTAAGGAAACCTCGAAATGCCTGCTGTGACCGTTGACGACATCACCGCGCTGCCGCACATCCCGCAACCCGATCCCGCTGCGTCGACCTACCGTCCGGTCATCAGCGTGGTCACCGCACCGCGCGGATTCGAGGGCGAAGGGTTCCCGGTCCACCGCGCATTTGCCGGCACCGATCCCTCGCTGATCGACCCGTTCATCCACATGGACCAGATGGGCGAGGTGGAGTACGCGCCCGGCGAGCCGAAGGGAACGCCGTGGCATCCGCACCGTGGCTTCGAGACCGTCACGTACATGATCGACGGCACCTTTCAGCACCAGGATTCCAACGGTGGCGGCGGGCTCATCACCAACGGTGACACGCAGTGGATGACCGCCGGCGCGGGCATCCTGCACATCGAGCGTCCGCCCGAGGAGTTGATCGCGAGCGGCGGTCTCTTCCATGGCTTCCAGCTGTGGGTGAACCTCCCCGCCGCGCAGAAGTGGGTGCCCGCCCGCTACCAGGACATCCGCGCCGGAAACGTGGCGCTGCTCACCTCGTACGACGGCGGCGCACTCCTGAGGGTCATCGCCGGTGAGGTCGCCGGGCATCGCGGCCCGGGCGTCACGTACACGCCGATCTCGCTCGCGCACGTGACCGTCAGTCCCGGAGCGCGCCTGGTGCTGCCCTGGCCGAGTGACTTCAATGCGCTGATCTACGTGCTGTCCGGCAGCGGGACGGTCGGTGAGGAGCGGCGTCCGATCGAGTCAGGCCAGCTTGCCGCGCTCGGTACCGGTGACGTGATCACCGCGACCGCGGGGACGCACCAGGAGACCCGTCACCCGAACCTCGACCTGCTCATCCTCGGCGGCCGTCCGATCCGCGAGCCCGTGGCCCACTACGGTCCGTTCGTGATGAACACTCATGCCGAGATCGCCCAGGCGCTTGCCGACTACCAGGCCGGCAGGATGGGCGCGGTTCCCGCGAACCACATCGGCAACTGACCTACAGGCCGTAGGTCTCGAGCAGCCGGAGCCAGATCTCGGTCACGGTCGGATACGACGGCACGGCGTGCCAGAGCCGGTCGAGGGGCACCTCGCCGACCACCGCCACCGTGGCGGCGTGGATGAGATCGCCGACGCCCGGCCCCGTGAACGTGACGCCGACGAGGACCTTGCGATCCTCGTCGACGACCATGCGCGCCTGGCCCTTGTAGCCGTCGGCGATCAATCCGGCCCCGGAGACGTCCCCGATCTCGTAGTCGACGGCCCGGGCATTCACGCCCGCCTTCACCGCCTGGGCATGGGTCAGACCCACGGCCGAGACCTCCGGGTCGGTGAAGATGACCTGGGGAATGGCCGCGTGATCGGCGGTCGCCGCGTAGTGGGACCACGGCGACGGATCGCCGGTGAGGTCGCCCTTGACGCGGGCGACGATGGCGTCACCGCAGGCGCGCGCCTGGTACTTGCCCATGTGGGTGAGCAGCGCCCGGTGGTTGAGGTCGCCGGCCGCGTAGAGCCAGTCACCGCCGCCCTCGACCCGGCAGGTGTCGTCGACCGTGAGCCACGAGCCCGGGCGGAGCCCGACGGTGTCGAGACCGATCGCGTCGGTTCGCGGTGCCCGTCCCGTCGCGACCAGAAGCTGGTCGCCGGTGATCGTCCTTCGATTACCACCGCCGGCGTCCGTTACCTCGACGGACACCTCGCCGCTTGCGGCGCGGGTGACCCGTTCCGTAGCGGTGTCGAGGAGGACCGTGATGCCCCGTGCTGCGAAGGAGTTCGAGCACCGCCTCGCCGGCGAAATCCTCGGTGTTGGCGAGGATCCGTCCCTCGCGCACGATGACCGTGACCTCCTCGCTGCCCAGGGTGCGCCACGCGTCGGCCATCTCGCAGGCCACGACCCCGCCGCCGATGATGACCAGACGGCGCGGGACCGCCTGGGCACTGGTGGCTTCCCGGCTCGTCCAGACGCCGGCGGACTCGATCCCCGGGATCGGCGGGATCGACGCGCGGCTGCCGGTGCAGACCGCCACGGCGCTGCGGGCGGCGAGGGTGAACTCGGCGCCCTCCGTGGGGGTCACGATGACCCGGCGTTCCCCGGCCAGCCGTCCCGTCCCGCGGGCGAGATCGATGTGGTTGGTCTCGAGCCAGCGCACCTGCGAATCGTCCTTCCAGTGGGAGGCGAAGCTGTCACGGCGGCGCAGCACGGCGGCACTGTCGATGACGCCGGTCACCGCCTGGCGGGCGCCGTCGACCGCAAGCGCGGCGCGAAGCGCCTGACCACTCCGGAGCAGCGCCTTGCTCGGCATGCACGCCCAGTACGAGCAGTCGCCGCCGACCAGCTCGTTCTCGACCACGGCGCAGGTCAGCCCGCCTCTGACGACGCGGCCGGCAACGTTCTCGCCGGTCGACCCGGCACCGATGACGACGACGTCGTACTCACCGTCGCGATCGATCAAGGGCATGGGTGCGCCTCCTCCAGGTGATGAGCTGCTGCAGCCGTCTCAGGCGACGTGAAGGGGCTCGCGCGACGTCGGGGTTGGCGTTCCCATCACGTCGCGACCCGGCTTCTCCTCGCTCTCGTCCACGTCGCCCGGCTCCTCGGCAGTGCGATCCCGGTTGCGGCGGAACAGCAGGGTGCTGCCGATGCCCGCCACCGGCAGCGAGACGGCAAGGTCGATCGCCTGCAGTGTCAACCCGGCGGCGACCGCAAGCGAGCCGTTGACGCCCTCGAGGAGGAGCGCTCCCGCCCACCACGCCTGACCGGTGCCGATACCGGCGATGCCCTGGATGGGGATGGTCAGGAGCAGGGTCCGGATCGACAGGACGAACCACGTCTGCCAGAACCCCAGGTGCAGCCCGACCATGCTCATCAGCGCCGCGTACTGGATGACCGTGGCGACCCGGCAGAAGATCGTGCTGCCGACCAGGTTCGCCCAGCGCGCGCGGCTGTTGAGCACTTCGAGCTCGGCCTCGGCACGCGCGGCGACCCCGGCAAGCTTGGGGATCCGCGCCGCAAGCCGCGTGACCAGCGTCCGGGGTCCGGGGATGATCAGCGAGAGGAGTGCGAAGAGACCGACGCCGAAGGCCAGGGCGGCGGCCAGGATGACCGCCGGGTGGACGTGGCTTCCGGCGAAGAAGGAGGCGACAACCGCGATCAGCGAGAGGCTGACGACGTCGAGGATGCGAGCCACGATCGCGCTTCCCGATCCTCGCGCCACCCCCACGCCGAATCGCGTTCTCGCCAGGGCGACGAAGGTGATGTCGGCCGACGGTCCGGGCAGCAGCAGGCCGGCTCCCCACGACGCCGCTGTCGCGCCGAGCAACTCTCGCGAACTGCCCTGCCGCCTCGGGAGCAGCGCCGCGAACCGCCAGGCGCGGCCCACGAGGAAACAGGCGGCGCCGAATGCGGCGAGCGCGACCGCTCCGACCGATGGGTTGATGCCCTGCCAGCGAAGGTGGTTCCCACCGAACAGGCGCCAGACGAGCAGAAGCACCAGGACGGTGACGACGCTGGTGATCGCCGCCCGGAGCAGACGCCCGCGGCGAGCAGAACCCGAGATCGACACGAAAGCTGATTGTCGCTCTTTTGTCCGCCGCCGGGTCGATGGATTGCGCGATGGGAATGCGTTCATTCCGAGGCCTTCGGGCCGTCGAAGAGCACCTGGCATGGCCAATCGACGGATCGTGTAGGCATAATCCAGTCCATAACCCCTTCGAAAGCTCTTCTTCGCGAAGGTCGCAGGGTCAACACTCCCCAGGAGCTTCTTGCATGCGCAACCGAACGGTGATCGTGCTCGGCGCGGACGGCTATCTCGGCTGGCCGCAGGCGATGCACCTGTCGAACCAGGGCTACCGCGTCATCGCGGTTGACAATCTCGTTCGCCGCCGCTGGGACCTCGAGTGCGGCACCTCGTCGCTCATCCCCATCTCCACGATGGAGCGTCGCGTGGAGCGCTGGCGTGAGCTCGGCCGCGGCGACATCGAGTGGCGCCTGGTCGATCTGACCGACGCCGATGCGCTCTCCGAGCTGATCGCGTCGGTCAAGCCGGATGCGGTGGTGCATTTCGCCGAGCAGCGCTCGGCGCCCTTCTCGATGATCGACCGCGAGCACGCGGTGATGACCCAGCTGAACAACGTCGCGGGCACGCTCAACCTGCTCTTCGCGTTGCACGAGCATGCACCCGAGTGCCATCTCGTCAAGCTCGGCACCATGGGTGAGTACGGCACCCCGAACATCGACATCGAGGAAGGCTTCATCACCATCGAGCACAACGGCAGGAGCGACACGCTGCCGTACCCGAAGCTGCCCGGCAGCTTCTACCACCTCTCCAAGGTGCACGACAGCCACAACATCCACTTCGTCTGCAGGGCCTGGGGCATCGCAGCGACCGACCTCAACCAGGGGGTCGTGTACGGCTGCGATACGCCCGAGACAGCGCTGCATCCCGAGCTCGCAACCCGGTTCGACTACGACGGGATCTGGGGCACGGTGCTGAACCGATTCATCGTGCAATCGGCGATCGGCAAGCCGCTCACCGTGTACGGCACCGGCGGGCAGACGCGTGGCTTTCTCGACATCCGCGACACCATGGCCTGCGTGCAGCTGAGCATCGATCATCCGGCGCAGCCTGGCGAGTTCCGCGTCTTCAACCAGTTCACCGAGCAGTTCTCGGTGCTGCAGCTGGCGGAGCTGGTGCGCGACGCGCGCGCGGCACACGGGCTCGAGACCACCATCGAACACACCGCGAATCCCCGCTTCGAAAAGGCGACCCACTACTACAACGCCAAGCACCAGTTGCTGGTGGACCTTGGCCTCGAGGCGCACAAGCTCCGCGGCACACTCATCGAACTCGGTGATCGAGGTGGTGAATGCGCACATCGACCGCGTCGATCTGTCGCAGGTGGGCGTGTCCGACGTCGAGTGGGCGACCGGCCGCTCCCGGGCGGCCACAGGCAAGGCGCAGGTCGCGGCTCCAGCAGCGGAGACGGTGGCGTAGCGCCGGTGGCGCTACCCGAGGTCGACGTCAGCCTGACGATCCCGGCCCACAACGAGGCTGAGAACATGGGGCGCGTCCTTCAGGACGTCATGGCGGTCCTGGCCGAGGGTGGCCGCACCTACGAGATCGTCCTCGTCGACGACGCCAGCCAGGACGGGACGGTTGCCGCCGCGCGCGCGGCGATGGGGGAGTCCGCGACGAACCTGACCGTCGTGACCCACACGCAGCAGCGCGGCTATGCGATCACGGTCTGCGACGGGCTCCGCGCGTCGCGGGGCAGGGTCCTGGCGTTCATGGATGGCGACGGCCAGTTCGATCCGCGCGACCTGAGCATGCTGCTTGCGGGGCTCGACCATGCGGACATGGTCGCCGGGATCCGCAACCGCCGCGCCGACCCCTGGTACCGGTCATTCGTGAGCGGTGTGTACAACCGGGTGGTTCGCATTGCCTTCGGCATCCGCGAGCTCGACTTCGATTGTGGTCTCAAGGTGTTCACGCGCGATCTGTGGGATGCGGTGACGCCCATTCGCGCACGCTCTGCGGTGTTCAATCCGGAGATCTTCTTCAAAGCCCACCGTCTCGGATTCCGGGTGGTGCAGGTGCGCGTGCAGCACCTTCCCCGCCTCGCGGGCCGCCGATCCGGCGGGCGCCTCATCCCGGTGGCTCGGGCGATGCGTGACGTGATCCGACTGCGTCTGTCCCTGGCCATGAACTGGCGACCGGAGGGCGCCCGCCGGGAGCGAGCCTAAGGTGCGCAGGACGGCGATCCCGGGGCTGACGGTCCTGGCGATCCTCCGTCTGCCGTCGCTGATGGAGCCCCACTGGTACACCGACGAAGCGGGGTACGCGAACGTCGCCCGCGAGCTGCTGGCCGGCAAGATCCTGTACCTCCAGACCTGGAACAACAAACCGCCCCTGATGCTGTGGACGATCGCGCTCGAGGTGAAGCTGTTCGGGTCGAGCGAGATCGGGCTGCACGTGCTCACCTTCATCAGCGGCGCGATCGCGCTCTCGGCCATCGTCTGGGCGGCCGCCCGCCTCTACACCCCGCGTCGCGCGCTGGTCGCGGGCCTGATCGCCGCCGTGATCCTGGGTCTCCCGATCGTCGACGCCGAGCTGGCGCTGCCCGAAAGCCTGCTGATCGCGCCCCTGTCCTGGGCGGGCGCGATCCTGCTCGTGCACATCCTGCGCCCTGACCCGACCGGCACCCCGCGGCGGATTCCACGCTGGCCGCTGGCGGCCGGGGCGCTGACGGCGGCGGCGATCGCATACCAGCAGACGGCGGTCGCGGAGACCTCGGCGTTCTTCCTGGCCCTGCTCCTGGCGCCGAAGCTGCCCCGCCGCGACGCCTTCCTCTTCCTCGGCACGGTCGCCGGGATCACGCTGGTATGGCTCACCGCAGCGATCGCCACAGCCGGGGCGGGCAAGGTGGCCTTCGCCCTGGCGGGCTTCTACGTCGACTACACGAGGAAGGCGCTCCCCACGAGCGCCGCCGGGGGCGTCGCGCACTTTGCCCTGGCCCTTGGCGCGACAGCCCTGATCGCCGCCGGGGCGATCGCAAGCCGGCGTCGCGATGGGGTCAGGTGGGTCCTCGTGCTCTGGGCCGGGGCGACACTGGTGGTCACCGCGGTCGCCGGGCAGCAGTATCCACACTTCCTTGCGCCTGCGGTGGCGCCGCTCACCCTGCTGGTGGCGGGATTCCGGATGCCGTCCTCGACCTGGTTTCGCCGGGAGAGCAGGCGCTCGCTCGCCGGTCCGGCTCTGCAGGGAGCAGGGCTGGCCATCGCCATCGTCATGGCGAGGGTCGCCGGTCTCGACTGGGTGCCGATCCAACCCTCGGCGACCAACTCGCACACGCTGAGCGGGTACTACGGCGGCGCCCTCGCGGCCGTCTTCGACCCGACGTGGCGCACCACGTGGCTCGACGATTTCGACTATCGAGTAGCAGGCGACGCACGCGTCGCCGCCTGGATCACCGCGCACGGATTCGCGGGCGAACCCGCAGTGGTCTGGTCCTATGACGCCTGGGTGTATGCGCTCGCAAACTTGCAGGTCGACATGCCGACCCCGCCCATCTACAACGACGAGGTCCTGCTCGGATACGGAGGCCCGGTCGAGCGGTACGTGGCCGCCGAGCGCCCGGTGGTCATCGTGGTCGACTCCCACGCACAGGCGCTCTTCCCGGAGATCGGGACGCTGCTCGCCGGCGGCGGGTACGTCGACGAGTTCGCCAGCGCCCCGGACACCGTCTGGGTACGAGCCGACCGCGTCGCCCAACTCCCGTGACCTCGGTCCGCGGGCCCGCGCGCACCGAGCGGCGGCTGGATCGCGTGCTGCTCGGGGCACTCGTCGCGGTGTTCACCGGCTTCGCCGTGGCGTACACGCGGATCACTCCCCTCGGCGCATCGCCCGATGAGCTCTCCCACCTTCACTACATCACCGGGATCGCCGACCACGTCCGCCTTCCCCCGGCCGGCGAGCCCGAACGCCAGCAGCCGCCCCTGTACTACCTGCTGGGCGCAGTGGTCGCCAAGCTCACCGGGGATGACGCGCGTCTGATCCGGCTGCTGTCGGTGGCGCTCGGGGTGCTCACGATTCTCACGGTCTTCCTGGTGGCGCGCCGCCTCTTTCCGATGCGGCCATACCTCGCCGTCGGCGCGGCGGCGCTGGTCGCGCTGCTCCCGGAGGCGCAATACCTGGCGGGAGCCATCAACGACGACAACCTGGCATGGCTCGCCGGCGCCGTGCTCGTCCTCGCCGCTGTGGCGGTGATGCAGAGCACGGCACTCACGACACGTCTTGCGCTGGGAGCCGGGTTGGCGGTCGCACTCGCCGTGCTCGCCAAGGAGACGGTGTGGGCCCTCGCCGCGTTGCTCCTCGTGATCCTCGCGGTGCGCTTCGCGCGCCGGCTTCGCATGGTGCAGGTCGCCGCGGTGGTCCTCCCCACGGTCGTGCTCGACGGGTGGTGGTTCGTGCGCAATGCGGTTCAGTTCGGCAGCCCGCTCCCGCCGTTGCATCCGATCACGACCCAGCGGCAGGTGTTCGATTCGCTCTCCCAGGTTCGCGGCTACGTCGCCGCGACCGCGCTGAGCCTCGTCGGGATGTACGGCAACGGCGCCCACTTCGTGGCGATCTCGATCTTCGGGGCCCGGCCGCTGCCGAGCACTGTCGCCCTCGCTGTCATCGCACTCCTCACCATCGCCGCGTGCGTCGCGGTGGTTCGTTCCTGGGGACGGTGGGATGCTGCGCGGCGCGGGGTGGCGATGCTCCTTCTGGCGGTGATCCTGGTCGCCCTGGCGCAGTCCGTTCTGAACTCGGCCACCTTCGATCTCCAGCCCCAGGCGCGGTACCTGCTCGTCGCCGTGGCGGCAGCTGCGCCCATCACCGCCTGGACGATCGGCTGGCGTCGCGTGGGCCCGCTCTCGACGGCGCGCATCTCGGCAATTGCCGCGCTCGTCGTGGTGGCGCTGCTGCTCGACGTGTCCGGCGTGCTCACCGCCGCGCACGCGGCGGCATCCTGATCACGATCACGATCACGATCAGCGGACCAGGTCGCGGAAGCTCTCCAGGGTCCGGGCGAGACCGTCTTCGAGGCTGACGGCGGGCCGCCATCCGAGGCGACCGGCGGCACGGGAGTTGTCCAGCGCGCTGCGCGCCACCTCGCCCGACGGAAGCGGTTCGCGTTCGGGTTCCCCCGTCCATCCGGCGAGGCTGCAGAGGGTGCGGACCAGGTCGCCGATCGCGGTCTCCCGGCCCGTGCCGATGTTGACGGCGCCGGTCACGCTCGAGCCGAGCCCAAGCAGGTTGGCCGAAACGATGTCGCCGACGTAGGTGAAGTCGCGCGTCTGAGACCCGTCGCCCCGGATGACCGGCGCCGCGCCGGCGAGCAGGCGGTGGCTGGAGATGGCCACCACGCCCGCCTCGCCGGTGCCGTCCTGCCCGGGTCCGTACACATTGCCGTAGCGCAGCGCCAGGGCGTCGAGCGACCCGGCGCGGGTGAAATGTCCAAGGTAATGCTCGATGCAGAGCTTCGCGGTGCCATAGGGGGACCGCGGCTGGGTCGGTTCGTCCTCCGGGGTCGGCAGCAGTTGTGCTGCTCCGTAGAGCGCGCCCCCCGATGAGGCCACGACCACCCTCCGGCATCCCGATGCAATCGCCGCGGCCAGGATGCTCACAGTCCCGAGCACGTTGATGTGGGCGTCCTCCGCCGGCTCGCGCCAGGAGCGGTTCACGCCGCCCTGCGCCGCCAGGTGCAGGATCGCCGTCGGCCTCCAGCTGTGGATCGCGTCACGAGCCTGCGATCCGGCGACGTCGGCCACCTCGACACGGGCCTGCGCGGGGAGGCGACGGTACGAGGCATGGCGGAGGTCGTCGATGACCAGTACCTCGGCACCGGACGCGAGCAGCGCTTCGACGCTGTGCACGCCGATGAACCCGGCACCGCCGGTGACCACGACGCGTGCCGTCTCCGTCGAGCCGGCCATCAGTTCCTGCTCATCAGCGCTCGCAGGAAGAGCGCGGTATTGGCCGGTCGCTCGGCCATGCGGCGCATGAGATACCCGTACCACTGGACGCCGAAGGGCACGTACACGCGCACCGTCTCACCGGCCTCGGCGAGGCGGCGCTGCTCGTCGGGCCGGATCCCGTAGAGCATCTGGTACTCGTGCCTGAACCCCGGTGCCCCGATCTGCCGGACGAGCCGTCCGGTTGCGTTGACGAGCTTCGGGTCATGGGTGGCGGCCATCGGCAGGGCGCCGCCCGCGATGAGCGCGGCGAGACAGCGGATGTAGGCGGCGCGAATGTCAGCGGGGCGCTGCCAGGCGAGTGAGGCCGGCTCCTGATACGCGCCCTTGCAGAGACGGACGCGCGAGCCGGGCGCGCCGAGAGCCCGGCAGTCATCCTCGGTGCGATGGAGTGACGCCTGGAGCACCGCGCCGGTCCCGGCGAAATCCCGGCGAAGCAGACCGACGATGCGCAGCGTCGAGTCGGTGGTGGTGTGATCCTCCATGTCGATCGTGACCGACGAGCCGGCTGCCCGAGCGGCGTCGCAGATCGACCTCGCGTTGTCGAGCGCCATGGACTCATCGAGCGCCTGACCCACCGCTGAGAGCTTGACCGACATCTCCGCCCGTGCGGCGAGGCCCTCGTCGGCAAGCCGCCGCGCGAGCGTGCGGTATGCGTCCACCGCCGCGTTGGCGGTGGCCGTGTCGAGGGTGTCCTCGCCGAGGTGATCGAGCGAGACCGACAACCCGCCGGCGGTGAGGGTGCGGGTGACCCGGAGCGCGTCATCGACGGTCTCACCCGCCACGAACCGTCGAACGACGTCCCGCGTGACCGGAGCCGACGTGATCATCCGTTTGATCTGCCGGCGGCGCGATGCCCAGAGGAGGACCTGCCGCAGTGCCGCCGAAGGGCTCGCGCCGGTGGAGGATGAGGACGGCTGGCTTCCCCAGGCTTCGCTGGTCACCGCGCGGATTATGTCCTCGGCTCGTGCCGGTCTGGATCAGGCGGTCCAGCGCGGGGGGCGTCGATCGAGAAACGCTGTCATGCCCTCGTGCGCCTCCTCCGAGGCGAAGAGCCGTGCGGAGAGCTCGACCATCTCGTCGCCGTAGCGCTCGATCGCGTCGCGAACAGTCCGGTTGGCGATGCGTTTGGACTCGATCAAACCCTGCGGCGACGCCTTCCGAAGGTCGGCGGTGAGCACTGCCAGCGCAGCGTCGACGTCATCGGCGGCAAGCGTGACCAGGCCGATCCGCTGTGCCTCCGCGGCATCGAAGGTGGCGCCCGTGAGGTAGTAGCGAGCGGCGGATCGCTCGTCAAGGCGGGGGAGCACGGATACCGAGATGACCGCCGCCGCCAGGCCCAGCCTCGCCTCGGTGATCGCGAACGTGCTGTGCGGGCCGGCGACCACGATGTCGCAGGCGCCGAGCAGGCCGACGCCTCCGGCTCGCACGTTACCGTCTATTCTGGCAAGAACAGGAAGTGGGGCATCGACGATCATGCGAATCACGCTCAGCAGTCCGCTCGCGGCACCGGTCATCGGACCCGTCGACGCTTCGGAGAGGTCGGCGCCGGCGCAGAAGGTGGTGCCGGTATGGGTCAGCACGACGGCGCGGACGTCTGCGGCCGCCGCCGCAGTGCTCACCCGGTCGGTGAGCTCCGCGACCAGCTGTCGCGACAGCGCATTCCGATTGTGCGGTGAGTTCGAGGGTCACCGTCGCGACGGCGCCATCGACATCGAGATGGACAAGTTCCGCATCGGTCATAGGAGCTCCTCGGGTACGTCGATGATGCGCGAGCGAAGCCACTCGCCGAGTGCCTTTGCCTGTGGGTCGAAGCGCGTGGACGAGGCGACGCCCTCGCCGAGCAGGCCGGGGATGACGAAGTTGAGCGCGCGCAGGTTGGCGAACACATGACGGCGAATGGGCAACTCGGCCGTCTCGGGAAGCAGACGGCGCAGCACGTCGATGGTGAGCGCCTGCGCGAGCCACCGCCATGACGCGTCATCGCGAGCCCACACCCCGAGGTTGGCATCACCACCTTTGTCACCGCTGCGCGCGCCGGCGACGGAGCCGAGCGGGACGCGGCGCGTGGGGCCGGCTGCGAGCGGCTGCGGCATGGCACCCGCCGTGTCTGCGGGAGCCGCTTCCTGATTGCGGGTGTCGGGCGACGGCGCAATCGGGATGCGTCTGCCGTCGTCGAGGACTGCGATGTGACCGACCGCGGTCGCAGGGACGAATGCAACGTTGAAGGCTCCCACCGGTGACGCGTCGCCCGGTGGCGCGGTGAGATGGAACCCGGGATAGGATCCCAGGCCGAGCTCGACCGCGTGCGCGCTGAAGCCTCGGCCGGCAATCGCCGGATCGGGATCTCGCACCGCGCAGTGCAGCAGCGCGCTCGCCGCCTCCTCGTCATCCGCATCCGGATGGTCGGTTCGCGCCAGGGTCCAGCGAACCTCCTGCGGTGTTGCGGCCGCCAGCCGACCCGTCATCTGATCGCGCACCAGTGCGGCCTTGGCTTCGATGTCGCTGCCGCACAGCACGAAGGTGACGGCGTTGCGATAGCCGCTCAGCGAGGTGCACCCCACCTTCAGCGTTGGGGGTGGCGGCTCGCCGCGGACGCCCGTGACGCGCACGCGGTCAGCGCCGTCGCATGCGAGCTGGATGCTGTCGAAACGTGCGACCACGTCTGGGCCGAGATAGCGAGCACCGTCGATCTCGTAGAGCAGTTGCGCGGTCACGGTTTCGACGGTGACCGCGCCGCCGCTACCGTCATGCTTGGTGATCACGCTGGATCCGTCGGCGTGCACCTCGGCGATGGGGAACCCGGGGTGGCGCACATCGTGTTCCGTGAAGAAGCTGTAGTTGCCCCCCGTCGCCTGCGCACCACATTCGAGAATGTGGCCGGCGACTGTCGCTCCCGCAAGCGCATCCCAGTCGTTTCGGCGCCAGTCGAAGTGCGCCGCCGCGGGCCCGACCACGAGGCTGGCGTCGGTGACCCGCCCGGTCACGACGACCTGCGCGCCGGAGCGGATGCATTCGGCGATCCCCCACCCGCCGAGGTATGCATTGGCGGCGAGCGGGCTGCCGAGGCCGAGCTCATCCGCGCGCGCGGTCAGGTCGTCACCTTCGACCGAGGCGACGGTGGCGCGTATGCCGAGACGGTGTGCGAGGGCGCGGAGCGCCGTGGCGAGCCCGCCCGGGTTGAGGCCGCCGGCGTTGCTCACGATCGTGACACCGCGGTCGGCGGCGATGCCGAGGCAGTCCTCCATCTGGCGCAGGAAGGTGCTCGCGTACCCGCGATCGGGGTGGGCCACGCGTTGCCGCGCGAGGATGAGCATGGTCAACTCGGCGAGGTAGTCACCGGTGAGCACGTCGAGGCGACCGCCGTCGACCATCTCCCGAAAGGCGGCGAAACGGTCGCCGTAGAAGCCGGAGGCGTTGCCGATGCGCAGAACCGTGTCCACAGGCTCGGCAAGGCTACCCTGCGCACCCCATAACGTGGCCGACGGCGCACAACCTGGTCACCGCCGCGGATCCACCCGTTTGAGGAACTCGTCGAAGAGGGGGACGGTGAACGCCGTGTCCCCGTGCGCGGGGCTGTAGATGATGCCCTTGGCGATGAGCGCTGCACGGCGCGGCGCAACCGACTCGACACGCACGCCCAGCGCGGCGGCGATGTCGCCGGAGCGATGCGGGCCCGGCCCGAGCGACGCCATCGCGCCGAGGTACTCGCGCTCTCGAGGTGTGAGCCGGTCGATCCGCACCAGGAAGAAGTTCTGGTCAAGCTGTTCTTGAACTCGTGGCGCCGCGCGCTCGACGTCATCGGCGGTGATGGGGCTCTGCGATGCCACATTCCAGACGTGGTATCCCCACTCCTGGAGAAAGTACGGGTACCCGTGGGATCGCTCGACCATGATGTCGAGCGCTGCGTCGTCGATGCGGGCCCCACTCTCCTCGGCGGGGACGGCAAGTGCGGTCCGCGCGTCCTCGGCGCCGAGAGAACCGATCTCCGGGAAGTCGAACAGCCGCTCCGCGTAGGACTTTGCCTCGCCCACGAGCGCGCGCAGCTGAGGAAGCCCTGCACCGGTGAGGATCACCGGCAGGTTGAGCTGATTGGTCCGGTGGATCGCCACCACCAGCGCCGACAACTGCTCCGCAGGCACGTACTGCAGCTCGTCGACGGCGAGCACGATGCCGGTCCCGCGATCCCGGGCCGCTTCGCCGCACGCCACCAGCAGGTCGGTCACGTCCTCGGCGAGATTGCCGGAGTTGGCGACTCCTCGCAGCGCCTCGACGTCGATGGACACACGCGTCCCATCAGGGAGCTGGAGCGTGAAGGTCTTCAGCACCCGCAGCGCCCGGGTGACGGCCGTGGAGACGACGTTGGTGCTGAGGGGGAGGAGGATGCGTCGGAGCCGCCCGGCGAGCAGCGACGGGAAATGACCGTGCTCGGGAGCCTCGATCAGGCCGACTCGAAATCCTTCCTGCTCGGCGATCTCGGCAAAGCGATTGAGGAGGACCGTCTTGCCGGCTCCGCGAAGCCCGATCATGAGGATGCTCTTGCCCGGCCTCCCGCCGACCGCGCGGCGGAAGGCAACGCCGAAGCGGTTGATGAGGTCGTCGCGACCGGTCAGGGCGGGGGGAGGTGTGCCGGCACCGGGTCGGTAGGGATTGGCGAGCTCGTCCATTGTTCAACCGAGTTTACGCCGGTTCAACGATGGATTAAGGATCTTATACTACTTATTGGACTTAGCTTAGCAATGTATAAGGTTCAATAAATAGGGCCCAAAATCGACTAAATCGACCTGTTTTCTGGCCAGTGACGCCTGGGGTCGTCGACAGCTCGAGCGGAGCTCGATCTACACGGCCGCCACGGCCGGCGCCCCACGGCGGTGCCGAACGCCGTCGAATCCAAGGATGGCGAGGGCAATCCAGACGAGGGCGAAGCCGCAGAGGAGTGCGAACGACGTGCTCTCCTTGAGGATCAGCACGCCGATGGCGAACTGCATGACCGGGGTGACGTACTGAAGCAGGCCCATCGTTGACAGTGGGAGCCGGGTTGCGGCGCCTGCGAAGAACAGCAGCGGAAGTGCGGTGATGGGACCTGCCGAGATCAGCAGGAGGAGATGTCCGGGGTTCGCTGCGTGACCGACGAACGTGGCCTGCCCCGAGACCGCCAGGACCGCGAGCACAACCAGCGCGGGCACACTGGTCACGGCCCCTTCGATGAACAGTCCCTCCGGAGCGGACGCGCGCACGCCCTTCTTGAGAAACCCGTACGTCGCGAAGGTGCACGCCAGGCTCAGCGCGATCCATGGGGGGCGTCCGTAGTCGAAGCTCAGCACCATGACCGCGATCACGCCAAGCCCTGCCGCGGCCCACTGCACGGGCCGGAGTCGCTCATGAAGGATGACGACGCCGAGGCCGATGGTCACGAGCGGGTTGATGAAATACCCCAGGCTCGTCTCGATGACGTGGCCGTTGTTGACCCCCCAGATGTACACGCCCCAGTTGATTGCGATGGCGACGCCCGCCAAACACAACCGCGCCACGGTCCGTCGGTCCAGCCCGCGAATCCCGCCCAGCTGATGACGGATGCCGAGCAGGATGGCGATGACTGCGAAGCAGAGGACGATGCGACACGCCAGGATCTCGAGCGGGTTCGCCGGCTCGAGCAGCGGCCAGAACAGCGGGAAGAGGCCCCAGAGCAGGTACGCGCTGAGCCCGTAGACCAGTCCCCCGGCGTTCTGCTGCGGGGCCTCCAGCTTCGTGTTCAGCACCGGCCAGCATGGTAGTCAGCGGACCGTCGCCGTCGTCCCCCGGTTGCGGCTGAGCCGCGCAACGAATACAACTGCACTCCATGGCACTGAGTTGGAAGCTGGTCGTCGACAGCGCGAACGCCTCCACCCTGGCGGACTTCTGGGCGGAAGCCCTGGACTACGAGGTCGAAGACCCGAGCGAGCTCATCAAACAGCTGCTCACGACTGGACGCATCGACCCGGAGGCGGTGGTCGAGCATCGCGGGCGCTCAACCTTTCGAGGGTTTGCCGCGATCCGCCACCCCGAGGACCCGTTCGATCCGACCAGCGGCGTCGGACGCGGCCGGCGGCTGCTGTTCCAGGACGTGCCCGAGGGCAAGTCCTGCAAGAACCGCCTCCACATCGATGTCCACGGTGAGCCCGGCGGCCTCGACAAACTGGTGACCCGGCTCGAACAGTTGGGAGCAACACGCGTCCGCGAGGTCGACAAGGGCCCTGCCGGACACTGGTGGATCATGCAGGACCCCGAGGGCAACGAGTTCTGCGCGGTGTAAGCCGTGCAGTCCGCGCACCGGGGTGTTCGCGACGCATCGCGTCTAGTAGATGAACGTCTCCACGCCGTTCAACGATCCGATGTGTCGCTGATCGACGACACCGAGACCGAGCATGTTGGCCTCGTCGACCGTGAAGCTCCTCGGACCCTCCACGGCGACGACATATGCCACGTGTCCGAACTGGCTGTAGTTGCCGCCTGGCGCAAAGACCACCAGGCTGCCGACGCGCGGGGTCCGGCCCTCGAGCCGCCCGGCCGCCGCGGCCGTGGCTGCCCACTCCCAGGCGTTCCCGCTCCAGTACACGTTCCGCAGTGACGCGACGTACCACGTGCACTGTCCCCATGGATAGTCGTCAAAGCGTGGCCCGAACGCGAATGGACGGAGCGCATGGCCGATGACGTGGGAGGCTCCCGCCCCGGCCGCCGCCGCAGCAGCTGCTATCGCCGCTTCCTGCTCGCGACGAACCTCCGCGATCTTTCCGCGCACGCCCTGGAGCTGCGACAGCAGCGTGGCCGCCTTGCCCTTCAATGTCGATGCCTCCTGGCGATACGCGACCTCCTCGGTCCGTTGCTGTCCCGACAGGGACTGAAGGCTGTCCACCAGCGTATTGGCGTGCAACTGGTTCAAGACCTGTTGCTTCTGCAGTCGATCCAATTGGTCGCGCTTTCCCTGGATCTGAGTCACGAGTTGCTCGACACGAGAGCTCACCTGGTTGGCGCTGGTGAGCGCGTCCATCGCATCGATGAAACTCTTGCTGTCCACGAGGATTGCGGTCACCGATCCGTCGTCGGTGAGCTCGTACATGTGCTTGAGGATCTGTCCAAGCTGCGCCTGGTCGGCTGTGTAGTCCCTGTGAACGATCTGCAGCTGCACGCTGGTGTTCGCCAGGTTCTTGTTCGCCTGGTCGAGCTCCGTTTGTGCCTGTGCCAGTTTCGCCTGCGTGTTCGCGATGGCCTGCGCTGAGGAGAGCGCGTTGCTGAGCGCGGCCGAGCTGGCGCCGCTCAGCGAATCGATGGCGCGGTTGAGCGCGCTGGCCTGCGCTGCAAGCGCCTGTATCTGCTGGGTGAACTGATCAGCGAGGACCCTGTCCTGGCTCAGCGGGGAGCCGGCCACCAGCAGTGCGATCGCGCCGGCCGAGGCGACGAGGGACACGCGGCGAGCGAGCAACAAGTGCCTCCGTGAGATCGACGTGGCCGGGGGTGAATGGAGGCCGACCGTAACAGGCATCCTCTGAACGGTCAACCCCATTCGACGCATTTGTCTATTGCACGTGACCCAACCGTGCGCGTGTCACTCCATACGTTCCATTCGCGTCGCGACAGCGCGCTAGACTGAGTGCTGGCATGGACGTCTTTGGTGGCCATCTTCCCGAGCTGATCATCGTTCTGGTGGTGATCCTGATCATCTGGGGACCGGGCAAACTCCCCGATTTCGGTGCAGCGGTTGGACGAGGCATCCGTGAGTTTCGGAAAGCTTCGGCCGAAACCCGCGACGCGATGCGGGCGGCGACGGCAGAGGAAGCGGCGGCCCCGGCACCGCCGGCGCAACCGGCACGACCCGCAGCGCAGGCGGATACCGAACCGGCTCCCACCCCGACCTCCGGCGGGTCGTCAGCCTCCGGTACGAGCTGACCGGCGGGCGACCGAGCGAAACGCCTCGTCCCGGGTCCGGTAGTCGTCGATCCGCACTATCCGACCGTGGCGGACGGTGAAGACCATGAAGATCTCGCCGTTGAGAAACGGGTTCTCCCGGAGCCGCGGCCCGGCGAGGCCGACGACAACGCTGTCGCCGGCTGCGTGCAGCTCGAGTCGCTCGAGGCCGGAGTCGCCGTTGTCGAACGAATGCCGCACGCGCTCCACCACCGCCTCGCGACCGGTGCAGACCAGCTCGGGCATCACCCCCTGGTGGATGACCTCGGGGTCGAGGCCGGCCACGACGGCATCGAGGTCGTGCCGCCGCCGGGCATGAAAGTGATCGAAGACGGTCTCCATGGATGCATCGCTCATCGCCATCTCCTCGGGTGCGGCGCGCTCAGTCGTCGACTAGTATCGAGCACGGCAATGCTGTTGCAAGCAAATAGAAAGGACCGACCCCTCACCATGGTGGGCGGATGAACGACGACCGCTGGGCGTATCCCCCGCAGCCTCCGGCGTGGCCGCCCGCCCCATCGACAACGCCACCGAGACGAACCTCACGGACGCTCGCCGCCATCGCCGTCTTCCTTGCCACCGGCATCGTGGCCGCGGGCATCGGCGTCGGCGGTGTGCTCCTGCTGCGCCACGTTCAGTCGCAGTCGACCTCGAATCCGCCGACCTCGGCGCCCGGGACGGGCTCTGGCGCCGCCCAGGCGCGGGCGACATACCAGCAGGCGCTGACCGCAACCGCGGCGTCGGCGGGGTTTCATTACATCGCGCGCTCGACGGGCGGTGATGCTCAGACGATCGTTGGTGATGCCGGGCAGGCAGACGGCCGCCAAGCCATCACCTTCGTCTCGAACTTCGGCACCGAGCAGTTCACGCTCCTCCTCGTCAGCGGCACCGTGTACTTCCAGGGCAACGTGCCGGCGGTCGAGGATCAGATCGGGGTGACCCCGGCCACCGCGGCCGCCGTCGCCGGGAAGTGGGTCTCGGTCAAGAGCGGCGACGGTCCGTACCAGATTGGCACGGGCCCGACCGCAAAAGGTCTCCTGCCGGGCATCACCGCTGCAAGCCAGGCGGGTGAGCTGACACTGACCCCCGAGTCTCTGTCTACGGTCACGGCGGGCGGGGTGGCGGCGACGAAGATCTCGGGCATCATCCCGGGGACCGCTGGCGTGCCGGATGGGGCAGCCTCGCTGATCGTCGCTTCCAGTTCCGACCTGCCGATCAGCTACGCCTCGACCATCGCCGGCCTTTCCTTCACCGCCACGTTCAGCGGCTGGGGTACCGCCCCGTCTGTGAGCGCCCCGGCCGGTGCCGTCGCATGGTCGACGCTGACCACGGCGGTCCCTGCAGGCGGATACGGCAGTGGCGGGGTACCGGGATCGGCCCCGACGCCAACGCCAACGCCGGGGGCGATCTAGCGTCTAGCTCGGACCGCTGACGTAGCGCTCGGCGAGGAGGTCTTCCAGGACGGCGCGCCCGATCTCGGTCGCCTCGTGGTCCTTGATCTCGTGAGGATCGAGGTCCGGGAAGAAATGGGCGACCTGCGCCGGGTCCTCGTCGGTCAGCCAGCGCACGAATGCGTGGCCGAATTCGGCTGCCTGCTCGTCGGTCAACTCTTCGATCTTTGCCATCTGCGCTCTCCTCGCTTGAAGCCGGCGGCGACGCGGGTGGCCGGTCGCGGAATTATCCCGCGTCGACGCTGGTCACGATCGAGGCATGGCCGCCCCGGGGCAGGAGGGGAGAGACGCCCCAGCAGCGGCCATACCCGTCAGATCGTGGAGCGCGCATGCCGCTCCGTCGTTCCCGGAGGCAGGTACGACGAAGTGAGTGGGGTTAGGGATGCATTCGCCGTCTCCGAGAAGCCCAAGCTTGAAGGAGGGTACCAACAGTGTCGGTCCGCAACCGCACACACATCTCGGGCCACGGTTCCGCTGGGACGCCCGCACGGGGCGACGCCTCGGCTGCGCGCGAAGGTCACCGGCGCGCAGAGTGGTCGGATGGCACCGAACAAGTGGACATCCGCTGACATCCCCAACCTCAGCGGCATGACCGTGGTCGTGACCGGCGCGTCGAGCGGGCTGGGCGTGCCGACAACGAGTGAGCTCGCCAAGGCGGGCGCCCGCGTCGTCCTCGCCGTGCGCAACGTGGCCAAGGGCGAGGCGATCGCGCGCCGAATCGGTGGCGAGACGGAGGTCCGGCAGCTGGAGCTCACCGACCTCGCGTCGATTCGGGCATTCGCGGCGGCGTGGAAGGGTCCGATCGACGTGCTCATCAACAACGCGGGCATCATGATGGTGCCGTACGGGAAGACCGCCGATGGCTTCGAGCTCCAGATCGGTACGAATCATCTCGGCCACTTCGCGCTCACCAACCTGCTGTTGCCGCACATCACCGATCGAGTCGTGACCGTGTCCTCACAGCTTCACCGCGGGGGTCATGTCGACGTCGACGATCTCAACTGGGAGCGCAGGAAGTACGACTCAAGTCAGGCATACGGCGACTCGAAGCAGGCCAACCTCCTCTTCACATTGGAGTTGCAGCGTCAACTCAGCGCAGCGGGAAACCCGGTGCGCGCGGTCTCCGCTCACCCGGGGATCACGAGCACCAATCTCGGGTCGCATCTCCGCGGTGTCCGCGGCATGATGATGCACATCGGCATCAGCGTGATCGCTCAGGACCCTGCTCACGGCGCACTGCCCACCCTGTACGCCGCAACGCAGGACATCCCCGGCAACACCTACGTCGGACCCGACGGTTTCGGCCAGATGCGCGGTGCTCCCGTGGTGACGCCGCCCTCGGTGTCGTCGCAGGATCCGGACCTGGGGAAGCTGCTGTGGGCACGCAGTGCCGAGCTCACCGGCTTGGGCGTGCCGATGCTCACCGCTGCCTGACCGCACCCGAGTCGCGCTCAGGTTGCAGCAGCGCCGGCAGTTCGTATAGTCGACGCTCCGCACGAACCAAGCCACGTGCGATCAAAAGTTGAGGAGGCGACCATGACCAGAGCAGCGCACCTCGTCGGGAGCCTCCCTGGCGACAGTGCCGACGATGCGATGCGCCTCGCTCTCTCGAACCTCGGCGCGGCGCTGCCGTCGCTCCCGGATGGCGAGACCGGCGACAGGCACAACTGGATCATCCACATCATCGAGGGAATGCGAACCCATCCCGACCTCGAGTTGAAGAAGGATGGCGATTGGTCGGACTACGACGACATCCCGGTGTTCCGGGTCCGCCGCGGGCACACCCTGCGCGGGGAGTTGCTCGACTTCGGACACGTCGCCAACTTCGAGGACGGCTGGCCGGCCTTCGAGCGACTGCGCGAGGAACAGCGAAACCCGGCGCTGGCGTTCCAGGTGGGTATCCCCGGCGACTTCGACATGGCCCTCTTCACGCTCGGTCCCACCGGCCCGTTCCGCAACCGCGCCGCCTTCCGTCAGGCGACCCTCCGCGAGATCCGCGAGATCCACCGCCGCGGCGGCGACGACGTGGTGTTCCAGATTGAGATCCCCGCCGAGCTCGCATTCGTGGCACGGATGCCGGCACCGTTACGCCCGGCGATGGCGAGATTCCTCGCTCGCGGGATTGCGCGCCTGGTGCGCCTGTCGCCAAACGGAGCGCGTTTCGGCATCCACCTGTGCCTCGGTGACATGAACCACCGAGCGCTGGCGACCATGCCCGATACGACTCCGGTGGTGCTCCTCGCCAATGCGATCATCAAGGCCTGGCCTGAGCGGCGGCCTCTGGAATTCGTCCACGCCCCGTTTGCCGCGGCGGAGATTGAGCCGCGGACCGACCCGGAGTGGTACGCCCCGCTGACCAAGCTCAAGCTTCCGGCAGCCACCCGGTTTGCCGCGGGATTCGTCCACGAGGACCAGGACCTCGAGGTGCAGCGACAGCTGCGCGGGCTGATCGAGGGCAACGTTGGTCGTGAGGTTGCGGTCTCGACGTCGTGCGGGCTCGGGCGCCGGACCCGCCCGGCCGCAGTGGCCGCTCTCGCGCGCACGGCAGCCCTCACCGCCGACTGACCCGGCGCGATGCCATCAGGACTGCAAACCCACGCTGCCTCGACCGCATTCAGCGGCGAGTAATCTTGCCTCGATGACATGCACCGCCTGCGGTGCCGCAAACCGGGTGGGCCGGCGCTTTTGCGGCCAATGTGGCGCCTCTCTCGACCGCGTGTGCCCCTCCTGCGGGGCCGCGAACGATGAGGGCGAGCGCTTCTGTGGCGCCTGCGGAGTCCCGCTCGAGGCTCGGCCGGCGGCGACCGTACCACCCGATTCGGCACCGAGCAGGCCGGCGTCCGCGGCTGCGGCAGCGGACCAGCCGGTCGCAGAACGGCGTCATGTCAGCATCCTGTTCGCGGACCTCGTCGGGTTCACCCCCCTGTCGGATCAGCGCGATGCCGAGGATGTGCGAGAGCTCCTGAGCCGGTACTTCGCCACAGCTCGAACCATCATCGGTCGGTATGGCGGCACCGTGGAGAAGTTCATCGGCGACGCCGTGATGGCCGTGTGGGGTGCGTCGTCAATACAGGAGAACGACGCGGAACGCGCGGTGCGGGCCGCCCTCGACCTCGTCGATGCGGTCGCTGTCTTCGGCGACCAGGTCGGTGCGCCGGGGCTTCGCGCCCGCGCTGGAGTGCTGACCGGCGAGGCCGCCGTGACGCTCGGGGTGAGCGGCGAGGGCAGCGTCGCCGGAGACCTGGTCAACACGGCATCGCGGATCCAGTCGGCCGCCGTGCCTGGGTCCGTCTACGTCGGCGACGCGACACGGGTCGCCAGCGAGGCGGCAATCGTCTATGCGGACACGGGCGAGCATCAGCTCAAAGGCAAGCCCGAGCCGCTGCGTCTGTGGCGCGCCGAGCGGGTGGTGGCGGCCACCGGAGGTGCGCTGCGGCCGACGGGTCTCGAGCCGCCGTTTGTCGGGCGTGATCGCGAGCTCCGCCTCCTCAAGGAGTTGCTGCACAGCACGGGCGAAGAGCGCACCGCGCGTCTGATGTCGATCGTCGGTGTTGCCGGCGTCGGGAAGTCGCGTCTGGCCTGGGAATTCTTCAAGTACCTCGACGGCGTCACCGAGACGATCTGGTGGCACCGAGGCCGCTGTCTTGCTTACGGCGAGGGCGTTGCGTACTGGGCCCTCAACGAGATGGTGCGGATGCGTGCCGGCATCATCGAGAACGAAGCTCCCGAGGCGGCGCGGGCCAAGCTCCGCAAGACCGTGGAGGAGTTCGTTCCCGATGCCGAGGAGCGCCGCTGGGTCGAGCCCCGACTCGCCAACCTCGTGGGGCTCGAGGAAGGCGCGGCCACCGATCCACGCGACCTCTACGCCGCATGGCGATTCTTCTTCGAGCGCCTTGCCACCCAGCACGTCACGGTGCTGGTCTTCGAAGACCTGCAATGGGCCGACAGCGGCTTGCTGGACTTCATCGAATATCTCCTGGAGTGGTCGCGATCGTCGCCGATTCTCGTGATCACGCTGGCGCGACCCGACCTCAGCGATCGCCGCCCGGGCTGGGGAGCGGGCAAGCGCGGGCTCTCGTCCCTCTACCTTGACCCGCTGAGCTCGGATTCGATGAGTTCAGCTCCTCGATGGGCTCGTCCCCGGCCTGCCCGCCGAGCTCAGCGCGCGCATCCGCGAGCGCGCGGCCGGCATCCCCCTCTACGCCGTCGAGACCGTGCGCATGCTGCTCGATCGCGGGCTCGTGGTCGAGGAGGATGGCCGATTCCGCGCCAACGGGTCGCTGGACGCCCTGGAAGTTCCCGAGAGCCTGCACGCACTGATCGCCGCGCGGCTGGACAGCCTCGAACCCATCGAGCGGCAACTGCTCCAGGACGCTGCGGTACTGGGGAAATCGTTCACCGCCCACGCGATCACCGCCGTTTCGGGTGTCGAGGCGCGCGACGTCGTACGCGCGCTCAGCAGCCTTGTCAACAAGGACATCCTCGCCATTCAATCAGACCCTCGGTCGCCGGAGCGCGGTCAGTACGTCTTCGTCCAGGACCTCGTACGGAGTGTCGCGTACGGAACCCTGGCGAGACGCGATCGAAAGCTGCGTCACGTGGCGGCTGCGACGTATCTGGAGAGTGCGTGGTCCGAAGAAGAAGAGGTGGCCGAGGTGGTCGCCTCACATCTGGTCGAGGCGCATGCGGCTGACCCTGACGCCGATGACGCGGCAGAGATTCGGGATCGGGCGCGCGCCGCACTGGTGCGGGCCGGAGACCATGCGGTTGCACTCGCCGCGGCGGATTCAGCGCAGGCGTATTTCGAGCGCGCGTTGACTCTTGGCGGTGGCGAGCAATCACAGGCCGACCTGCACGCGCGCGCAGGGCTGGCGGCTCAGCGCCGAGCGCGCCCAACCGCCGCCAGGCAGCACTTCGAGAGCGCATGCGCGCTCTATGAGAGGTTGGGTCAGACCAGCGCGACCGCCCGTTACCTTGCCCGCCTTGCTCGAGTTGACCACCTGGAGGGCAAGCGCGAGGTCGGTGTCGAGAAATTGCGCCAGGCCGTGGCAATGCTGGAGAAGCCGGATGGCGACGATCCGGATCGTGAAGCGGAGCTGGCGCTGGTCAGCGCGCAGCTGGGCTCGATGCTGTATTTCACCGGAGACCTGGACGAGGCACTTGGCGCCGCTGAACGCGCGCTGCGGATCGCGGAGATGGTCGGTGTGCCCGATGCCTTCGTGATGGCACTCAACACCCGCGCCAACGTCCTCGCCTCACGGGACAGGCGGGACGAAGCGGTGCTGCTGCTGGAGGGAGCACTGCGGTTCGCAAGTACCCGGAGTGTCGACGCAGACCATCTGCAGTGGCTCCAGGTGAACCTCGCGTCTGCGCTCGAAGAGGCGGACCGGCTCGAGGCGTGCCTGGAGCACTATCAGCAGAGTGAGGCGCTCGCGCGCAGGTTGGGTGATCGTGGCGCTGCAGTGTTCGCTCGTCTCACGCGTTGCAACGCGCTCCTCGAGCTCGGGCGCTGGGACGAATACGCGGACCTCTATCGCGAGCATCTGGAGAATGACGCACCCCAGCTGAACCCGACGCTCACGGTGTCCAGCATGCTGACCGCGGTGGTCTGGCTGCAGCTGCGTCGCGGGGACGTCGAGGGTGCGCGCGCCGTGCTCGCGCAGTCTGGCGACTATGTCCTCAGCGGCGTCGAGCAGCGCGGGGTTGTCGATGCGGCGCGCGCGGCCCTGGCGTCGGCGGAGGGCCGTGCCGCCGATGCACTGACCATCGCCGAAAGCGGGCTGCGCGCCTGCCTCGACCAGTCGTTTCCCGTGGTGGCGTGTCTCAATCTCGTCGAGGCGGTGGACGCCGCGTTCGCGCTCAGGCGAGACGACAAGGTTGAAGAGCTCATCGCAGCGGCGCGCGCGCACTACCGGCCCGGACGGCAGCCGGCCATTGACGCGCACATCCATCGCTGGCGGGCCGCACTGGCCGGACGCCGTGGCCATGACGTCGATGCTGCAGACCAATTCGCCATGGCCCTCGAGGGGTTTGCGGCGTTGACCCGTCCCTTCTGGCTTGCGGTCACGCAACTCGAGTTTGCCGAGTGGTTGCTGCACAACGAGCGCGACAGCGAGGCAGCCGAGTTGCTGATTGGCGCCCGATCGGCGTTCACGCAGCTGGGGGCGGAACCATGGATCGAACGAGTTGATGCGGCGGTTCGTGCCAGGGGAGCCGCGGCGGCCGCGGCGAGGCCTGCAGTATGACCTGCGTCGCGTGCGGTACCGAGAACCGCCCCGCGGTTCGCTTCTGCGTCCATTGCGGCGCAATGCTCTCGCGCGCATGCACATCGTGCGGTGCCGCGTACAACGTGGGCGAGCGGTTCTGCGGCGAGTGCGGCGCGCCGCTGTCCGCGGATCTGCCGCAGGCAAACCAGTCCGCACCGGCGACGCGAGCAGAGCCGGCGCGCCTCACCGAGCGGCGCCATGTCACGGTGCTGTTCGCCGATCTCGTCGGGTTCACGCCACTCTCGCAGCAGCGCGACGCCGAGGACGTCCGAGAACTCTTGAGCCGTTATTTCGACACTGCGCGCACCATCATCGCGCGCTACGGCGGCGAGGTCGAGAAGTTCATCGGTGACGCCGTCATGGCCGTCTGGGGCGTGCCGACGAGCCAGGAGAACGACGCCGAGCGTGCGGTGCGCGCTGCGCTCGAGCTGGTCGACGCCGTCGCCGCATTTGGCGAGGAGGTGGGAGCGCTGGGCCTGCAGGCGCGCGCGGGTTTGATGACCGGTGAGGTCGCGGTGAACCTGGGTGCGACCGGTGAGGGTATGGTCGCCGGGGACCTCGTCAACACCGCATCGCGCGTGCAGGCGGCCGCAGAGCCTGGGAGCGTGTACGTGGGGGACGGGACTCGCGTCGCGACCGAGGCCGCGATCGTCTATGAGGACACGGGCGTGCACGGGCTCAAGGGCAAATCCGAGCCCGAGAGGCTCTGGCGCGCTCAGCGCGTCGTGGCAGCGGCAGGCGGGGCGCTCAGGCCGACCGGCCTCGAGCCGCCCTTCGTCGGCCGCGACCGGGAGCTGCGACTCCTCAAGGAGTTCCTGCACGCGACCGGCGAGGAGCGCATCGCGCGGCTGCTGTCGATCGTCGGCCTCGCCGGCGTGGGAAAGTCGCGCCTCGGGTGGGAGTTCTTCAAGTATGTCGACGGGGTGACCGAGCCCATCTGGTGGCACCGCGGCCGCTGCCTCGCATATGGCGAAGGTGTCGCCTATTGGGCGCTCAGCGAGATGGTGCGGATGCGCGCGGGCATCCTCGAGAACGAGGCCCCGGAGTTGGCGCGGGAGAAGTTGCGTCGCAGCGTCGAGGAGTTCGTCGAGTCCGGTGAGGAGCGGCGATGGGTCGAGCCGCGCCTCGCCCACCTCGTCGGACTCGAGGAACGCGTCGCGACAGATCCGCGCGATCTCTATGCGGCGTGGCGCTTCTTCTTCGAGCGCCTCGCCGCGCAGAACCTCACCGTCCTCGTCTTCGAGGACCTGCAGTGGGCGGACGGCGGCCTGCTCGATTTCATCGAGTATCTGCTGGAGTGGTCGCGCAACTCACCAATCCTCGTGGTGACGCTGGCCCGGCCGGAGATGGCCGATCGGCGCGCCGGGTGGGGGACCGGCAAGCGCGGGTTCACCTCACTCTCCCTGGACCCGCTGCCGCCCGAGGCGATGGCACAGATGCTGGATGGCATGGCGCCCGGCCTGCCGGATGACCTGAGCGCGCGTATCCTCGATCGCGCGGCCGGGGTGCCGCTCTACGCGGTCGAGACGGTGCGGATGCTGATCGACCGTGGCCTGCTCGTTTCGCGGGATGGGACGTTCCACGTTGAGGGATCGCTTGACGCTCTGGAGGTCCCGGAGACGCTGCATGCGTTGATCGCCGCTCGGCTCGACAGCATCGGCGGCCCGGAGCGCCAGCTGCTCCAGGACGCGGCGGTGCTCGGGAAATCCTTCACCGCAGGAGGACTGCGGGCCATCACCGAGTTGCCTGCGGAGTCCGTGGAACCGTGCTTGACAACGCTGGTGAGCAAGGACCTCCTCGCCATCCAGTCAGATCCGCGGTCACCGGAGCGCGGTCAGTACGTCTTCGTGCAGGACCTGGTGCGCAGCGTGGCGTACGGAACGCTGACTCGGCGAGATCGCAAGGTGCGCCACCTGAACGCGGCCGCGTACCTCGAGAGCTCGTGGAGCGAAGAGGAGGGCGTCGCCGAGGTCATCGCGTCGCATCTCCTCGAGGCCTTCGAGGCGGATCCCGAAGCGCCGGACGCGCCCGGACTCCGGCGACGCGCACGCGATGCGCTCATTCGAGCCGGTGACCACGCAGCGTCGCTCGCCGCCGCCGCCTCTGCGGAGCATTACTACGAGCGAGCGCTGAGCCTCGCCGACCCTGACGACCGCGCGACGCTGCACACGCGCGCCGGCCAGATGGCCTGGCAGCAGTTGCACACCACCAACGCGCGCCGGCATCTCGAGGAAGCAGTGGCGTTGCACACGGCGGCCGGACGGATCGGCGCTGCGGCCCGCACGTCCGTGACGCTCGCGGACATCGACACCCACGAGTTGAAGCGAGATCAGGCTGCGGATCGGATGGAGCGCGCGTTCGCCCTGCTGAGCGCCGCGGACTTGTCCGCACCAGAGTACGAGGATGACCTTTCGGTTGTGGCAGCCGAGCTTTCGCGCAGGCTGATCCTCGCCAATCGAAACGTCGACGTCGCGCTGCAGCGGGTGGAACTCGCGCTGACGATCGCAGAACGGCGCGGATACTCCGAGGTGTTCTGTCAGGCCATCAACACCAAGGGCCTGATCCTCGGCGGTCGCGGCCGGCGCGAGGAGGGGCGCGCACTGGTGATGTGTGCCCTCGACCATGCTCTCGCGTCCGACAACCACCTCGCGGCGTTACGCGCGTACAACAACATCGCCGCGGATCTTCAGTCATCGAATCCGGCGCAGGCATCCATCTACACGGAACGAGGCATCGCCCTCGCGCGGCTGTTGGGCCGGCGTCGCGAGGAGATCATGTTCGTCGTCGGCCAACTCCCGGTGCTGGTCGAGCTCGGGCGGTGGGACGCCGCTATCTCGGTGGTGGACGACATCCTCGAGTTCCACCGACGTGGAGGTGACCGATACGCTCCTCGGCGCCGAGCTCATCTTCGGAACCTGGATCCATGTGTGGCGCGGCGAGGTCGCCAAGGCACAGCCACTCGTGAAGCGACTCACCGATCTGTGCGCGCAAGCCGGCAGCGAATACCAGCTCCTGCACGACGCCGCGCGCTGCGTCGTACTCCGCGCGGAAGGCCGTGATCGTGAAGCGCTCGACGTGCTGGGTGATCCGGCGGGACGCGTTGACGCGACAACCGACTACGGCGATTCGTACCGCTGGGCGTTCACCGAGGCGGTGGAGGCAGCGTTCGCCGTCGGCGATCTCCAGATGGTGCGCCGGCAGCTCGCCAGTGCGGCGACCGGTTTCAGCGCGCCCCCTCCGCCGCTCATGCAGGCGCACGCCCTGCGATTCGGCGCGCGTCTCGATGCGCGCGAAGGCCGGGACGCCGAGGTGGTGCGCGCTTCGCTCGCCGCGATCGCCATGTTCGACCAGCGTCAGATGTCATTCTGGCTCGCGGTCACACGGCTGGAGCTGGCGGAGTGGATGCTCCAGCGCGGACGCCGCGACGAGGCGGACGCATTGCTCGCCCCCGCACGGGAGACGTTCGTGGAACTTGCTGCGACGCCGTGGATCGAGCGAGTGGATGGGCTCACCGTCCACGCCGGCGCGACCATCGTCGACCGGCAGGCACAGCCCGCCTGACCGTGAGCGTCCCCGACGGGGCTGGCAAGGCCAGGGTCGGCTACCGCGCGCTCTTCCAGAACCGCGACTACCGGCTGCTCTTCATCGGGCTGGCGATATCGATGAGCGGATCCTGGGCGTACAACGTCGCTCTGGTCGTCTTCGTGTTCAACTCGACGCACTCCCCGGGATGGGTGGCCGCGGCGTCGATGACTCGGTTCCTCTGCGCGCTGCTCGCCAGTCCATTCGGTGGGCTGATCGCCGATCGCATGGAGCGGATCAGGATGATGGTGACCCTGGACACCATCGCGCTGGTCATGCAGGCGGCGCTCGCAGTGGTCGCGGCATTGAACGGGGCTGCCGTGCTGGCGATCATCCTGGCTGCGCTGACCTCAGTCACCGGTTCGTCGTACGATCCCGCGGCGCGCGCGGCGACACCGGCGATCGTCGGCGAGGAGCATCTGGCGGTCGCGAACAGCGCGCAGTCTGCGGTGGAGAACCTGTCGGTCATCATGGGGCCCGCGATCGCCGGCGCGCTGCTGTTCTTCAGTCCGCCGGCCGTGGTGTTCGCGCTGAATGCGGCCACATTCGGCGTGTCGGCGCTGCTGGTCAGTCGGATCCATGCCCGGAGCCGACCGGCCGATATCAGCGCGGGCGGGACCGTCGGTCCCCTCAAGCAGATGGCCGGCGGGTTCGTCGCGTTTGTCGAGTCGCCGACGGTGATGCTGCTCGCCGGCTTCAGCATCCTCGCCAGCTTCGTCTACGGCACCGACACCGTGCTGTTCGTGGTCATCAGCAGGGATCAGCTGGGCACGGGGAGCGCCGGCTACGGCTACCTGCTCGCGGCGCTCGGCGTGGGCGGGATCGTGATGGCAGGTTTCATGAATCGGATAGCCGCGGCACGGCGGCTCGGCGCAATCATCGTCATCGGCATGGCGGTGTTCTGCCTCCCGACCGCGCTCCTGACGATTGTCCACGCGCCGTGGATCGCGTTTCTCCTCGAGGTTGTCCGTGGTGCGGGAACGATCGTGGTCGACGTGCTCGCCATCACCGCCCTGCAGCGACTGGTGAAGCCCGACGTGGTCGCGCGAGTACTCGGTGTCTTCTTCGCGTTCGTCCTCGCTGCAGTCTCACTCGGGGCGCTGCTCATGCCGATTCTGCTGGGGACGGTCGGCTTGAGCACGACGCTGCTGATCATGGGATTCGCGATTCCAGCCTTGAGCATCGCCGCATACCCGTGGCTCCGTGCTCTTGACAGGCGCGCGCTCGCGGATCTTTCGGCGATCGAGCCGCGCATCGCGACCCTGCAGGCGCTCGACATCTTTGCCGGCGCCACTCGCGCCGCGCTGGAGCGGCTGGCGCGGTCGGCGGTGGAGGAGACCGTCGATGCCGGCACCGTCCTCATCCGTGAGGGTGCTGCCGCGGACGATTTCTTCGTGCTCACCGCAGGCAGGGTCGACGTTTCCGCGGCGGGCGAAGGGGGTGTGGAGCACGCGCTGGCCGAGCTCGTCCCCCCGGACTACTTCGGGGAGATCGGCCTGCTGGAGCGCCGCCCGCGGACGGCGACCGTGACCACATCGTCGCCGTGCACGGTGCTTCGGATCAACGGCGACGACTTCGTCGATTCCCTGACGGTGTCGAACCTCTCGCCTTCGGCGCTCGGCGGAGTTCAGACGCGTCTTGCGCGCACGCACCCGACGGCGAAGCTGACGTTCGGTCAGTCCACCCCGGAGATGCCCGCAGGCTGAGCAGCCGGCGGTCGCTAGAGAGGCGGCCGCCTTTCTGCTTCCCGAAGCAGCGCGCACAACTTGACGAGCAGCTTGTAGGCGATCTGCGGGTACTCATGGAGAATGGCCTTGAACTGCCACGGCGGCAGCGACATGAGCCGGAGTGGAGTCTCAGCCTCCACCGACGCGCTCCGCGGCCCCCCGTCGATGACCGCGATATCACCGAACGACTCACCAGGACCGATTCTGCGGAGCCGGCGGCCGTTCCTGGAAACGATGGCCGTGCCTTCGAGGATCAGATGGAAGCCCACTCCCGGAATCCCTTCGACGAGGATCACCCGACCCGCCGGATGCTCCACCTCTTTTGATGAATTGATCAGCGCGAGGACGTCCTTCTTGCTGAGCCCATCGAAGAGCCGGGTGCGCGTCAGCATGTCCACCAGCGTCTTTCTGTCGGTCATGGCGTACTCCCTACCGTTGCCACCAATCGAGCGTTCCTCATGCGATGCATCCTCGATGGAGGACAGCGCCGTTGTCTATCGCGTTCCCGACACGACGAGAGTTCCGCCACCTGACAGGAGCAAGGTTCTACTGCGCGTTGTCCGCCAGCGACATCAACACGGTCTTCATCTGAAACGGCGTCAGTGCGGGATGGTTGCCGAGGATGCGCGCGATGAGTCCGGCGATATGCGGCGCCGCGAAGCTGTTGCCCGTTGCTCGAATGCTCCGGCCGCCGAGCCATCCGACCTCCAGGTCGATACCGGGCGCGCCGAACTCCACCGGCGGCGACGGGTTGTACTCGAAACGGAATGGGTCGCGTCCCTCATTGGCCGCGACGGAGAACACCGATGCGTACTGCGAGGGGTAGCTTGGCGAGCGAACGTTGTTGACGGCGCATACGACCATCGCCCGTTTGAAGTACGCCTCGTCGACGATCTCGTGGAACAGGCCGAAATAATCGACGCGCGACGTGCTCAGGCTCATGTTGAGCACCTGCATCCCCTGCGCAAGCGCCCATCGCATGCCCTCGGCGAACACGATGCCGCGACCGCTGAGGCGCTCGCCGAGCACCCGCACGCTGTACAGCTCGGCATCGGGAGCCGCCTGACGAATGATCGCGGCGCACGCCGTGCCGTGGCCGAACAGATCCTCGTGCGGCCCCTCGATCACACGAGCCCCGCGCGGCGCGTCCTCATCGGCCACCACGACCGCACCGCCGGCCAGGGGTCCCACTCCGGGGTACGCAGCATCGATGCCACTGTCGATGACCGCCACCTTGATGCCCGCGCCGGTGCTGCCCTCCCACGCCCACTCACGCGTGATCGAGCCCGGCAGGGACGCCTGCACCCGTTGCAGCGTCGCGGCATCGAACTGCCACGACCAGGCGGGTTTCAACGGCGTCGCTTGCGCGCGTAGGCGAGAAAGTCCGCGGCGATGCGAGCCACGGTCAGCCGCTCATCGGGTCCGAGCACGCCGAGATCGTGAAAGAGCAACGCGAGGTCAGCGAGCTCGGCCTGTGGACGTTTCGCCTGGACGGCTCGCTCCTGCAACGCGGTGCGCAGGCTCTCCCGCTGTGCCGCCAGTGCCGCTGATTCGAGGAGCGCCCTCCCGAGGTTCGAGAAGATGCGCGAGGTCTCGACGGCGAGGGTCGCCTGGCGCGCGAAGAGCGCGAGCAGCTCCATGTCGTCAACACCTTCGGCGCCGCTGCGCCGGCGGTCGAGCACCTCGATGACGCCGAAGGTCTGGCGCTCGCTCTCCAGGGGCATCGCCATGATCGCGTTGGGCACATAGCCGGTGCTTTCCGCGACATCCGCCGCGAAACGCGGATCCTTGTGGACATCGTCGACGGCGATCGACTGCCCCGACATCAGGGCCCAGCCGGCGATGCCGCGATCTGCCGGGATGCGGATCCCGACCGTCGCTGCGGCGCCACGGCCGGCGGCGACCCGAAACTCGAGGTGCTCGTCGCCCTCATCGATGAGCGCGATCGAGCAGGCGGCGGCGTCGAACACGAGGCAGGCGGTTTCGACGATTGCCTGCAGAAACTCCTCGTCCCCCCGGGGCCGCAGCACCGGGCCGAGGTCGGCCGCGAGCTGCACAACCTGTGCCAGCAGATCGTTGTTCGACCCCCGATCGTCCATGGTGTTCTGGCACTCTACCTTTGACGGCGCCGGGCGAGCGCTCAGTCTCGAGCGGGACGCGAAGGGAGGCAGATCGGATGAACACGGAAGACGCGGCGCTTCTGCACAGGACCTCCCTGTTCGGAGTGCTGCCAGAGGAGGCGATCCAGCGGCTCGGGGACAAGGCGGTCCGGCGATCGTACGGTCGCGGCGAGGTCATCTTCCGCGAGAACGACCCCGGAGAGGCGCTGTGCGTCGTGGTCGCCGGCCTGGTGAAGGTCTACCGGACGTCTCCCGACGGCGATGAGATGCTCCTGGTCACCCTCGGCCCCTCGACGGTCTTCGGCGAGCTTCCGATGGTGGACGGTGGCCTGCGGTCGGCGTCCGCTGCCGCCGTCGAGGCGACCACCGTGCTGATGATCAACCGGACCGCGTTGCTCGATGCACTGCAGGGGTCGCCCGAACTCATCGACCGCCTGCTGCGGTCGTTGGGATCGATGGTGCGGCGGCTCACCGACCAGGCCGCCGACCTCGTGTTCCTGGATCTGCCCGGACGCGTGGCCAAGCTCCTGCTGCGGATGGCGGATGAGCGGGGCGCCGCGGGTGATGCCGGCCTGACGATGGATCTGCAGGTCACGCAAACGGACCTCGCCAACATGGTCGGTGGGTCGCGGCAGAGCGTCAACCAGGTGCTCAGCTCCTTCGAGCGCCTTGGATATGTCGATCTCGACGGACGGCGCATCGTCATCAGGAAGCCGGACCTGCTGAAGCGACGCGCCGGGCAGTACGAGTGACTGCACCCGAATGGCGTTGCATCCCGTCGCGCTCCTCCCGGCGTGTCAGCTTGCCGACACGGAAGCTGTCAGGCGAGCGACTGACTTTGCCGTACGGAAGTAGCAGAATCGGGGTCAACACAACAGCAGCGGCTCGGCCGCCACAGGAGACAGCGCCATGACCACGGACGAGAGCAACCAGCAGGAAGCCCCCGAGAGGTTGGCCAGTGAGACAGAAGAGGACGACACCGAGGGGCATAAGACCATGCATCTGACAAGCGATCCGGACTTCGGTGCGCAGGCACCTTCCCGGCAGCCGACCGCAACCCCGGAAGAGGATGACACCGAAGGCCACATCAAAATGCACTGAGGCGGGTTCTGGTTGTCGGGGGAGGCAGGCCTTTCCGGATCGCATATGAGCCCGCGCGGTCCGGGGAGGCTTGTCCTGCGTTCAGGGGCACCTCAGCGATCGCCGGCTGATTACGGCGTCGAAATGTGCAGGAGCTGATTCCCGAGGCTGGCCACCACCCACAGCCCCTCCGCTCCGGGGATGAGGAGATCGGGGTCGCCCGTCGTGGGCGCGGAGGGGAGTCTCGACCGGGATGGTGCGACACGTCCCGTGACCGGGTCGAGTGACGTCAGGAACAACTCATTCAGGGCGTCGTCGGAGTAGGCGATCCAGACGCGTCCGCCGAGTGATGCCACGGCCACGGGGTACGGCCCTTCCCACAGGTTCGCGACAGCGCCATCTGCGGTGGCCACGCGTGCCACCGAGACGTTGCCATCACCCGCCGCGCCGATGAGAAACAGAGAGTTCGCGTCGCACGCCATCGACGCCTCGTAGTCGTTGGGAATCGTCGCAACCCTTCGGACGGAACCACCGGTCGTCGGGAGCGCGTAAATCGTCACGTTGGAGCTCGAGGTGAGCACGCTCGTCAACGCCATGTACGCCCGGTCGGTGCAAACGGCGACAGCAACCTCGGGCGACAGTGACGAGAGCGGGACGTTCAGGGTTCCGGGAAGTGTGGCGACCGCTGCTGCGCGACCTCCGGCCAGCAGGCTGATCGCCGATCGCTGTCCCGGGAGTGCTGCGATCACCAATGCGGACGTTCGATTGGCGATGAGCCCTCGCGGGTCGGGCACGGAATACACGTGCAGGAGCGCACCGGTGGTGATGTCGAACTGCTCGACCGTGTTCTGCTCGGGCACGGTCCCAGGGCGGCGAGCGACCCCGTTTGCCACCCACACGAAAGCACCGCCTGCCGCAACCGCGACCGGCGCTCCGCCGACTGGCCAGGTTCCGGTTGCACGGGCGGTCGATGCGTCGAACTCGCATGAGGGCGCCCGCGCCGCCCTGGGTGACTGCGTCAGTCGCGATCCAGACGGCACCCGGGCTGACCGACATGGCAGTCGCCTCGCGCGGGGCGAGGCTCAGCCGTGCGGTGACGTCGAGCGGAACGGTGGTGAGCGGGGCGGGTGTCGGCACGCCGTCGACCGTGGGGTCTGGCGATGCGGTGGGCGAGGTGAGCGCGGGCGGTCGAACCGCGGCCAGGGTCAGGCCGATGACCACGACGGTTGAGGCAGCGCCGGCGAGCAGGACGACGGACCGGGATCTCGAGTTCAGCCTCATCCAGGGTCCCATCGCGGCTCCGATCCTATCCCGGGCGGCAGGAGGCGTCCGTCTTGCTGGTCAATGGTGATCTTCGATGGGGCTTGACTCGCCGCTAGTCAGTGCTACTATGTACCGGTAGTCAGTAGCGCTGAGTAGTTCGGGGAGGTTCCGTGGGCAAGCAGATGACGGAGATGCTCAAGGGCACCCTCGAGGGCATCGTCCTCGAGATCCTGTCGGTGCGAGCCGCGTACGGCTACGAGATCACGGCACGGTTGCGGGAGCAGGGGTTCACCGACATCGCCGAGGGCACCGTCTACGCCCTGCTCGTCCGATTCGAGCAAAAGGGCTTCGTCGACGTGGAGAAGACCCCGTCGGAGAAGGGGCCGCCGCGCAAGGTGTTTTCGCTCAACGCGCGGGGACGGGAATACCTCGACGAGTTCTGGAGGACGTGGAGCTTCCTCGCGGAACAACTCGAACAGCTCCATGAAGGAGGCAGGTGACGATGTCCGATATTGACAAGGGCGGCTTCATCTCGAAGGTGATCGGTGAGAAGCGGCAATGGCGGGAGCACAAGGCGCGCACGCGAAGGCTCCCCCCGGGCTATCGCACGGCGGTCGAGGCCCTGGAGCGGTACTTGATGCACGCCGGGCCGGGCGGCGACGGCGCCGCCGCGGCTGCAATGTTCGATGACCTCCTCGATCTGTTCGAGCAGAGCGCGGCGCACCGCACTCCCATCCGCGAGATCGTTGGTGAAGACCCGGTGGAGTTCCTGGAGACGTTCGTTCGAAACTACCCGAACGGGCAGTGGAGAACCCGGGAGAGGGACCGGCTGATCACCGCCATCCAGCGCGCCGAGGCAGAGACCACCGGAGACGAAGGGCCCTCGCGATGACAACACAGCCCGTTCAGGCGATCCACGTGCAGGGCCTGGAGAAGTCGTACAAGGCGCTGGAGGTGCTGCGCGGCGTGGACTTCGACGTGGCGCGGGGCAGCATATTCGCCCTGCTCGGCTCGAACGGGGCGGGCAAGACCACGATCGTGAAGATCCTGTCCACGCTGCTCAAGGCCGACGCGGGGACTGCCAGCGTCAACGGCTTCGATGTCGCCGCGCACGCCGCGGACGTGCGCGAGTCCATCAGCCTCACCGGACAGTTCGCCGCCGTCGACGAAATTCTCAGCGGGCGAGAGAATCTCGTGCTGATCGCTCGATTGCGGCACCTCGAGGACCCGGCCGCGATCGCCGATGCCCTGCTCGATCGCTTCTCGCTGACCGACGCGGCTGCGCGGAAGGTGTCGACGTATTCCGGTGGCATGCGTCGCCGCCTCGACATCGCGATGAGCCTCATCGGGAGCCCGCCGGTCATCTTCCTTGACGAGCCGACGGCCGGGCTCGACCCCGAGGCGCGCATCGAGGTGTGGCAGGCGGTCAGGGAACTTGCTGCGCAGGGCACGACCGTGCTGCTCACGACGCAGTACCTGGACGAGGCCGAACAGCTCGCAGACCGGATCGCGATCCTCCATCGGGGTCGGATCATCGTGAACGGCACCCTGATGGAGCTCAAACAGTTGCTCCCGCCCGCCAAGGTCGAATACATCGAGAAGCAGCCGACCCTCGAGGACGTCTTCTTCGCAATCGTCGGTGACAAGGGCAAGGAGGCGGCGCCGGCATTGAACGCAGCGTCCGCACCAATGAGTGAGGGACAACGATGACCAAGCACTTCGTCGGCGACACCACCGTCCTGCTGGGGCGATCCCTCCGCCATATCACCCGCAGCCTGGACACCATCATCACGACCACGATCATGCCGATCGCCTTCATGCTCCTCTTCGTCTACGTGTTCGGCGGCGCGATCAAATCAGGGTCGGGTTCATACGTGGACTACCTGTTGCCCGGGATCCTCATCATCACGATTGCGTCGGGAATCTCCTACACCGCATTCCGGCTTTTCCTGGATATGAAGAGCGGCATCTTCGAGCGATTCCAGTCGATGCCGATCGCGCGGTCGTCGGTGTTGTGGGCGCATGTGCTGACATCGCTGGTCGCCAATCTGATCTCACTCCTGGTCGTCGTGCTCGTCGCCCTCCTCATGGGCTTCCGCTCGGGGGCGGGAGCGCCGGCATGGCTCGCGGTCGCCGGCATCCTCATCGTGTTCACCCTGGCCTTGACCTGGATCGCCGTCATCCCTGGCCTCTCTGCGAAGTCCGCGGACGGTGCGAGCGCGTTCGCCTACCCGCTCATCTTCCTGCCGTTCATCAGCTCCGCATTCGTGCCCACCAGGACCATGCCCGGCCCGGTGCGCGCCTTCGCCGAGCACCAGCCGGTGACGTCCATCGTCAACGCGATCCGCGACCTGTTCACGCAGCAGCCCGTCGGTCCCGATATCTGGATCGCCATGGCGTGGTGTGCCGGCATCCTCATCGTGGCGTACGGCTTCGCCATGGTCATCTATCGCCGCAGGATCTCCTAGGAGCGCGTCGAGCGGAAGCGGTGGGCGGGAGACTGCGGCTGACGGTTCCCCAAGGCCGAACACGGGGGCGGTTGACATTTACCACCTGGTAATATAACCTCTTGGTAATGGACGTCAAAGATCCCCTCAGCCGAGCCTTCGCGGCGCTTGCCGACCCCACCCGACGGGCGATACTCGAACGCCTGGCGGCCGGAGAGGCTGGAGTGGTCGAGCTCGCGGACGCGTCCACGCTGACCCAGCCGGCGATCACCAAGCACCTCAAGGTGCTGGAGCGGGCCGGCCTCATCGACCGGGCACGCGACGGCCAGCGCCGCCCGGCGCGATTGCACCTCGAGGGCCTGCTCCCCGTTGACGACTGGCTCCGCCGCGCGCACCTCGAGTGGTCCGACCGTCTCGACCGTCTCGACGCCCACCTTGCCGCCCAAACGGAATCAACCAATACAAAGGAGAGCCCCGATGCCTCAGACACGTACCGCCGTTGACGTCCTCTCTGCGACACCAACCAAGCAGCTGGTCATCGAACGCACCCTCAAGGCCTCGCCCGAGCGGGTCTTTGACGCCTTCACCGATCCCGATCAGCTCCAGGAGTGGTGGTGGCCCAACGGCTTCAGCTGTCCCGCCGCCGAGGTGGACCTTCGTGTCGGTGGAACCTACCGGCTCGCGATGGAGTGGCCGGACTTCATCCCCACGGAGGGCCACTTCTCCCACTATATGGGCGGCGAGTATTACGAGATCGATCGTCCGAATCGTCTGGTCATGAGCGGCCGGGCGGGCAACGACGAGCAGGGCGAGCTATTCGCCACACTCATCGAACTGACCTTTGAGGCCCGCGACGGGGGAACCGCGCTGACCATGCGCCAGTCCTACTTCGAGCCGATGCCGCCCGCCGAAGCGTTGGCCGGGGCTGAGCAGGGCTGGTCCGAGCAGCTCGACAAGCTCGAGCGGCTGCTCGCGGCATGACCGAGAGCGTGGACATGAAGACGTACACCCTTGATACCGGCGAGGCCGGCATTGTGTACGACGTGCAGGGCCCGTTGCCCACCGCCGACGGACGGCCGGCGCTGTTCATGATCGGGCAGCCGATGGACGCCGGCGGCTTCCGCACGCTGGCGTCGTACTTCCCGGACCGCACCGTGATCACCTATGACCCGCGGGGTCTCGGCCGCAGCATCCGCAAAGACGGCCGCGTTGACAACGCACCCACCGTCCAGGCAGGCGACGTGCACGCCGTCATCGGGGCTCTCGACGCCGGCCCGGTCGAGATGTTCGCGAGCAGCGGCGGTGCGGTCACCGCGCTCGCGCTGGTGGCGGCATATCCCAACGATGTCACCGTCCTGGTGGCCCATGAGCCGCCTCTCGTGCCGGTGCTTCCCGACGCGGACGCCGCGGAGCGCGCGGTGGCCCAATTTCGCGAGGCGTACGCGACCCAGGGATGGGGTGCCGGAATGGCGGCCTTCATCGCCATGACGTCATGGCATGGAGAGTTCACCGAGGAATACTTCGCTCGAGGGTTACCGGATCCCGCTCAGTTCGGGATGCCTTCGGGAGACGACGGCTCCCGTGAGGACCCGCTGCTCTCAGACCGTTCCTCGGCGGTCACCGACTACCGCCCCGATGTCCACGCGCTCGTCGCCGCCCCGACACGTGTCGTGATCGCTGTCGGCGAAGAATCCGCGGGAACGTTTACCGGACGCACATCGGTGGCCATAGCCGAACTGCTCGGTCAGCACGCGACGGTCTTCCCGAGCCATCACGGGGGCTTCGTGGGAGGCGACTCCGGATACGCAGGCCAGCCCGAAGCTTTCGCGCGCAAGCTGCGTGACGTCCTTACCGCGGACACCTGATACGGCTGTTATTCACGTCCCTGGGCGGGGGCTGGACTTTTGCGTGGCGCTGTCGTCGTTTCCCGATCAGGAACGCTGAAGGTCGCTTAGGCTACGAGCCGTGACGGCGGCTCACATCGCGCGCTCGCCATGCTCACGCGTAATTCTCTGCTCCAATACCGGTTTGGCAAGGAGGCGTCGCCACTCTTGGCGCCGAACGATGTCCCCGATGTTGGCGTGGCTGACGCCGAACATCGACCCCAAGGACCTGTAGGTCATGCCATTGCGGGCCAGCTCGCGTATTGCGATAACCTCGTCGACCGTCAGTTTCGCATTCCAGTGGAGCTCGCCGCCATTCGGCCGCCGGTTGCACGCTTGTTGCTCCAGGGTGGCCCAGCGACAGTTGCCCAGCTCGTAGTTGCCGTCGTTGTTGATTCGGTCCAACGAGAGGCCACGAGGGCATTCACCCATGTCGGCGAGGAAGTTCTCGAAAGAGCGCCACCGCTCGCTAACGGTGATGCCTCGACCGCCATAGCGTCGCCAGTCGGCGCGCGTTGAGGTGCTGCACCGCTGCAACATGCTCTTCCACGCGTGGTAGGTTCGCGTGCCGCCGCCGGCGGCGTGTCCATGACGCCATCGCACCCATCGATGAGAGCGCTGGCTGAAGGTCAGATCCTGGACGATGTGCGCCCTAGGCCTTCTCCGCCTCGAGCAACGCAAGGTCAGCCGGCGTGCGACGCACGCTTGTCGGACGGAGTCCGGCTTGAGTCATGAGCTCCTGAATCTCGGCAATGGATCGCTCCCGACCGCCCTCCGACACGACCAGCATCTGCACGTCGATCGGCGAGAACCGCCCATGCGCTGTGTTCCGCTCCTGGACGCCCTCGATGACCACCAGCTTGGCGCCGGCCGGCATTGCGGACGCGACGTTGCCGAGGACACGCACGCAGTCGGCATCATCCCAGTCATGGAGGATCCACTTCAGCAAATAGACGTCGGCGCTCACGCGAAGGTCGCCGAAGAGGTCGCCCTGTCGAAGTTCGACCCGTTCGGCAAGACCGAGCGAATCGAGGTACGTGAAGGCTTCGGCGAGCACCAATGGGGCCTCGAAAAGGATGCCTCGCGCCCGCGGCGTCCGGCGCAGCACCTCGCCGAGCAGCGCTCCGACTCCACCGGCGATGTCGCAGACGACCCCGGTGCTCGGGAACTTGTACGACGCGGCGATCGCCGATGCCTCCGAGAGCGTCAGCCCCGACAGCCCGGCGGCGAACGCGCGTCCCTCCCTCGGATTGGCGTCGAACCACGCGAAGAAGGACATGCCGTTCTGGCGGTCGAAGGCCGGCTCACCGGTGCGCAGCGTCGCCGCAAGGTCTCCCCAGGCGTTCTGGTGCGCTTTCGAGGCCATGAACGCGCACCACTGATCGGACGCGTACGGGGCATCACTGGTGAGCGCCCTGGTCAGCCGGGTGGCGTGGAACCGACCGGACCGGTCGAGGCGCACCAGGTTGTACACCGCACCCATGCGCAGCGCCCGGTGGAGAGCATCGGCATCACAGTGCAATGTGGTGGCCAGCTCGCCGGCCGATTTGGGGCCCGAGGCGAGCTCGTCGGCGACGCCCAGCTCGACCATGGCCCCGAGGAGGTACGAGACGGAGAACCCCGCGGAGTGCTCGAGGATCGCCAGCTCGGACGGGAGGACCCGGTCCGCCGCGCGAAGCAGGACGCTGCGGAGCTTCATCGCCGCATGAACGGCCAGTCGCGGTGGAACCTGGGTTCGCGGGCCTCGCCTCGCGGGGGCGACATGATCGGCGGCTTCGTCGGAGACTGCGCGTACAACCATTGGAGAGCTCCTCACGTGTATTTCGCCACACTGAGAGTATGACGGTTAGACTGTGAGTATAGTGAATAAGGGTTCGGCTGTGAAGCGGCCCTATGAGTCCCCCCTTCGGCGGGCGCAGGCGCAATCGACGCGCCTGACGATCGTCGAGGCCGCCGCCCGCCTGTTCGTCACCCGCGGCTACGCCGGCACGTCCATGGATGACATCGCGACCGCCGCCGGCGTGGGACGGGCGACCGTGTTTGCATCGGTGGGTGGAAAGGCGGCGATCCTCAAGGCCGCGTACGACATCGCGATTGTGGGCGACGACGACCCCATACCCCTGCCCCAACGCCCGTGGGCCATCGCCGTGCGCGATGAACCGGATCCACTGCGGATGATCGACGCCTACGCGGGGATGATCACCGACGTGTCCGGTCGGGTCGCTCCGATCTACGAGGCCATGCACGGCGCGGCCGGCGCCGACACGGAGGTGAAAGCCCTCTGGGACGGCATGCGCACAGAACGTCGCGGGGGTGCCGCCGGGTTTGTCGGTTTCCTCGTCGCTCGCCACGCGCTCCGTGCCGGCGTGGACCGTAAGCGCGCCGGCGATGTGGTCTGGGCGCTCATCGACCCCGGGATGTATCAGCTCCTGGTGAACGAGATGGCATGGACGCCCGCACAGTTTCGGAAATGGCTGGCCGATACCCTCGCGGACCAGTTGCTGCGACGGTGACGGCGCTTGGCCCTCGCCGGGCGAATGCGGCTCAGCGTCTGGAGTGCATGCATCGGCTGCACCCTGAGGTGACATACCGGCGCTGAGTGATCGCGACGACGCAAGGCGTCGGATGAGTCCGTTGCGGCGACCGTTGACGCGACAGTCGAGGTAACCGTTGGAGTGGGTGTCGAGCCACACGCGGCGGGGCCAAGGCCGGTAATGGCGCTGGTGATAGTGGCGGTGGTGCGTTTCACGGATGCCGTCGCACCGCTGTGGTCATATCGACTTCCCGGGGCAGGCCGGGATCGTGAGGTTGCCCTGCGCGACCGCCGCTTCCACGGCGGTGCTAGACGCCTCGGTCCAGCCCCAGGTGCCCTGCTGGAAAGCGTTATTCGCAGTCCCAAGCCCTTCAACCCCTATCGACATTGTGGGAGACGTCACCAGGTTGGTGATATCGAGTCCAATCCCCAAGTAGTCTCCGATTGTCAAGTTGTGCCAGGTGGCGATGCCCAGGATGCTTCCCTTCGGATAGGGCTTTTGAGCCCACATCACCGGCACGTTCGAGCAGGTCACGGTCACGTAGACACCCGGCTTTGTTGTGGGCGTTGCGGTTGGCGCCGGTGTTGCCGTAGGCGTCGGCGCTACTGACGGAGCGACCGTGGGGGCGACGGTTGGGCTCGCGGTCGGCGGCGTCACCGGCGTCGAAGCACAGGCTGCCAGGCCAACGGCGACGAGAGCAGCGCCGGCAATGTTCGTGAGCTTCACGTCAATTTCCCTCCCACGAAACCGACCACGACCTGAGGATTGCCACGACCCTGGCAGCAACTCCCCGAGAACTTTGCGATCGGCATGATGCCCAGTAAACGCAAACGCGTCATCCGGGTTACGGCGCCCTGGCTGTCACAGCCTCATCGACGCCCATGTGCTTCAGGTGTCTGTGACGTCTCGGTCGCACAGCGTTCGAAGGCCGAACGCTCGGCCACACTCAGCGCGTAGGGATTGGATGCCAGCAACTTCGTTCCATCGCAGCGCTGATCATCGAGTGGCTGCGACTCTGGGGAACCAGGTCCCGGGGCCGGCCTTTCCATCGCATCCATTCCTCTTCCTCGTGCCCGGGAAACTGGCCGCGGCGTCCGCGGGGCGTCGTCTCCGGCAAATCGGGCCCGAACAGGTCCCTGGCGACGCCGACTGTCGGCTCAAAAACCTATATTCGCCAAGGAATTGCGGCTTTTCGGGCCATCTTGCAACTCCCCATGCAAGAAGTCGGGAGCGGGAGACGAGACTCGAACTCGCGACATCCAGCTTGGAAGGCTAGCGCTCTACCAACTGAGCTACTCCCGCGTCCCGTCCATGGTACCCGCCGCTCGCACTGAGGACGTGCCGGCGGTAGGCTCACGCGCAAACGGTGATCGTGAGGAAACGGATGAGCCAGGCAGCACGAGCCCCGGCCTCGTCAACCGGGCGCGGGACACAGCTCGCTCGCGGCGTCCTTGCCGAACGGGGCTGGGCGTTGATTGTGAGCCTGCTCCTCGTCCCGGCCATCCTCGCCAGCAATCTCGTCTACGAAGTGCTCAATCACGGCCCGAACCGCATCTTTCTGGAGACGCCCCTCGACCGCGCCCTGCCGGTGGTGCCGATCTTCGCCATCCCCTATGACTCACTCATTCCCTACATCGGCCTGAGCCTCATCGTGTTTCTCTTCTTCCGGATCCGCGTGTACCGGTCGGCGGCGCTGACGATGATCGTCGTCTGGCTCATCAGCTACGCGTTCTACTGCTTCCTGCAGTCGTACGTCGCGCGGCCGGCGATAACGGGCACGGATCCCTTCTCCGGAATGATCCGCAGCATCTACGCCTCCGACCACCCCTACAACGATTTCCCGAGCCTGCACACGTCCCTGTCGACGGTGATCGCGATCCATTGGTGGCGATTCGACCGGCGGATCGGCGTTCCAGCGGCACTCTGGACGGCGCTGATCGTGGCGTCGACGGTGCTCGTGAAACAGCACTACCTCGCCGACGTGGCGGGCGGCCTCGTGCTCGCCGCAGTGACCTCCGTATTCCTGATGCGGGCCACACGGGCAGCCTGACGCGCGGATGTACCGCCTGAGGTACGATGCAGTCGATCAATCAGCACGACCACCGGAGGGCACCAGCCATGGCACTTGTGATTGCGCCTGCAGCGCCCACCACCGACGTCGTGCCCGGCGGCTCCGCCGCCTGATCGTCCGCTGAGCCCGCGCCACATTCTGGTGCGGGCCTGCAATCGGAGCTCCGGGCTCTCACTGCAGCATGGAGTTCCCACTTGTCTCACGATCCTTACCGTCTCACCGCGCTAGGGTGGAACGGGGCACTCGAATCGGCGTTCGCTGATGCCACCTCCGAGGGCCGCCGGGGCCTCGTCGTCCGTGTCGACGGGCGAGTGGTGACCGTCCTGACCGATGCCGGCCAGGAGCGCGTCCCGCTCGCAACAACGCTCTCCGGCATCCCTGACGATGGAAGCGTCACCACCGGCGACTGGCTCGTCATCGACGCGGGCATCGTGGTACATCTGCTCCCGCGACGTAGCGTCCTCATGCGTCGCGCCGCCGGCGTTGCGACCGCGGGTCAAGCGGTTGCGGCCAACATCGACCTCGTCTTCATCACCGTCGCGCTCGGTGTGCCGCTGCGACTCCGTCGCATCGAGCGCGCTCTTGCCATGGCCTGGTCGAGCGGAGCGGCTCCCGTCGTGTTGCTCACCAAATCCGACCTCAGCGCTGACGTGGATCATGATCTCAAGGCCGCCCGATCGGTGGCCGCCGGAGCCGAGGTCATCGCCGTCAATTCGTCGGGCGCGGGACTCGCGCGCCTGCGCGAAATACTGCTCGAGGGCCTGGTTGCCGTGCTCGTGGGCCCGAGCGGTACCGGTAAGTCAACGCTCGTGAATCGCTTGTCAGGCAACGAGGCGCTGGCCACCGGCGAGGTGCGTGCGGACGGCAAGGGACGGCATACCACCACCCACCGCGAGCTCATCGAACTGCCCGGCGGCGGACTGATCATCGATACACCGGGTACGCGCGAGCTTGGCCTCTGGGATGCCGCGGCCGGCATCGACGAGGTGTTCGGCGATCTCACCGACGTCGCAGCGCAGTGCCGCTTCAGGAACTGCAGGCACGGACAGGAACCGGGTTGCGCGGTGCGCGCTGCGGCAGCCGGCGACCCGACTGTCCTTGCGCGACTCGAATCCAAGCGCAAGCTCGAGCGCGAGCAGGAACGCCTGGACAACGCGCGCGACTTGCGGGCACAGGCTGAACAGCGCCGCGAATTGCGCCGGCGCGCGCGGGCGATGCGCCAGCGCTCCCCTTAGACGGTCTGGGCTGCTCCGCCTGGTTGAGCCGGTATCGGCATCGTCCCGGAGTGACCGGGGAAGGAGTGCGGCGTCAAGCTCAGAGTCCCGAGGACCTGAACGTCATCAGCGTTGAGCGTGGTCAAAGACACCTGCGTTCCCTGCGCGACGATGTAGACGCCGGCCTTGATCGAGCTCAGGGTGGCCGAGGCGCCCCGCAGGCCGTGATATGCCGTCGAGGTTGAGAGGTTCACGTACTCGAGCTGCCCGTTGCCGGCAACCAGCGTGACGGTGTCGCCGCTGACGGACTGCACACGCCCGGTGATGCTCGGCACCTCGATGGTGATCTCGGTCGCGGCGATGGGCGACGTGACCGTTGGCGACGTTCCGGTTCGCTTGCCACGGACCGCAATCACGTCGCCGACCTTCACCGAGCTGAGCTTCACCTGCCGCTCTTCACGGTTGTACGTGGTCGCCGAGCTGGTCGTGACCTTGACGGTCCCTGCAAGCGTGCGCAGCGTCAGCGTCGAGCCGCTGATCTGGGTGACGGTGCCGGTCTCGCCGCCGCAGAGCCCTCCGCCGAAAAACGAAGGCGCCCCGAATCCAGCGCCTGTGAACAGCCCATCACATCCCCCGCCGAAGCCATCGCGAGGGCCGAAGGAGGGCCGGTGAGCCGATGGCGACGGGCTCGGCTTGCTGGTCGCGGCGGTCGCGTTCGCCGCGGTCGGCGAGTCAGCGCGAGTGACGATCAGCCCAGCGGTGGCGGCCAGCACTGCGACGGCGAGCCCGAACCCGACCATGCGCAGCCGGGCACTTCGCCTCGGCGCAGGCTCAGCGGGCGGAGGCGGAGGCGGTGGTTCTGGGAAATCAGGAACTCATCGGCACCGTCTAGCGTACCGCTCTCACCTGTCGAAAAGGTTACTAATGCGTCAGAATGACCAAACGTCAGGGCGGGCCTCCGAAACGCTCCTCCATGTCCCCGACCCAGGCTGCGAGCGTGCTCCGATCGCCGATTCTTGGGAACAGCGGCTCGCCGATCTCCAGGGTGCGACCTGGGCCGAGCGTCCGCAATTCCTCGCTCGCCACACCCGGCCAGGAGCGCTCTCCATCGGTGAGTCCGAGGGAGGCGGCCAGCCGGTCGCAGGCGAACGGGACGAAGGGCGCGGACACGATGCCCTCGATTCGCGCGACGTTGATCGCGGTGCGCAGGATGCAGGCAACCCGAGCCGTGTCTGTCTCGTGCCACGGCGCGCAACGGTCGAGATACTGATTCCCCAGCGTCCAGAGGCTCCGCAACGCAAACGCCGCCGGCCGGAAGCGCATCGCATCCATCTCGGTGGCATACATCGCAAGCGCCGCGTCGAGCGACGCCGCGAGTGCCGCCTCCTCGGGCCCGGGTTCGCCGCCCGCGGGAACGGTCATCCCGAACAGCTTCTCGGTCAGCTTGAGGGTGCGCTGCACGAAGTTGCCGAAGATGCCCGCCAGGTCCTTGTTGACGGTCAGGGCGAAGCTCTCCCAGGTGAACTCGGCGTCGTCCGACTCCGGCGCGGAGGCGAGCAATGCATAGCGCCAGTAGTCGGCGGGGAGCAGGTCGATCGCCGCGTCCATGAACACGCCGCGATGCTGGCTCGTCGAGAATTTCCCGCCGTAATACGTGAGGTAGTTGAATCCCTTGACGTAGTCCACGAGCTTCCACGGCTCGCCGGAACCCATGATGGTGATCGGGAAGTTGATGGTGTGAAAGGGGATGTTGTCCTTGCCCAGGAACTGCGTGTAGCGCACGTCGGTGGCGTTGAACCACCAGGATCGCCAGTCACGCGCGTCGGGCTCGAGGTCCGCCCACTCCTTGGTCGCACCGATGTACTCGATGGGCGCGTCGAACCAGACGTAGAACACCTTGCTCTCGAACCCGGGCCAGCCCACCGGGATGCCCCACTTGAGGTCGCGCGTGATGCTCCGGTCCTCGAGCCCGACATTGAGCCAGTTCTTCGCGATCGAGGTGACCAGGATCGGCCAGTCGGTGTGCGAGTCGATCCATTCGCGGACCCGATCGGCCATGAGCGACTGGCGGATGAAGAGGTGGCGTGTGGCGCGCACCTCCAGCCGGGTGCTCCCGGAGATCGCCGACCGCGGGTTGATGAGGTCCGACGGTTCGAGCAGCCGGGCGCAGTTCTCGCATTGATCACCATTGGCACGCTCGTAGCCGCAGTGCGGGCAGGTGCCGATGATGTAGCGATCCGGCAGGAATCGCTCATCGTCGAGTGAGTACACCTGGTCGGTGACTTGCTCCTCGATCATGCCGTTGGCGCGGAGTTGCTCGGCGAAGTGCCTGGTGAGCTCGGCGTTCTGCGGCGATGAGCTGCGCCCGAAATGATCGAAGGACAGCCCGTACCGCCGGGCAAGGCCGGCCTGGATCTCGTGCTCCTCGGTGCAGTAGTCCTCGACGCTCAGTCCGGCAGCCGCGGCGGCAAGCTCGGCCGGGGTCCCGTGCTCATCGGTTGCGCAGATGAAGAGGACGTCGTGTCCGCGAAGGCGCATGTGCCGCGCGTACACGTCCGCGGGCAGCATGGAACCGACGAGATTGCCGAGGTGCTTGACCCCGTTGATGTACGGCAAGGCGCTCGTGATGAGATGTCGACCCATCGGCGCATCCTACAAGGGGCAGGAGCGGCGCTCCCCCTCTCGGAGCGTCGCCGGAACAGAGCGTAGGGCCATTTGCGGCGTTCAGAACGGTCATCAGATCGATCTTTGCGCCCCGTTGCAGCGTCACCACCGCCGGAACATCCGCATTCGAGGTCGTTGCCAGGCCGTTGCCGGACGGAGTGCGGAGGCGACCGGCTGGTACCCTGCGGCTATGCCAGCACCGGGCCCCCGATGAAGGGGCTCATCCTCAGTGGCGGCAAGGGGACGCGGCTCCGGCCGATCACCCACACCGGCGCGAAACAACTCATACCAGTCGCGAACCGGCCGATTCTGTTCTACGCAATCGATGCGCTGACCCAGGCCGGCATTCACGACATCGGGATCATCGTCGGGGACACCGCCGACGAGGTGCGCGCCGCCGTCGGCGACGGCTCGAAGTTCGACGCGAGCGTCACCTTCATCCCGCAGGAGGCACCGCTTGGGCTCGCCCACGCCGTGGGCATCGCACGCGACTTCCTTGCTGGGGAGAGCTTCGTCATGTACCTCGGCGACAACCTGATCGCCCAGGGCATCGGGACGCTGGTCGACGAGTTCACCCGTTCCGGCGCGGACACCATGATCCTGCTGGCCCGTGTCCCGGAGCCGCAGCGCTTCGGTGTGGCCGAGCTCGAGGACGGCCGCGTGATCTCGCTCGTCGAGAAGCCGTCGGTCCCGAGATCCGACCTGGCCCTGGTCGGCGTGTACCTCTTCTCGCCACTGATCTTCGACGCCATCGACGCCATCGAACCGAGTGCCCGTGGTGAGCTGGAGATCACCGACGCCATCCAGCGGATGATCGACACCGGCAAGCGGGTGATGCCACACATCATCGAGGGATGGTGGAAGGACACGGGCCGCCTCGACGACATCCTCGAGGCGAACCGCATGATCCTCGACACCCTCGAAGCCCACTGCGACGGCACGGTCAATGAGGACGTGCGCCTTCACGGCAAGGTGGTGGTGGAGGAGGGTGCGACGCTGCGCAACTGCGTGGTCCGCGGCCCGGCGATCATCGGCAGCGGCACCGTCGTGGACAACGCCTACATCGGCCCGTTCACTTCGATCTACTTCGACTGTGTGGTGCGCAATGCGGAGATCGAGAACAGCATCGTCCTCGAGGGCACGCGGATCCACGACGTGGTGGGGAAGATCGACGGCTCATTGATCGGCAAGGAGTGCGAGGTGTGCAAGTCGCCGGCGCGGCCGACCGCCCTGCGTCTGATGCTCGGCGACCACTCGCGGGTCGAGCTCTGAGATACCTCGTGCTCGGCACCCCCGGGCAACTTGGCGGGGACCTCCTCGATGAGGGCTCCCGGCAGGGCCTCGAGATGGTCGGCAGGACACAATGGGAGTGCGATATCACCGATGGTGCCGCCGTCGAGCGCGCCATCGCCGAGGTGCGGCCTGATGCGGTCATCAATGCCGCGGCGTGGACACAGGTCGATGCGGCAGAGGAGCACGAGGCCGAGGCAGAGGCCGTCAACGCCACCGGAGCGGGTCTGGTCGCGGCGGCGTGCGCGTCCGCGGGCATTCGGTGCTGCCACGTCAGCACCGACTACGTGTTCGACGGCACCGCGACCGCCCCGATTCCCGAGGATGCGGTGGCATCGCCCCGGTCGGCCTACGGGCGGACCAAGTGGCACGGTGAGGTCGCCGTCCGGGAGCGCTGCCCGGATCACCTGATCGTGCGAACCAGCTGGCTCTACGGCCGCCAGGGTCCCAATTTCGTGCTCACCATGCTGCGTCTGGCCGCTGAACGTCCGGAGCTCCGCGTGGTCGCGGACCAGCACGGCGCGCCGACCTGGACCGGACACCTCGCACCGGCGATGCTTCGGCTGCTCGAAGTCGCGCCGCCTGGGACCTATCACCTCACCAACAGGGGTGTGACCACGTGGCACGGCTTCGCGGTGGCGATCATCAGCGCGCGCGGCCTTCCGGCCGAGGTGGTCCCGATCACCACCGCCGAGTACCCGGTTGCGGCTGCGCGCCCGGCGTACTCGGTGCTCGACAACCGCGCATGGCGCGAGCTCGGCGAGCCTCCGCTGCCCGAGTGGCAGGAGGGGTTGCGGTCCTACCTCGCCAGTCTCGACGGCGTCGGGCCGAGCTGAACTCAGTCCTCGGGGTCGGGATGTGTGCGCTTGTCCGCGCTCGCGTACAGGAGGCCGCCGAAGAGTCCAAGGTTCTTCAGGAAGTGCACCAGCTGGGGCCGCCGGTCCTCGGGCTTCTCGGATTTCCAGAACGGGTGACCGATGAACGTCGCCGGGATCAGGGTGAGCGCAAGGATCCGGGCCGATGTCTTGGGGAGGATCCCGAGCGCGAACGTCGCACCCGCGCCGAGCATGGCCGCTCCCTGCACCTTGGCGAGCCGCGGATCCTCCGGAAGCATGGGCACCGCGCTTGACGCGACCTTCGCGTAGCGCTCAGCGCTCTGGAGCATGCCGTATCCGGAGTACATGAAGATTCCGGCGAGGAGAAAGCGTCCGGCGGTTCGGATGAGCGTTCGCATGGGTCAAGACTCTAGGCCACATGTACCCGGCCACCGGCCCCGACCGAGTGTGGTCAGAATGGCGATCCGTCACCCACCATCCAGGAGTTTGCACATGGCTGAGAGCGTCTACCGCGTCACCGAGCTGGTCGGGACCAGCGCCGAGTCCTGGGAGAAGGCGGCGCAGCTCGCGATCGAGACCGCGTCCTCGTCGCTGCGCGATCTTCGCATTGCCGAGGTCGTCAAGCTCGACATGACCGTCGAGAACGGTAAGGTCGCCCGTTTCCGCACCCGTCTCAACGTCTCCTTCAAGTACGAGAACGAGTAGCGGCGCTCGCTCGATTTTTGGGGCATAGTTCGCCCGATGTCCACGGACCTCCCACCGGCGATCGTCAACTCGTCGTTCAAGGCGCGGGGCCATCGCCTCGCGTACACGGAATTCGGCGAGGGCAGGCGATGGGTGCTGCTCATGCCCGGTCTGCTGGTGCCCGCGCTGATGCAGGAGCACCTGGCCGCCGCCCTCGCGGCCGGGGGTGCGCACGTGCTGACGCTCGACCCGCTGGGACACGGTCGTTCCGACCGCCCCGAGGACATGTCCGAGTACTCGATCGAGTCATTCGCGTCCGACGCGATCGCCCTGCTGGATCATCTCGACATCGACGAAGCGGTGGTCGGCGGGACGTCGCTCGGCGCCAACGTGACGCTCGAGGTCGCTCGCAAGGCGCCACGTCGGGTGCGCGGCATGATCATCGAGATGCCGGTGCTCGAGAACGCCCTGGTCGCCTCGGTGATCGCGTTCGGTCCGATCCTCGTGGGGCTGCACTTCGGTGGGCGCCTGATGCGGCCGGTTGCCGCCGGCCTGCGCGCCATCCCGCGATGGGCGCTCCCGTTCTGGGGGAACGTCGCGCTCGATGTCGTCCGTCAGGATCCCGTCCCCAGTGCCGCACTGCTCAAGGGTCTGTTCTTCAGCCACATCGCTCCGTACAGCGCGCAGCGACGCGAGATGAGGATGCCGGCGCTCGTGGTCGGCCATCACATCGACCCGGTGCACCCGTTCTCGGACGCCGGCGTGCTGACCGGCGAGCTCCCCAATGCACGCCTGGTCGAGGCGTCGAACATCCTCGAGCTGCGCTTGCGGCCTGAGCGGCTCACCGCGGAGATCGCGGGGTTTGTCGCGGACTGCTGGTCGCCGCGGGCAGTCGCGAAGCCTCGCCGGCAGCGACGCACCGCCTGACGATACGCTGTGGACGAGATGTCCACGACCGCTGCCTCGCGCCCCCGTGTCCTGAGTGGCATCCAACCGGACTTCGGCCTGCACCTCGGGAACTATCTCGGTGCCTTGCGGAACTGGGCCCGCGACCAGGAACGCTACGAGAACTACTTCTGCATCGTCGACCTGCACGCGTTGACGCGCCATCCGGATCCGGAGCGCCTGCGCGCGCTGACGCTGGAGCTCGCGGGGATGTACATCGCCTGCGGTCTCGACCCGGCTCGGTGCGAGATCTTCGTGCAGTCGCACGTCACCGCTCACTCGCAACTGTGCTGGATCCTCGAGACGATCACACCGATGGGCTGGCTCGAGCGGATGACCCAGTTCAAGTCGCAGAGCGAGGCGCAGGGCGTCGAACGAGTGAACGCCGGAGTGTTCACCTACCCGGTGCTCATGGCCGCGGACATCCTCCTGTATGACGCGGACTTCGTCCCGGTCGGCGAGGATCAACGGCAGCACATCGAGCTGACCAGGGATCTCGCGCAACGCCTCAACTCGCAGCGCGGTGACATCGTCCGCGTCCCTGCTCCACTGATCAGCACGGTCGGCGCCCGCGTGATGGGTCTCGACACCCCGGACGAGAAGATGAGCAAGAGCATCGCCGTGGACCGTCCCGGGCATGCGGTGCTGCTGCTCGATCATCCCGATGTCATCCGCCGCAAGCTCGCGCGCGCGACCACCGACACCGAGCCGTCGGTGCACGAGCCGCTCGGGGCAGGGGTGGCGAACCTCCTCGAGATCTACGCCGCACTGCTCGAGATCAGCCCGGACGCCGCGCTCGCGGCATTCGAAGGCAAGCGTTACAGCGAGCTCAAGAGCGCGGTGGCCGATGCGGTCATCGACGCGTTGAGCCCCATTCAGGCGCGCTACGCGGAGCTTCGCGCCGATGACGACGATCTCCGCCGTGTGCTTGCCGAGTCCGCCGCGCGCGTCCGCGTGGTTGCCGACGCGACCCTGCTGAGGGTGCAGGAGGCGGTCGGACTGCGCTGACGCTAGGCGATCGCCGCGTCGATCTCCTCGAGCATCGCGTGGATCTCGGGCTTGGCGAAGTGGATCCGTGCGGGTTCGAGAAAGTCGATGAGACGCTCGGCCAGGGCTGCCTTGGCATCCATGGGGTGGAGCGAGCCGTCGACATAGGCGGCGGCCACCTGGTCGTTGGTGTCGAACACGGCCCGCCCACCGTTGGCCTCCGATCGGTCGACCACGAAAGGGCCTCCGGCGATCCCGAAGACCAGCTTGTCGATCCAGTCGAGGATTGGGTTGAACGTGACCTCACCCGGTGGGCAGAATGCCTTGCGGATCTTGGCCGTGATCTCGTCAGGACTGTCATGAACAAAGACGGCCGAGCCGGGATCGCTCTTGCTCATCTTCATCGCCGAGAACACGTCGCGCGCCGCGGAGGGTGGCACCGGCCACACCGGGGGACGGCGCAGGCCGAGCAGGAGGGGATGGTGGAGGGCGACGGGTTTCATGGGTGCGCCGTCGATCCCGCGAACTGCATGAATGCGCATCTGCATTGCGACGTCGCGAGCGATCACGTGCGCCTTGCGCTGGTCCATGCCGGCGTGGGCGATGTGGACACCCAGCGTGAAGATGTCGGCTGCCTGCATCGCCGGGTAGATGAGCTTGGCGAAGTCGATGCTCTCGCGCTCCTGACGACCGAGGATGCTGATGCTGCGCTGCATCCGCGCGAGGGTCGTGTTCTTGCTCACCTCGATGACCGTGGCCCAGTACTCGGTGTCGTCCCGGTAGAGGTCCGACGCCAGCACGAACTCCACGGAGCTGGGGTCGCCGTCGACACACAGGAGCGATGCGCGAAACGCCTCGGTGAAATACCCGGTCGCGATCCGGCGGATCAGATCGCGGTCGCCCCCCAGCTTGTCGTTGATCCAGGTGTGCCAGTCGGCGAGAAGCACCGAGCAGTGGACGCCCGCGGCGGTCAGGTCGCGGACCTTCGCCATGCTCATGATCCCGGTGCCGAGATGCGCCTTGCCCGAGATCTCGAATCCGATGTAGTGGCGCAGCTCGAGACCGGCGTCCATCAGGGGCGGCAGCTCGTCCGCGCCGATCACCTCGGCGGTATTGCGCTCGACAAGCGCCATGCGTTCAGCGGTGGTCACGTCCGCTGAGTGTGCCAGACGCGTGTCAGGCGGTGAGGTCAGTCGTCGTGCGTGTCGTCGTAAGCGACGCGGTGCGGCGCGACCTCGTCGAGGAGATCCGCTTCCCAGTCGAGCAGCGCGTCGTGCAGGCGGGCGGTGTTGCGGGCCTGCCACAGCGCCGGAGGAGCTGGGACGGGAAGGACGACCTCGAGCTCTGCGAGCTGGCGCCACATGTCCGGTGGGACCTGGCGGTCACGTTGCAGGTTGTGGTGCTCGACGCTGTCGAGGACGCGTTCGAGCCGCTGAATGTGCTCGATGCGAAGCCTGCGTCTGGCTTTCTCGCCTTCGGCGCGGGCTTTCGCCGCGTCCATGTCGGTGATTGCGCTCTGGAAGCTCATTGTCGTCTGCCGTCTCTCGTGATGCCTTCGCTGATCAGGTTATCCACCCTGTCATACATGTAAACGGAGCAGGGTTACGTTCGGATTACGGCCTGAGCAGGGTTAAGGTTCCGGATTCGACATCTCGTCGATCCGTTCGCCCTCGATGTGACGGCGGCGCAGCGCTCCTTGCATGATCGTGACGGCTCCCGGGCCGACGACCTCCCAGCTGCCGTCGCGGAGGAGCGCGGCGGTGCGCTCGTCGATACCGATCACCTGCGCCTCCTCGACGAGCCCCTCCTGGGCCCACGGGATCCAGGCGTCACCGAGCACGTCGAAGTGGGGGAGGATGGCGCATCCCGGAACCAGGCCCAGGGCGTCCACCGAGCGCTCGTCGACCTCGCCCGGCCAGCTCGTCTGCACGAGGCACCACTCGCAGAGCGCCATCGCGCCCGCCGATGAGCCGGCAAGTGCGGCACCGGAGCGCCAGGCGGCGGCGATCGCCTTCCAGACGGGACTTGCCCTCAGGACCTCGACGACCCAACCGGGATCGCCGCCGGCGATATAGACGAGCCCTGCACTCTCGGCGGCGGCGACGACCTCCGGCGAGCACGCATCCTCCTTGTTGCGGACGCGCAGCTCGTGCACGTCCAGCCCCAGTCCGGCGAACCAGTGACGAGCGGCCTCAACGGCTCCCGACGCAAAGTCCTGCGCAGCGGTCGCGACCACGAAGGCCGGTCGCCCTCCGCACGCGTCTCGAAGAATTTCGTCCTGGTGTTCGTTGCCTGGATGGAACTCGTCGCCACCGACGAGTGCGAGTGGACCGTACATCGACGACAGTCTCCGCTCTTTCGGGAAAAGAAGCGCGCGCACTGCTTCCCCCTACACTCTCAGCGCGCTCATGATGGATCCGGAAAAATACGCGTCCGCGACAGTGGTGTCACGCCGCGACCCTGCACCCGACCTGTGGATCATTCGAATCCGCACCGAGATCGAGCTGCCGTACCGGCCCGGCCAGTACGTCACGCTCGGCCTCCAGTCGAACGGCAGGGTGATCGAACGGCCGTATTCGATCTGTTCGTCCCCGCTGGAGAACGAGATCGAGCTGTTCATCGAGCGCGTGCCGGAAGGCGAGCTCTCCGATCCATTGTTCGCGCTCGGTATCGGTGGCGAGGTGATTGTTCGCCGGCGTACCAAAGGCCTCTTCCTTCGCGACGCACCGCTCGCCGACGAGCCACACCTCTTCGTCGCCACGGTTACCGGGGTCGCGCCATTCGTGAGCCTGCTGCGCACACTCGCGTCGCGAGCCAGGTCCGGGGAGTGGACTCCGGTCCCCGTGATCATCCTCCAGGGAGCGGCGCGCTCAGCCGAGCTCGGATACGCCGACGAGTTGGTGGACCTTGCGAAGGAGTTCGACTGGTTCACCTACGTCCCCACGGTCAGCCGTCCCTGGGAGGATCCCGAGTGGCGCGGCGAGCTGGGACGGGTCGAGGACGTGATGCGCAAGTACGCCGACGCAGCGGACATGCGTCCCGGGTATGGCGGCGTCTTTCTCTGCGGTCATCCCGGGATGATCAGCGGAGCGCGCGCGATCATGCGACGCGCGGGATTCGACAACAAGGCGATCCGCGAAGAGCAGTACTGGCCGGATTGATGATCGCCTCCATCGACTGGGTGACCCTGCATCAGAAGTTCGGGTTCGTGGTCGTGGTTGCGGCGGTGCTCGGAGCGCTCATCGGGCTCATGTCGCTGGTGACGCCGCTGGTCGGCTTCGCTCTCAAGATCTATCTGCGCCTGCTGCTGCTGGCGGTGGCGCTCGAGGTGGTGCTTGGCGGATCGCTCTACCTGATGGGGCATCGGCCGGCTCACGAGCTCCACTACCTCTACGGGGCTGCGTTGGGGGTGACCCTCGTTGTGACGTTCGCCGTCGGCCGGCGCGCCCCATGGCCCCTGTCGAAAGTACCGCTGATCATCGGTGCGATCTTCGCCGGCCTCTGGGCGGTGCTCGCGCTCACTTCGGGCTGAGCGATGCGGCCAGTCCGGCCGCGGCCGGCGATGGACGGTCGAGCACGACCACGTTGAAACGCGAGCGCATGCGGATCAGGCCGGCCAGAACCGGCGCCCCGAGGACGATCACCGCAAGGGCATTGCCGAGCGCCCGGAAGCTGTCGTACACCAGCGACGTGGTCACGTAGAACCGGCCGAACCGGGCGAGCGCGGTGGCGGGCGAGAGGCCCGCTTGCCATCCGAACCCCGGTGTCCCCCGATAGAAGGTGGTCCAGTCCCACACGTCGAGCAGCGCGCCGTAGGCGAAGCCGGTCGACCACGCCGACAGCGGCGAGCACCGCGACGTCCCGCCGGCTGACCGAGCCGGAGCGTCGCAGGCCGGCAAGCCCGGCGGCCAGCCCGACGAATCCGCATCCCATCATCTCGTAGGGGAGCCACGGCCCAATTCCGCCGGTGGCGACTGCGGACGCGAGCAGAGCAACCGAGCCTGCGAGGAACCCGTACGAGGGACCGTACACGTACCCGGCGGCGAGAATCAGGAAGAACACCGGGCTGAATCCGCCGAGCCCAGTGACAAGGACGAGCCGCAACGCGGCGTCGATGGCGGCGATCGCAGCCAGCAGCGCGAACCTGCGCGCGTCAAGGCGTCGTGTCGCAGCCTCGACGAAGATCAGCACAGCGACGACACCGAGGCTCAGCGCCACCGACGTCGCCGCCGGCGGCGTGTCCGACGCCACGAACGGCCAGAGAAACAGGGCCAGCCCGGCGACGGAGATCGCTCCGACCCTCATGCCACCGCCACCGGGGCAAGCTCTCGCGCTCCACCGGCGCCGACAGCGATGATTCGATCAGCAAGCGCAGCCACCAGGTTCCTGTCGTGTGTGGCAATTACCACCGAGCTCCCGGCCGCGCGCATGCGCGCGACCGCTCGGCACAATGCGTTTCGAGCCGCGTCGTCCATGCCACGGGTCGGCTCATCGAGGAGCGCAATCCGCGGGGCACCGGCGAGGACGGCGGCTATCGCGGCACGCTGGCGTTCGCCGGTGCTCAGGTCGCGCGGGTCTCGTGCGGCGAGGTGGGTGAGTCCCAGCTCGTCGATGAGCAACGTCGCATCGTTGCCGGGTGCGTCGCCGCGCACCGTCCAGGCGACCTCGGCGGCGACGGTGGCGCGGTGTAGCAGCGCCATCGGGTTCTGCGGGAGGAACGCAACTCGTCCGGATCCCCGGTCCACCCGCCCGGCACTGGGTTGCAGCAGCCCGGCGATGGTGCGCAGCAATGTCGTCTTCCCGCCTCCGTTGGGTCCGACCAGGGCGATCACCTCGCCCTCGTGCCCTGCCAGAGAGATCCTTTCGAGGATGAGCGTGCGCGCCGGGCCGGCGGCCACTTCGCTCAGCTCCCATGCGATCGCTGAGGGGCCGGTTCTGTGACCGACCCGACTTCCGGCTCCGTCGACGATGCGGCACGGACCCGCAGCCGCGCCCTCGGCAACGTGGCCGCCCTCCACAGCGATCACTCGCCCGTCGAGCGAAGCAAGCTGGTCGAGGCGGTGTTCGGCGACGACGACGGCGGTTCCCGCTCTGACAAGCGTTCCGAGGATCGAAACCACGGAGCGCGCGCCATCCTCGTCGAGCTGCGACAGCGGCTCGTCGAGGACGAGGAGGCGCGGACGCATCGCAAGGACGCCGGCGAGCGCGAGGCGCTGGCGCTCGCCCCCGGAAAGCGTGGCGACCGCCCGGCCGCGGAGATGCGCGATGCCCGTCTGGTCGAGTGCCTCGCTGACGCGCTGCGCCATCGTTGCCGGCGGCATGGCGATGTTCTCGAGCCCGAACGCGACGTCACGCTCGACCGTCGGATATACGGATTGCAACTCGGGGTCCTGAAACACGAATCCGACCTCGGTGGCGAGCACCCGCGTGGACGTGGTGATGACGTTGTGGCTCAACACTTCCGCACGTCCCCCGACGGTGCCGCCATGGAAATGCGGCACCAGCCCATTGAAGACGCGCAGGAGCGACGACTTCCCCGAGCCCGACCGGCCCGTGACCAGTGTGAGCCCCTCATCGATGCGCAGATCGGCGATGTCGAGGGCGTCGATGCTCGCCGCCGCATATCGATAGGTGAACTGCTCGAGCGAGGCGATGTTGATGTCGCTCATCGCCGCCATACCAGTGCCGGGAGGGCGAGGGCGAGGCAGCACGTGACACCGAACCCGTTGACCGGCGGTACCACGATATCGGGGAACGGATACCAGTCACCGATGACGCCCGCGAGACGGAGCGCCACGAACGCGACGGCGGCAGCCGGCGCAACCACGCACACCGCGATGTCGGACAACCGCCACACGACGGCCCCGTAATGGGTTCGCGCTCCTGAGCCGTAGCCACGCGCCTCCATCGCTTCGGCGAGGGTGATCGAGTTCTCGAGCGCGGTCAGCACGACCGGTACGGCGAGATCCGGCCACTCGCGGACACGGCCGGGACGCCACCCGCGCATCCGTTGCGCGTCGCGGATCTCGGTTGCGCTGCGCGCGATTCCCGGGATCAGGTTGAGCGCCGTCCCGATCGCCGCACCGGTACGGGCCAGCGCACTGGGAAGCGCGTCAACCAGCGAGTTCGGCATCAGCACCAGCGACAGGGGAGCCGCCGCGAGCACGGCCGCCGCGATACCGACCCCGATCGATGCGCCGAAGATCATCGCCTCGACTGTCAACACGCCGCCGAACACCGGTATCGCTGTCGGCAGCACCAGGAATGCGTGGTCGCCCGTGTGGCTGGCGAGCGTGGTGACGGCGATGGCGACCAACCCCGCGACCACCAGCGCGATGCCCAGGCCGCGGAGGGAGACCTCTGGTCGGCGCAGCGAGACGAGCACATTGAGCGCGCACAGCAGGACGAGCACCCGATACACCGGATTCCCGGTGGCGAGCGCGATGGTGACGCCCGAGAGCGACCAGGCGGTGAGCGCGCGCGCGTTCATTCGCGACGTCGCCGACGCACGCTGGTGCCGAGCAGACCCATCAGTGCGCCGGCGCCGATGGCGGCCAGCAGGATCCCGACGTTGATCCCCGGCTGGTCACTCGGCGAGCGCACGGACGCCAGCGGTGCCGCGGTGGCGCGGGGGGCCGCGACCCCGAGGATCCCGGGGGTCGGGGTCGTCGACGGAATCGGCGTGGCTGGGTGTATCGCCACCGAGCCACCCGACGACGAGGAAGGGGTCCGCTGCGTGGGAGTGGACCCGCCCGATGGCGCGGGCGTTCGCGCCGGCACCGGAGGCGGTGTCACCACGGGGCAGGTGCCGGCAGGTGATGGAGGTGGCGGATCGGCACCGGTCTGCGAGTCGTAGCGAACCCCGATGTCGTCTCCGTTGGTGACGCTCAGGTTCGATGCGCCGACTTCCGAGTTGACCCACGCGCCCCCGGCATGCGACACGAACAGCACCCAGTACAGACCCGTGGAGGTGAAGCAGCCCGGCGGATAGGTCGCCGGCTCGTTGTCGATCTGGCAGACCGCCGCGCCGAGACCTCCTCCGTATGACGATATCCCGACCTCGAGTCCGCTGGCCTGCAGGACCGTGAGCGCTGTTGCAGTGGGTGCATCGAACCCGACGCATCGACGGACCACCTGGCCGCCGCCGTGCTCGATCACCAGACCGACACGGTGCGAGAAGGCCGCCTGTGCGCAAAGCGGGTTCGCGGGACCGATACGGACGGTAGCCGAGGCGGCACCGATGCCGGCAACCAGCAGGGGCAGCGCCAGGACGACGCGAAGCAACCGTCGCATCAGTCGGTCTTCACGCTCCCCGCCGCCGGCGGGCACCGACGGCAACGCCGCCGGCGATGACGGCCGCCACGAGTGCTGCGATCAGGTAGATGACCGCGGTCGAGAGTCCGCTCGGCGCACTGGGTGTCGCGGCGATTGCCGGCGATATGCTCGGGGTCGGCGTTGGGGAGCCGGTCGCGGTCGCCGGCCCGCTTGCCGGCACCTGGGATGGCGTCGGTGTCGCGGTGATGCCGAGCACGGACCCGGCCGGCGCCGGCGATGCCGACGAGCCGCCGCCGGCCGCCTGGCTGGGCGTCGCGGACGGCCGCGGTGTGAGCGTCGGGGTTGGCTTGGGTGTGGCGGTCGGTGCGGGCGTCGGGGTCGGCGACGGGCCGCTCAGCTGCGATCCCGGAATGAAGCAACGCGCCGCGCCGCACGCCAGCGGATACGCGGCTCGCTCGAGCGCGGGTGGGACCTGGGCGGTGGTGAAGGGATCGGGGCCGGGGTTGCCGGGGAAGGTGAAGCCGCCGTTGCTGTTCTGGGTGGCGAGCAGCTCGGCGAGGGGCGCGTGCCCACCGGGCGCCCAGGCAGGTGCCGCCGGGTTCTGCCCGGTGGCGATCAGCGCCTGGAGGACGAGCGCGGTGGAATCAGGGTCGGAGCCCGATCCGGCCTGGTAGGGGAAGCCGCCGTCGGTGTCCTGCTGGGTGTGCAGCCAGGTGAGCGCGGAGCGATCCCGGCCGTGCATCCCGGCGGCGTCCAGGGCCATGAGCACCATGGCGGTGGAGTTGGTATCGCTGGTGTCGAAGTTGGTGGGCCCGTTGGGATCGTCCTTGATGAGCAGGTAATCCCAGCCCCCATCGCTGTCCTGGGCGGCGACGAGATGCTGGAGGGCGGCCGGCGGCACCGGTTGGTGGGCTGCGACCAGGCCCTGGATGGCGAGTGTCTGGATGAATGCCTCGCCATTGCCGAAGACGCCGGTGGTGGGGGCGTAGAACCCGTCGAGGGTGGTGAGCAGGTCGACGCCCCCGAAGGCGGCGGGGCTGAGCCCGGCGGCGGCGACCGCCTGGATCAGCTCCCCGCAGGCCCCCGCCGAGCTGCAGGCCGCGGCGGCGTGCGCGGCGAGATAGGCCATGACCGAGGGGCCGGATCCGTGGCGAAGCGCACTGGGGTCGTAGCCGGCGGCGGCGGCCCCGATCGCGTACTCCTCGCTCACCGCATCGGTGCTCGCCCCCGCCAGGACCGACCCGTCACTCCCCGACTGCAGCCCCTGCAGGTACAGCAACGAGGCTATCCCGGCGTGCGCCTCGGTCGCCGGCGAGAAGCCGTGGGTGAAGAAAACGTGCGCCGGATAGGGTTGCAGTTCCAGCGCGGGTGGGACCTGGGCGGTGGTGAAGGGATCGGGGCCGGGGTTGCCGGGGAAGGTGAAGCCGCCGTTGCTGTTCTGGGTGGCGAGCAGCTCGGCGAGGGGCGCGTGCCCACCGGGCGCCCAGGCAGGTGCCGCCGGGTTCTGCCCGGTGGCGATCAGCGCCTGGAGGACGAGCGCGGTGGAATCAGGGTCGGAGCCCGATCCGGCCTGGTAGGGGAAGCCGCCGTCGGTGTCCTGCTGGGTGTGCAGCCAGGTGAGCGCGGAGCGATCCCGGCCGTGCATCCCGGCGGCGTCCAGGGCCATGAGCACCATGGCGGTGGAGTTGGTATCGCTGGTGTCGAAGTTGGTGGGCCCGTTGGGATCGTCCTTGATGAGCAGGTAATCCCAGCCCCCATCGCTGTCCTGGGCGGCGACGAGATGCTGGAGGGCGGCCGGCGGCACCGGTTGGTGGGCTGCGACCAGGCCCTGGATGGCGAGTGTCTGGATGAATGCCTCGCCATTGCCGAAGACGCCGGTGGTGGGGGCGTAGAACCCGTCGAGGGTGGTGAGCAGGTCGACGCCCCCGAAGGCGGCGGGGCTGAGCCCGGCGGCGGCGACCGCCTGGATCAGCTCCCCGCAGGCCCCCGCCGAGCTGCAGGCCGCGGCGGCGTGCGCGGCGAGATAGGCCATGACCGAGGGGCCGGATCCGTGGCGAAGCGCACTGGGGTCGTAGCCGGCGGCGGCGGCCCCGATCGCGTACTCCTCGCTCACCGCATCGGTGCTCGCCCCCGCCAGGACCGACCCGTCACTCCCCGACTGCAGCCCCTGCAGGTACAGGATCGCCCGCGATGCGGCGTCCACCTGCGTGTCAGCGCTGCTGGTTCCGAGCGCAAAGGCGAGCAGCGCTATGCCTGTTGCGCCAGTGGTCGCCAGTGCGGCGACCCTCCTGGTCCTGCCCATGTCCGGCACCCCACGCGGCGAACGGGGACTCCACCCTTGCCGGAGTCGTCCTCGCCGCATGAGGCTTCCTCCCGTCTTGCGCGGGGGCGGAGGTCGACGCCTCGGGTCGGTCTCCTGGCTTGCGGATCGATGCCGAACACGGCCGCCTTCCCGGGAGATCAGCCTCCCGGTGGCACGATGGCCGCCGGCTCCCCGCTCACAGTTGCGCGACAGCGCCGGACCTTCACCGGCTTCCCGTCACCCGGAGCGTTATTCAGTTGTGGCCGTCGAGTATGCGCCGGGTCCGCGCGGGTTCGTCAAGGGGCGGGTGGGTACACTTGAGGCCATGCGCCAGGGCTCGCGGGCGGTCGCCGTCATCTCCGTTCACGCGTCGCCACTGTCCGATCTGGGCAGCGGCGAGAACGGCGGCATGAACCTCGCCATCCGGCGTCTTTGTGAGGGACTCTCGCTTCGCGGCGTGCCCACCGACGTGTTCGTGCGACGCGACGGACCCGGTCCGGACGAGGAGTTGATCGCGCCGCTCAGCAGGCTGGTGCGCCTGCCGATCGGACCCCGCGCGCCGCTCCGCAAGGAGGAGGTCCGCGAGCTCCTCGACGACTTCACCGATGCCACCATCCGCCATGCCGAGTTGGAGCGACGTACGTATCGCGCCATCCACGGCCATTACTGGCACGGCGGACTGGTCGGACGTGAGCTCCGCGAGGCGTGGGACATCGCCTGGGTGCAGTCGTTCCATACGCTCGCGCTCACCAAGGCGCGCGCCGGGCTGCCGCTGGATGCCCTCAGGGCGCAGGCTGAGGGTGAGCTTGCCGCGCAGGCGGATCGACTGGTCGCCGCGAGTGCCGCTGAGGCAAAGGATCTGATCCGCCTGTACCGAGCCTCGCGTGACCGGATCTGCGTCGCCCAACCCGGGGTCGACCCCCGCCTCTTCGCGGAGCACGACGGCTCCGGGTTGCGGCGGCGTCTCGGTCTCGCCGATGCCAGGATTGCGCTCTTCGCCGGCCGGCTTGAGCCGCTGAAGGGAGCGCAGATCCTCCTCGACGCCGTGGCGCTGCTGCGGTCTCGTCCGGGATTCGATGACCTGGCCGTGGTGATCGCGGGCGACGACAGCGGCGACGGCGCGAGCCATGACCGCGGCGGCGAGCGGAGCCGGCTCGAGCGGCACGCCGGCCGAGTCGGTCTCAGCGATCACGTGCGCTTCGTCGGCGCCGTGCCCCACGAGCAGCTTGCCGTCTACTACGCGATGGCGGACGTCTGCGTCGTTCCCTCGCTCACCGAGAGCTTCGGGCTGGTCGCGCTGGAAGCGCAGGCGCTCGGAACGCCGGTCGTCGCCGCGGCCGTCGGAGGTTTGCGCGAGGTGGTCGAGGACGGCGTGACCGGATACCTGGTCGAGGGTCATGACCCCGAGGACTACGCCCGAGCGATCGCCGACGTCTTCGAGGACCCGGTCCGCAAAGCCGAGATGGGCGATGAGGCCCGCCGTCGCGCCGGACGATTCACCTGGCTCCGAGCCGTGGATCGGCTCGCGGCCATCTACGATCGGATCAGCGTCGAGGGGCAGCCGTCCGGGAGCCCGTGTGGCTACGAGGACGACGAGGCCCGTGCCCTGATGGGCGGCGCAGCCAGCTAAGCCGTGACCTCGCCGGCGGCTCGATCCACCTCGCGGGCGCGCTGTGCTCGCAGCGTGCTGTCCCGGCCTTCGCGGAGGATCCGGATCGCCGGGCCGGGTAGCTCCCCGCCCTCCAGAGCGAGGTCGATGGCCGCGACCACCTTGTCGTCCACCAGGTGATTCGGGTACAGGCACTCGGTGAACGCCTCGGCCTCGTCGATGGTGCGCTCCGCCCAGACCGCGGGAAGCGCGTCGAGGTAGCGCTGCACGTAGGGACGGAGCAGCTCCGGGTTGGGTCCGTGGGCCATCATGCCCGCCACTCCAACTGACCCGATGTAGAACCCTCGAAGGATCGCCGACATCGAGGCGACCGACAGCTCGCCATCGGTCGAGCCCTTCCAGTCCTTGGGCATCGGGGCGCTTGGCTCGGCGACACGCTGCCACGCCTCCTCCTTGGCGGCGGCGGTCGGCCGGGCTGCGAGGCACGCGGTGCCACGGCGTCTTCCGATATCGCTTGGATCCGAGGCCATGGTCGCGTGGATCATCGCGACGTCCGCCTTGCCCTCCTCCGAGAGCTGGCCCACGATCAGCCAGCGAAGGTCGGTGTCAACATCGACATTGGGGATCGTCGCGCTGCCGTCGAGCAGGGAGGCAACCCTCGCCAGCGACGTCTCGGACGCAGCGGTTGCGATCAGGATGCGCGCCCAGATGAGACGAATCTCCGGGGGCAGGTCGGCGCGCCCGACCTGCGTCACGGCCACCTGGTGGAGCGACTTGCGCGCTGCCCTGCGATTCGCCGGGTCTCCGTAGAGGTCAATCGCAGAGCGCGCCTGGCTCGTGACCCGCTCGACGAGCAGCGAATCCTTCTCGGCGGGCGCATGGCGCGCGACCAGCTCGACGAACTCGCGAGCCGGCATCTCGCCATCGCGGGTCAGATCCCACACCGCCGCCCAGCTCAGGGCCCGTGCCAGCGGGTCGGCGAGGTTGGAGAGATCCGCCTTGAGCGTCGCCAGCGAACGATCGTCGAATCGCAGCTTGGCGAACGTGAGGTCGCCGTCGTTGAGGAGCACGAAGTCGGCGACGCGCTCGCCGACCAGCTCAGTGATCGGGGTCATGGCGCCGGCCAGGTCGGTCTCGACACGCCGGCGAAGTCGCAGGATCCCCTTGGCGTCGCGATCGTACAGACCGATTCCGACGCGGTGGACGCGCAGCGTCGGATGCTCCGGGATGGCCGACTGCTCGACGGCGAACGCCGTGTACCTGCCGTTCTGCTCCGACAGGTGCGCTCGGAAGGTGTTCAGGCCGGTGGTCTGCAACCAGTCCTGACCCCACCGAGTGAGATCACGCCCGGAGGCGCGGCGCAGGCAGTCGAGGAATTCCTGGAGGTCGGCATTCCCCCACCGATAACGCTTGAAGTAGTCCTGCACGCCACGTTTGAAGGCGTCGTCCCCGACCCACGCGACCAGCTGACGCATCACCGATGCGCCCTTGTGGTACGTGATGCCATCGAAGTTCTGGCGAACCGAGACGGTGTCGGGCACGTGGTCCGCGATGCGGTGCGTGGTGACCAGCTGGTCCTGACGGGCGGCGATCGACTTGACGCTGTTGGCGAAGTCGACCCAGGCATTGGTGAACCGCGTCGACTTCTCCATGGCGAGGTTGGCCATGTAGGTGGCGAAGGTCTCGTTGAGCCACAGGTCGCCCCACCAGCGCATGGTGGTGACGTCGCCGAAGCCGTGCACGTGCGCCATCTCGTGCAGGATCGTCTCCGCGCGCCGCTGCAGCTGAGCCTCGCTCGCCTGGCCGCGGTGGATGTAGGCCTCGTTGAAGGTGACGCAGCCCGGATTCTCCATGGCGCCCATGTTGAACTCGGGCACGAAGAGCTGGTTGTACTCGTCGAACGGGTAGGTCAGCCCGAAATACTTCTCGAAGAAGTCCAGTCCGGAAGCGGTGATGTCGAAGATCTCGTCCGCCTGGGCGTCGATCCAGCTGGCCAGCGATTCCCGGCACCACAGCGCCATGGGGATGTCGCGGTGCTTGCGCTCGACGGTGTGGTATTTGCCGGCAACGACCGCGATGAGGTATGGCGGCAGTGGCGGGGTCCTGTTGAAGTGCCAGGTCTTCATGGCGCCGCGCGCCTCGGTGCGCAGGACGCGGCCGTTGCCGCAGACCCGCCACGCGCTCGGCGCCGTCACGCTCATGGAAACACCCGCCTTCAGGTCGGGCTGATCGAAGCACGCCAGGACCTTGTGAGCGTCGAACGGCTCGAAGTGCGTATACACGTAAACCTCGTCGTCCACCGGGTCGCGGAGGCGGTGCATGCCGACGCCCGTGTGCTGGTACTCGCACTGCGCCGTCACGGTCAACCGGTTGGAGCCCGCGCGCAGGCGGCGGAGCCACAACACGTTTCCGTTGAAGCCGTGCTGCGCCTCGGTGAGGGGCTTTCCGTTGAGCGTGCACTCCTCGATCGAGCGGGCCGCGATGTTGATGAAGGTTTCCGAGCCTTCGTGAGCGGCGTCGAAGACGATCGTCGTCGCGCTCTGGAACGTCTCGGCGCTCGGGTCGTCGCTGAGCACCAGGGAGACCTCGTACGAGAGGTTGGACAGCAGTGAGGCGCGAGCCTGCGCGTCGGATTCGGTGAGATTGTCCTGAAGTGGCGGCCTGTCTAGGGCGGTCAGAAGTCACTTGCCGAAGCCTACTAAACTCGTCCCTGCACCGCCCCGATCGTCAAGCGTTTGCCACACGGTGGCCCATCGAAAGCTCCGCCGACGGGGTGACGCGATCGCCTCGAGTGGCTGTTCGAGGCTGGAGGGACCGCCGAGTAGCGCCGTCCGGAGCCGGTGACCGCCCCGGGGGCGGGGGGAAGTCGGCGCCACGCGTATTACGGCGCGCTACTTCGTCCGTCGAGGATCGTTTGTTACGATCGGCCGCGATGCTGTCGGGCTACGCGCCGATCCTCTTCTTCTTCGGCATCTGCGCGGCGTTTGCTGTCTTCGCACAGCTGCTCAATGCGGTGCTCGGTCCGAAGCGTCCCTCGCCGACCAAGGACCTTCCTTATGAGTCGGGCATGGTGCCAAGGGAAAGCGCGCGGCGCCGCTTCTCGGTGAGCTTCTATGTCACCGCAATGCTGTTCATCATCTTCGACGTCGAATCCATCTTCCTCTTCCCCTGGGCCACGATCGTTCGAGAGCTCAAGGTCTTCGGCATCGTCGAGATGGGCATCTTCATCGCCACGCTGCTGGTCGGATTGCTGTACGTATGGCGCAAGGGGGCGCTGCGATGGGACTGAGCAACGAGTTGATCGTGGGAGGCCCGAGCATCCTGCTCACGGAGGCCGACGCGGGGACCATCGCCCTCCCGCGTACCGGCGCCGCTGAACGCACGGCGCTCCAGAGCGGATTCGTCACGACCACGCTCGGCAAGGTGATTCAGTGGGGCCGGTACAGCTCGTTGTGGCCCGCCTTGTTCGGGCTTGCGTGCTGTGCGATCGAGATGATGGCCACCGGCGCGGCGCGATACGACATGTCGCGCTTCGGGTGCGAGGTCTTCCGGGCGTCGCCGCGTCAGTCCGACCTGATGATCGTCGCCGGGCGCGTCTCGCAGAAGATGGCGCCGGTCCTCCGGCACATCTACGACCAGATGCCCGAGCCGAAGTGGGTGATCAGCATGGGCGCGTGCGCCTCCAGCGGCGGCATGTTCAACAACTACGCGATCGTCCAGGGCGTCGACAAGGTGGTGCCGGTCGACGTCTACATCCCGGGGTGCCCGCCGCGCCCGGAGGGACTGCTGGACGCGGTCATGAAGCTGCAGAAGAAGATCGCCGGGGAACTCCCCGGCTCGCTGCTCGGGTAGTGCGATGACCGCCGTGGGATCGCCCATGAGCGGCGCGCGGGCAGCGGATCTCCTCGAACGGGAGCTTCCGGCTGCGGTGCGCCGTCGCGACAGCGGATTTGGCGAGGTGACGGTATGGGTGGACCGCGCCGACCTGGTGGCCGTCTGCACGCTCCTCCGCGATCACCCCGATGCCGCCTACACGACCCCGGTCTTCGTCACCGCGGTGGACTGGCCCGATCGCGAGCCCGCCGAACCGCGGTTCGACGTCGTCTACATGCTCCGGTCGCTCCAGCACAACGACGTCTGCCGCCTGATCGTGCAGGTCACCGAGGACGATCCCAACGTCCCGAGCCTCGAGGAGGTCTTTGCCGGGATGGACTGGCACGAGCGCGAGTGCTATGACCTCCTCGGCATCACGTTCACCGGCCATCACGACCTCCAGCGGATCCTCCTGCCCACCGACTGGGATGGCCACCCGCTTCGCAAGGACTACGCGTCGTTCGGTGAGCCGATCGCCTTCACGCACAACCTCGAGTGGGCGCTCCCCGCCGCGGAACGTCCGCGGGACATGCCGGGAGGATCGCGGTGACGGCGCTGCCGCCGCTGGGCGGCCCCGTGACCGAGGTCGATCCGCTCAGCGACCAGTACGAAGCCGGTCGCGGGCGTCTCGGCGTCGAGCCTGGGCTGGACGCCATCGACCTCGTCGAGATCGGCGACAGCACCATGGAATTGAACATGGGGCCGATGCATCCCTCGACGCACGGTGTGCTCCGGCTCGTGCTGAACCTCGAGGGGGAGGTCGTGCTCGAGTGCCGCCCCGACATCGGCTACCTGCACACGGGATTCGAGAAGGACTTCGAGCGGCACACGTATCAGCAGTGCATTCCGTACACGGACCGGATGGACTACCTGTCGCCGCTCTTCAACAACCTCGGGTTCTCGCTCGCGGTCGAGCGGTTGCTCGGCATCGAGGTGCCGCTGCGGGGGCAGTACCTTCGCGTGATCATGTGCGAGCTGTGCCGCCTGGCGAGCCACCTGCTGTGGTACGGGACGAGCGCGCTCGACCTCGGCGCCACCACCGCGTTCGTGTACGCATGGCGCGATCGCGAGAAGCTGCTCGACATCAACGAGCTGGTCAGCGGCGTGCGCATGCACACGTCGTTCATCCGGGTCGGCGGCCTGCTGGCCGACGTCCCCGACCCGTTCTACGAGATGGTCGGCGCGGTCATCAAGACCTTTCCCAAGCTCATCGACGAGCACGAGCTGCTGATCACCAAGAACCCGATCTGGCGCCAGCGGACCGTCGGGTTGGGGACGCTGACACCCGAGGATGCGATGGCCTACGGGGCCACCGGGCCGGTGCTGCGAGGCAGCGGCGTGCCCTATGACCTGCGCAAGGCCCAGCCGTACAGCTCCTACGACCACTTCGACTTTGACGTCCCGATCGGTCGGACCGGTGACGTGTACGACCGATACCTGGTGCGCATGCAGGAGATGCGCGAGTCGCTGAAGATCATCACCCAGGCGTTCGAAAACCTTCCCGACGGCCCGGTGAACACGACCGATCGACGTGTTGCCCTCCCACCTCGTAACGAACTCAACACCAGCATGGAGTCGCTCATCCACCACTTCAAGCTCGTGACCGAGGGAATGCGCGTCCCCGCCGGGCAGGTGTACCAGGCGGTCGAATCTCCTCGTGGCGAGCTGGGCTTCTACCTGGTGAGCGACGGGACCAACCGCCCCTACCGCTGCAAGGTGCGCGCACCCTCCTTCAGCAATCTGAGCGCGCTCCCGCACATGGTCCGCGGCGAGCTGATTGCCGACGTGGTCGCGGTCATCGGCTCCATCGACATCGTGCTCGGGGACGTCGACCGATGACGTTGCAGGCGGCAACGCGGGGCGCGATCGAGCGCGCTCGCGACCGGTATCCCCGCGCGCGCAGCGCCATCCTGCCGGCGCTCTGGGCAGTCCAGCACGAGCAGGGCCTGATCACCCCGGACGCCATGACCGAGATCGCCGGCATCCTCCAGGTCACCCCCAGCGACGTCGAAGCCGTCTCGACCTTCTACTCGATGTACTTCCAGCGCCCTCACGGCCGCCACGAAGTCATCGTCTGCATCAACGTCTCCTGCGCGCTGCGCGGTGCCGAGGACATCGTCGACCACCTCGAGCGATCCCTCGCGTGCAAGTCTGGAGAGACCACCGCCGACGGCGAGTTCACCTGGTCGAGCACCGTCGAATGCCTCGGCGGCTGCGGTGGGGCTCCGACCATGCAGGTGGACCACCACTTCGAGGAAAACCTGACCCCGGAGAGGGTCGACGCGGTCCTCGGCGCCCTCAGGCAACGCGATCCAGCGGGTGGCGCCGCGGGGACCCCTCGCCGTCGCGCTTCTGGCGCGCCGGCGCTTCCCCCCGCGGCGCCAGCCGCTGCCCCATCTGCCGCAGCGACCGCCACCGTCTCCGAGACGTCTCTCGCTCAGGGTTCGGCTGGACAAACGCCACTGACAACGGCAAAAGAGCCTGAACAGTCGGCGATCACCGGACCCGGTATCAAGAAGCCAGCAAAACGTCGCGGCAAGGCGGGTCAGTAGGATGCAGCGGCCAATGGCTACTGCACGCGACCGGATGGGCCTCGATGGCTGAGTACAAGCTCCTCACGAAGGATTTCGGCGCGGACGCCCTGCAGACGCTGAGGGGGTACGAGAAGGTCGGCGGCTATCAGGGGCTTCGGGAGGCGTTCAAGAAGTTCACCCCGGAGACGCTGGTCGCCGAGGTGAAGACGTCCAACATCCGCGGCCGGGGAGGGGCGGGATTCCCGACCGGGATGAAGTGGTCCTTTCTGCCGAAGGACGTCTTCCCACGCTATCTCTGCTGCAACGCCGACGAGTCGGAGCCGGGGTGCTTCAAGGATCGCTACCTCATCGACGAGAGCCCGCACCAGCTCATCGAGGAACTCCTGATCGCGTCGTACGCACTCCAGGTGAACACGTCGTTCATCTACATCCGCGGGGAGTACCACGACCAGCGCCTGCTGCTCGAGCGCGCAGTCGAAGAGGCGCGAGCCGGGGGATACATCGGCAAGAACATCCTCGGCAGCGGATTCGACTGCGACGTGATCGTGCACGGTGGCGCGGGCGCGTACATCTGTGGCGAGGAGACAGCGCTGATCGAATCGCTCGAGGGACTTCGGGGCCAGCCACGGCTCAAGCCGCCGTTCCCGGCGATCAAGGGTCTCTACGGGCAACCGACGGTCGTGAACAACGTCGAGACACTCTGCAACCTGCCCCACATCGTGCAGCGCGGCGGCGAGTGGTTCAAATCGCTCGGCACCGACAAGAGCGCCGGCACAAGGGTTTTCTGCTGCAGCGGTCACATCGAGCGCCCTGGCAACTACGAGATGCGGCTGGGGACGCCCATTCGCGAACTGCTCGACGAGGAGTGCGGCGGCATCTGGCATGGGCGCACGCTCAAGGCGTTCCAGCCCGGGGGAGGATCGATGCAGGTGCTGCTGCCGCAGCATCTCGACCTCCCACTGGACATGAACGCCGTCCAGGAGGCGGGATCGTCGCTCGGGGCCGGCGCGATGATCTTCATGGACGAGACCACGTGTCTGGTCGACGTGTCGATGCGGCTGGTCGACTTCTATCGCCACGAATCGTGTGGCAAATGCGTTCCGTGTCGCGAGGGAACCTACTTCGAATCCGAGCTCATGCACCGGCTCGAATCAGGGCATGCGACGCGTGCTGAGCTCGCCAGCCTCACCGACATCTGCTCGAACATGGACGGACGCTGCTTCTGCCCGCTTGGCGACACAGCGACCTGGTTCGTGATGTCCGCTTACAAATACTTCCGCGACGAGTTCGAAGCTCACTGCGGAGCCGGCCGGTGCCCGGTGAGGGCGCAGGCCACGGCGCTGGTGGCGTGACCGTGGTGGCGGAGACGGGAACGCCGCCCGAGCAGCCGGACGACGGCCGCGTCGGCATCAGCATCGACGGACGCGAGCTCCGGGTTCCCAAGGGGACGCTGGTGCTCGACGCGGCGACCGAGGTCGGCATCCACATCCCGATCTACTGCGCGCATCCGAAGATGGACCCCGTCGCGGTGTGCCGGATGTGCCTGGTCAACATCGAGAAGTTCCCGAAACCGCAGCCGGCCTGCGCGACCGTCGCCGGTGACGGCATGGTGGTCCGCACCGACCTTCCCGAGGTCACCAAGCTTCGCGAGGGAATGCTCGAGTTCCTGCTGCTCAACCACCCGCTCGACTGCCCGGTGTGCGACCGGGGCGGGGAGTGCGACCTGCAGGACTTCACCTTCCGGTACGGCCCGGGCATCTCGCGGTTTCCCATCACCGAGAAGGTCCATTTCAAGAAGGCGCTCCCGCTCTCCGAGAACATCGAGCTCGACCAGGAGCGCTGCATCCTCTGCTGGCGCTGCGTTCGCTATTACGACGAGATCACCGGCGAGAAGGAGATCGTCCTCCAGCAGCGCGGTGTCGACACCCTGGTCGCCACCTTTGACGATCGGCAGCTGGAGTTCGAAGTTCCAGGGCAACCTTCCCGAGGTCTGCCCGGTGGGCGCGCTCACTCATAGGAAGTACCGTTTCGTCTCGCGTCCGTGGGATCTTCAGCGGACGGCGAGCATCTGCCCCGAGTGCTCATACGGCTGCAACATCAACGTCGACAGCCGCGATTTCGAGGTACGTCGATTCGCGTCGCGCGACAACCCGCTGGTCGACGACATGTGGCTCTGCGATCGCGGCCGGTACAGCTTCGACCGTTGGAACAGCGCGGAGCGCGTGCGCCGGCCGGTCGTCCGCAGCGACGACGAGTCGCGCGACGTCTCGGTGCCGGTGGCGATCACCCAGGCCGCGCGACGGCTTCGCGAGATCGCCGACGAGTACGGCGCCGCCTCGATCGGCGTGCTCGGATCGAGCGCGAGCACCAACGAGGAGTTGTTCCTGCTCGAGCGAATCGCTCGCCAGGTGATCGGCACCCCGCATGTCGACCATCAGCTCGATTCCTTCGACGATCTGTCAGCTGCCGAGCACGAGCTCGGCATTGCGGAGATCGAGGACTGCGATGCGCTGGTCGTCCTCGGCGCCGAACCCGAGGCGCAGGCCCCGGTGTTGACGCTGCGGCTGTACAAGGCCGAGCGCAAGAAGGGTGCGCGCGTGATCCGGCTGACCAAGGACGCCGCAGCGGCGGACGCGGTCGCCGCTGTCACCGGAGCTTCGCGGATTGGCCTCATCGCCGACGAGACCAATCGCGACCATGCAGCCGGCTTGGCAGCCGCGCTCGCGAGGATCGGCACGGTCCGTCGCCTGACCATCACACGCGGCACCAACGGGCGGGGCGCGAAGGACCTCGGCATGCTCCCGAATTTCGGCCCCGCATATGCAGCGCTGCCGGAGCGCGGCAAGAACGGTCGCCAGATCCTCGAGGCTCTTGCGGCGGGCGAACTGCGCGGTCTGCTGATGCTCGGTCCCAACCCGGCGCTCGACGCCGAGGCCGACCTACTCGAGCGCGCCCTGAGAAAAGCGGCGTGCGTCGTCGCATTCGACACCCGTCCGGGGATCGTGTCCCGATATGCGACGGTGCTCTTCCCCGGACACGCCATCTTCGAGAAGGCGGGCACCATCACCAATGTCGAGGGCCGCGTTCAGCGAATCCGTGCCGGACTCCCGCCGGCCTCGGCAACCCCGACCGAGACGCGCGTGCTGACCAGCCTCGCCGGCGAGATGGGAGCTGTCGGATGGGGCTCGGGCGATCCGCTCGCGGTCAGCCGCCTGCTCCGCGATGAGGTTCCTGCCTACGGTCGTGCCGGCAACGGTGGTCGGGCGCTGTTCACCGCCGAGGCTGTGGCGTGATCGGACCGGACGATCTCTGGTGGGTGCTGCTCATCAAGTGCGGGGTACTGGTCGTCTTCCTGCTCACGGCGTTCGCGTACCTCACCCTCGCTGAACGCAAGATCTCGGCCCGCATCCAACTCCGCTACGGGCCGAACCGCGTGGGGCCGTTCGGGATGCTCCAGCCCGCAGCCGATGGTCTGAAGCTCTTCTTCAAGGAGAACGTTGCGCCTGCGCAACGCGACAAGGTCCTGTACCTGGTGGGGCCGAGCCTCGCCGGTGGGGCCGCATTGCTCGCCTACGCGGTGATTCCCTGGGGCACGAACAACTGGTTCGGCCACATATTTCACTGGGACATCGCTCACGTCAACGTCGGGCTGCTCTTCATCCTCGGCATCACGTCGCTCGGCGTGTACTCGCTGTTCCTGGGCGGGTTCGCGTCGAACAGCAAGTACTCGCTGCTTGGTGGTCTGCGCTCATCGGCGCAACTCATCTCCTACGAGATGGCGGTGTCGTTCGCGCTCATCGGAGTCGTGATCCTCTCCGGATCGCTCGACCTCGAGAGGATCGTCGGATCGCAGCAGGGACTGTGGTTCGTCGTGCTGCAGCCGCTCGCCTTCATCCTGTATTTCACCGCCGCGTTCGCCGAGACCAACCGTCTGCCGTTTGACCTCCCGGAAGCGGAGACGGAACTGATCGCCGGCTATCACACCGAGTATTCGGCGATGCGATTCGGCCTGTACTTCCTCGGCGAGTACATCAACATGGTCACCGTCTGCTCGATCGCCACGGCGCTGTTCCTCGGGGGATGGTTGCCGTTGCTGCCGTTCCACCCCTTCGACTGGATCCCGGGGCCGATCTGGTTCCTCGGCAAGGTCGCCATCCTGCTCTTCGTGATGATCTGGGTGCGGTGGACCCTCCCGCGCCTCCGCTACGACCGGCTGATGAACTTCGGCTGGAAGGTGCTCCTGCCGCTCGGCTTGATCAACATCGTCGTCACCGGCGCGGTTGTCGCGCTCCGGGCCTAGCAATGGTCGTGATCGTGGTCAGGGTGAGGCGATGATCAAGGAGATTGCGAAGGGCCTCGCGTTCACGCTGAAGAAGATGGGGACGCATCCCATCACGGTGCAGTGGCCGGAGGAGCAGAAGCCGGTGTCTCCGCGCCATCGCGGTCGCCACATCCTGCATCGGTACGACAACGGGCTCGAGCGCTGCATCGGCTGCGAGCTCTGCGCCGCCGCCTGTCCGGTGGGATGCATCTACGTGCTCGCGGCCGAGAACGATCCCAAGTCGCCGATCTCGCCAGGCGAGCGCTATGCCGAGCGCTACGAGATCAACCTGATGCGCTGCATCTACTGCGGCTACTGCGCTGAAGCCTGTCCGACCGAGGCGATCACGCTGGGCCCGCGGTTCGAGCTGGCCGACTACCGTCGCGAGCGGACCGTCGTCACCAAGGCGGAACTGCTCGAGTCGTGGCCGGGTTTCACGGAGGGGCAGCGCCCGCCGAGCGCGGTCGGCGCCGGTGCCGATCAAACCGGTCGGGAGGACCTGGACCCGGGTGTCCGACCGCGCGCCGCATGGGCCGCGCAGGAGAACATGCTCGACACGGAGACCGCGCCGCTGCCAGGCGAGCTCGGCGTGCCCGTCGACGTGCCAACCGTGATCAGCCCGCGAGGGAGCCGGAAGCGGTGACCGCCCTCTTCGCCATTGCGATCGTGCTCGCCGCGGTCAGCGCGCTGGGCGTTGTGCTGTCGCGTCAGACCATCTACTCGGCGCTGAGCCTGGTGCTCACCGTCGGCATGCTGGCGGTGCTGTTCCTGCTTCTCAACGCGCAGTTCCTCTTCGCGGTGCAATTGATCATCTATGCCGGCGCTGTGGTGGTGCTGTTCGTCTTCATCGTCGCGTTGCTGAGCCCGGACGCCGAGGATCGTCCAACCCTGGACCTGCGCGCGATCATCGGCGTCCTCGGCGTGGTGGTGGTGACCGGGCTCGTGTTCATCGCCGCACGCAACGGAATCACCTATAACACCAATGGTTTTCACGCCACCACCGTGGGCGCCGCGAGCAACCCGTATCACACGTTCAGCTTCCCGCCGGACGCGGTGAACAATGCCGGCAACGTGCAGACGGTCGCCGGACAGCTGTTCACCAACTACCTCCTGCCGTTCGAGATCACCTCGATGCTCCTGCTGGTCGCGGCCGTCGGCGCCGTCTACCTGACCAGGCGTTCGAGCGAGTGACGGAGCGCCGGGGATGCTGAATCCGAATCTGTTTCCGTACCTTCTCGGGTTGTCGGCATTCCTCTTCACGGTCGGCGCCATGGGCGTGCTCATCCGGCGCAACCCGATCGTCGTGTTCATGTGCATCGAGCTCATGCTCAACGCCGCCAACCTGGCGCTGGTGGCCTACGGCCGGTTCCTCAACAGCGAGGAAGGGCAGATCTTCGCGTTCATGGTGATCGTGGTCGCGGCCGCCGAGGTCGTGATCGGCCTCGCCCTGATCACCCAGATCTTCCGGCTCGGGCGCGAGCTCGATGTCGACGACCTGAGCGAGATGAAGGAGTGAACGTCACCACCGCGTCCACGCTCGTCCTCCTGGTGCTCTTCTTCCCGCTGCTCGGCGCGGCGCTGAACGGTCTCGCCGGCCCGGTGCTGGGCCGGCGCTTCGTCAACCTCGCCGGCACCATCTCGATCTTCGCGGCGTTCCTCATCTCGTGCCTCGTGCTCGCCAACGTCGTGGGCGCACCGGCGGGGCACGGCTCCATCACCGTGCGCCTCTGGGACTGGGTCGACCTCGGGGGCGGAACCAACCTCTCGGTCGGCATGGATTTCACTCTCGATGCCCTGAGCGCGCTGATGCTCATGGTGATCACCGGTGTCGGGTTCCTCATCCACGTCTACAGCGTCGGCTACATGGAGCACGACCCCGGGTTCGCTCGCTTCTTCAGCTACATGAACTTCTTCATCTTCTCGATGTTGACGCTCGTGCTCGCGGCGGACCTCGTGATCCTGATCATCGGGTGGGCGCTGGTGGCCCTGAGCAGCTATCTGCTGATCGGCTTCTGGTACGACCGGCCCACCGCCGTCCTGGCGGCTCGCAAAGCATTCATCACGCAGGTGATCGGCGACGTCGCGCTGGTCATCGCCGCGTTTCTCATCGTGCTCAACACCCATACGCTCAGCCTGCCGAACATCTTCGCGCGCACCCAGGCATTCCCAGCCGGTGGCGCGCTCGTCACCGGGGTCTGCGTGCTGCTCGCCATCGGCGCATTCGCGAAGAGCGCACAGTTCCCACTGCACACGTGGCTGCCCGACGCGATGGAGGGCCCGACCCCCGTGTCGGCACTCATCCATGCCGCCACCATGGTCACTGCCGGTGTGTACCTCATCGCCCGGTTCCACGTGCTCTTCAACCTCGCACCGGTTGCCGAGGGGCTGGTGGCGTGCGTCGGCATGGGGACGGCGGTGATGGCGGGCATCATCGCCCTCTCGCAAATCGACATCAAACGCGTGATCGCCTACTCGACGATGTCGCAGATCGGGTTGATGATCTACGCGGTCGGCATCGGCGCCTATTCAGCGGGCATGTTCCACTTCGCGATGCACGCGGTCTTCAAGGCTCTCCTCTTCATGGCCGCGGGGAACGTGATCCACGCTCTCCACGACGAGCAGGACATCCGCCTGATGGGGGGCCTGCACGCGCGCATGAAATGGACGCACCTGGCATTCGGATCGGGCTCCCTCGCGCTCGCCGGCTTTTTCCTGTTCTCGGGCTGGTTCAGCAAGGAGGACCTGCTCGGGTTCGGCACCGTATCCGGACCCGGCGGGGCACCCTGGATCCTATACGCGGTGGGAGTAGGCGTGAACGTGCTCACCGGTCTCTACGCCTTCCGTCTCTACTTCACGGTCTTCCAGGGCGAACCGCAGACCGCCCGCGGCTTCGGCGTCAAGGAGGCGGGCTATCCGATGCTGATCCCGGTCGTCATCCTCGGTGTGCTCTCCGTGATCGTCGCCTGGCCGCTGCAGTTCCCGCTCCCCAACACGCTGCACGTCTTCAGTGACTTCCTCAGCCCGGTGTTCGCCGGGTCGCAATCGCCGCTGACCCACGACCCCGCATTCGGGCCTGCGCTTGTCGGCCTGGTCGTCGGCACGGCCGCGAGCCTGGTCGGCATCGGGCTGGCGATGCGCCTCTGGTACGAGCACCGTCCGGATCCGCAGGTGGTGCTGTCCAGGTTGCCTCGGGTCATCCCCCTGCTCTCCTACAACAAGTTCTACTTCGACGAGATCTACGACCGTGCCCTCGTGCAGCCGGTGAAGGTCGTGGCCCGCACTGCGAGGCGGGTGGTGGAACCCGACGTCATGGACAGTTGGGTGCGGGGCATCGCCGACCTGCTGCGTGGGTTCAGCCTCGATCTGCGCGCGGTGCAGACCGGGCTCATTCGAGACTATGCGTCGATCTTCACGGTGTTCGCCGTTGTGTTTGTGGTGGTGTGGGTGTTCATCGCGCGATGAATCACATCCCCTGGCTCACCCTCCTCATCGTCATTCCCGCCGGGGCGGCGATCGCGCTCCAGGCGGTTCCCCGCCGGATGACCAGCGCGATCAAGGGTTTCACGATCTTCACGACGCTGGCGGTGGCGGTCATCGTCACGCTGCTCCTGCTCTGGATGCCGGGCAACAAGGCCACCAACGGACCGCTGCCGCTGCACTTTCAAGAAACGCATGCGTGGTTGCCGGCCATCAATGCCACCTACCACCTTGGGATCGACGGGATCTCGGCGTGGCTGCTCGCGCTCAACGCCGGCGTGTTCCTGTTGGGTGCACTCGCCATCTCGCGCAAGTCCACCGACCGGCTGCGCTTCTACTGCACGCTGGTGCTGCTCACCGAAGCGGCCACCACGGGTGTGCTCCTGTCGATCGACCTGCTGCTCTTCTACATGTTCTGGGAAGGGATGCTGGTACCGCTCTACGTCCTGCTCAGCAACTGGGGCGGGGAGAAACGAGGTCCCGCGACCATCAAATTCATCGTGTACACGGTGGCCGGCAGCCTGCTGATGCTGGTCGCGATCATCTACCTGTACGTCCAATCGCCGTCAGGATCCTTCGACCTGGAGAACATCCTGGCGCAGCCGATCAGCTCGGGCAGCGCATTCGTCATCCCGATCATCCATCTCACGACGTTCACGCCCAAGGAGCTGGCATTCATCTGCTTCGCGCTGGCGTTCGCGATCAAGATTCCGATCGTCCCGCTGCACACCTGGCTGCCCGACCTCTACGAGGCATGCCCACCGGCCGTGCTGGTCTTCTTCGCCGGCATCGTCAGCAAGCTCGGCGCATACGGGTTCATCCGCTTCGCGCTGACGCTATTTCCCGGCGAGATGGAGAAGTACCGGTTCGTGCTGGCCGGGTTTGCGGTGCTGAGCATCATCTACGGCGCCTTGATGGCGCTGTCGGAACGCGATCTCAAACGCATCGTCGCGTACGCGAGCATCAGCCACCTCGGCTTCATCGCGCTCGGGATCTTCTCGCTGACCAACAACGGGATCAACGGCGCCGTGATCCAGATGATCAACCACGGGATCATCATCGGCGCGCTCTTCCTGATCGTCGGCTTCGTCGAGGCCCGCACCGGCACCCGCGACCTCCACGAGCTGTCCGGTCTCGAACGCCGAATGCCCTGGCTGTACTTCTTCTTCCTGATCGCCACGCTCGCGAGCCTCGGCATGCCCGGCATGAACAGCTTCGTCGGTGAGTTCACCATCATGCTGGGCGCGTTCCAGCTGAACTGGGTGTACGCGGTGCTCGCCGGTGGCGGCGTCGTCCTCGCCGCCTGGTACATGCTCCGTCTCCACCAGGGGTTGATGCACGAGCCGCCCAAACCGCGAACCGAGGGCGTGCACGACCTGCGCTTCGGCGAGGGCCTCCTGCTCGTGCCGCTGGTCGCGCTCATGATCTTCATCGGCCTGTATCCCAAGCCCATCACCGACGTCTCCAAGGGTTCGGTGAGCACCACGGTGAGCCTCATCCAGCCCGCGGCATCGATCCCGGGAACGCAGTGATGCTGATCGCCGCGTCGCCGGTTCCGCTGTCGTTCCCCGGCGGACGCGACCTCGTCGGGATCCTTCCCGAGCTCGTGCTGGGTGGCGCGTTTCTCCTGCTCATGCTGCTCGACCTGGTCGTGCCGGCGTCGAAGCGAACCTGGCTTGCGGGCTTCGCATTGCTCGGCATCGCGGCGACGTTCGGCGTCACCGTGTGGGCATGGTTCGACGCGAACCCGGGGCGCCTGGTGTACTCCGGCTCGTTCGCGTACGACCGCTTCGCGCTGTTCGTCGATGCCATCCTGCTGGTGAGCGCGGGGCTGGTGGTCATGATCAGCCCGAACTACCTCAACCGCCGGGGGATCCACCACGGCGAGTACTACGCGCTCATCCTCGCCGCGACGATCGGGATGATGCTGCTCGCCGGGGCGACCAGCCTGATGGTGATCTTCCTGGCGATCGAGCTGCTGTCGCTCGCGCTCTACGTGCTGAGC
>CAVPTG010000010.1:0-65902 GCA_963708605.1 Candidatus Dormiibacterota bacterium | reverse complement strand
CCTGCTTCAGCCGGTGGCTGGGGCATTACGGAGTGCTCGGCCCGAGATCGCGTCGATGCTGATCCCCACCCAGTGCTCGTCCGGCAGCCGCAACCAGGAACGCAGGTGACCACGCGAGGACCGGGATCTGGTCAGGATGGGTGACCTCACGAGCGACGCCCCGGACGAGCAAGCTCCAGCCTTCGCGATCGGCCGGCCTGCTCTCATCAGCCTCAAAGGCCAAACGCTCGCGCATGCTCAGCCAGCTGAGCGTGCTCCCGTTCGCCGTGCAGAACACGGTGTCACCGTCGAAGAGCGCGAAGTTCACTGGAATGATGGTCGCCATGCCGTCTGCGCCATAAGCGATGCGGCCGACGACCGCTCCGCGTAAGAGTTGAAGCACTCCTCCCAGCCTTGACCGACGTTACGCGGCGCCGGATGGCCTACGCGTTGGGTCTCGCTTGGGACTCCCACGCCGTTAGGCGTGATCCATTCGTGCGCATTGACAAGGCGACGGTGCTTGTATTGCAATGGAAATCCGGAGCGAGAGGGATTCGAACCCTCGATGGGCGTTTCCACCCATACCGCATTTCCAGACCGAGGGAGCGGCGTGCACGGAGGGGCATGGGCGGGCACTCCGTATTCAGATTCGAAGCGGTTAGTGCACCACAAGGCACGGGAAGGCACGCCGCGTTGGGTCTCCGTTGGGTCTGGACTTATGGGCTCAGAGGCCCGGCGCTGAAGCGTGAAAGCCGCCCCGGGCCTCAAGCCGCTCGAATATGAGCTGATCGGCTCACGTGGTGTGCTCGGGTGCTCCGCCCTCCGCGTCGCGGCGAGATTCCCGCAGGTATATGCGCGGAACTGATGTTCCAGCTACCAGGGCGAGGCCCGCGCTTCCCAGCCCATTCACCCTCTCAACTTCCGCGCTCGTGATCTCCTGTTGACCCTGCTTCCCCACTACGACCACCTCGTCCCCCCGCCGGGCATTGGGAATCTCCGAAAGGTCGATGCGCGTGTGCTCAAGCGACATCTTCCCGACTACGCGACAACGCTGCCCATGTACGAGCACCTCTCCACAACACAACGCTCCGAGGCCATCCGCCGTCCCCATCGGGATCACCCCGATACGTTACTGGTTGCTCCTTGGCGATGGGCGATTTCGTCCGCAAACTCTTGCCGCTCAACGGATTTCACCTGCAGAATGCGGCTGGTCACACGAGCCAGTGCGTTTTGCAACCAAGCCGGACGGTCGGTCCGACCGCGAGGTAGCAGGCCGTAGAGCAGGTGCCCGGGATCGACGGCGTTGAACCAGGGATGCGAGCCGACTCCTAACGTTGCGCTGCTCTCCGCCAAGCGCAGTTCGGGAACCACCCCGTCGGCCTCCAACGCATCCACAACATCCTTGAATCGCTGCAGTTGCCATTCCAGGTAGTCGGGCGGTCCAATTCCGTGCAGATGCGTGGTGATCCCCAGCAGCGACGTTCCTGGCAGGGCATTCACCTCCTTGACCAACGTGGCCGCCAGTCGACGCCCACCCCAAGACGCTCGAGTCCAACGTCCACCTCGACGACAACCTGCGTGGGTTGCTGCGCTGGACCCTGTATCGCGACGGCAGTATCGAGGTCACCGACGGGAAAGATGAGCCCCCACCGGCGAACGAAGGCTGCTGTCTGCGGACTTGGGAGCATACCTCCATAGAGGAGAATCGGAGCGTCAATTCCGGCACTACGGATGCGAAGAGCGTCCTCAGGATCGCTCAAGCCGAAGCCGTCAGCACCGCCGGCGATGATCGCTTCGGCGACGGCTAGGCAAGCCAAATCCGTAGGCGTTCGCCTTGACGGCTCCGTAGACCTTCGTCGCGTCGCCAACCTCCTGCCGTAGAGCCTCGAACGTTGTGCGTGATGGCATCGAGATCAACCTCTACCGCGTTCGGACGTGTGATCTCGCCATTCTTCATCTTGATCGGCCGTAGACCCAACCATCCTTTACCCATTCGACGAATCCTGCCTCGCTAAATACAGTGTGTTTCGATTCGCTTCACGCCAGCTGGAAAACGATCAGCGCTCAAGGGGCTCACATCGATGACCGGCGGCTGTTGGAGGTAGAGATCTCGGATCACCTCCCCAACCGCCGGGCCCTGAAGAAATCCGTGGCCAGAGAAGCCCGTCGCATAGAGGAAGCGCTCCGTCTCGTGCGATTCACCGATCATCGCATTGTTATCCGGGCTCACCTCGTACAGTCCTGCCCATTGGGTGTGTACGCCGAGATCAAGCAGCCACGGCGCGCGCCGCGATACCTGATCACTCAACCGCTCCAGCCACTCGCTGGTGGCGGTGAACTTGAATCCGGGGGCTTCCTCTGGATCAGCCATACCCATCAGCATTCCCGGGCCTTCCCGGTGAAAGTACAGCGTCGACGTGAAGTCCAGGGTCATCGGGAGATGATCAATTTGTAACGCAACCGGCTCAGTCACCATCACCTGGCGCCGAAGCGGTGTCACCGGCAGAGCAACGCCGGCCATGGCGCCGATGTCTGACGACCATGCGTCCGGCGGCGCAGATGACGGTGGTCGTCCGAACGGTTCCGTGAGTCGTCGCCACCTCATCGATGCGGCTCCCAGTGCGCCCGATCCCAATAACCCCGCAGTCACACTCGATAGCGACACCCAGCGATCGCGCGCCAGCAGCGTACCCGGCCACCACCGACTCGGGCGAGCAGTATCCGTCATCAGGCGAGAAGGCACCGCCTATCAGGTCTGATGTCGCCACTCCAGGTGACAAGCGGCTCCACCTCGTCTGTGTCAACCATTCGACTTCTAACACCCAGCTCGTTCTGCAGCTCGACGCTCTCTTCAAAGAGGGCGAGATCGGCTGGATCCGAGAGCAGAAAGAGATAGCCCACTCGCTGCAGGTCGATCTCTTGTCCTGGGCGGGTCGAGAACTGCGAGAAGGCATCTAGGCTACGTTGACCAAGTCTGATGTTCAGCTCATCGGAGAACATCGCCCGGACTCCCCCCGCAGCACGAGAAGTCGATCCGGATCCCAGCTCTCCGCGCTCGAAGAGCACGATGTCGCGAACGCCTGCTTCGGCGAGATGGAACCCGATGCTCGTGCCGATCACGCCTCCGCCGATCACCACGACCGACGCTGTGTCCGGAAGCTGTCGAGGCATCAGGGCTGTGCCCTCACCAATGCTTCCGCTATCGCGAGGTCCTCGATCGCCAGCCCCACCGACTTGAAGACAGTGATCTCCTCTGCCGCGTTCCGGCCGACCCCTCCGGAGCACAAGCCGGCCAAGTCGTCGACAACGAAGTCGTTCCCCACCGCGCCTGAGGCGATCGGCATGAGCACATCCCCGGATTCCTCGAATACTCGTGCGCGATCCTCGACGAACCACCGACCTCGGCTTGCCGTGACATCGTCAAGCTCGCGCACATCCGGGTGATACGAGCCGATCGCGTTGACGTGGGTGCCCGGCGAAAGCAGGCTCCCGTCGAAGACCGGCGTGGACGAGGTAGTGCAGGTGCACACGATGTCCGCTTCCGCGACGCTTGCCGCCTCACCACGGCACGCCTCGAGACCGAGGGCATGGGCCAATTCGATCAGTCTGCGCGGCTCTTCCCCGATCTCGTGTTCACGATCGCCACGTGGCGGATCGGCCGAACGGCGGCCATGGCCTTCAGGTGGTACTCCGCCTGAACACCTGCGCCGAAGATCACCAGTCTGGCGGCATCGCGGCGCGCCAAGATGCGCGTGGCGAGTGCTGACACTGCAGCGGTCCGAAATCCAGTGAGTGCGTCCCCGTCGATGAGCGCCAACGGGATTCAACAACTCGCCCCCGAACAGAAGTAGACGGCATGAACGGACGGCATGCCGAGCGCTAGATTCTGGTTGCGAACCGAAACCACCTTTACTCCGGCAAATGAGGCGCCAACGCCTGCATTGCGCACCGCGCTCATGACCAAGGAGCTCGCCATCGGCAAACGGCAAGGTGTTCGCGACCCGCGGGGGGAGCGCTTCCACTGTTCGTGAACGCCGCCGGCGAGCATATCGGCAGCCGCCCCGACCGACAGGGTTCGCGAAATGTCCTCGGCGTTGATGACTCGAAGGATCGTCACTCGGCCCGCCCAGGAGCTCAGACGCTCATGCCAGCGGCGCGAACTTCGGTATTGCGATACCGTCCGCTATCGTGTCGAACACGACGGTGACGTCCATGCCGATCTCCACGCGATCGGCCGCGCAGTCGACTAATGTGGTCACCATCTGTGGACCCTCGTTGAGCTCCACGACTGCAAGAGTGATCGGAATCTGATCGGCGAACGCCGGATGGTTGGGCCGCCACACGACGGCGAACGAATAGACGCTTCCGCGCCCAGAGAGCGTCTCCCATTCGTACTCGGCCGAGAGACAGAATGGACACACCATCCGCGGGTAGTAGATCAGTTGCTGGCACATCAAGCATCGCTGAAGCATGAGTTTGCCTTCAGTGCCCGCTGCAAAGAACGGGCGATTCCACTCGTAGAGCGTCGGCGTGGGAATGCCCCGCTCCAAGCGTTGCTGCTGCAGTTGGGTCGCTTCGTCAGGAATCGGAGTTCCTCCTCTTACCAACCGTCGCTCAAAGCTAGGCCGCCGTATCCATCAATTGCCGAACGGCCTCGCGGTCAAGACCAGCACTCAGTAACACGGTCAGGCGGAGGCGCGCCTTCAATCCCGCAAGATCTGTCAGCGCGATTCCGAGCCTCGCGAGGTCGGTGCCCCAGCCGGCAACACCGTCGTAAAGGTCCCCTGACCGTCGTATCACTCGTCCCGACGGGCAACGCGTCGTCAGGGCGACGACGGTCCCTCGGTCCATGACGTCCCGCAGTCCGGCGACCAGCCCCGGAGGGATTCCCCCGGATGTCATGCCCTGGACGATCACTCCGGGTGCTCCGAGGTCGCACACGGCGAGCACCACGTCGGTGGACATTCCCGCGTAGCACGTGAGCAGATCAACCCGCGCCATGGGCGGTTGCACCTGATAGACGACGGCATCTCGCTGCGGCGGTCTTGTCACGACAACTCGGTCAAGGTCGATGCGACCGATGGGTCCGGAATCGAGGCTCTGAAACCCCGCCGATGAGGTGGGATGTACCTCCGCAACGTCGCGCGCCGCATGAATCTCCCCATCGAAGACGATCACCGCTCCCAAGCCCACCAAGGTCGGCGAGCCCGCGGCGAGAATGGCATCGCGGAGGTTGCGATGCCCGTCGTAGCCCGGGGAACCCGGAAACCGCTGTGCGCCGGTGAAGACGACCGGCTTCCGTGAGTCGACCGTCAGGTCGACGAAGTAGACCGTCTCTTCGATGGTGGCCGTCCCGTGAGTGACGACGACGCCGTCAACGTCCTCACGGGCAGTGTGTCGTCGCACAGCGTCGGCGATCCGAAGCATTTCTTCGGGGCCGATATGCGTACTGGGCAGATCCATCAGGTCCTCGATTTCCACCTGAGGCATCGACCCCGTTCCGTCGGGGAGACCCGAGAGCAACTCGCTGCCGCCGAGGTGCCGAAGCTCGGGCCCCCCCAGGAGCTGGGTGATGGTGCCACCCGTTGTAATGACAGAAACGTACAACTACACAGTCTCCGGTTCCGGCGTGAGCTCACTGTCCCCGCGCACAATCTCTCCGGCTCTGCCCTCGGTGAAGCTCGCGCCGATCTTTGCCGACAGACCAGGGACCGCGAGGACGATGAGAATGCCAATAACCACCCACGCGATGACGATGTACGGGAAGTATTGGGCTGGTGCTGGCGGCACCGGATAGACGTTGGAGTAGAGCGTATAGCCGAGCATGACGATTGCAGCGATCGGAATCAAGAACTGGGCAGCGTGCCAGATGCCGTTCTTCGCGAAGAACCGGATCGCCGCGAACTGCGAGGCGATGTACACGATCAGCAGCGCAAGAACGCCAATGGTTCCCAGGTCACCGAAGCCAGCCACGGCATTGAGACCCAAGAGCCGCAGAATCACGATCACGACCGCACCGATGACGACGAGGGAACCTACGGCAATGTACGGAGACCCGTGTTTGGCATGGACCGAACTCAGCGAGCGGGGGCCGAAGCCGTCCCGGCTGATGGCGAAGAGCATGCGCGACGACGCGACGAACAACCCGACGCCAGAGGCGAAGGCAGAGGCCATTGCGCCGAGGTCAATGATCGCAGCCATGTAGGTGCCGACGTAACTCTTGGCCACGTCTGCGAGTGGTGTTGCCGACGACGCGAACGCGGCGACGCCCTTCGCGTCGGTGCCGAATCCCTCGGCCTGCATGTAGATGACCAGGATGTAGAACATCCCGGTCAGGAAGACTGCCGCCGCGAGTGCGCGAGGGATGGCGCGACGCGGATTCTCGGTTTCCTCACCCAACGTGGCCGCACCTTCAAATCCCGCGAATGAGAGGAACCCAAAGACGCTGGCGAGTCCCACCGCCGACACGCCTGCCGTGCCGACCTGGAAGGGCACAGTGCTGAGTCCATGGGCACCGCCGCGCCCGAGCACGATTGCCACGAGGATCAGGATCACGAAGACCGACACGCCCTCGATCGCCAGGCTAGTACGTGTCGAGAACCGCACCGAGCGGTGCACCAGGATCCACATCAGGGCCAGGAAGAACAGGGCCGGGATGATCCAGTCGATGGTGATCCCGAGCAGCGAGAGAAATGACTGGAGAAAGTCGGCTGCAAGAATGGCGACGGCGAACGCCAGGACAGCATAGGCACCCAGCAATACCCAGGCCGACAGGAATCCGAACCGAGCTCCGAAGGAGCGCCCATTGAAGACGTACACCGAGCCTGCGTGCGCGTATTGGCGGCCGAACTCCACGAAGGAGTAGGCCACCAGCGCGATGGCCACGGTGGCGCCCACAAAGGCGAGCGCGGTCGCGGTGCCGTCGGTGGCGGCCGTTAGCGAGCCGTTGAGCGCCATCGATCCGGTCGGCCCCATGATGGCGACCGAGAGCGCCATCACTTCGAAGAAACCCACGGTTCGTTTCAGCTTGCCGGACACTCCCACCGGAGTCCCCTGAGCACTCTCATTGACTGCCATGCCCGCTACCTCCACACGTTGACTGAAGTTCAGATCCACGTCGCGGAGGAATCCTCCGCGGCTGCCCTCGATCTACTCAGTTGCCAGAATCACCGCCGACTGACAGAGCCCCTTCACGTATCCGACCATTCCGAATCCGCTGACGAGCGCCGTTCGCGGATTCGCCACCTGTCGATCACCGGCTTCCCGCTGGAGTTGGATGACTGCCTCGGTGAGTCCGATCCCACCGCCGCCGGCTCCGCTCTGTCCGCACGAGAGCTGTCCGCCACCGGTGTTAACGGGCAGCGCCCCCGTCAGCGAGATGTCGGTATCCTCGACAAAGCGCCCACCCTCGCCCCGCTCGCAGAAGCCCAGTCCCTCGAGCTGGATCAACTCCATGATCGGATAGTCGTCGTAGAGCTGCACCATGTCGATATCGCTGTGGGTCAGCCCGGCCTGAGCGAACATCGGCGGCGCGAACTCCCTCCATCCGGCGTCGAGGAGGAGAAGCTTGTCAGCCCCGTAATTGGTCCGCTCTCCACCCGCGAGCACGTGGATCATGGGTCGATTCAGCGTACGGGCACGCTCGGCACTCGTCACGACAATCGCTTCACCTCCCCCACACGGGAGCACGCAGTCGAACAGCCGGATAGGATCAGCGATCAAACGCGCGTTGATGTAGTCGTCGATGGTCATCGGCTCGCGAAGCAGCGCGTTGGGGTTGAGCCCGGCGTTTCGTCGCTGCGTCACAGCGAGTTTGCCGAGCTGCTCGCGAGTTGTGCCGTACTCGAAGCGATGACGGCGTTCAAGCATTGCGAAGAGTCCATTAGTTCCCCCCATGCCGTAGGGGATCAGGTAGTCCCGCATACCACTGTTGAACTGATCCATCATCGAGTCGTGCGCCGAGATCGAGTAGGCGTCAGCGGCAACCAGGACGACCGTTTCTGCTTCGCCCAACTCGATCGCCCGAGCCGCTCGCAGAAGTCCGATCACTTGGGCTGCACCACCGAAGGTTCCGAGGTATCCCCACGTAAGGGTCAAACCCATGTGCTCGGCGAGCGTCGCCGTATTGTCTGGAGGGAGCATGAAAGAGCAGACACCGAGCCCATCGACCTCTCTGCTGGAAACGCCGCAGCTGTCCAGTGCGAGGCGCACGGCTTCCACGCAGTACTGCAAGGTCGACCACGTTGTGCGCTTGTGATACGCGGTCTGGCCGTACCCGACGATCACGGCGCCGTCATAGGACCGCTGTGACGCGCGGTACCTGCGCTACCGCCATCTAGACCACCCCCTGCGCGACAAGATTCTCCAGCTCCGCCGCACTGAGCCCAATCTCGTCGCAGAAGAAGGCGCGGTCCGCCTCACCCATTGCACCACCTGTGTGGCGAATTTCGCCGGGCGTTCGACCGAACTTCGGGACGACCCCCTGCATACGGATCTCGCCCGAGATCGGCGTCGGGAACGCTGACAATCGCATTCCGCGCCGCGTAGTGCGGATCCTCGAAGATCCGCGCGACGTCATACACCGGGCCAGCGACCACGTCCGAAGCCTCGAGCCGCTCCATCGCGTCTGCGAGGGTCAGGCCCGCGAACCACTCTCGCAACGATGTCGTCGAGGACGTCGGCATTGTCGCACCGAGCTTCGTTTGTTGCGAAACGAGGGTCGCTGAGCATTGTCGGATCACCAACCGCCTCGGCGAGCCGCGAGTAGGTGCGCTGCGAGCCCGCGGATACCGCGACGTACTCACCGTCCGACGTTCGGTATGCGTTGCGTGGCGAGTCCTCGGCCATTCGGTTGCCCATTCGAGCCTTGACCAGTCCGAGCTGGTCGTAGCCAACGACCTGTGAGTCCAGGAGTCGGAAGAGCGACTCGAAGAGGCTCACATCGATCACCTGACCACGCCCTGACCCGGCGACGTCCCGCTCGTACACCGCCATCAACGCGGCCTGCACCCCAAACATCCCGGCCAGGGAGTCGACAAGCGGAAAGGCAGAGAGCGTCGGTGGACCGTCCGGGAAGCCTGTGAACGACGGCACTCCGCTCATTGCCTCCGCAACGGTCCCGTAGCCCGGGCGTCGGGAGTACGGACCTGTCTGCCCATACCCGCTGATGCGCACGAGAATCACGCGGGGATTGATCTCGGCAAGGACGTCGTAGCCGAGACCCCATCGTTCCAGTGTCCCGGGACGGAAGTTCTCGATGACGATGTCGAATCGGCTCACGAGACGCTTGCACAGCTCCTGACCCGCCGGCTTGCCGAGGTCGAGAGTGATCAATTCCTTGTTTCGATTGGTGACCTTCCACCAGAGAGGAACGTCTCCTTTTGTCGGAGGCCAACGACGGAGATCGTCGCCGAGCAACGGGTGTTCGACCTTGACCACTCGCGCACCGAAGTCACCGAGGAGACAACCGGCGGTGGGCGCCGCGATCATGTTCCCCAACTCGAGAACCTTGCAGCCCGCTTCAGCGGGCCCATCGGCCGCTCTCTCTTTGGCTCATGGCTCGCCCGGCAGGCCGGAAGGAACGTACGCGCCGCTCCCCTCAGGCCCAACCCACACGCCGTTCTCGACGAGGATGTTCCCGCCGAGAACAGTTGTGGTCGGATACCCAGTGCAACGCCAGCCATCCCAGACGCTGTAGTCGCAATCCGAGTGCAAGCTCGCCCTGCTCGATCGTGTGGTCCGCCTTCGGATTGATCAGCACGATGTCGGCATCACTGCCCGGGGCGATCAGTCCTTTGCGCGGGAAGAGCCCGAAGACCTTCGCCGGACCCTCCGATGTCAATGCCGACGAAACGGTTGATCGACATCCGCCGACCCGCCACGCGCCGAGGAGAAGAACACGCCCATTCGGGTCTCGATGCCGTTATGGCCGGCGCTGACGGTGTCGACCGTGGTTCCAGCAAGTTTCACGTCACGAGGAAAGGTGAAGTCGTCGGACGAGACGCTGGCAACGACGTCGTCTGCCACTCCTTCCCAGAGCGCTCGCTGATCGTCGAACGACTTGAGCCCGGGATATGTGTGGTAGAGCGGGCCATCCGGGAGCGCGTACTTCTCTTCAGTGTGGCTCAGGTTGTGGTGCAGCACCTCTGCGAACGCCGGCACGCGCGCACCCTGGGCTTCGAACACCGCCTCCATGCCGTATCTGGAAGTGATGTGACACACATAGAGGGGGCAGTTCGTTCGTCGTGACAGGAGGAGCATGCGGCGGATCGCCGCCTCTTCGGCAACGGCGGTCCGCGCCTCAGCGACGTGTGAGGCCTGCTCGCGCCCCTCCTTGTAGAGGCAATGAATGTTGTGGGCGATCAGCGAGTCGTCCTCGCAATGCACCATCACGATGCCGCTATGACGAGCGGCTCGCTGCATCACACCCCAGATGCGACCGTCGTCCGAGTAGAGGTCACCGACGCCCGGTCCTCCGGTTGAGGTGAAGGTCGTGAACATCTTGAAGGAGCTCACGCCTTCAGCGATCGCTTCGGGGATCTCGTCGAGCACGTCAAGGGTGCTGAGACCCGTGATCATCGCGTGCAGCGCGTAGTCGATGGACGGTTTGTCGACCTTGAGATCGTCGCGCTTCTTCGCGATTGCATCCAGCAGGCTGCCATCGTCTGACTGGCGCGCGAAGTCGATGAAGGTAGTCGTACCCCCGAACGCGGCCGCCCTCGAACCTGACGCCGCCGACTGGGACATCGTGTCCGACGACAAGCGGGAAACCGAAATGAACGTGCGCGTCCACGCCGCCCGGCACGACGAACTGTCCTGACGCGTCAATCACGCGCCTCGCCTCGACGTCGATAGCCCCAGGAGATGCGAGGAATACAATCTTCCCCTTGTCGATTCCGACGTCGAAGCGTGCAGTCGACGTTGCGGTCACGACATCCCCGCCAGCCACGAGCAGATCAATCACGTCAGTACTCCGTCATGCCCAACTGCACCTACCGAACTGCCAACGAGCCCGAGTGGAGCTTCCTCCGCCAGAGGCGATACAACGCCTTGGAGGTCGCTGCCAAGCCGCCTCCACCCCAGAATTTCACTCAGTCGCATCCGACCAGCTAAACTCTATTTTCTATTGAATACAGGATATGTGACGCGCACGGTAGCAAGGCGCTCCGACATAGTCAAGCGCCACCCTGTCCTCCCACCGGAACGAGTCCGACGGTAAGACTGAGTGGCGACCCACCCATCATCGACGAGGCGCACGAGGGCCATGGCTCTGCCCCGACCCGACAAGGTGACACCCGAGAAAGTGACGGCTCGTTTGGCTCCGTTGGAGCGCGCGAGCCTGCGCGATCAGGCGGCACAATCGATCCGGGCGAGTGTCGCTGCCGGCGAGTTCGAGGCCGGAAAGATCTACCCGGTTGCGTTCTTCGAAAGCAAACTGGGTGTCTCGGCGACGCCAATTCGGGAAGCGCTGTTCGACCTGGTCGGCGCCAACCTGATCGAGGCCGTGCGAAACCGCGGCTTTCGAGTCCCAATTCGATCCGAGCGCGAACTAGACGAACTGTTCGATCTGCGCATGTTGCTCGAGCGCCCTGCCGTGGTCCGCCTAGCGTCGTCACCCCAACACCAGGATGTGAGCAGGCTCCGCGACATCGCAGAGGACATAGTGCGCGAAGCCACGCAAGGTGATCTCCGCCGGTTTCTGATGGCCGACCGTCGATTCCATCACGAGCTCTTGCTGCTCGGTAACAACAATCGCCTGACTGAGATCGTCATGACCTTGCGTGATCAGACACGCTTGTACGGGTTGCGAACGCTCGCCAATTCGGGTGGACTGATCGGATCCGCGCGGCTGCACTTCGAGATGCTGACGGCGATTGAGACCGGCGACGTGGACCGAGCCGATGACAGCATCGTGCGACACCTCGGGTACACCCGTGGAGAGTGGGCCGCTCCCGACCCGGCTGCTCTCGCCTCCCGATCACGCCCACGAGTTCGCAATGGGTGGAAACCGTAGCGCGATTACGCGTAGCCCTATACGAAACAACAAGCCGAAGGCTCCTCCCTCGAGCGGGCCTGGCATCCGAATTTCGACACCGTCCAAAGGGGCCATTGGGGGGTATCGGTCTGGCGTTCCGTATTCGCAATCGAGGGACAACGGGCATTGATGCGTAGCGTCGCGCATCCGCGTTGGGGACCCCGTTGGGTCCGCGCAGCCATCGGGCACGCGCACCGCATCCCACAGACGAACCCAGTTGACCATGATGGACCAACCTTTGAAGCGCCCACCAGATGCGGCGGTAGCCCGAACTAGGGTTGCGCGTGCAATGCTCGAGTAAGCCCGTCGACTAAGAGCATCAGATCGCCGGCGGTCCGCCGTCCAGTGCGATCGTCTGGCCGATCACGTACGACGAGGCCCTCGAACTGACGAAGGGAAGCGCGTCATCGAGCTCGTCTGGACGTCCGGGTCGGCCTGCCCGAGTTCGCTTCTCCACGTGTCGTCAACCCCGTTTCGTTGTCGAACAACCCCGCCATCATTTCTGGGGGGAACCATCCGGACGTTATGGCATTCCCTCTGATCTGCGCGCGGCCCATTGCGCACCAAGTTCACGTGTCACGCTAAGCACACTACCTTTACTCGCCACAGTATCCCGCTCGCGGGATGCGCCAACTAGCACCGAGTCCGAGAACCGACGCTACGTTGGCGGTGCTACCGCCGCCCCCGCTCAGCATCACGCATGCAGATGCCCTACATCCCGAGATCACCGCGTTCAGGTTGAGGTCAACGATGCGAACGAATGTTTCCGGTGTCTGGCCTGGGTCACCAGGACCGCTGCCCGGAGCAGACGAGCGAGTGGGCGCCGCCTACCTGACGTCCGATAACGGGAGGATACCGGACGTGAGACGCCTCGGCGACGGCAAGCCGCGGCGAACCAACGCGAGGGGTGGCAAACTCGAACTCGGGGGCTGTCGTGACAAGCCAGAGGCATCATGGTGCATCGCGTTCGGCTGCGCCGCCGGAAAGGAGTTCCATCCTGTCGTGGTCGACAAAGACGCTATTGAGCCATGCCGCTGGCCGTCAGGGGGCGGGCACACAAGCTCCCAGTCTGGTACCCCGCCGCTCGTAAAGGTACGATCCTCGAATGGACTGGAGTGGGCTGATAGGCGGAATCATCGGCGGGGTCATCGGCGTGGCGGGCGGCGTCTCTGCGACCGTTCTCAGCAATCGAAACGCTCGCCGGCTCAGCCGAGAAGAGCGCATCGACAATCGGCGAGCTAACGCCTACATCGAACTAGAGAAGGCAGTCACAGCAGTCATGATGCCGGTTGCGCAATACCTTGCCACGGCCGTGCCCGGCTCACCTCTGCCCAGTATCCCGGGCGACCCATTCGTCCTCGCACGCGGCTTCGTACTTCAGGCATCCCCAGATGTGCGCCGCCTGTATCGAGAGGTCGTCACGGCCTTTACAACCTTCGTGGGTCAGAAGGGCGCACCGATCGCGGTCCGCCGCACCCAGTTCGCGGTAGTCGAGCGCGCCGCATTCGACATGGAGTTGCAGATTGCACTCGAAATGTCACCGACGCCATCGTCGCAGGCGAATTCTGACGATAATCCTGCTGCTGCGGCGCCTGCTCAGCCCTGGATCGTGCACGATTGGAGCTGGCTCAAGGCGCACCTCTGGCATAGATCAAACAAGGGGTCGGCCGGCTAGCTGCGCCACCTCGTTGCTGCTGGAGCAAGACGCATCGCTAAGCCCGCCGCGGGCCGGTCACCACAGGCCCCAAGCGGCGCCACCACCGGTCCACTATCGGGTCCGCCACGACTGCGTCGACAAGTACGCGCGGGTCACGGTGAGCTACCTCAGCCGCCGGTATCACGTCGGCACCGGCTGTGCCCACAAGCGCCAGCCCATCACACTCGTGATCGCCAACAAGGACATCCGACTCCTGCCCGAGGACGGATCCCTTCTCCGCCAGCTCACGCTCGATCCCAATCGGGACTATCAGCCCCGAGGCTTGGCCGACTTAAACTGTCCACGATGTCGTGAGACATGTGTCCACGATGTCTTGCGCCATCTCAAATCCGGAGCGAGAGGGATTCGAACCCTCGATACCGCTTGACGCGGTATACCGCATTTCCAGTGCGGCGCCCTCGGCCAACTAGGCGATCGCTCCTCCGCGATTGTATCCGCCACCCACCCGATGCCCACCCCCGCCGAGTTTCGCCCGCACCGCCTCCCGGGTATCTACCATCTGACCTTCATTTCGACTAAGGGGAGAACCTCGGCCATGTGCGTCCTGTTCGCCTTCCTGCTCTTCACCGCCTTGCTTTTCGGGCTCGGCTTCGCACTCCACGTGCTCTGGTGGATCGCCTTCATCTTCCTGATCTTCTGGCTGATCGGGCTGGCCATTCGTCCCCGCGGGGGCCGCTGGTACTACTGGTAACGCGCCGGCTGCAACTCGGTCCGCCGCGAGGGGTCCAGGTCGGGGCTCGCCCCTATACTCGACGCTCCCGGAGAGGTGTCCGAGTGGTTGAAGGTGCCGCTCTCGAAAAGCGGTGTGGTTTATAGCCACCGTGGGTTCGAATCCCACCCTCTCCGCGCTCGTGATGTCTCAGACACGCCAGTGCGCTCCCCACCTGCGGTCGACCGCGGTCCGCACCGACCGCGGTCGACCCGTAGGCGAATGACGTCAGCTCACGGTGACCTTGCCGGTCACGACCGGCCCAGCGCCGTCAGACGGCCAGGCAGACCCCTCGCCGCTGTACATCACCAGCGTCACGGTGAAGGTGCCGGCCCTCTCGTACCGATGCTTCGGCTTCGCTCCTGAACCGGTTGTCCCGTCGCCGAACTCCCAGAGGTAGTTGATCACCGGCTTATTGCTCACGGTGGTGAGGGCGCTGAACGACACCACGTGACCGTCAGCCGGATGCGCCGGCGAGAACGTGAACCCAGGAGAGAAGCCGTTCTGGCCGGTTGTGACGATCGCCCCGGCTCCTATGGAGAGCCCGTTGTGGCCCAGAATCGTCAGGCCGACGGAGTAGGCGCCGGCTGCAGGGAATGTGTGCGAGATCGTCGGTGTGGTCTGCTCGATCGTCGAAGCGCCAAACAGGTCATTGAACTGCCAGACGTACTCGGCAACGCCCAAAGGCGCTTTGGAACCGCTGGCGTCGAAGTTCATCGTAAGCCCGCTGCCCGCGGTCGCGGTGAACTGCGCTGTCGGCTTGAAAGCCGCCGGCTCAAGCCGTTGGCGGCATGCGTGACCCTCATTGCTCCATTCCGTCTGGTACCAGTAGAAGTGACCGTTGATGACCTGGTTGTACTTCGCGCCGTTGGGTGCATGCCCCAGTGGCTGGCCCATGACGCCGTCGCAAAGGTCGCCGACCTCGAAGCCGTGACCCGCTCCGGCGCCATCGGTCCAGGCGTCGTTCGGGAAGGGATCCGTGATCGACTCGTTCTGCTCGTGGCTCAGGCCGCCGACGAGCGCGCCGTCCGACGGACCGTTCGGATGATTCCCATCGTCGCACCCCGGGTTGCCAGTCACAAATGGGTTATCCGAGTAGATCAGCTCCTGGAAGATGAGCGTGTTCGAGTGGTATGCGCAGTACGCCGCAAGGGTCGACGGGACCTCGCCTGCCGAGCATCCGCCGTAGCTTTGGGTCGGATCGTTCGAGAAGCACCCCTCGACGTTCGGCGGGGTCATCACGAAGTACTCGTGGCGCAGGTCGGTCTTGAAGTGATGAGCGTCGACGAAGCGCTCGAGCTCGCGCTGGAGTTGCGCATCGGTGAAGCAATTGGTAACCGGCGCATTGACCGGGCACTGGTTCGCGGGGTACGGGTCGGTGTCGAGCACCCCTCCTCCGAAGTGCACGTCATAGCGCGCGAACGCGCCCGTCGAGTCGTTGTACTGCGCGGACACGGAGTCCGTGTTCTGATCGCCGCCGCTGTCGTGGGCCAGATCCCTGAACCACTGCTCCAGCCCGGAAACGTATTCGGGACCATAGGCACCGAGGCCCTTTGGGCTCCAGAACACGATGTAGTCAGTGTTAGACGGCATCACCGGACCGCCGTTGTAGTCAACGTTCCCGAACACCGAGTCGAAGGGACGCACCGCAGTGCGGAGCGGTATGTAGGACGCCACATGTCCTGTGGCCCGCGGCGCCGCCGCCACCGCAACACTCGGTGTTGTGGCGATCCCGGAGAGCGCAATCGCAACTGTGGTCGACCCGACCAGAGCAATCCAACGTCGCTGCTTGCCCACCCGTACTCCTCCTTTCGCCGCCCGAGAGCAGAGGGGAGCACAGCACCCGCCTCCCGATCGGCACAAGCCTGAACGGTCCCTTTATACGCGAGCGGGTTACGCCTGCGCTGCTACAGCGATCCGGCCACCGTCTGGGCGGCTGCTCCAACCTGTGAGTCCATGTCGGATCCCGTCTTGGTTCCCGACGAGACGTTGAGCACGACCAGGTAGTTGTCCTTGACGAACGCGTAGGTCACGGAGTTCGCCTCGACCTCCTTGATCGCGCCGCTTCCCAGCCCCGACACCGCAACCGCGGAGCCACCGTTGGAACTGGCCTGTCCACTGAGCGCGGTCGCGATCGCCGCCTGCAGGGCCGCCTGGCCGAAGCCCCCTGGGAACGGCTCGACGAAGATCACCCCGCCACCACCGCCGCTGCCGGTCGTGTCCGAGTAGATGCAGGTGGTCGCGGAGCATGCACCCCCGAGCGCCCCAACGCTCGAGTCCCCGCTGATGGTCTGCACGTCGGCAGCGGTGAGGAGCGTGTTCGCGGCTGGGGCCGATCCGGTCGACCCACCGCTGAGACCCGGGATCGTTGGCAGGGTCAGTCCGCCCGATGATGCCGTCGGCGTCGGTGTGGTGGCGCTGCCGGCTCCGCCGCAGGCGGCGATCCCGATGATCGTCCCCAACGAGAGCGCTCCCCCAAGGAGAGACTTGGTGGTCATCGATTTCCTCCCTGTCGTCACTGCGGGCGACACTCGGTGCTGAATCGTCGCCGATGATAGCTGTCGCACTCGTCAATCGCCCCTTTGCCAAATCGGGAAAACGACTTCACCTTGGTACAGTCGAAGCAATGACGCCAGTCACCAGCGCGCCCGCAGGAGTGCAGTTGCCGTGATCCACGGAGGCGCGTTCATGGGCGGCAAACGGGACAAACCGTCGGGCCGGGTCTCGAACCGCCGGCTCCTCCGCCAGACGGCAGGCCTCTTCAAGGCACACCGGCTCGGGGTGGCGGCCATCGCCTTCCTGGTGATCATCACCGCGGGGGCGGGCGTGGTCAATCCGATCCTCATCAAGGTCGTCTTCGACACCGCCCTCTTCCCGACCAAGCTCGTCAACGGCAAGCCGGTCACCCTCCCGCCGGTGATGTCGCTGCTCGAGCTGCTGGTGGGGATCATGATCGGGATCAGCATCGTCACCGGTGCGATCGGCGTGCTCCAGACCTATGTGACCAATCGCGTGGGTCAGCGCGTCATGGAGGAGTTGCGCAACCGCCTCTACGAGCACCTCCAGGGGATGTCGCTGCGCTTCTTCACGGGCACGAGAACCGGAGAGATCCAGTCGCGGCTCACCAACGACGTCGGCGGCATCCAGTCGGTCGTCACCGACACCGCAACCTCACTCCTCTCCAACGTCGTGACTTTGCTGAGCACGCTGGTCGCGATGCTGTTCCTCTCCTGGCAGCTGACCGTCCTCTCGCTGGCGATCACACCGCTCTTCGTCTATTACACGTATCGCGCGGGCAAGGTGCGCCGCCAGATCACCATGCAGGCACAGGAATCGAAGGCGGAGATCAGCGCCATCACCGAGGAGACGCTGTCGGTCTCCGGCATGCTCCTTGCGAAGGTGTTCGGCCGTGGCCCGGAGGAGGTCGTGCGCTTCCGCAAGGAGAACCACCGGCTGGCCAACCTCGCGATTCGTCAGGAGATGATCGGGCGCGCGCTCTTCGCGGTCATCGGCGCGTTCTTCAGCAGCGCCCCGGCGCTCGTCTACCTGATCGCCGGGTTCGTTATCGCGGGCAGCCACGGCCACGCGGCGCCGATCACCGCGGGAACGATCGTCGCCTTCACCACGCTGCAGAGCCGGCTCTTCTTCCCCATCGGCAGCATGCTCTCCGTGTCGATCGAGATCCAGGCCAGCCTCGCGCTCTTCGAGCGCATCTTCGACTACCTGAAGATGCCCCACGACATCGTCGACAGTCCCAACGCGCGCGTGGTGCCGGCTACCGATATCAAGGGAGACGTGCAGCTCAAGAACGTCTACTTCCGCTACGACCGCGGCAGCTATGGGCCGATGACCGAAGCGCTGCAGGGTCCGGTGGCGACGATCACCGTTCCGAACGGCCACGGCCCGGATGACAACGACCCGGTGCCCAACGAGATCCGCCGCGACTGGGCGCTCGAGGACGTGAGCTTCGAGGTCAAGCCCGGCCAGCTGGCGGCCATCGTCGGACCGAGCGGCGCCGGCAAGACGACCATCTCGTACCTCATCCCGCGGCTGTACGACGTCACCAAGGGAGCGGTGCTCCTCGATGGCATGGACGTCCGCGATTACACGATCAGTTCCCTCGCGGGTGCCATCAGCATGGTCACCCAGGAGACGTACCTTTTCCACGCCTCGGTGCGGCGGAACCTCACATACGCCAAGCCGGACGCGACCCAGGAGGAGCTCGAGGCCGCGGCGCGCGCAGCCTTCATCCACGACCGTATCGTGGCGCTGGACGACGGCTACGACACCCTGGTCGGCGAGCGTGGCTACCGTATGTCCGGCGGCGAGAAGCAGCGCCTCGCGATCGCGCGGGTCGTGCTCAAGTCACCGCGCGTGCTGATCCTCGATGAGGCGACGTCGGCACTCGACACCACCAGCGAGCGCCTCGTGCAGGCCGCGCTCGAGCCCCTGCTGACCGGTCGCACCACGATCGCCATCGCGCACCGCCTCTCCACCATCCTGGCGGCCGACGTGATCTTCGTGATCGACCGCGGCCGGCTCCTCGAGCAGGGCACCCATGCCGAGCTGCTGCGCCGCGGCGGCGCCTACGCGAAGGTGTACGAGCAGCAGTTTCAGGGGGGACGCGTCGAGGCGGTCTGCGAGGACGGCATGGTGCTGGCGAGCGGGGAAGTGGTCGCTGCCGCACCAACAGCTCCGGCAGCGTAGACGTCCCTCGTGCCGTCCCGCCTGGACGCCGTGGTCATCGGCAGCGGCCCCAACGGCCTGGCCGCGGCCGTCGAGCTGGCTCGTGGCGGAGCCGACGTGCTGGTGCTGGAATCGGCGCCGACCATCGGCGGTGGGACGCGCACCGCGGAGCTGACGCTCCCCGGATTTCTTCACGACGTCTGCTCCGCCGCGCACCCGCTCGGCATCCTGTCGCCATACCTGCGCACGCTCCCGCTTGCCGAGCACGGGCTCACCTGGATCCAGCCGCCGGCGTCGGTCGCCCACCCGCTCGACGACGAGCCCGCGGTCATCCTGCGCAAGTCGCTCGACGCAACCGCCGATACGCTCCGGCCGGATGCGGCGGCGTACCGGCGCCTGATGCGCCCGCTGCTTCACCACCCACACGAGCTCATCGCCGAGATCCTCGGTCCGGCTCACCTCCCCCACCACCCGCTCCTGCTCGCCGGCTTCGGCGTGCCGGCGCTGCTCCCAGCGACGGTCCTGGGGCGCACCTGGTTCCGCGGCGAACGTGCACGGGCGTTGCTCGCCGGCTGCGCCGCCCACTCGATCCTGCCGCTGACCCGGCCGGTCAGCGCGGCAGCCGGCCTCCTGTTCCTGATCGCGGCGCACGTCGAGACCTGGCCGATCGCACAGGGCGGGTCGGCGGCGATCACGGACGCGCTCGCCGGCTACCTCCGCTCCCTCGGCGGTCGCATCGAGACCGGGACCCGGGTTGGTGCGCTCGCCGGCCTCCCGCCGTCACGCGTCGTCCTCTTCGACACAAGTCCCGACCAGGTCGCGGCCATCGGGTCGCCGGTGCTGCCACGCCAGTATGTGAACCGGCTCGGCCGCTACCGCTACGGGCCGGGCATCTTCAAGATCGACTGGGCGCTCGACGGCCCCATCCCGTGGACCGATCCCGCCTGCCTCGACTCGGCGACGGTGCACCTCGGCGGGACCCTCGACGAGATCGCCGCCTCCGAGGCTGCCGTCTGGCAGGGTCGCATCTCCGACCGGCCGTACATGATCGTGGTGCAGCCGAGCCTCTTCGACAGCTCACGGGCACCCGCGGGCAAGCACACCGGCTGGGCGTACTGCCATGTTCCCGCCGGATCCACGCTCGACCTCACCGACGTGCTCGAGCGTCAGGTCGAGCGCTTCGCGCCCGGATTCCGCGACCGCATCCTGGCGCGCCACGTGATGAACACCGCTGCCCTGGAGCAGTACAACGCGAACTATGTCGGCGGGGCAATTACCGGCGGCGTGACCGACCTCGGGCAGCTCTTCACCCGGCCGGCGGTGCGCGCCAACCCGTATTCCACGCCCAACCCCGACGTCTTCATCTGCTCGGCCTCGACACCCCCCGGCGGCGGCGTGCACGGCATGTGCGGCTACCACGCGGCACGCGCTGCGCTGCGCCGCCTGGCCTCCGCTCCTGTGTGAAGATGTGGCCGTGATCCTTGTGGTGTTTCGATCGCGCAACCGGCCCGACGGCGACCTCGAGGAATACTCGCGGCGCAGCAAGCGGCTTCACGAGCTGGTGGAACAGCACCCCGGGTTCATCTCGATCGAGAGCTTCGAGACACCCGACGGTGAGGAGGTGTCGCTCGAGCTGTTCGAGAACGACGAGTTGGTGAAGGCGTGGCGCGACAACCCCGAGCACCGCGAGACCCAACGCTGGGCGCGCGAACACTTCTACTCCTGGTACTCGGCGCAGGTGAGTGAGGTCATTCGCTTCCACGAGGCCGACCTCATGGAACGCACGGAGGCGACCACCGCCTCGTAGCGTCAGCGGCGGGCGCGGAAGAAGTCCTGCAGCAGCGCCGCGGCTTCGCCCTCGGCGACACCGCCGGTCACGTCGATCCGGTGGTTGTTGTGTGCATTTTGAAGCACGTCGTACACGCTGCCGTCGGCACCCTTCTTCGGATCGCGAGCGCCATAGACGCACGCGTCGATGCGCGCCTGCACCATCGCCCCGGCGCACATCGGACACGGCTCCAAGGTGGCATAGACGGTCACGCCATCGAGACGCCAGCCACCGACGATCCGCGCCACGCGTCGCAACACCAGCATCTCGGCGTGCGCGGTCGCGTCGCCGCTGCGCTCCATCCTGTTGCCCGCGGAAGCGAGGACGGCACCGTCGCGGACCGCAACCGCGCCGACCGGCACCTCACCGCGCGCACCCGCTGCACGCGCCGCCTGCAGCGCGCGACGCATCAAGCGCTGGTGCGGGTCGATCGCTACCCCACCGCAACGAGCGGCAGGTCGATCCTCAAGTCGGGACGCTCGACGACACGCATCGTGTCGTCGACAAAGCGCACGCGCTCGAACGTGATGCAGTTCACCGGGCAGTGGTCTTCGCAGATCCTGCAGTTGGTGCAGCGGTCGTAGTTGATGTAGATCTCGCCTTCGTAGCCGCCCGCACCCGGTACGCCGCCCGACGTCGTGCAGACCAGCGTCTCGCCGCCCGAGGAGCGCTCGCGGTCCTCGCCGAAGACCACCACGTCAATGGCCTTCTCGGGACACACGTCGTCGCACGCGCCACAGAGAACGCACACGGTCTGGTCGTAGTGGTGGACCGAGTCGCACTGGAAGCAGCGAATCGCCTGGACGATCGCCGTCTGATCGCTCCATGACTGCTCGACCTCGGTCATGTCGTACCGCTTGTCGGCCTCGAGGATGCCCGGCTCGACACGCGCGAACACCTCGGACTGGCGATGGTCGTCGGTCCGCTCCACGATGGTCTGGTAGATGCGGTCGCCGGCGGCCTGCATGTCCTCGCCGAGGAACTCACGGATCGAGCGAGCGACGCGATGTCCCCACCCGGCCGCGTCGACGATGAACGACGGTCCCTGGACGCAGTCACCACCGCAGAAGAGCTTGGCGACGCCGGTGTGGCCACCGCGATCTGCCGCCAGCAGACCGCGCTGCGTGACCGGGACGAGCTCGTCCGGACGCTCCATGATCTGACCGGACGCGAAGATCACGTAGTCCGCGGGCACCGTCCAGAGCGGTGCGTTCTGCTTCTCTTTCACCGACGAGAAGATGAGCTTGCCGCTGAGCGGATCGAACTCCAGGTCCTGCAGCGGCGCGAACGACACCGCCTTTACGCTGCCCTTCTCGTCCGCCTCGATGTGCTTGACGATGACGCCGCACTGGATGTGCAGGCCGATCTCCTTGGCCTCATGCAGCTCGTTGCCGAACGCCGGCAGGCGATCCTCAGGCTCGATCGCGACCATCCACACGTCCTTGGCGCCGAGCTTGATCGATGACTGGCAGGCATCCGTCGCCACCGCACCACCACCGACCACCACCACCGTGCCACCCACGGGAAAGTGGTCCGGGATCTTGTCGTACGACACGGTGCGCAGGAAGCTCATCGCGTCGGTGACCTCGGGGAGATCGCTGCCCGGGATCGGCAGGATGCGGCCCTTCATCATCCCGATCGAGAAGAAGACGGCGTCGTACTCAGCGAGCAGGTCCGCCGTCTTGATGTCGTCGGGGCCGCTGCCGATGTTGCTGTTCAGGCGGACGTCGATCCCCGTTGTCATGATCATGTCGAGCTCCCACTGGAGCTGGCGATGATCGAAGCGGAACGGTGGAATCGAGGTGCTGAGCAGGCCGCCCACCTTCGCCTCGCGCTCGTAGAGGACCACGTCGTATCCCTGCACGCGCAGGTCCAGAGCGCAGGTGAGGCCGGCGGGCCCCGCACCCACGACGGCAATGCGCTTGCCCTTCGCAGGAGCGATCTTGTAGTTGATCCACAATCCCTGCTGGAAGGCGAAGTCGGTCGAGAATCGCTTGATCGACTTGATCGTCACCGGCTCCTCGCCGGGATCCCATCCGCGTTTGCAGTCGGTCTCGCACGGGTGGTTGCAGAGCCGACCGAGCATGCTCGGGAAGGGATTCGTCTCGTGGATGACCGCCCACGAGTCGACGTAGCGACCCTGGCTCACGTAGTCGATGTACGTCGCGATGTCCTGGCGGATCGGGCAATTGCGCTGGCAGGGCGTAATCGGGACGTTGAAGCCCAGGTCGAGGTGACCGCTCATGATCTTCATCGGCGCCTTGTCGATGACGTTCTTCGCGATGGCGCCCAGCACGTGTGCCGCGCTCACCATGCCGACCGGCTCGCTCCGGCGCGAGAAGATGCCACCTTCGGCTGCGGTCACGATAGCCGCCTCGGCGGACGCCCTTCGCATCACCTCTGCACCGCGCTCGATGCGCTCACCGAGGTCGATCTCCGGCGCGGGACGCATGACCTCGCGAACGCTGGTCTGGTCGAGGGCATTGAACGAGGTCACGACGACCTCGAGACCGATGGTGCCGAGGACGTCCTCACCCCGCACGACGATGAGCGGGACCGGGTCCTGGAGCCGCAACACCTCGAGAACGTCGGACAGCCGGTCCTCGGGATCGCATTCCGCGCCGAGCGGGGAGGCGATGCTCTCCAGCTCAGGCATTGGGGATCTTGCGCCTCGCGAGGGCGAAGTCGGCGAGCTCCCGCGGCGTCACCATCCCCACCACGGTTTCGTCCTCGTGCGTGACGATGGCCAGGCGGCGCTCGTGATTCGCCATCAACGACACCACCTCGCTGAGACGCTGATGCTCGTCGACGAGCAACGGTGACTGACGCAGCAGGTTGCGCGCCTGCACGTTCGTCGACGGCGGACGCACTGCGAAATCGCTGCCGGACACGACGATGTCGCCGGCGATGAGGTGGTCGATGACATCCTCTTTGGCGACAAAGCCCACCGGCCGGCGGTCGACGAGCACCACGATCTCGCTCAGGATGTTGTCGGCAAGCAACTTCGCGATGGCGTCGGCCGGCGTGCTCGGGAGGCAGAACACCACCTCGTTGCGCATTACCGTCCTGACCTCTGGATCGCCTGCTTCGAGTGCGAGGCTGTCAGGGTCGACCGAGGCTGCCAGAGGGACCGAGGTCACGCTCCCGCCTCTTGCGCCATCTGCTCCTGCAGCCGGCGAAGGACGTCCTGCCAGGTTTCGGTGGTCTCGACGGGCCGAGCCTGCGCCCGTGGCGCCGCGCGCTGGATCTTGGTGCGCGTCTTGGTGATCTCTCGCTCGCGCTTGCGGTCCTGGACGGACCGGGCGGACTCGACTGCCTGACGCACCTCGGTCTCCACTTCGGAGATCTCCTCGGCGGTGGTGGCCGCGCGCAGCGATCTGCCCAGACGCGACGTCACCTCGGGCGGCAGTTGGGGGCCCGCGTCGCGCAGCATGTCGCTGCCACGGCGGCGCAGGAGATCGAGCGCATGAGCGGCCCGAGCGCGTTCCGCATTCGCCGAGCGCTGCTGCTGATACAGCTCCATCCCGCTGGCGATCAGCTGCGGATACTGGAACGCCTGGCTGAACTTGCCCGTGTTGATGCGCTCGGTGATGTCATCGACCGACCGCTGCAACTCCTCGCGCTGCTCGCCTTCGAGGCTGCCGAGCAAATCTGCGAGGATCGGGCGTGCCTGTGCGTAGGCTCGCTTCACCCATGCGGGAAGATGATGGTGCGAAGGCTCCGGCACCAGCGCCGGCGTCGTCGCCCGAGGAGCTCCGACTGGACGGACGATGGCCGGGAAGGCGGTCGTGAGGGGCGCCTGATGCTGGCTGCGGGCCCTCGTCTGGATCACTGCGATGCCACCATCGTACCCATACCGGGGCGTGTCGCGACTTCCCCGTGTATCGATTGACTCACAATCCAGCCCCTGAGCATCCCAGCAGAGTCTACCCAGCCTTCGCGACTCGATGTCGGGGGCCGTTGCGAGGCTTGGCGAGCCCCAGGTATGCCGACGGGCAGATGTCGACGAGAACACACTCGGAGCAGCGTGGCCGGTTGGCGATGCAGATCCGCCGCCCATGGAGGATCAACCTCAGGCTCAGACCCGTCCACTCGCTCGGCGGGACGATGCTGCACACGTCCTCCTCGATCTTCACGGGATCGGTTGCGGAGGTCAGGCGCAGGAGCCTGGTGAGGCGCGTCACGTGCGTATCCACAGCAAAGCCCGGCTCCCCGAACGCCACGCCGAGCACGACGTTGGCGGTCTTGCGTCCGACACCGCGAAGCTGCACCAGCTCCTCCATCCGCGACGGCACCTCACCGCCATGCAGGAGCAACAGGTCCTGGCTCATCTCGCGAATCGCCCGCGACTTGGAACGAAAGAACCCGGTCTTGTGGATGATCGCCTCAACATCCCCCTCCTCCGCCGCCGCCAGATCCGCAACCATCGGATAGCGCGCAAATAACACGGGCGTCACCGAGTTCACGTTGACGTCGGTCGTCTGGGCGCTGAGGATCACAGAGACAAGCAGCTGCCAGGGACTCCCAAACTCAAGCTCGGTGCGAGCTTCGCCATATGCAAGCTTCAGCCGTTCCACAACAATCGGCGCCCGCTCCCGAGCCCCCACCGGCAACCGCCGCCTCCCCACCTTCGGCTTGGCCGCCGGCTTCGCGTCAGCGAGAGCACTCGATTTCTTAACGACCTTCACCTGTCCCGCTTGTCGACTCATCGCCCCACCCACAGCGAAACACTCGCACGTTCGCTCAACAGGCAGCGCAACCGCCGAAACACCGCACCCAACCGCAGCGCGCTACCGCGAGCACCTATTACCCGACCCCAGTCGCAACCTCGCCCCTGCCTTGGGCACGCCCAGCTCCCCACGTTCAGCAGGGGCCAGTGACGAAGCTGCACAGCACGCCGCATCCTACGCAGGACGCTGAACGGTGGGGCACACTACCGCCCGGCGGGTGGCATCGCGGGGGGCAGCGCCGATCGGAGGGTCGGCGCCGAGATGCGCGGTCCCAGAACGCCAGACGCGCCAGCGGTCAGACCGACCCGGCAGAGCGGCGAGGGGTCCCCGCGATGCCAGGACCCGCCTTTGAGCGGGTGCTAGCCCGGGCAACCAGACGCACTGCGTAGAATCGAAAGCGACGTGCGAAGCAAGATCACGGTGGTAGGCGCCGGCAACGTGGGCGCCACGCTGGCCCAACGCGTGGCCGAGCGCGACTACGCCGATGTAGTGCTCGTCGATATCGTCGAAGGTCTCCCTCAGGGTAAGGCGCTCGACATGCTCGAATCGGGGCCGATCGTGGGCTACGACTCGCTGGTCACCGGGACCAACGGGTATGAGGAGACCGCAGGCTCGAAGATCGTGGTCATCACGAGCGGCATCCCGCGCAAGCCGGGGATGTCACGCGACGACCTGGTGATGACCAACGCGAAGATCGTGTCGGGCGTCGTGCGTCAGGTCGTCGAGCAATCGCCGGACTGCATCCTGATCGTGGTGGCCAACCCGGTGGACGGCATGACCCAGCTGACCATGGCCGTGTCGCGGTTTCCGCGCTCACGCGTCATCGGCATGGCGGGCGTCCTCGACACCGCTCGCTATCGCACCTTCATCGCCCAGGAGCTCGATGCCTCCGTGCACGATGTCCAGGCGTACGTGCTCGGTGGTCACGGCGACACCATGGTGCCGCTCACCAGGCTGACAACGGTCGCCGGCATTCCGGCCGCGGACCTCATCGCGGCCGAGCGCCTCGAGAGCATCGTGCAGCGCGCTCGGGACGGCGGCGCCGAGATCGTCAACCTGCTGAAGACGGGCAGCGCCTACTACGCGCCCAGCGCCGCGGTGGCGCAGATGATCGACGCGATCGTGCTCGATACCCGCCAGGTGCTGCCCTGCACGGTGCATCTCGAGGGTGAGTACGGCATCAACGGGCTGTTCACCGGGGTGCCCTGCAGGCTCGGCGACGGCGGACTCATCGACGTCGTCGATGTCGTGCTCACCGATGAGGAGCGGGCCGCGCTGCACAGGAGCGCCGAGGCCGTGCGTCAGGTCGTCGAGGTCATGGACGCGCGCCGCGAGGAGATCGATCCGAGCCTCGGCTCGCTGACCACAGGGATCAGGATCGGCTGATCAGCAGCTCGGGCGTGATCTCGAGGAGTGAGTCGATCACCACGTTGGCGTGACTGATGTCGCCGGCCAGCGCCCCCTCGGAACGGAGCCCGATGCAGCGCATGCCGGCGGCGAGGGCTGCGGTGACGCCGACCGGTGAGTCCTCGATCGCGACGCACGACGATGGCATCACGTCGAGCGCGCGTGCCGCGCTGATATAGACACCCGGGTCGGGCTTGCCGCGCTCCTCGTCGTCCGCGGTGCAGATGGCGTCGACGAACTCGCCGATGCCGAGGCGCTTGACGACGGCATCGATCAGCTCGCGTGACGATGATGACGCGATCGCCACGCGCAGCCCGGCATCGCGCGCCGTGTGGATCGCCTCCACCGCACCCGGCATCGGGACTCCATGCGCGCGCACGTGTTCGACCATCTCGCGGATGATCTCGCGCTCCACGGCGCGGGGCCGGATGCCGTTCCAGGGACGCACCCGATAGCGGTAGTCGACGACCTCCTCGATGCGCATGCCCCAGGTCTCGCGTAGCTGCGCATCGCTCAGCTCGACCCCCACGCGGGCGAACACATCGTGCTCGGTCTCACGCCACACCGGCTCCGTATCGATCAGGACTCCATCCATGTCGAAGACGCAGGCGGTGATCGTCCTCCCCATGAACGCTGATCCTACTTGCCGGGCTCGGGCGGACTGATCCGCGCGGGTCGCTCGTCGTCGTCGTCGGCCGCCGGCGCTGACACGCTCGGGGGCTCCGGTGGCTCACGGCGGTAGTGGCTGCCGAAGATGGGCCCGACCACGACCATCAGGTTGAGCAAGGCCTTGCGGGTCTCCAAGTCACCCCACGCCAGGGTTCGCGAGTAGAAGTAGAACCAGGCGAAGGCGACGATCATCACGACCAGGACTGCGCTCAGAACGATGACGCCGATCAATCCCCGTTGCGACCGAAGAGCATCCGCCCAACGAAGCGGACCGGATCCCAGTGCACATCCGCGACGCGCTCCTTGAGGGGGATGATCGCGTTGTCGGTGATGTGGATGTGCTCAGGGCACACCTCGGTGCAGCACTTGGTGATGTTGCAGTACCCGAGACCGCCCTGCTCCCGCGTCTGCTCGCGACGATCGAGGACATCCTTGGGATGCATCTCCAGGGACGCCACGCGGACGAAGAATCGCGGTCCGTAGAAACGATCCGCATAGTCGTGGCTCCGGATGATGTGGCAGACGTCCTGGCAGAGGAAGCACTCGATGCATTTGCGAAACTCGTACAGGCGATCGATGTCCTGCTGGGGGATCCGCCACGGCGTGCCGTCGTCCGGCGCAGCGGTGAAGGGCGGGATCTCGCGGTTCACCTCATAGTTGCGCGAGACGTCGGTCACCAGGTCCTTGATGAGCGGGAACGATTTGAGGGGATGTACGGTCACCGGGCCGGCTGGAAGGTCGTCGACGCGCGTCTTGCACATCAACACGGGATGGCCGTTGACCTCCGCGCTGCACGACCCGCACTTGGCCGCCTTGCAGTTCCAGCGGCACGCGAGGTCGGTGTCGAGGTTGTGCTGCACGTAGTGGACGGCATCGAGGATCACCATGCCGGTGACCACCGGAACCTGATACGCGACCTCCGCCGATTCGCCGCCGGGCACGCCCTTCAGGACTCTGAGGGTCAGCGTCTCCCCGGTCAGGCCGCTGGCGGTGAGCACGTTCTCGACCGGGGCGTCGACGGAGCCGGCAGGCTGATCGAGGACTGCCATCAGTTGGTCTTCCCTGTGGTGCCGGCGGCAGGCGCGGTGTCGGTCAAGTATCCCTTGGGGAGCTTGGCCGGATCGTAGAAGCGACTGCGCTCGAGCAGTGGACGGAGTCGATCGGGCAACGGTGTCAACGGGACGCTCACGACCCGCATCCCGTCATCCCCGCGGCGGGTCACGAAGTTGATCTTCCCGAATTCCACCTCCTGGTCGAGGTGATCGAACCGCCACTGCGACCCCCTGCTCTCACGCCGTTCGATGGCACCGCGGACAATGGCCTCCGAGATCACCAGCATGTTGGTGATCTCGCGACACGTGTGCCACCCAGGATTGAGCGCACGTCCGCCGGTGACGCGGATGTGCGTGCTCCGCTCCCGAAGGGCGAGGATCGCCGCGAGTGCCCGCTGCAGCGATTCCTCGCTGCGCCCGATCCCGGCGTCGTCCTGCATCGCCAGCTGCAGATCCTCGTGCAGCTTGTACGGGTTCTCGCTCGGCGTGGCGCCGTTGCCGTCACCGCCGAGCGGGCGCAGCAGGTCCGCCTGCTCGGCCGCGACCTGCGCGTCGTCGACGACGCGGGTCACCCCCGCAGTCCTCGCGAACTCCGCCGCCGCGTCGCCTGCGCGCCGCCCGAACACCAGGATGTCACCGAGCGAGTTGCCGCCGAGGCGATTCGCCCCGTGAAGCCCGCCCGCAGCCTCGCCGGCAGCGTACAGGCCTGGGACTGTGGTGGCCGCCGTCTCCGGGTCGACGCGAACGCCGCCCATCGTGTAGTGGATGGTCGGGCCGACCTCCATCGGCTGGCTGGTGATGTCGATGGAGGCGAGCGCGTGAAACTGCTCGTACATGGACGGCAGCTTGCGTTTCACGTAGTCGGCTCCGAGATGCCGCACGTCGAGGTACGCGCCGCCGTGGGGCGTGCCGCGGCCGGCCTGCACCTCCTTGTAGATCGACCGCGCCACCACGTCGCGCGACGACAGCTCCTTCTTGACCGGGTCGTAGTCGAGCATGAAGCGCGAGCCCTCGGCGTTGAAGAGCAGCCCGCCCTCACCACGCACCGCTTCGGTGACCAGGATGCCGCGCGCGCCGGGTGGCCAGATCATGCCGGTGGGATGGAACTGCACGAACTCCATATCGAGGAGGTCGGCTCCCGCCTCATATGCCATCGCGGCGCCGTCGCCCGCGCATTCCCAGGAGTTGGAGGTATAGCGGTACATCCGCCCCCATCCCCCGCTGGCGAGCACGACCGCACCGGCCTTGAACACGACGAACTGCCCGGTGTTGCGGTTGTAACCAAACGCGCCGCACACCCGGTCGCCGGACTTGAGCAGCGCGGTGAGCGTGTACTCCATGCAGACGTCGACGCCCTCGGTGTGCACCATCTTGTCCTGACAGGTGCGGATGAGCTCGAGACCGGTGCGGTCCCCAACGTGGGCGAGCCGCTTGTACGAATGCGCGCCGAATGCGCGCTGCATGATCAGACCGTCCTCGGTGCGATCGAACAGCCCACCCCAGCGTTCGAGCTCGAGGACGCGGTCGATGACCTCGTGCGCGTACAGCTCCACCATCCGCCAGTTGTTGACCAGCTGACCACCGAGCATGGTGTCCGCGAAATGGACCTCCCAACTGTCCTCGGGGTCGACGTTGCCGATGCCGGCGGCGATGCCGCCTTCGGCCATGACCGTGTGTGCCTTGCCGAGCAGCGACTTGGTCACGACGGTGACGCTGCACCCGGCGGCGGCCGCGGCGATCGCAGCGCGCATCCCCGCACCGCCGGCGCCGACGATGAGCACGTCACATTCGATGGTGTCGTAGGGCTCGGGTGTGACTGCCATCTCAGAAGACGATGTGCGGATCGACGACGATCCCTGCTCGCAGCAGGTGGATGTACACGTCGGTGATGACCACGCTGAACATGCTGAGCCACGCCCAGACGGGGTGGCGCTGGTTGAGGATGGTCACCCACCTCCAGGCGCGGTAGCGCGCCTGGCCCACGGCCGACCTGGAGTAGCAGTCGAGGCCCCCGCCGACCAGGTGGCGCCATGAATGGCATCCGAAGGTATACCCGCTGAGCAGGATGACGTTCGCCAGCATGATCCCGGTGCCGAGCCCGAGCTGGACGTGACCATTGGGCGCCCAGAAGGCAAGGTACACGTCGTACCAGAGGAAGCCGGTGACGATCAGCACCAGGTAGAACAGGAACCGATGGAGGTTGTTCAGGAAGAGGGGAAACGCCGTCTCACCGCGGTACTTTCGGTGGCGGAGCTCGCCCACCGCGCACGCCGGCGGGTCCCAGAAGAACGAGCGGTAGTACGCCTTCCGGTAGTAATAGCAGGTGGCCCGGAACAGCAGCGGTGACCCGAGGACCCACAGGGCCGGGCTGACCGGTCCGGTTTTCCATATCGTCGGCGAGTAGAACGGCGACAGATACGGCCCGCTCTGGTTGATCCCGCCGGTCAGGAAGGCAGTCCAGATCGAGTAGAGGCCGAAGAGGCCGAGCACGGTGACGACCGTCGCAGGCAGTGCCCACCATGGCAGGGAATCGAGGATGCGCTCGAATTGCCCGGGCCCGCTGTGAGGCGCGGACGCGAGCGATGCGGGCGAAACCTTGGTGACCTGGGTGGACAAGCTAGCGCCATCCTAGCGTCGAGGTTCGCGGACGCGACCTCGCGGGTGAGGCTGGGCCCGTCAGCGCGGCGCTGCGAGCGCTCCCGCGAATGCCTCACGAGGTGCGAGCGTGACCTCGCCGATGTCCGCGAGCACGTCGACCACGTCGCCGACGACCAGCGTGGACGGCGGCTGAACCCCGGCCGCGCGCGCCGCGGCGGCAATGCTCCCGATGGGGGCCCGCACCACCTGCTGATCCGGCGTCGTTGCCCTGGACACGATCGCCGCCGGGCGGTGGGATCCAAGCGTGGCGGCGAGGCGCCGGGCAATCGCATCGAGCTCAGCGGGCATGAGAACGACCAGCGTGTCGACGCTTCGCGCCAGGGCGTCCAGCGCGGAGAGCTCGCCCCCGGCGCGGTGTCCGGTGACGAAGGCGACCGACGCCGCCACTCCCCGGTGGGTCACCGGTATTCCGGCTGCAGCAGGTGCCGCCAGCGCCGCGCTGACTCCAGGGATGACGCGAACCGGAATCCCCGCTCGCTGCATCGCGTCAACCTCCTCCCCGCCGCGCCCGAAGAGGAACGGATCGCCGCCCTTGAGCCGCACGACCAGGTCGCCGGCGCGCGCCGCGACGATCATCGCTTCGTTGATGTCCGGCTGTCGCGTCGACCGCCGTCCCGACCGCTTGCCGGCATCGACAAGCCGTGCCCGAGGGCCGCACAGACGCAGCACCCCAGGGCCGACCAGCGCGTCGTGGAACACGACGTCGGCGTCGGCAAGCACCGCGCGGGTGCCGAGGGTGACGAGGTCCGGGTCACCGGGACCGGCGCCGGCGAGGACCACCTCCCCAATCGGCGTGCGGCCGGAACCGTGCGCCGCCTGCTCGATGCGCAGCGAGACGCTCGCTGCGCCCTGCGCATCGCCATCGCGCAGGAGGTCGGTCGCACCCGAACGAAGCAGCTGCCGGTAGGCGCGCTGCTGAGCGTCACTCGCGATGCCGGCACGGCGGAGCCGGCGTCGCATGCCCCCCATCAGCGCCGTGAACGGACCCCATTCCGCGCCGAGCATCGTCTCGATCCGCTCGCGCAACGCCCGCGCGAGAAATGGGCTCTCGCCCGACGTGGAGATCGCGATCTGGAGCGGACCTCGCTTGACCATCGCGGGCGCGATCCAGTCGCACTGGTGCGTCACGTCGGCGACATTGAGCAGGACCCGTTCCCGGTCAGCCTCCGCTCTGGCGGCGCGGCGTGCCTCGGGGTCATCGCTCGCGTCGATCGCCAGGTACGCCCCGGCGAAGTCTCCGGCTTCGAACGAACGGCGCAGGTGGACGACCTCAGCGCCGGTCGCGCGGAGGCCTAGCGCCTTCTCGTCGGCGAGCGCGGTGTCGCCGAGCACGACGCAGCGGCGGTCGTGGAGATCCAGGACCACCGGATAGTACGGGATGGCACTCACAGCGCCCCCCTGGCCGGAACGGCGGCCGGCTCGCGCACTCCGGTCTCGATCGGCGGATGGAGCAGGCACTCCTTGTGCGTGTCGCTCTCCCACCACCACCGGCCGGCGCGTTCCTGTTCGCCGGGCTGGGTCGCACGGGTGCAGGGCGCGCATCCGATCGAGAGGTAGCCGCGGTCGTACAGCGGGTGACGGCGGATGCCGTGGTCCCGCAGATAGCGGGACACCTGGTCCCGGCTCCAGGGTGCCAGCGGCACGACCTTGGTCATGCCCTCGTGCCCGGGGTCACTTGCCACCACCGGGGTCGCAGCGCGGGTCGGGGTCTGGTCGCGTCGCAAGCCGGTGATCCATGCGTCGTAGTCGCGCAGCGCTCGCGCCAGCGGGTTCACCTTTCGGACAGCACAGCACTGGTTCCGCAACGGGACCGACCGCCGGAACAGCATGTCGCCGTGCTCGCCGGTCATCGCCTCGAGCTCCCGCGCCTCGGGGGCGAGGATGCGCAGTCGTATCGGGAAGTGCTCGCGCACGTACTCGATGTAGTCGTGCGTCTCCTCGTGGAGGCGCCCGGTGTCGAGGGTGAGGACCTCGGGCTCGGGCACGATCTTGCAGGCAAGGTCGATGAGCACCATCGACTCCGCCTGGAAGCTTGCCACCAGTGCGACTCGACCGAAGCGCCGGTAGGTCCAGGCGAGGATGTCCTCGGCGGTCGCGTTCTTCAGGTCGGCTGCGTTCACGCCGGGACCTCCACCAGGGCATGACGTTCTGCGAGCGCCGCGATGCCCTGGCGCGTGCACCAGTCGCCGAATCCTTCGCCGGGGAGCTGCGTACGCGCGTACTCGACGAGTGGTCCGCGCAGCAGGTGCGGGATCTCCTCGAGCTTGACGTTGTGCATGTAGAGCTCGCTCAGTCGCGTCCCCGCGAAATCGCCGCCAAGGAACACGTCGTACTTGCCGAGGGTGGTTCCGACGAAACCGACATCCCCGAGGTACGGCCGGGTGCACCCGTTGGGGCACCCCGTCATCCGGTAGCTGATGCGCTCGTCCTCGACCCCCGCATCGCGTTGCACCAGGGCGATCTCGCGAATCAGCGCCGGCATCGCGCGTTCCGATTCAGCGACCGCGAGCCCGCACGTCGGGTACGCGGGGCATGCCATCGAATGCCTGATCGCGTTCGGCAGCGATTCCGTTCGAGCCACTCCGAACCGATCGAGGATCGCCATGAGGACGCTGCGATTCTCGCCGGTGAGGTTGGTGAACAGGACGTTCTGCTGCGGTGTGAGGCGCAGCTCCACACGGAGGGTCTCGACGATCTCGCGAAGCGCGCTGCGCACGCGAGTGTCGTCGGTGTCGTGGATGCGTCCGTTCTCGACGAAGAGGCCGTAGCAGTACGAGCCGTCGCCCTGCTCATGCCACCCGAGGTGATCCTCCGCGGACATCCACCGCAGGCGCCGCGACGGCTCGAGCTCGAAGGACAACCGGGAGGCAACCTCGCCGCGGAACCAGCCGATCCCGCGATCGGCGATCAGGTACTTGAGGCGCGCGTGCCTTCGATCGCTCCGATCTCCATAGTCGCGCTGGACCGCGACCACCGCTCGCGCTGCCTCGACCACGTGGTGCGGCCGCACGTACGCGAGCGGCACGGCGACTGCCGGCCACGTGTTCGGCTTGTTGGCGGTGCGGCCGAGGCCGCCACCCACCAGCAGGTCGAACCCCGCAAGGCTGCCGTCGCCAGCTGCGTGGGCCACGAGCCCGAGGTCGTTCGCGTAGATGTCGACGCAGTTGTCACCCTCGATGGCGATCGCGGTCTTGAACTTGCGCGGCAGGTAGCGCTCGCCGTAGAGCGTGTCCGGCGGGTCGGGTTGATTCGATGCTGCCAGCTCGCCGTCGAGCCAGATCTCGCTGTACGCGCGTGTCGTGGGGGTGAGCCCGGCGACGAGCGCAGCCAGCGCCGTGTTGATCTCGCCGTGCAGGCGATCGTGCCAGGGAGCCGGGCAGCACATGATGTTGCGTTCCTGGTCACCGCATCCACCCAGCGTCGTGAGCAGCGCGTCGTTGATCGCGCGAATCGACTTCTTGAGATCGCCCTTGAGCACACCGTGCAGCTGCAGATCCTGCCGGGTGGTGATGCGCAGCGTGCCGTTGCCCCACGCGCCGGCGATGTGATCGTGAGCGAGATACGCCTCGGGGGTCACGGTCCCACCCGGGATTCGGGTGCGGATCATCATCATGTGGTGCTTGTCGAGGCCGAGCTTGCGGGCCTCCTTGCGCAGGTCGCGGTCGTCCTGCTGGTAGACGCCGTGGAACTTGAGGATCACCTCGGCGTCGTCGCTGAAGACGCGGGTGTCCTCGACCAACTCATCGCTCAGGGTTCCGCGCAGGCGGTTGCTCCGCGCCTTCACCTGTTCAGCGCCCGACATCTGTGTGACGTCGGCGGTGCACCCGCACGCATCGCACACGATCAGACGGTCTCCGTGCTCGCGAACGGTGGGCAAGGGCGTGGTGTGCCGGGCATTTGTTGTGGGTCTTGACCTGTGGTCACGCGCGCCGGATGTCGCGCGTGGATGGTTTGCAGTTGTCTCGGTGCGACATCCGTGCCGCGGCGGATCGGCGAGGCACCGACGGTGCCTCAGCGCGAAGTGCTAGCCGCTACAGCGTGCGATGCCCGAACGGATACGTCCCCAGTCGAGCCAGAACCGCCGGGTGAGCACAGGAAGATCCGCGCCGTTCATCTGACCGCACATCCTACGGAATCCCCATCGCGCTAGTCAACTTTCGTATTCGCCGTCGTGCTGTTCGGGACGTCATCGACCTCGTTGAAGAAGCAGGTGCGCTCCCCGGTGTGGCACGCGGGGCCATCTGGATGCACCTGCAGCAATACCGCATCACCGTCGCAATCGATGCGAACTGCACGCAGATGCATGGTATTCCCGCTGGTCTCCCCCTTCTCCCACAGGCGTTGTCGGGACCGGCTGAAGAAGGTCGCACGGCGCGTGCGCAGCGTGGCCTCCCATGCGTCGCGACTCATGTGCGCGACCATCAGCACCTCCGACGTGTCGGCGTCCTGGACCACTGCGGTGATCAGCCCATCGTCGCCGAACCGCGGTTGCGCCCCGCTCACAGCCGAACGTCCACCCCGTGGTCGTGCAGGTACTGCTTGGTCGCCGGAACCGGGTGCGCGTCGAAGTGGAAGATCGACGCGGCCAGCGCCGCCGCTGCGCCCCCGTCGGTGAGAACGCTCCGAAGATGCTCCGGGGTGCCCGCGCCACCGCTGGCGATGACCGGCACATCCACGGCTGTCACCACAGACTCGGTCAAATCGAGGTCATACCCGTCTCCGGTCCCGTCCTGGTCCATCGACGTCAGCAGGATCTCGCCGGCGCCGCGCTCCGCGGCTTCGCGAGCCCAATCGGTGGCGGCGCGCCCGGCCGCGCGCCGGCCGCCGTGCGAGTAGACCTCGTGTCCGCTGCCGCTTCGACGCGCGTCGATGGCGATCACCACGCACTGGCAACCGAATCGATTCGCGGCTCGCTCGATCAACGACGGGTCATCCAGCGCCGCGGTGTTGATCGACACCTTGTCAGCGCCTGCTCGGAGCAGCACGTCGATGTCGTCGATGCTTCGTACGCCGCCTCCGACGGTGAGCGGGATGAACACGCAATCGGCGGTGCGGCGCACGGCGTCGAGCAGGATGGCGCGACCGTCGCTCGATGCCGTGATGTCGAGGAAGACGAGCTCATCCGCCCGGTCCTGGTCGTACCGGGCCGCGAGCTCCGCGGGATCTCCGGCATCGCGGAGGTCGACGAACGCCACGCCTTTCATGACCCTGCCGGCAATGACGTCGAGGCACGGAATCACTCGCCTGGCCAGGGTCATTCGCTCAGCTCCCTGACCGCGACAGCCTCGAGCGCGTCGGCGAGATCGACCCGACCCTCGTACAGTGCCTTCCCCACCACCACGCCGGCGGCGCCGGCCGCAGCGCACGCCGTGATGTCATCGATGCTGCCGACGCCGCCCGACGCGATCACCGGGCCGCCATACAGCTCGCGACATGTCCGCACGCCGTCCAGGTCGGGACCGGCAAGCAGACCGTCGCGCGTCGTATCCGTGTAGACGACTTCCGCGGCCGGCCAGGTGCGCCAGGCGCGGAGCAACTCCGCGGCGCTCGACCCGTCCTCGGTCCAGCCCTCGACCCGCGCAACCCCGGCGCGGACGTCGAGGCCGAGCAACACGCGACCCTCCACCGCAGCGCAGATCGCCTGTGCGAGCGCGGCGTCGCGCGCCGCCACGCTTCCCAGGATCACCAGCGAGACGCCGGTATCGAGCCATCGTGCGGCGGTCTCGATGTCCCGAACTCCGCCACCGAGCTGCACCGCACACCCCGCATCGACGCACATCGCAACCATGCGCGTGACGGCGGCGACGCTCTCCTCTGCGGGAAAGCCCCGCGCCGCATCGAGGTCGACGACGTGCAGCCGTGTCGCCCCGGCATCGATGAATCGCTTCGCGGCGACGACCGGGTCATCTGTATAGATGGTCGCCGTAGCGTGCTCACCCTGCCGGAGACGGACGCACCGGCCGCCCTGAACGTCGACCGCAGGGATCACATCCATACGTCATCCGGCACGCTGAACCGGCACGCGAACCTGGCACAGGGCGACGAAGTTCGCATACACGCGCAACCCGTTGGCCCCGCTCTTCTCGGGGTGGAACTGGGTCCCCATCACGGTGCCGCGCTCGACCGCGGCGGCCAGATCGCCACCGTAACCGGTCACGGCCACCGTGTCATCCGGCTCGGGGATCGCCACGTATGAGTGGACGAAATACATGTAGGAGCCCGACGTGATGCCCTCGAGGAGTGCGGACGCTCGGACCGTCGCGATGGTGTTCCACCCCATGTGCGGCACCTTCAACCCGCGCGCCGGCGACAGCTTGACGACCTGTCCGCGCAGCAGCCGGAGTCCCTCGCCGCCGCGCCCCTCATCGCTCCTCTCGAAGAGCAGTTGATGGCCGAGGCAGATGCCGAGCACCGGGCGGTCACGCCGCGCCACCTCACGCACGGCCTCGGCAAGGCCGGTCTTACGCAGCATGCCTGCCGCGATCGAGAACGCTCCGACGCCGGGAAGGATGACGCCGTCGCAGGCGGCGATCTCCGACGGATCGCCGCTGATCACCGGGTCCGCGCCGGCGACACGGAGCGCCCGTTCGACGCTGCGCAGGTTGCCGACGCCGTAATCGCATATCCCGATCCGCGTGCTCACAGCGTTCCTTTCGTGGATGGCACGCCGCCGCCGATGACGCACAACGCGTCGCGCGTGGCGAGGCCGAGCGCCTTGAAGGCGGCCTCCGCGATGTGATGAGGATTGTCGCCGCGGATGCAGTCGACGTGGATGGTCGCACCGGCCGTCTGGGCGTATCCCTTGACGAATTCCGAGATCACCTCGACGTCGAAATCGTTGATGCGACCGCGCAACTGCTCCATCGCATAGACGACGTGCGGACGGCGGCCGTAATCGACGACACACCGCACCAGCGACTCGTCGAGCGGTGCGTGCGCCTCGCCGAAGCGCCGGATGCCGTTGCGGTCGCCGAGGGCTTCGCTCACGGCTGCTCCCAGCACGAGGCCGACATCCTCGACCAGGTGATGAGCGTCGACCTCGATGTCGCCGGCGCCCGCGAGCGCCACGTCCATGCCGCTGTACTTCGTGAACGCCTCGATCATGTGCTTGAAGAAGGGCAGTGGCAGCGTGATCGCGGCGGTCCCGGTGCCATCGATGATGACGCTCGCGGTGATCTGGGTTTCCTTCGTATCGCGCTGTTTTGTCGCAGCTCGAGCTTGCGTGGTCATGACGTGTGCCGGACGCGCATGCGCGCGCGGATCGCTCCCTCGTGCGCGGCCAGACCCTCCGCCTCCGCGAGACGAATCGCCACCGGGGCCAGCGCGTCGAACTCTGCATCCGTGAGCTGAACGAAGCTCGGCCATCGGACGAAGTCCATGACCGCCAGGGGCCCGCGGTATCGAGCGGCACCCTGGGTGGGCAGCGTGTGGTTGGGTCCGGCCACGTAATCGCCGATGCTGACCGGCGACATCGATCCGACGAACACGGCGCCCGCGTTGCGCACCTCCGCGCGCAGCGCCTCTGCCACCGCCCCCTGCAGCGACAGGTGCTCGGGGGCGAACGCGGCTGCGAGGGCCTTCATCTCGTCCGCGGTCGCGCACAGCACCAGCGCCGCGTGCCTCCCCGCCGCGATGCCGATGATCTCGCGACGCGCGGCATCGCCGGCGACCGCCGCGAAATTCGCGGCGATGGATTCCGCCAGCGCGGCATCGTCGGTGAGGCAGACGGCCCACGCCAGTGGGTCATGTTCGAGCTGCGAAACGAGGTCTGCGGCAACCATCGCCGGATCCGCACCGGCCGTCGCGATCACCACGATCTCGCTCGGTCCCGCCAGCTGATCGATGCCGACCGCACCGAAGACCTCGTGCTTGGCGAGGGTGACAAATGCGTTGCCGGGTCCCACGATCTTGTCGACACGCTCGATGCTCTCGGTCCCGAATGCGAGCGCCGCGATCGCCTGCGCGCCGCCCGCGGCCACCACCTCGCGGATGCCGAGAAGGTGAGCGGCCGCGGCGACCAGCGGATGCACACCGCCGGAAGGCGCCGGCGGGCTGGCGATGACGATCCGCGCGACGCCCGCGACCTGTGCCGGAATCACCGACATGAGCACGGTGCTCGGGTACGCCGCGCGTCCGCCGGGGACGTAGCATCCGACCCGCTCGAGCGGCTCGGGGTGCAGCCATGCCCCGCCCGCCCCGCGGTCGAGGGCGTCCACCTGCAGCGCGTGGAACTCACGAAGTCGCTGCGCGGCCGCCGTGAGCGCATTGCGCACCGGTTGTTCGAGGCCGTTCCACGCAGCCGCCATCTCCGCTGGATCGACGTGCGATGTCTCGACGTCGACGCCGTCGATCCGGTAGGTCCACTCGCGAAGCGCTGCGTCGCCACCGGTTCGGATGTCGGCGATGATGTCGCGGACTGCATCGCGCGCCTCGATCGGACGGTGAAAGAGTTGCTCGAGTTCGATCTGAGGTGGCCGGGTCGATGTCGCCGGCGGAGAAGCCGTCGCGCTGACGCTCGACGATCACGGATCGAAACTGAGCGGGGTCGAGACGCGTGAGCGCGATGGTCATGCGGCACCGGCGGTGAGGCGTGTCTCTGCCGCGCGGCGGAGCGCCACCGCCATCGCACCCACCTGCTCGTTGCGCGTCTTGAGCGCGGCATGGTTGGCGATGAGTTCGCGCGGTCGACGCTCCCGCCTCCACGATCTCGACGAGGTTGTTCGCCGCCAGGGTCCGTCCGGTCGCGGTGATGTCGAGCACGCAATCGGCAAGGCCCGTCAGCGGTGCCAGCTCCACCGACCCGTGGAGGCGGATCACGACGACATTCAGCGAACGCGCGGCGAAGAAACGGCGCGCCGACACCGGGTACTTGGTCGCGACCCGCAACGATTGCGGCCAGACTCCTGCGGCGAGCGCCGAATCCCGAGGAGCGGCAAGCACCAGCCGGCACCTGCCGAACCCGAGGTCGGCAAGCTCGTAGCACTCGCGGCTGCTCTCCCAGAGCACGTCCTTGCCGACGATCCCGCATTCACAGCCACCCATCTCGACGTAGACGGGCACGTCGGTCGGCCGGACTTTCACGAACACGTCATCACCGCTTTGAACGCTCAGCTCACGATCGAACCGCGCCGGGTCGAGTAGCGCGATGCCCGCGGCCCCGAGCAGTGCGCACGCGCTGTCGAAGAGCGTTCCGCCGGGGAGCGCAAACCGCAACCCTTTCATGGCGGGCCGGCGACGAGCGCCGCCACCGCCGCATCGACGGTCCCCTGCTCGTCATGGCCGAGGTGCGACCACCGAGCGCCCGAGGCGCTGACACGCACGTCACCGTCACCGCCGGCGACCAGGTCACACGCGCACGCAGTACCCTGCCGGCGCAGGGCACGCGCCAGCTCCAGCGCGTCTTCGTGCGCGTCGCTTTCCCAGCTCACGTGCAGGACCTCCGGTATCGATTGCGCGCCCGCTCGCCGGACGACGCTGTCGTGACAGCGATCGACATGGAGCACGAACCCGGTTGCTGGAAGCGGCGTGCCGAAGCGTGAGAGCAGCGTGTCGTAGCGTCCCCCTGATCCGAGCGCGAACCCCGAGTTGACGCTGAAGACCTCGAAGGTCGGCCCCGTGTAGTAATCCCAGTCGCGGACCGCGCCGAGATCGAGGTGCACGCGGTCGGTGATGGCGTGCGCATCGAGGAGATCCCAGAGTTGCGCGAGTTCCTGCAGCGCTCGATGTGGCCGCTCCCCGCGGAGCCCACCCGCCGCGGTGTCAAGTATCTCGCGACCGCCCCGCAGCGTCGGGAACGCCAGCAGCAGGCGGCGCTCCGCATCGGCGGCGTCGGTGCCCTCGAGCGCGGACTCGACGGCGACCAGGTCGCGGCGCGCGAGCGCCGCCAGCACCTCCTCGCGAGCTGACGCCTCGAGACCAGCGGAATCGAGCAATCCCGGGATGAAGTCGGCATGACCGACGTCCACCTGGATGTGTTCCACGCCGCCTCGCTCGAGCGCGGCGGCCGCGAGCGCGATGCACTCTGCGTCGGCTGCGAGTCCTCCCGCACCGATGAGCTCGCACCCCGCCTGCAGGCTCTCGCGGCGCCTCCCGGCGTTGGGTGCCTGGTTGCGGAGGACCGATCCCGCATAGCTGAGGCGCAGGGGAAACGGCCCGTCATGCAACTGGGTCGCGACCACGCGCGCGACGCTCACGGTGCGCTCACCGACCAATGCGAGCAGCGCGCCGTCCGAATCCATGAAGCGAAACAGTGCGGACTGCTGGGCGCCGCCGACGCCGGCGGCGATCGTGTCCAGCGGCTCGATCAGCGGCGTCACCATGAAGCCGTAGCCCCAGGACTCGAACGTTTCGATGAACCGGTCGGTGAGCATGCGCCGGCGTGCGGCGGGCCCGACGAGATAATCGTTGAATCCGTCGGCGCGTCCGCGGACCGAGGCGCCCGGAGGCAGTGCGTCGAGGCCTGTCATGCGGGGATTCTACGTGCCACTCAGGATTTACCCGTCCAGGGTGGAGATGGCTGCGAGGACGCGATCGGTCGCCCGCGCATCGCCGACGGTGATGCGCAGGAACGCGTCGAGGCCCGGGATCGTGAAGTGGCGGACGAGGATCCGTGCATCCCGGAGCCGGACCGCGACGGCGGCCGCGCTGGTCCCCGCAGGTGGCGACGCGAAGACGAAATTCGCCTGTGAGGGCTCGACATGCCATCCGAGATCAGCGAGACGATCGCTGAGGCGCGATCGCTCCCGGAGCACCGTGCTGATGATCAACCGATGGTGGGCGCGATCCTCGAGCGCGGCCATCGCGCCCGCGATCGCACAGCGATCGACCGGGTAGGAGTCCCGAACCGCGTTGAGATCCGTAATCAGCGAGGGGTCGCCGAGCGCGTAGCCGACCCGGAGCCCGGCGAGCGCGTGGGACTTCGAGAGGGTCCGGATCACCAGCCAGTTCGGATGCGCCGGGAGGAGCGGCACGCACGACGCCGGTGCGAAATCGCAGTAAGCCTCGTCGATCGCGACGACGCCGTCTGCCTGCCAGAGCAGGGCCTCGAGGGCGGCGGGTGGGGTCCAGTGCCCGGTCGGCGAGTTGGGGTTCACCACGACCCGCAGCACCGCCGGGCGGGCTGCGAAGTCCGCGGGCACCGAACCGTCAGGCTCGACTGCCACCGGATCATCCCGCACCGAGAAGAGAGCGGCCAGAACCGGCAGCAGCGAGTAGCCGGGCTCGGTTCGCACCACGGTGTCGCCCGGCGACGCATAGGCGCGAAAGCAGCAGTCCAGGACCTGGTCTGCTCCGTTGGCGACGAACACCTGCTCCGGCTCGACGACGTGCACACGCGCAAGCGCGCTTCGCAACGGCTCGGCGACCGGGCTCGGATATCGAGCCAGCCCGGCGGCCGCTTCAGCCACCGCAGCCGCCACTGTTGATGAGGGCGGCAGCGGTGACTCGTTGCTGTTCAGCTTCAACCAGCCGCCGTCATCGGTCGGCTGCTCGCCCGGCGTGTATCCGAAATCCGCGCCGAGCGACGCACGCAAGAACCTCGACACGGCGCAATCAGGAGGATGCCGCTGCGGTCTGCATAGCAGGCAAAAGCATAGGTGGTTGACGCGAACGATCGACCGCTGTTACGCTGCAGCCGTCGTGCAGACATCCGTGCGCCTCGCCAAAAAATCCGTCTCGCTCTCGAGGAGTGGGTTCCTTTGCGCACGGATGAGGTGACGGCGACCAGCTAGCACCGGATCAGATTCCGCACAGAGCCCCTTCCTCGAAGGGGCTCTTTCTTTTTGTCCACCACCACATACGGAAGTTCATGAGCATCACCTCGTTTCGCATCATCGACAGCACGCTCCGTGAGGGCGAGCAGTTCGCGCTCGCCCATTTCACGGTCGAACAGAAGCTGGCCATCGCCGCCGCGCTGGATCGCTTCGGTGTCGACTACATGGAGCTCACCTCGCCGGTGGCGTCACCGCAATCGGAATCGGATCTTCGGCGCCTGGCGCGTTCCGAGCGGCGTTTTCGCCTGCTCACGCACGTTCGCTGCAATCTCGACGACGCGAGGCTTGCCGTCGACACCGGCGTTGACGGCGTCGATGTCCTGATCGCAACCTCGTCACGCCTCAGGCCGGTGTCGCACGGCATGAGCATCGACGAGATCATCGACATCGGGACCGCGGTGGTCGGTGAGATCCGCGACGCCGGCCGCGAAGCGCGCTTCAGCACCGAGGAACTCGTTTCGATCGGACCCCGACGACCTGGTGCGCATCTATCGCGCGATCGATCGCGCAGGTGTGGATCGTGTCGGCCTCGCCGACACCGTCGGCGTGGCAACGCCGTCACAGGTCCACGACCTCGTCTCACTGGTCCGTCGCAACGTCGGCTGCGACATCGAGTTCCACGCCCACGACGACACCGGCTGCGCGGTGGCAAATGCGCTGGCGGCGTTGGAGGCGGGGGCGACCCACGTCGACACCACCATCCTCGGTATCGGGGAGCGCAACGGCATCGTGCCGCTCTCCGCGATGATGGCGCGCCTGGTCACGATCCAGCCCGCCCTGGTCGAGCACTACCGGCTGGAGATGCTCCCCGAGCTGGATGCGATGCTCGCCGAGATCCTCGGGATCGCGGTCCCCTTCAACGCGGCGGTGACCGCTCCGACCGCGTTTCACCACAAGGCCGGGATGCACACCAAGGCGGTGCTCCTTGATCCCAGCGCCTACGAGGTGCTGGATCCGGCGCAGTTCGGACGGGAGCGAAGCATCCTCGCCGGCCACCGGCTCACCGGCCGTCACGCGATCGGCGACCGGGCCACGGTGCTCGGCGTCCGCCTCGACGATGACCGTCTGCGCAGCCTCACCGCCGAGGTCAAGCGGCGCGGGGACGACGGCCCGCTCGACGTCGCCGCACTCGATGCATTGATTGTCAGCTGGGCACAGGCGTAGGGGAACGACATGGGAACGATCACCGAGGAGTTGTTCAGCCGTCGCCTGGGACACGATGTCCACGCCGGCGACACCGTGATTGCGGAGGTCGACGTGGCGATGGCGCACGACGTGACCGGACCGCTTGCCATCGAAGCGTTCAGAAGCCTGGATCTCCCGCTCTGGGACGCGAGCCGCATCGTCTTCAACTTCGACCACGTGATGCCGGCCAACACGGTTGCCGCCGCGGAGTTGCATCGGGTCATCCGCGAGTTCTGCGTCGAGCACACCATCACCAACCTCTTCGCAGAGGGCATCTGCCACCAGGTGATGGTCGACAGGCGGCTCGCGCGGCCGGGCGGCATCGTCGTCGGCGCCGATTCGCACAGCACGACGTACGGTGGCCTCGGCTGCTTCGCGACCGGTCTCGGCTCCACCGACATCGGGGTCGTGTTCGCCACCGGGAAGACGTGGTTCCGCATCCCGGAAACCGTTCGCATCGAGGTGCGTGGCGCGCTGCCGCGCGGGGTGTACGCGAAGGACCTCGCGCTGCACGTGATCGCACGGATGGGCGCCGACGGGGCCGACTACTGCGCCGTGGAATGGGGCGGCGAAGCAGTTGCCGCGATGAGCGTCGACGAGCGGCTGACCCTGTGCAACCTGAGCACCGACTTCGGCGCCAAGACCGGGATCGTGGAGCCGGATGCGGTCACCTTCTCGCACTCCGGCGACGAGCCCTTCGAGCTGCACCCCGTCCGGCCGGAATACCTGCAAACGCTGGTCGTCGACGCCGAGCGCCTGCGCCCGCAGGTCGCGGTCCACCCGAGCATCGACAACGTCCACGACATCGACGACGTCGCCGGGACACCGCTCGACGAGGTGTTCATCGGCAGCTGCACCAACGGCAGGCTCAGCGACCTCGCGATCGCCGCGTCCATCCTCGCGGGCCGAACGGTGCATCCCCGCACGCGGACCATCGTTGTTCCGGCATCGCGAGGCGTGTACCTCGATGCCCTGAGTGCCGGCTACATCGAGGCGTTCGCGCGCGCCGGCGCGCTGGTGCTCAATCCCGGCTGTGGACCGTGCCTCGGGCGGCAGCACGGCGTGATGGGGCCCGGCGAGCGCGTGCTCTCCACGAGCAACCGCAACTACCCGGGACGGATGGGCAGCCCGGATGCGCAGATCTTCCTGGCCTCACCCGCGGTCGCCGCCGCATCCGCGCTCGCGGGTGCGATCACCGATCCCGCCACCCTGGAGCCGGCGCTGTGAGCGGCCGCGTGTTTCTCCTCGGCGACGGCATCAGCACCGACGCGATCATGCCGGGGCGCTACAACGTCACCACCGATCCGGACGCGCTCCGCCGCGCCTGCCTCATCGAGGCGAGGCCGGACTTCACCGCGACCGTGCAACCCGGCGATGTCATCGTCGCCGGGCGGAATTTCGGCTGCGGCAGCTCGCGCGAGCATGCACCGCTCTCCATCAAGCGCAACAACGTTGCCGCGGTGATCGCTGCCAGCTTCGCGCGCATCTTCTACCGCAACGCGGTGAACATCGGCCTGCCCGTCATCCGCTGCGCCGAGGCACACCGTGTGCTGCGCGATGGCGACGAGGTCACCGTCGATGCGCTCACCGGCACGATCACGACGGCCACCGCGTCCCTGCACGGCGAGCCACCTTCCGGCGTGGCGCTGCGCATCATCGAGGCCGGGTCGCTCATCGACCTGATCAGGCATGGCGGATGGGCCGCGCTCGAGGGGGAACAGCGTGTGTCCTGAGTGCGATGCGGCGGTCCCTGTCGACGACGGCGTCGAGCGGGGCGAGGTGGTGAGCTGCCCGGAATGCAACGCGGAGCTCGAGGTGATCGGGCTCGACCCTGCACGCTTTGTGCTGGCACCGCCCGAGGAGGTCGACTGGGGTGAGTGATCCGGTGCGCATCGGCATGCTGTGCTCGAGGATCCGCGTCGAGGAGAAGTTGCTCCGCGACGCGCTGGTGCACCGAGGTATGGCGGTCGAGATCGTCGACGACCGTGACGTGACCCTCACGCTCGGGAACCCGAACGCGGGTTGGGACGCGGTGCTCGAGCGCAGCATCTCGCAGACGCGCGGGCTCGCGATCACCCGTGTCCTGGAGTCGTGGGGCGTTCCCACCATCAATGGACACGCGGTCGCAGCGACCTGCGCCAGCAAGCTGGACACCACCGCGGCGCTGGTGGCCGCGGAGGTCCCGACCCCCAGGACAGCGGTTGCGTTCTCCCCCGACGCCGCCCTCCGGGCCGCCGAGGAGCTCGGATACCCGGTGGTGCTCAAGCCGGTGACCGGCTCGTGGGGGCGGCTGCTGGCGCGGATCAACGACCGCGACGCCGCCGAGGCGCTGTTCGAGCACAAGGCGTTGCTCGGCGGCCCCGAACACTCGGTCTTCTACCTCCAACGCCACGTGGACAAGCCGGGTCGGGACATTCGCGCGTTCGTCGTCGGCGACGAGGTCATCTGCGCCATCTACCGGTACTCCGACCACTGGGTGACCAACACCGCACGCGGCGCCCGCACCCGTGATTGCCCCGTCGACGCGACCTTGCGTCGAATGTCACTGGACGCCGCGGCGGCGGTCGGTGGCGGTGTGCTGGCAATCGACCTGCTCGAGGATCGCGACCGGCTCCTCGTCAGCGAGGTCAACGCGACCATGGAATTCAAGAACTCGATCGACGTCACCGGCGTGGACATTCCCGGCCGCGTGGCCGACCACGTCCGCCAGGTCGCGCGTGGCGCGCCGGTCGCGGTCGGAGCCTGATGGTGTCGATGGGAACGGGCGTCGTGCCCGGGACCCGAGTTGACGTCGCGGAGCTCCTCACTGCGATGCTGTCCGTGCCGAGCGAGAGCGGCCGGGAGGATGCCGTGGCGTCGCTGCTGGTTTCAAGGCTCCTGCGCACCGGCTTCGACGTCGACGTCGACGCCGCCGGCAACGTGGTCGCGGGCTGGGGTGACGGCCCCGAGACGGTCGCGCTTGTCGGGCACATCGACACCGTCCCGGGGCACATCGACGTCCGCCGCGAGGGCGACCTCCTGCATGGACGAGGCGCCGTCGATGCCAAGGGGCCGCTTGCCACCGCGATCGCCGCGGTCAGCCGGCAGCCTCGCGACGGCGCGCGCCGCTTCGTGATCGTCGGCGCCGTGGCGGAGGAGACATCGTCGATCGGCGCGCGGCACCTCGCAGGGTCGATGGCCGCCCCGTCGGCGCTGGTCATTCTCGAACCGAGCGGATGGGACGCCGTCACCATCGGGTACAAGGGGAGCCTGCGCCTGCGCGTGAGCATCGATCAGGCGCACGCGCATGGTGCGGGTCGTGACCCGAGCGCGCCGGACCTGTGCGTCGGCGTGGTTCGTGCGCTGCAGGATCATGCAGCTCGACTGAACGGCGAATCCCGCGTCTTCGACCGCATCGACGTCCGCGTGCTCCGCTTCGATTCGCAGACCGACGGGCTGACCGACCACGCGAGCCTCGACCTCGGCGTCCGGACGCCACCAGGGTGCGACGTCGGTGCGCTCATCGAGGTGGCGCAGATCGCCGTGCCTGCCGCGAGCGTGAGCACGCTCGGCAGCGAGCCTGGGGTCCGCACCGACCGGCACAGCCGGCTGGCTCGAGACTTCGTCACCGCCATCCGCGCGCAGGGCGGGACGCCGCGATTCAAGGTCAAGACCGGCACGTCCGACCTCAACGTGCTCGCTCCCGTCTGGGGATGCCAGGCCGTTGCCTACGGACCCGGCGACTCGAAGCTCGACCACACGCCATACGAGCACGTCTCGATCGCGGAGCTGGAGCGTGGCGTTGCGGTGCTCGAAGCCGCGTTGAGCGCGGGATGATCCGAGCCGCCGTCGTCGGAGGCTCCGGCTACGCGGGAGGCGAGGTGCTGCGCCTCCTGACCGGTCACCCCGAGGTCGAGGTCGTGCAGGTCACGTCGGAGCGTCTCGCCGGCAAGCCCGTCGCCTCGGTGCACCCGCCGTTGCGAGGCCGAACCGAGCTGCGGTTCTCGTCCCGCGAGTCGTTGGGCCAGGCTGACGTGGTCGTCGCGGCGATGAGCCACGGCGAGTTCGAGCGCGTTGATCGGACGGCTCCGCGAGGCGGCACCGATCGTGGTCGACCTCGGCGCCGACTTCCGGCTGCGCGAAGCGGACGACTATCCGCGCTGGTACGGCTGGTCACACCCGTGTCCCGAGCTCCTCGGCGGCGCGGTGTACGGGCTCGCCGAGCTGCACCGAACGGAGATCGCGGAGGCGTCGCTCATCGCCGCGGGTGGCTGCCTCGCAACCGCCTCGATCCTCGGCCTTGCCCCCCTCGCCTGCGCAGGTCTGCTTGACCCCGCCATCCCGGTCGTCGTGGAAGCAAAGGTCGGCTCATCCGCGGCCGGCTCGCAATCGGGGGACTCGACCCACCACGCACATCGGAGTGGCGAGATCCGGTCCTATGCGCCGACCGGCCATCGCCACACCGCGGAGATCGTCCAGGAGCTCCACCTCGGCTCGTCGGGCCACCAGGTCGCATTCTCGGCGACCGCGGTGGAAGCGGTGCGTGGGGTACTGGTCACCGCGCACGCCTTCATCAACAGCGACCTCGACGATCGTGATCTCTGGCGCCTCTACCGATCCCGGTACGGCTCGGAGCCCTTCATCCGCATCGTCAAGTCGCATAGCGGCCTGCACCGCTCGCCCTCGCCAAAGCTGCTCACCGGTACCAACTACTGCGACGTCGGCTTCGAACGCGACCCGCATTCGCGCCGCGTCGTGGTCACCGCCGCGCTTGACAATCTCGTCAAGGGATCTGCGGGTCAGGCGGTGCAAGCGCTCAACATCCGCCATGGATTCCCCGAGACGCTCGGGCTCGAATTTGCCGGCCTGTACCCGATCTGATGATCGTCGTGAAGATCGGCGGCAGCGTCCGGCGGCTCGATCCGCTGCTCGAGGACATCGCCACCACCACCGAGCAGGCGATCGTGGTGCACGGCGCCAGCCGCGACCTCGATGACCTGTCGGCTCGGCTCGGGCACCCGCCACGCATGGTGGAATCGGAGCGCGGCGATGTGAGCCGGTTCACCGATGCCGCGACCATGGATCTGTTCCTGATGGCCTATGCGGGCAGGGCCAATAAGCGGATCGTCGAGCGCCTGCGCCAGCTCGGTGTCAACGCATTCGGGCTGTGCGGCCTCGACGGCGGCGTTGTGCGAGGGACGCGAAGGCCGGCGCTGCGCATTCGCGAGAACGGGCGAACCAAGGTGCTCCATGACAACCACGTGGGCAGCATCGACCTGGTCGACGCCATCCTGCTCGGCAGGCTGCTCGCCGCCGGGGTGACGCCGGTGATCTGCCCGCCCATCGCTGGCGAGGATGGGACCGCGATCAACGTCGACGGGGACCGGCTCGCAGCCGAGATCGCCATCGCGCTCGGGGCATCGCTGCTGATCATCTTCGCGGATACGCCCGGGTTGCTCCGTGACCCATCGGATGAGACGAGCCTCATCGAACGCCTCTCGACGCGCGAGGCGGAGCACCTCATCCCGGCCATCGCCGGCCGGGCGCGAGTGAAGTTGCGCGCCAGCGCCGAGGCACGGATTCGCGGCGTGGGCGCGGTGTGCGTTGCCGACGGACGGGTGCCGCGCCCGCTCTTCAGCGCACTCTCCGGTGCGGGTACCTGGGTGCGTTAGGGCGTCGTCCGGCTACGCTGACCGCCACGTCCATGGTGCAGCGTTCCTTTCTCGAGCGATCGACCACGATTGCGTTCGCCCATCGCGGTGGCGGCGGCGAGGCTCCCGAGAACACGCTGCCCGCCTTCGAGGCCGCGGTCGCCCTGGGATATCGATATCTCGAGACCGACGTGCAGCTGACCCGCGACGGGGTGCTGCTCGCCTTCCACGACAGCAGTCTCGAACGGCTCACCGATCGCGCGGGCAGGATCGGCGCGCTCTCCCTGGCCGAGGTGCGGGCGGCCGACGCGGGGTACGGGTTCAGCCCCGACGGCGGTCGCTCCTTCCCGTTCCGTGCCACCGGTGTCGTGGTGCCGACGCTCGAGGAGTTGCTCACGCGCTGGGACGATGTCTTCATCAACATCGACGCCAAGGCCGACAATACAGTGACGCCGTTGATCACCCTGGTCCGGCGCCTCAAAGCGTTCGACCGCGTGTGCATCGGATCGTTCTCGGACCGCCGCGTCGCCCGCATCCGGGCACTGGCAGGCGGACGGATCTGCTCATCGATGGGCCAGGCGGCGGCTGCCCTGGCGTACGCAGCCTCGCGAACCGGAAGGATGCCGACCTTCCACGCCGATTGCCTCCAGGTGCCGCAGCGCTGGGGAAGGCTGCGCATCGACAGGCGGTTCGTCAACGCCGCGCACCGCGCCGGCCTGCCGGTCCACGTCTGGACCGTGGACGACCAGGCGGAGATGGCGTTTCTCCTTGACCTCGATGTCGACGGGATCATGACCGACCGTCCGCGGCTGCTCAAGGAGGTGCTCGAAGCCCGCGGTCTGTGGTGATGATCGCGGCGCGCTATGGTGGGGTCGATGCTGCCGTCTGATCCCGGCGTGCGCCACATCCCGGGCGGCGATGAGGCCGACTGGTACGAGCCCGACGAGCACCTGCACTGGCTGACCCGCCGTACCGTCGGAGAGGCTGCATGGCCGGTGGCAGACGGTGCCCTTCGCGAACTCGGCACCCTGGTGCCGCAGGTGATCGAGCCTCTGGCCCGAGCTGCGGATCGCCACCCTCCGGTGCTCCGCTCCTACAACCGTCGCGGTGAGCGCATCGACGAGATCGAGTTCCACCCGGCATATCGCGAGCTGGAGTCGACGGTGCTCGGATTCGGCGCGGTGCGCGCCGGCTACGCGCCGGGCTGGCGGGGCCTTCCGGGCCGTGCGCCCCGGAGCCTCGTGACGGCGATGCTCTCCCTGATCCTCGAGTCGGACCAGGCGATCACCGGCTGCCCCATCGGGATGATGGACGCCGCAGCCCGGTGCCTCGAGCGCAACGACCCCGCGCTGGCGGCTCGCTTCCTGCCCGGCATCGTCGACGACACCGGCAATCACCTCACCGTCGCGATGTTTCTCACCGAGAAGGCCGGGGGTTCGGACGTCGGCGCCAACGAGAGCGTCGCCACGCCCGTCGGTGACGGTACCTGGCGGCTGTCGGGTGAGAAGTGGTTCGCCAGTTGCGCGCACAGCGACCTGATCATGGTGCTCGCCCGGCCGGCGGGCGCCCCGCCGGGGCCGCGAGGTCTCGGACTCTTTCTCATGCCGCGCCTCCTCGAGGACGGGAGCCGCAACACTTTCATCATTCACCGGCTCAAGGAGAAGTTCGGCACGCACGCGATGGCGTCGGCCGAGGTGGGTCTCCGCGACGCGTTCGCATGGCAGGTCGGCACGCTCGAACGCGGCCTCCCGCAGATGATGGACATGGTCAACGCGACCCGGGTCGGGATCGCCACGGCGACGGCCGGTGCGATGCGGCGGAGCGCTTTCGAAGCGCTGACCCACACCGGCGGTCGCTCGACGTTCGGGCGGCGCCTCGACCTGCACCCGCTGATGCGCGACACCCTCGCCGAACTGGTGGTGGACTCCGTCGCCGGGCTCACCGCCGCGATGGGCGTTGCCGACCTCACCGATCGCGCCGACGAGGGTGACCGTGAGGCGGCCGCGGCGCTGCGCCTGCTGACACCGCTCTTCAAGATGCACGGCACCGAGCGCGCGCGCATCTGCGCGACCGAGGGCATGGAGGTTCGCGGCGGCAACGGGTTCATCGAGGACTGGCCGGATGCCCGGCTGCTGCGCGACGTGTACGTCCATGCGATCTGGGAGGGATCCGGCAACGTGATCGCCCTCGACGTGCAGCGCGCCATCGACCACGGTGCGCTCCCGGGCTACCTCGGCGACACCGAACGTCGCGCCGAGGCGGTGTCAGCCGGCGGTGCCGTTGCGCCGCTTGGGGGGGCGCTCATCGATGCGCTCCATCGCGTCGAGGCTCAGCTCGAGGCGCTGAACACCGTCGACGATCCCGACGCGCGGCAGCTGCCACTGCGCCGTCTCGCGCGACTGATGGCCACGCTCGCGATCGGCGCGCGACTTGCAGAAGAGGCGAATGCATTCGCGGCCGACACCGGCAGCGGGCGGCTCGGTTGGATCGCAGCGCGGTACGCGTCCAGGCTCGGCGGGGAGAGCGCGCTTGCGGAGGTGGCAGCCGACGCGTCGTGGCTTGCGCAGGCTGAGGCCCTGCTCCATGGTGGCGAGGTCCCGATCAGCGTCGCGAACGACGCCGCTCGACGTACCGCTGCAGCGCTCGGGGGCCTGGTGCCCGCCTAGGTCTCGAGCACGAGGGCGAAGGCGAATCCGTCCCAGCCCTTGACGCCGACCGTCTGGATCACCGTCGCGCTGAGGCCGGGGTCGGCACCCATCTCCTCGATGAGGCGGCGCATGCCCTGCGTGTCGGGATCGTCGCTGCCGGGGTCGATCAGCCTCCCCTGACGCACCACGTTGTCGACCACGATCACGCTCCCGGGGTGGGACATCGCAACAGCGGCGCTGAAGTACTCCGGGGTGTTGCGCTTGTCCGCATCGATGAAGACGAGGTCGAACGGCTCACCGCCCTCGTTCTTGAGTGCCGCAAGGCTGTCGAGCGCCGCCCCGACGCGGACCTCGACCTTGCCGTCCAGCCCGGCGCGCGCGATGTTGCGGCGCGCCACCTCGGCATGGTGAGGATCGACCTCGAGGCTGATCAGGCGGCCATCCTCGGGAAGCGCGCGCCCCATCCAGATCGCGCTGTAGCCGCCGAGCGTCCCCACCTCGAGGATCCGGCGAGCCTTGATCGCCAGCGCGAGCAGGTTCAGAAATTGCCCTTGAGCCGCGGACACCGCGATGTTGGGCAGCTCCGCGCTGTCGCTGATGACCGCCTCGAGCACCGGGTCGGGGGGTTGGAGCAGGTCGGTCGTATACGCGTCGACTGCGTTCCAGCGATCGTCACTCATGGTCCGGCAGTCTACGCCGGGCCATCCAGACCTCCTCCGACGGCCACCGCCTCACCGCTTGACCCGTTGACAAACACCCGCTCCGAGGAGTAACTGGACCTTCAACGGTGGGATCCCGAGGGGAGGCCAACCGGAACGCAAGCGGCGGCAAATGGGGAAAGCGGAATGGTACGGCGACGGCTCACGTGGTTTTCGCTCTCGGCCGGTTCAATGAGGGCGTGAAATGGGTCCGCGACATGAACGAGGCGTGCCGCCAGGTCGGTTGTGTTGAAGGCACGCTGTGGTCGCAGGCATTCGGAAAGATGAACGAGTGCGTCCTCGAACACGACCACCCCGACATGGCGGCGATGGCGGCCGACATCGAGCGGTTTCAGTCGGCGCCAGAGACTATGGCGGTATTCCGCCACGGCATCGACGTCGGAGCCACCGAGCACTGGCCTTGGGACGAACTCCTACGAGAGGCACCTGCTCTGGCTTGAGTGCGGCCGCCTGGCATCACCGAACTCTCCATCCACGGGGTGGGGTGGCCAGCGGGATTCGAACCCGCGACCTCCAGGGCCACAACCTGGCACTCTAACCAGCTGAGCTATGGCCACCATGAGACTCCGGCGAGGAGGCTCGGCGATTATATGGCGCGGTGGTCGGCGATCCGGACGAACCACCGCAGGTACACTCGCCGCGCGCCCCCGTAGCTCAGCGGATAGAGCAGCGAGCTTCTAACTCGACGGTCGTGGGTTCGACTCCTACCGGGGGCGCCAGTTCGGTTGTGAAAGTTCGGGGGCGCCAGTTCGGGGGCGCCAGTTCGGCGCCAGTTCGTTATGAATTCCGGTCGACGCGGTACTCGGGAAGGCAGACTTTCGCCCATGGCAGGCTCCCCCGGCACGATGCGTGACAACGCGACCACGTCGCCCCCGTGGAGTGGGATCGCGGCGGGCGTCGCGCTGATCGTGGCGTTCCGCATCCCCGCGTTTCTCGAGCCGCACTGGTATTCGGACGAGAGCACCTATGCATATGTTGGACGCACCGTGTTCAACGGCGGCGATCTCTATGTCTCCCCCGGTGCATGGGACAACAAGCCACCGGTCCAGTACTGGATCTACGGGATCGTGACCCACCTCCTCGGGTACTCCGAGGCGGCGATCCACCTGGTTCCCTTCGCCAGCGCGGTTGCGGCGGTGATCGCCGTCGGCTGGGGTGTGGCGAAGCTGAGCGGCTCGAGGCGGCGGGCCGGGATCGCCTGCCTCCTTGCCGCCCTGATCATCGGACCCCCGATCTTTGACTCGGAGCTGTTCCTTCCGGAGGGGGCGCTGATCGGTCCGATGACCTGGGCGGGCATGCTCATGCTGGTCAGCATCGCCTCGCCGGCATGGGCGGCGAGGCACCGATGGGCCCCCTACGTGGCCGGGTTCCTCGCATCGATCGCGCTGGGGATGCAGCAGACGGTCCTCGCGGACGTCTTCGCCATCTGTGTCGTCCTGCTCATCGCCTGTCCCGGTCGCTGGATGGAACTGGTGCCATTCCTCGGCGCGGGCCTGCTGACCTCGCTGCTCTGGTTGGTGCCGACCATCATCGCGTCGGGGATCGGCGCGACCTGGTTTGCGACCGTCGCGTTCTACGGGATCTACGCGCACAACTCCCTTCCCGTCAGCGCGCTGGCTCGCGTCCTCCACTTTGCGGGCATCGGCGCCGGCGTCATCGCCATCATCGGGGGGGCCATCCTGATCTCGCGCCGGACCCGAAACGCCTTCTGGATGCTGTGGGTCCTGGCGGGGATCGACCTGGTGGTCGCCGGCTCAGCGCACTTCCCGTATCCCCATTTGCTCCTGCCGTCCATCCCCTGGGTCTGCGCGGCCGTGGTCGCGACCCCCTGGAATCGGTGGAACGTCCTTCTGCCCCTGGAGCGGCCGCGGCTCTGGGTGGGCTCGGCGGTGCTCGCGGCCGGCATCCTGCTCGCGGCCGCACAGGGTTCGTACGCCGGCTCCTTCTGGATCAACGGACGCAGCCTGTCCACGTACTACGCCGACGGATATTCGAGCCTCGTGAACGCCACGGAGCGCACCCGCTGGCAGAACGGCTTCTCGGACAGCATCGTGGTCGACCAGGTGGTGATCCACTGGCTGAAGGCCCATCACTACGCGAATGCCAGAGCGGTGGTGTGGAGCGTCGCTGATGAATGGGTCTATCTGCTCACGCCCCTCAACACCGTGCTGCCGACCGTCGGCCTCTTCAATGACGACGTGCTCCTGGGCGGCCGGTCCAACATCGGCCCCTACGTCGCGCGGCACCTTCCGGCGGTGATCATCATCAACCAGCCCAGCGTCGCACTCCGCTCGAGCATCCTCAGCGTGCTCGCGCACTCGTACCTCCCGGTGTTCCACGTCGGACCGGACACGATCTACGTCGAGTACCCGGGCCTCTTGCGCGCCACACCGGCCTTCGCGCACCGGCTGCTGCGGACCCATCGCTCAGCCGTTTGAACGACGGTACAGCTCCACACCATTCGCATCCATCACCTTCACGTAGTTGTGCGCGCTGATGAAAGAGCGCACGTCACGCAAATTCTCGATGTGGGACGGCGTCACCAGAATCAGCTCCGGTGGCGACGCGTTCATCCTCGAGAGGATGCCTGCGGTCCCGCGCTCGAGCGCGAGCGTGATGTAGAGCGGACCGCTGCGTGTCGGAGGCACGAGCTGTTCGTCGACGAGCGGCCAGGCCAGGTTGGTCCACAACATCGCAGTGCTCCCGACGAGGTTGTGGCTGCTGATCCAGTGCTCGGCCTCATGCTCGCCGTAGTTGAGGGCACCGAAGTAGGTGTCGTACTCGAGGACGGAGATGGCACCAGTGGCATAGCTTGCGGCGTTGACGTAGTACCCGAGACTCCACACCGTTGATCGGTACCCCGCAGCGAAGAGCGACCACCCGGTCGATGCGATCGCGGCGAAGACGGCTGTGGCCACGAGCACGCGCGGCCGCCGGATGCGTTGCAGCAGATGATCGCGATGCCTCGACACGAGACCGGTCACGAGCATCACCATGGGGATCATCACCGGCAGCAGGAAGTGCTCATATGAATATCCCGCGGCGATCGCGGTGAACAACAGCGCCGACGCCCAGATGCGCACGAGCTCGAATCGATCGTCCTTCGCGTTGCGGAAGCACCACGCCGCGACCAGCATGGCAACCACCAGGCCGATGCGGAAGATGTACGCCGGGAGCCGGTTACCGAGCGCGTCACCGACGTAATCGACGTATGACGTGACCAGCGCGAACCACACGTTGTGCACGCCGGAGATGACCATGAAGGGAACGACGACGGCCGCGACGACCATCGTGAACGTTCCGGCGACGATCAGCATCGTCCGCCCATTCCGGCGCACGAGACACCAGAGCATGACCGAGCCAAAGTCGGCGAGGGCCGTCTGCTGAATCAGGAATCCACATGCGAGCAGCACGCCGATCCCCACCAGCGTTCGCGCACCCGGCCTGCGCGCGGCTGAGCCGGTGCAGGAGCAGAGGAACCACACCACGCCGACGGTGACCGGCCCGATCAGCAGGCTCTCCGGAAGCGCCAGGTCGCCATCCAGCATCGGCGTCCCGACGATCACCGCAATCGCGAGCCCCGCCCACAGGGCGGGGCGGACGGAGAACACCCGCGACACGCCGACGACGGCGGCGATGATGGCCGCGAGTCCGCTCAGGATCGCGAGCGCATGGAGACCGGCCTCGCTGGGGCCGAAGAGCCACTGACTCAGGCCGTAGATGCCGAACAGCAGCGGCGGCTTGTTGTTCCATGCATCCACGTACAGCCCATAGCCGAGATGCGTGAGCCATGCCGTCGATGCGTAGCCGGCCTCGTCCTGGTACCACTGCGGTTCGATGAGCGACGGGATGCGCAGCAGCAGATAGAGCGCGATCGGCAGAATGATGTGGAGGTTGCGCCTCGTGCGTGCCAGGACCTCGGACATCGTCATATCGTCTTGCGCGCGGGTGCGATCGCGCGTCAGAAGCGCCACAACCACCTATTGTGAAGAAAAGCGTGAACCAAGCCCCTGCCTCGACGAGACTCCATCTGGTTCGCCACTGCGACGTTCGCAATCCCGACGGGGTCCTCTACGGCCATCTCCCCGACTTTCCGCTCAGTGAGAAGGGCGTCCGGCAGGCGCATGCGCTCGGCCGGTACTTCGCGAACAGCACGGCACGCCAGATCTACTCGAGCCCGCTCGAGCGTGCCCGTCAGACCGCGGAGATCATCGCGTCGTACCTCCCGGTGCCGATCACCTACACCGACGATCTGATCGAGACCCGCTTCGGCCTCTATCTCCAGGGCATCCCCCCGAAACAGGTGCCCTGGCGACGCCCTCTGTGGCTGATCCACATGGTGTGGCCGGGGCTCCTCGCCAATGACGAGAGCGTCGCCGAGCTTGCGGCACGGATCCGCCGCCCACTCATGCGCCTGCTCGTCGATCATCCCGGTGAGGGGGGCATCTGCGTCAGCCATGGCGACCCCATCCAGGGGTTCTGGGTGGCCGCACAGCGGCGTCCCCGCTATGCGTTGCACCGGCTGCAGTGCGCCAAGGGTGGACTTCTCCAGCTCGACTACGAGGGTCAGGAGCTGCAGCGCCTCGCCTACCTCTCCCCCGCCCGGATCGCTGAGCTGGCGCCGGAGCCGGATCAGACCGAGGCCGGTTCTCGCTCGGGCGTCTGAGGCTCGCCGCTCGAGTCGGACGACCAGCGACGGTCGAGGGTGATTGGCTGACGGCGCTTGCGCTGGCGACGCTCGAGGAACGGGCGCAGGTACAACTTGGTGAGCAGTCCGGTCATCACGAGGATGAACGACGTGTAGACGAGGAGCACACCCTGGTCATCATTCACCTGGAAGAGCGAGTACTGCGTCACAGCGGGGAACGAGATCGAGAAGTCGATGTTCTTGCCGTTCCTGGTTGCGATGGGCAGCTGCTGGGTCTGACCGAGAGCGATCGGGATCACCTGCGCGTTGGAGAAATAGGGAGTCATCGCGGCGGTGTTGAGCTGGTTCACGTTCTGCGGCGCACCGCTGTTGAGCCCGAGGTTGCCGACGTAGAGCTGCATCTCGATCACCGGGTTTCGCGGTGCGACCCCGCCCGGCCCGTACTGGATGGCGGTCGGGTTGATCGATCCACCAGTGCTCACCGAGGGGATGACCGTCGCGTCGGGGAAGAACGACATCTTGGCCCCGATCTGCACCGGCTGGCTTGCGCCGGCGATCGTGTAACCGAAGTCAGGGACCTTGAGGACACCGTCCGCGAGCGCCTTGTTGCCGATGTTGCCGGCGTCGTCGAAGAACTGGATGGGACCGTCGTACACGGTCTGTCCCGTGGGGTTCTTGACCACGATGGTCGGGGCCCAGCCGTAGTCCTGCTGGTACACGTTGACACCGTCGACGCTGAGAAAATCGTTGACGAGGATGTTCTCCGTCTTGACCTTCCTGCCGTGGTCGAACACGGTCACGTTGCTGACATAGTTGCTCGCCTCGCCATTGGGCGCATAGGTCGCCTCGAACTTGTTGAGGCGCAGCGTGAACGGCGCGTAGTTGCCGTGGAAGAGCAGGCCCTCCTGAAGCGTGTCATACCCGGCCGGCGTGTTCGTGAACTCCTGGCCCTGCGTGAGCGTGACCAGGCCCTGGTACCCGGTGGCCTTGCCCCACACCACCGCGATGAGCAGGAGGAAGAAGGAGGTGTGGAACATCCACGATCCCCATTCGCCCCAGTACTGCGGCGTGCGCTTGTATCGGCGCAGGGTGCGCATGATGAGCGCGCGCCCCCGGCGTATCACGCACCATCCGAGCGACACGTACAGCAGGCCGAGCAGCACGTAGAACACCGGCGAGACGAACACCTGGGTGAGCGGCAGTTGAAGATCCGCGAACAGCACGTTGAGGTTCGGCCACGAGGTGAGGAACGCCTCGACCTTGGTCGGATCCGACGTGTTCTGCTGAGGGACGAACGATCCGATGAGGACGATGACCAGGATCCCCAGGAGCAGGAAGATCGCGGTGCGCATCCGCGTGTACTCGTGCCAGTACTTGCGAGCCTTCTCCCCGACTCTTCCCCTCACCGCGAGGACGCGCCTGAGCGCAGTAAGCCTTTGGGATCGAAGGCGCCGGCGAGCCCGGGTTCCCAGGTGCGTGCCCCGGCCGGCCGCGATGTCGCTGTGCGCCCGGCTGCAGGCTCGAGGCGGAACGTCACCGCCGATATGACCGCCAGCCGGCCGGCGCTTCCCAGGAGAACGGCGATCAGGTCGTAGCCGACGACATCCTTGAGCGCCGCGCCGCCCGCCTTGACCGAGTCGCCGTTGGAGAGCACCGCCTCGACACCCGACAGCGATCGGCGTGGTACCTCGCCACGAGCCACCAGCGTGCCGACGTGCACCGATCCCGTCTCGGCGTCCAGTCCGACGACCACGAGCTTGGCCTCGGCCACGGATGACCGGACGTGGGCAACCGTCGCGCCGGCCCCGGCGCGCACCGTCAGCCCTCCCGAGGCCATGGTGATGCCGGCGAGGCGGTGCACGCTGAGAACGATGCCGCCGCGCTCCGGAGTTCCCGCGGGGGGTGCCGGTGCGCTGCTGGTGACGCTGATCGGCACGCCGTGCCGGTGACACACGTTGGCAACCAGCACGAGCGACGCCTCATCGGCAGGACTGACCACGTCGCCGGTGATCCCGGCCGGGCCTACCACCTCGGCAAATTCCTTGAGCAGCTCCTCGTTCACACGATCAGCCCCTTCAGCGATGCGCTCGCCGCCGTGTAGATGAGCACGATCAAGACCCCGAGGATGAGCGTCCCTGCTGTCGTCGCGACCAGGACGGCGCTCCCGGCAAACCCGGTGCGCGACCAGCGGTATTCCTCGGCTCCCGGCGCCGGACGCTGGTACATGAGCAGACCAACTCTGAGGTAGTAGAACGCCGACACCGCACTGGTCGCGATGCCCCAGAGCGCGAGCGGGACCTGCCCCGCATTGATCGCCGCGGTGAACACAAGGAATTTGCCGAAGAAGCCGGCGGTGGGCGGAAAGCCACCCAGGGAGAACAGGAAGAGCGCCATGCTGGCGGCCACGAACGGCCGGCGGTGAGCGAGACCGCGCAACCCGTCATAGCTGTCGAGATCCTCCCCACGCCCGGCCATGATGGTGATCACCGCGAAGGCGCCGATGTTGCTGACAGCGTAGGCCGCCAGGTAGTACAGAACACCGATGGTTCCGAACGAGCTCGACTGCCCCGAGGGCAGCAGGACCGGCCCGACCGCCACGCCGATCAGGATGTACCCGGCCTGAGCGATGCCCGAGTAGGCGAGCATGCGTTTCACGCTCGTCTGCGTGAGTGCCGCGACGTTGCCGACGACCATCGACGTGATCGCCACCAGCGCGACCACCGGCTCCCAGTGCTGGTAGAAGTGGGTACCCCCACCGTCGAAGGTGTACGTGAACACACGGACGAGTGCCGCGAACGCGGCCACCTTGGTGGTGACGCTCATGAAGGTCGTGACCGATGTCGGGGCGCCCTGGTACACGTCGGGCGTCCAAGCGTGGAACGGCGCGGCCGACACCTTGAAAGCGAACCCGATGAAGAGCAGCAGGACCCCCGCGAGCAGCAGTGGATCCGCGGTGACCGTGGTCTGGCTCTGGATGGCCGCCGCGATCTGTGCGAGTTGCGTGTGCCCCGTCTCACCGTAGACGAGGGCCATGCCGAACAGCAGGAAACCCGAGGCGAAGCCTCCCAGCAGCAGGTATTTCAGCGCTGCCTCCTGCGACCGCTCCTCATGGCGCGAGAAACCGCTCAGCACGTAGAGCGCGAGCGACAGCAGCTCGATCGCCAGGAAGATCACCATCAGGCTGGTCGCCCCGGCGAGCAGCATCATCCCGATCGTCGCGGCGAGGATGAGCGCGTAGTACTCGCCGTGGTGGATCCCCCGGCGGTTGAGGTAGTTCGGGCTGATCATGACCACCAGCCCCGCGCTCACCAGCAGGATGGCATCGACGAACAGCGCGAAGCGGTCGTACGCGAACGAGCCGGAGTACACCAGGCGCCCCGGGTTCGCGTCGAACCATGCCCACACGGTGACGCCGAACGTCGCCGCGATGCCGAGCAATGCGAAGCCCGCAAGCCAGGTTCGCTTCGACGCCGGCACGACCAGGTCGAGCAGCATGAGCAGGAGAAACGCGCCACCCAGCACGAGCTCGGGAAGGATCCCGACGAGGTCGCGTCCGCCGGGGAACGACAGCGGAACCGGCGACGCGGCGATCAGCATCACTGCGTTCCCGGGATCGATGCCGCGGGCTGGATGAGGCTCACGGTGGTGCTCACCGAACCCTTGGAGACGTCGGTGATGGGCTTGGGATACAGGCCGATGAAGATCATGAGCGCGACCAGCGGCACGAGCAGGAGGCCCTCGCCGAAGCGCAGGTCGTGCACGCCCTCGGTTCGCGGTTTGGGCGGCTCGTGCATCAACCCCTGGTGGAGACGGAGCATGTACCAGGCGGCGAGGACGACGCCGCCACCGGCGAGCACCGCGTACACCCAGTTCAGCTGGAACGCGCCCAGCATGATGGTGAACTCACCGACGAAGCTGTTCATGCCGGGCATGCCGAGGCTCGCGAGCGTGGCGATCAGGAAGAAGAAGTACAGCCAGGGCATTCGGCGTTCGAGACCGGACAGCTCGTGGAGGTCGCGGGTGCCGGTGCGGGCCTCGACGAAGCCGACGATCAGGAAGAGCGCGCCGATGATGATCCCGTGGTTGATCATCTGGATCACGGCGCCGTTGATCCCGTTGTTGGTCAGCGAGAAGATCCCGAGCGCGATGAAGCCGAGGTGGCTGATGCTCGCGTACGCGACGATGCGTTTGAGATCGCGTTCCGACAGCGCCATCAAGGCGCCGTAGATGATGCTCAGCACCGCAAACCCGGCCAGCACGAACCGGTACTTCTCCATCTCGCCGGGAAATAGCGTCAGCGCGAAGCGGATGAACCCGTATGCGCCGAGCTTGCTGACGATGCCGGCGAAGAAGACCAGCACGGCCGGTGGGCATGCCTCGTAGAGGTCGGGCAGCCAGGTGTGCAGCGGGACGATCGGAATCTTGATCGCGAACGCCAGCGCGAAGCAGATGAATGCCAGCTCCTTGGGCGTGAACGTCGTGAGATGGATGATCGGGATGACGAATGCGCTGCCCGAGCTGATCGGCTGCGCCAGGATGTTCTCCAGGTCGAAGGATCCTGACGGCGACTGGACGTACAGGTAGATGATCGCGACCAGCATCAGCAGGCTGCCGGCCACCGTGTACACGATGAATTTGATGGTCGCGGGACCTCGTTTCTCCCCGCCCCAGTTGCTGAGCAGGACGTAGAGCGGTACCAGCATCCCTTCCCAGAACATGTAGAAGAGCAGCAGGTCGATCGACAGGAGCACACCCGTGGTGGCCGCTTCGGTGAGCAGCACCAGCGTGCAGTAGAAGCGCAGCCGGTCGGTGGACTTGCGCGAGATGGCGAGTGCACCCAACAGGAACACGCCGGCGTTGAGCGCGAGCAGCCACGCCGAGATCCCGTCGATCCCAAGGTGGTAGGTGGCATTGATGGCCGGCAACCACGCATGCGTTTCTTGAAAGTGCAGCGGCAGCGGTCCGTTGGTGGCCTTGTTGCCCGGCATCCAGAGCAGGAGCAGCGTGACGATGACCGCCACCGCCAGCGTCGTGAAGATCGTGAAACCCTTGATCGCGCTGGTCATCCGGCGGGGAACCGCCTGGAGCGCGATCGCCGCCCCGGCGGGAATGACGATGAGGAGGGTGAGCCAGGGGATGTGATTCATCGCGCGATGAACACCCACACCACCACAAACACAACGGCGAACACCGTGAAGATCGACGCATAGTCTCGAATGAGCCCGGTCTGCACCGCGCGCAGATCGAGGCTGAACCCACGCAGCAGGTCGGCGATGCCCCGCACCCAACTGTCCATGACGTCGGGTTCCACCACCCGCCTCGCAGTGCGGGCCACGACCTTCACCGGCTGCACGAGGGCACGGTCGTAGATCTCGTCGAAGTAGAACTTGTTGTAGGAGAGCAGGGGGATGACCCGAGGCAACCTGGACAGCACCACCTGCGGATCCGGACGGTGCTCGTACCAGAGGCGCATCGCCAGCCCGATGCCGACCAGGCTCGCGGCCGTGCCGACGACCAGGCCGACAAGCGCAGGCCCGAATGCGGGGTCGTGGGTCAGCGGCGATTGCGACCCGGCGAACACCGGGCTGAGGAAGTCACTGAAGACGTGCAGCGTGTTGGGGAGCGGGAACTGCAGCGGCCAGGCGACGATCACGGAGAGCACACCGAGGATGACGACCGGGATCAGCATCGGATAGCCCGCCTCCTTGACGCCGAAGCCGCGGGCGGTCTGCGGTTCGCCCTGGAAGACCGTGAAGTAGAGACGGAAGGCGTAGAGACCGGTGAGCACGTTCACGCCTACTCCCACCGCGTATAGGATCCAGGGTGCCCCGCCGGGTCCGGATACGGTGCCGAACCCGAGCAGGTCCTCCTTGCTGAACCAGCCCGAGAACAGGAAAAAGCCGGCGAGCGCGAGGGAGCCCGATCCGAATGCCAGGTGCGTCCATTTCATGCGCGCGTGCAGGCCCCCCATCAGGCGGATGTCCTGCTCGTCGTGGAGAGCGTGGATCACGTTCCCCGCGGCCATGAAGAGGAGAGCCTTGAAGACCGCGTGCATCGCGAAGTGGAACATGCCCGCTGAATAGGCGCCGATGCCGACCGCGTAGATCATCAACCCGATCTGCGACATCGTCGAGTAGGCGATCACGCGTTTGATGTCGATTTGCGAGAGGGCGATGATGCCCGCCATCACCGCCGTCCCCATGCCGACGCACGCCACCAGCCCCTCGGCAACCGGTGCGAGGTTGAAGAGCACGTGGAACCGGGCGATGAGGTACACACCGGCAGTGACCATGGTGGCGGCATGGATGAGTGCCGACACGGGGGTCGGGCCCTCCATCGCGTCGGGCAGCCACGTGTGCAGTGGGAACTGTGCGCTCTTCGCGAATGCGCCGATGGCGAGCAGCACGCAGACCCCGGTGACGAGCGCGCCACCGGCTGGGAATGCCTGGGTGCGCGCGAAGATGTTCGGCAGGCTGAGCGTATGGGTGTTGAGCACGATGAGAAACGCGGCGATGACCAGCGCGACGTCGCCGATCACCTGCGTGATGAATGCTTTGCGAGCCGCCAGGACGGCGGTGGGCCGGTCGTACCAGAAGCCGATCAGCAGATAGCTGCTCAGGGCCACCAGCGCCCACCCGATGATCAGGATCACGAGGTCCGCCGCGAGCACGAGCGTCAACATCGAGAAGATGAAGAAGTTCATGTAGCTGAAGAAGCGAGCGAACCCGGGGTCGTGCTCCATGTAGCCGACGCTGTAGACGTGGATGAGGAACCCGACACCGGTGATCACCATGAGCATCAGCGCGCTCAGGGCATCGAGAGTGAAATCCATGCCGACCGAGAGGTTGGTTCCGCCCCCGAGGTCGACCCAGTCCCAGAGGCGCACGGTGATGGAGCCGTGCCCCGCCGGTGCGCCCACGACGTTGGCGAGCACGAGGCACGAGATGAGGAACGCCGCGAAGATCGAGATGGTGCCGGCGAGGTTGACGAAGCGCCGGCCCAGCACCGGGCCGGCGAGACCGTTCAGCGCCGCGCCGAGCAGCGGGAAGAAGAGCACCAGGAGGACGAGCGTGGACGCGGTGGTGACGTTCACTCCTTCATCTCGCTCAGGTCGTCGACATCGAGCTCGCGCCCGAGCCGGAAGATCTGGGTGATCAGGGCGAGGCCGATCACGACCTCGGCGGCCGCGACCACGATCACCATGAACGCGAAGATCTGCCCTTCCTCGCTGTTGAGGAACCGGCCGTAGGCCACCAGCGCCAGGTTGGCGGCGTTGAGCATGAGCTCGATGCACATGAACACGACGATCGGGTTGCGCCGGATGAGCACGCCCATGGCGCCGACCGTGAAGAGGAATGCCGACAACCCGAGCAGGTACGGAAACAGATTCGGATTCAGCATCCCCGGCGCTCCGTCACTCGCTCGAACGCCTGGTCAGGTAGACGGCGCCGACGGCCGCGACCAGCAGGAGCATCGAGGTGATCTCGAACGGCAGGAGGTAGTTGGTGAACAGCTGTCCGGCGACCGTCTGCACGTTGCCGGCATTGTTCACCGCGTCCGGCGGGAAGCTGAACGTGTGATACGGGTTGCTCGCGGCGCCCACGGTGGTGGCGTGAAAACCATTGGTGTTATAGGTGATTCCGTTGCGTGCGGCGATGAACACGAGCCCGGTCACCACCACCACGCCGAGGACGCCGATGATCGCGCGCAGGTCCAGGGTTGGACGATCCTCGGCGTCCGGGCTCAGCAACGCGACGATGAAGACGAACAGCACCACCACAGCGCCGGCATAGATGATCAATTGCACCGCGAAGAGGAACTGCGCGTTGAGA
>CAVPTG010000009.1:0-254573 GCA_963708605.1 Candidatus Dormiibacterota bacterium | reverse complement strand
CTATATCGGGGCTGCCGACGTTCATCGCCGGAGAACTCGCAACCGAGTGCATCCGCGATTAGCGGATATGACCGGATGCCTGCGCCTAGTGCACTCGGAGTCGTGACCGCAGAAGTTAAAGCTGATCTAGTCTAGGACGTCGCCTCCTTTCGGTTCGCGGGCCCGTCATCACGGCGCATCCTCTGTGTTGATCACCGGTAACTTCTGGCGAGCGGCGGTGCCTGCATGTACTCCACGCCTCGCGATGCGAGCGTTGTCAAGCGGCACCTCGGTGATCTTGACCCAACACAACCTTCCAGTGTGCCTGCGTTGGATAAGGACCGAGGACGGCTACCGCTATGGCAGGACGCGGAGTCGAACCGCGGCGTAGAGTGAGCGGCATGGAAGAGGCTGTCATCGTCAGTGCGGTGCGGACTCCCGTCGGCACGTTCGGCGGCGCCTTCACCGAGGTGCCGGCGACCAGACTGGGATCGATCGCGGTCGAGGAGGCCCTCCGCCGCGCGGGCGTGGATTCGGTCGATGAGGTGCTCATGGGCAACGTCCTGCAAGCAGGGCTAGGTCAGAACACCGCGCGTCAATCGGCAATCGGCGCCGGACTGTCAGAGAACGTTCCGGCGACGACCATCAACAAGGTCTGCGGCAGCGGCCTGAAGACCGTGGCGCTCGCCGCGCAGGCGATCCGCGCAGGCGATGCTGAATGCCTTGTTGCGGGCGGCATGGAGAACATGTCGCGCGCGCCGTATCTCATGGAGAACGGCCGCTACGGCTACCGGCTCGGCAACGGTCAGCTGGTGGACGAGATGATCCGAGACGGACTCTGGTGCGCCTTCGATGACTGTCATATGGGCAACACTGCCGAGAACATCGCTCGCGAGTTCGAGGTGAGTAGCGAGGACCAGGACTCGTTTGCCGCAGGGTCGCAACAGAAAGCCGAGGCTGCCATCAAGAGCGGCCGCTTCAAGGACGAGATCGTCTCTGTGCCCGTGCAGCGCAGAAAGGAGACTGTGCTTGTCGACACCGACGAGCATCCCCGTCCAGGAACGACCGCGGAGACGCTTGCCGCACTGCGACCCGCCTTTGCCAAGGACGGCACCGTCACCGCGGGAAATGCGAGCGGCATCAACGATGGAGCCGCCGCGGTCGTCGTCATGTCCGCATCTCGCGCGAAGGCTGAGAACCGCGTTCCCCTGGCTCGGATTCGCAGCTATTCGAGTGCCGGCATTGCACCCCGCATCATGGGAATGGGGCCCGTTCCCGCGGTGCGCTCAGCACTCCAGAAGGCTGGAGTCGAACTCCGCGATATTGACCTCTTCGAGCTCAACGAAGCCTTTGCCGCCCAGGCGGTCGCCGTCGGTCGCGAGCTCGCCGTCCCTGAGGACCGCCTCAACGTTAACGGCGGCGCGATCGCCATCGGACATCCCATCGGCGCTAGCGGGACACGCCTCCTCGTCACGCTGCTCTTCGAGATGGCCAAGCGCGACGTCAACCTCGGTGTCGCCGCGCTCTGCATCGGTGGCGGGCAGGGGATCGCGATGGTCCTGGAGCGAAGCTAGCCAACGTTGCTCGCTGCGCTACAAACGCAGAGGTGAGTGACCGTGATAACTCTGACGAGTTAGCTCCCTGTCGAGGGCCTGCCGATCGAGGCTGGAAAGGTCCCCTGCAACCCACCGACATGGACAAGGTCGGCGCAGTCAGATTTGGTTTCCCTATCCATCGCTCGTGCCGCGGAGGTCAGCCTTCGAGAACGTCCAACCAAACCAACCACAGCCTGTGCCACCCGCCGAGCGGGAAGCGCGCGCAGCATGCGCTGGGAGACCTCCTCGACCGAGCCGATGCCTTCGATCTCCGCAACCAGCCCTTGCTTGCGGTAGTGGTCGAGCACCGGCAACGTCTTCTCCAGGTAGACCGCAATGCGGCGCTCGGCGGTCTCGGGCCGGTCGTCCGCGCGCACGATGAGGTCCGTGCCGTCTGCCTCGCAGGCCAGCGGCCGGAGCTGGTCAGACTCGAACCCGTAGCTTCGTCCGCAGCTCGGGCAGGTCAGCCTGGTCGTGATGCGCCGGATCAACTCAGCATCGGGCACGTTCAGGTACAGGACGCGGTCGAAGCCAGTCGCCATCGACGCCGCTAGCGCATCGAGCGCTCGGGCTTGCGGCACTGTCCGGGGGAAGCCGTCGAGTAGGAAGCCGTCCCGGCGGTCGCTCCCTCGAAGACGCTCCCTGATGATGTCGACCATCAGTGCGTCCGGAACCAAGTCGCCGCGCTGCATATAGGCTTGGGCGCGCAGCCCCAGCTCGGTCCGCCCGGCCAGCTCGGCGCGCAGGATGTTCCCCGTCGCAATCGAGGGAATGTCGAGGCGCGCGGCTAAAAGGTCAGCCTGGGTCCCCTTACCACTGGCCGGGGCCCCGAGGAGCAGCAAATTCAGCCCGGGCCTGTCTCCGCGGACACATGGTAGTTCTCTCATCGGCCACTCGCATTTAGTTGCACCAATACCGCATTGGGGAATCCGGGCGCGTGGGGGCTGGCGGCGGCTTCGACGGCCAAAAGGTGCAGGCTCGACCGTACCTCGACGACGATCGCAGGCTTGAACCAATGCATGACGGCAGTTTGCATGGGGCGACTCCTGGCGAATCAGTTGGCGTAGGCCCGGCGTGTACTGATCCCAGTAAACGCTTGTGGCCCTGACCGGACCAGAGCCGTTTGTCACGTGACTGGCGGCGAATGTCCCGCAGTTTGCGGCGCGTGCAGCGGTCGGCTGTCGCCGCGTCCGGCGCCGTCCGTGAGGCCAGCGACGCCGGCACATGGGTTGCAGCGGATCCGGGGACAGATCCAACGGAGTCCCAACCGCGGTGCTTCTGCGTGCCTCATGGTGCCTCGACCTTTCGATTTTGAATACGCGGTGCCCTCCGATGCCCGTGCCTACACCCCACTCGGACAGTCTGGAAATGCGGTATACCGCGTCAAGCGGTATCGAGGGTTCGAAATCCCTCTCGCTCCGGAGTGCCCGTATGCAGTAACGGATATCAGCGCGGAGCGCAGGCGACGCGGCCGGAAGCCAAGCGGTTCGTCACTGAGGCCCCCAGAGGGCCTGAACTCGGGCATTTCCGCCTTAACAACAAAGCCTTTGGGCAAGGCGATCCGTGGCAGAACCGTTGGGCCGACGCGCTGCCGAACGCATCGTCCACCCGAGCGTGTGTGTCATTAAGCGACACCCGCCGATGTCTAACTGGTTGGCGGTGGGGTTCACCCGCCAGCATTCGTGGAGGTCCAACTCCAAAATGCTCCTCTCGGATTGCTAGGATCCGCGCCGAAGGGGATTGGAGAAGGGGCGGCGCTCCGATCCCAAAAACGGTTGGCTGTCCGCGGCAGTGCCGCTGGAGGAACGAGCATGCGAGGTGGTTTCAGTATTCGCAGGATGAGGGCCGTCATCGGGTCGGCTGCTCTCCTCGGAACCGTTGCCTTCGTCTCCGGAGGCATCTCTGTGTCGGCGAGCGGGCCGCTGTACGTGTCGCCGACGGGAAGCTCGGGCCACGCCGACACGTCATGCGCCACAGCGGCGTACTCGACGATCCAGTCGGCAGTGACCGCCGCGCCGGCGAGCGGCACCGTGATCGTGTGTCATGGCACCTACGCTGAGGATGTCCTGGTATCCAAGGCGCTATCGCTGCGCGGTCTCCACGCGTCGATCAACGCGAGCGGGCTGAACAACGGGATCGTCGTGGTGGCCTCCGGCGTCACTGTCAAGGGCTTCACCGTCACTGGCGCTCTGGGCGAGGGCATAGCGGTGTTCCCGGCCGGCGTGCTGGGTGGCGGGCCTCCGCCGTATGTCCCGGTCAGCGACGTCCAACTGCTCGACAATACTGTGAGCTACGACGACACCGGCTACGTGGCTCCCGCGGGATGCACCGCGCCCAACCTGTATCCAGGGGACTGCGGTGGCGGCATCCTGTTTGATGCGGTCGCCAACTCGGTGATCTCCGGCAACAAGGTGGAGCACAACGTCGACGGCATCCTGGTGGTGGACGACTTCGGGCCGAGCCATGACAACTGGATCAGTGGAAATACCGTCTCGAACAACGTCAACGAGTGTGGGATCACGCTGCCGTCGCACAGCGGCGGCGCGGCGACCGCAGTCCAGAATCCAAACGGGTCATACACGGTTACTGGCCTGAACCCGACCGTCGGAGGGGTCTTCCGCAATACCGTCACCGGGAATATTGTCGACTTCAACGGCACCGGGGGCTACAAGGTCAACGCGGCAGGCAGCGGAGCGGGAGTGCTCCTCGCCGGCGCGGGGGCGGGGACGGCCGTGTACGACAACGTGATCGAGAACAACGAGATGCACGGCAATGGCCTGGCGGGCGTGACCCTTCATGCGCACTATCTCGGCGGTGAATACGTCGATGGGAACAAGATCATCGGCAACACGATCGGGAGGAACAACACCAAGGGGGATATCCTTGATACCCCAATCAGTAGCGCCGACTTCGAGACCACGGGCATCATGCTGTTCTCGTCGATGCCAGCGCACGTCGTGGTCTCGGGCAACACGATCTCCTCGAACCATTTCGGGATCTGGGCGACACCGAACCTGACCCTCACCGGCTCGCCGAACAGCTTCAGTTCGGTCTCGGTGCACACCTTCCTCGCCAACACACCATTCGGGAGCGGGCTGTTCGCAACGGGAGTGACGAGCTCATCCGCCACCCTCGTCGGCGTCGCCGTGCCCAACGGCTACACGACCACGGTGTACTTCCAGTACGGCACCTCACCGCCGCTGTTCGGGGTCACCACGCCCACCAAGATCGGCGCCGGTGACGGGATCGTCGGCGTGTCTGCAACGCTCAACGGATTGAGCCCGAGCACGACCTATCTCTTCCAGCTGGTCATGACGAATGCCAACGGAACTGCCGCGGGATTCACGGGGGTGTTCACCACCTCGGCCTGAACTGTTCTGTCCTGCCTAGCCATGGGCCGCCGGCCCGGAGCCGCGTCGACGGCCCATGGCATTTGGCGAGGCTCGTCCTGGGCCTCCTTGCTTTCACGCTGGCAGATGCCTCCGTTCAACGAGGACAGGTGCCACTTGCGCACAGCGTGGGCTCACATTACCGACAACCAAGGCGTATACTAGATTCAGATAGAAAACTGACTAGTCGGTTGCACAACGGTACACGCCTTACTCGGAGGTATCGAGATGAGCAGCACTGTTTGCCCTGGCGCGGCGACGGCGCCGCGGGGACGCCATTGGCGGGCGATCGGGGATGAATACATGCACGTGGGTAGTTTTGCAACAGGACAAGAGCACATCCTCCGTCATCCCGAGCGCCCGGAAGAGCGTGCCAGTTTTGCCGTGGGAACCGAATTGTGGAAGCACGTCCACCAGGGGAGCTTCGCCGCGGGTCAGGCGGTGACGGATCCCCACCCCGAGCTCCCGGAGCACAAGAGGAACTTTGCTGCTGGTCAACGATGCATCGCTGCCGTCGGATCGGGCAGCGGTGCAACCCCCGGCGTTTCGGGTGTTGTACGCGTCTGACGGGTCGGTTGCTTGAGCTGTTCGCTGGCTCGACGCGCAGGAGAAATGATGCGATGAAGGGACGCGTGCAGTTCCTTGTGTTGTGTTCAGCCTTCCTTGCGTCAGTCGCGCTCGCCGGCTGCGATAACGCGCCTGGCGCAGCCGCCGCGAGTTCGTCGAGTGGCCCGGCGGTAGGGTCGGCCGGCGTGGACCTTGGACCGCCCTCGGTCCGCGTTGCCGCCACGGATCAACTGATGTTCTCTCCCGCACGTGCGACTCTCCAGGTCGGGCAGATCGTGGAGTGGACCAACACCGGCTCAGTCATACACACGGTCACATTCACACACTATCCATATCTCAGCGATCCGACCCTGGCGCCGGGTGGAACGTGGGAGGTCAAATTCAACGAGGCTGGGACATACGCGTATCAGTGCACGATCCATGCTGGCATGAGGGGGACGCTGGTCGTGACCGGCGGATGACGTGACCCTCACCCATACGACCATGCCAGCGCTCGTTCCGCGCCGCACCGAAGCACGTCTTGCAGCCATCACCGCGCGGTCGACGGCAGCCCTCACAGCGGAGCGCTGTAGAAGCGCGGCCCCGCACGATGAGTGGCTCCTTGCGACGCCACTGCGGATCCCCCCGGTACCCGTAGGTCCACCGGATCGACCGCTGATCCTTGGAGCGGCGGCGCTCGCCACGGCCAACTCCGCGGTGGCGCTTGCCCTCGACTTCGTCGTCGCCAGCGGTGACGGCAGCGCGACCGATCTCACGCTCGTGACTGCGCAGCGGATTGCCAGTGCGGCGCGAGAGGCTATTGACGCGTTGGAAGCTCCCAGCTCGTCCAGGGGACGGCAGCGCCTCGCGCACGCGACTGCTCAGGCCACGCATGCCGCCGCTGACGCCCTCGCAAGCTATGCGCTGGCGGCGAGCTCGCGCGGACTCGGCCGTGCACCGCGTTCGGAGTATGCGTTTCCTCGAGCCTGGGTCGGGGTTGTCGACGCGCTGAAGATGCGGCTCTTCGGCGAGCGCTCACCAGGATACGAAGACGAGGGCGACCCACAAAGTATGGCCGCGGCCGAGGCTGCGTACGATGCGGCAGCGCGCGCGTTGCAGGTGTGCGCACTGCCGTATCCGCGACTCGGTGCCTGCGCGGCCGAACATCGAGTCACGCGGGCTGCGTGCCTCGCATCGACCTTCGTCGGTTGGGCAGCACTTGGACGACGGACGTAGCAGCAGCGTTCAGCCGCTGTCTCGGATGCCGAAATACCGCACCTCGATCATGTCCAGCCAGTCGGGCAGTGCCGGTCGCAGCACCAGACGTCCGCGCGGAGCATCGGCGTCAGGCCGAGCATTGCGCTCACAAGGTGGATGCTCGCTCCCGAAGCCCAGGCCTGGCGGTACATTCGCAGCACGACCGGGCGCCGTCCCCTGCTTCCAGCACCAGCTCCGAAAGTGATAGTGGGACTTGCCTAATTCGGTACAGCGCGAGCATCATTAGCAAAATAGACACTGACTAGTCGGTCGCGTATGTGCCAGCCGTCGGCCTGCCGAAAATGGAGAAGACATGGCGGATACCCTGGCGACGACTTGGTGAAGCGGCTCGATCGATGGGGATCAGCCGCATCTACGGGTACCCGGGCGACGGCACGGCATTCTCGGCGCACTTCACGCCAGTGCATTGATCGCGCGCTCAGAATCGTGGCCGAGGAGAAGACCGTGATGGCGGTCATCGTGCCTGGTGATGTCCAGGACATGAATGCGGGAAAGCAGGGCCAGTCGATCAGGTCGCTGCACACAGGGGTGGGCTTCGTGCGAGTTCTACGTTGACTCACATTCTCAGCAAGGAGTTGATCATGGTGCAAGGAAACCAGGAAACCGTAGTGATCACAGGCGCTTCGGCGGGTGTCGGCCGGGCCGTGGCCCACGCGTTCGCCCGTCGAGGAGCGCAGGTCGCCCTGCTCGCCCGCGGCGAGACGAGTCTCAAGGACGCTGCCGGAGAGGTCGAGCGGATGGGCGGCCGCGCTCTGGCGATCCCCACTGACGTCGCGGATGCCGAAGCGGTCGAGGCCGCGGCTGAGGAAGTCGAAGCAGCGTTCGGGCGTATCGACGTATGGGTCAATGACGCGATGGCGACGGTCTTCGCTGAGTTCGCCGACGTCAGCCCCGAGGAATATCGTCGCGCCACCGAGGTGACCTACCTCGGCACCGTGCACGGCACCATGTCGGCGATGCACCGGATGCTTCCACGCAATAGTGGAACCATCGTGCAGGTGGGATCCGCGCTCGCGTACCGGGCGATCCCCCTGCAGTCCGCCTACTGTGGCGCCAAGTTTGCCATCCGCGGATTCACCGACAGCGTGCGGACCGAGCTGCTGCACAACAAGAGCCGCGTCTGGATCTCGATGGTGCAGCTTCCGGCGGTCAACACTCCGCAGTTCTCGTGGTGCCGGACGAAGCTGCCCGACCACCCGATGCCGGTACCGCCGATCTACCAGCCGGAGATCCCTGCGGAAGCGGTGTACTGGGCGGCGCATCATCGCCGGCGCGAAGTGTTCTGCGGCGGGAGCGCGGCGGCGGTCATCCTCGCGAACAAGCTCGCTCCAGGGATCGCGGACCGGTATCTCGCGCGAACGGGATACGGATCGCAGCAGATGTCCAATCGTCCTGTGCGAGCGGGGCGGCCGGACAACCTCTACGCGCCGCTGCCGCAGATGGCTTCAACGCATGGCATCTTCGATGATCAGGCGAAGACGCGGAGCCTGCAGCTGTGGCTCAGCACGCACCGCAGCATCGCAGCCGGGGCGGCGATCGGCGGGGCAACGGCGATGCTGGGCGCGTGGCGACTGGCGGCGGCATGATCGCGACGTCAAGCCGCCCGGCCAGTGTTGGCGTGAGCCATGGACTCCACATCCGGTCGGTCGATGTGCGCGTGTACACCGTTCCCACCGAGGCGCCGGAGGCGGACGGCACCCTGCAATGGGACCGGACGTCGCTGGTGGTGGTCCTTCCGTTGCTCGACAACGGAATCAGGGGTCTGGGCTATGCGGTGGGTGATCCGGCGACGGGTGCCCTCGCTCGCGACACCCTTGTCGACGTCGTCGTCGGCGCCGACATCCGCGACACCGGGGCAGCCTGGGAGGCGATGGTTCGCCGGATACGGAACCTCGGCCGGCCGGGCATCGCCTCAATGGCCATCGCTGCCATGGACATCGCGCTGTGGGACACAAAGGCGCGCGCGCTCGATCTGCCGCTGCACAGGCTTCTCGGACCGGTGCGCGATGCGGTCCCCGTCTACGGTAGCGGCGGCTTCACCAGCTATACCGAACGAGACCTCTGTGCACAGCTTGCGGGTTGGGTGGAGCAGGGAATTCCGCGCGTCAAGATGAAGATCGGCAAGGACCGCGGCTGCTCGTGGCAAGAGGACATCCAGCGCGTCCGCGCCGCGCGCGATGCCGTCGGTGACGGGACAGAGCTCTTCGTGGACGCCAACGGCGCATATGACCGCAAGCAGGCACGCCGCCTCGGCCGTCTGTACGCGGAAGAGTTCGGCGTGACCTGGTTCGAGGAACCGGTGACCTCCGACGACCGCGACGGTCTCGCGGCGCTCCGCGCCGACCTTCCCCTCGAAGTCAGTGCTGGGGAGTACGGCTACAACCTCGAGTACTTCCAAACGATGCTCGCTTCGCAGGCCGTCGACGTGCTGCAGGCGGATGTGGGACGGTGCGCCGGCATCACGGAATGGCTCCGTGCGGCAACCGTCAGCGCGGCGTTCAAGATCCCTTTCTCAGCGCATTGCGGCCCGTCGATCCACGCGCACGCCGCCACCGTGCCGCCAAATCTGCGGCACATCGAATATTTCCACGACCACGTTCGCGTGGATCACCTGCTCTTCGACGGCGTGTTGGAACCGCACAACGGCGCCCTGCGCCCCGATGACGCTACCCCCGGGCTCGGACTTGTGCTCAAAGAGCAGGACGCCGAGCGGTTTCGGGTGTAACGACGGTGGTTACACATGCAGGCGACAGGCGATCGGCGCAGCGCAGGTCGCTGCGGGAGCAGTCTCCCAACCCCAGGACCGCGCCGGTCGTCCTCCGCGAGTACGCCCTGCTCGCCGACGGCGAACGCGGTGTCGTGGTGGGTCCACACGGCGACTTCGTGTGGATGTGCTTCCCGCACTGGCATGACCCGGCGCTCTTCAGCGCATTGATCGGCGGCGACGGGTCGTACTCGGTCACACCGACCGAGTCGCATGTCTGGGGAGGGTATTACGAGCCGGACTCCCTGATCTGGCGCAGTCATTGGGTCACGACGGGCGCTGAGATCGAGTGTCGCGAGGCGCTCGCCCTCCCCAGCCGCCCGGATCGTGCGGTGCTCCTCCGCAGGATCGTCGCGTGCAACGGCGTCGCAAAGGTCCGTTGTTCATTGCGAAGCATGGCGAACTTCGGGTCCGAAGCTCCACTTGCCATTCATCGCGAGGGGACGACCTGGGTCGTCGAGCATCAGGACCTGCAACTGCGCTGGGCGGGCGCCGCGGACGCGAGGAGACGTCGCGGCAGCGAGGGGGAGCTCGAACTGGACCTGGTGCTCGATGAGGGAAGCTCGCACGACCTCATCCTCCTGGTGGAACCGCGTGGTGCCGACGACGAGATCCCCGATGCTGGAACGGCCTGGGCCGCGACGGAGTTGAACTGGCGCAAGCGCATCCCACCACTTGGCTCCTCCGCTGCGCCGCGCGATGCGCGTCTGGCCTGCGCCGTTCTCTCCGGTCTCACGAGCGCGTCCGGAGGGATGGTGGCCGCTGCCACGACCTCCCTGCCCGAGCGTGCGCGCCGGGGCACCAGCTACGACTATCGCTTCTCATGGATCCGCGATCAGTGCTACGCCGGTCAGGCGGCACTCAGTGCTGGCGCCTTCGGTCTGGCGGATACAGCCGTCGCCTTCGTCGGCCAGCGGATCCTCGCCGACGGCGTCGATCTGAAGCCTGCATATACGGTGGACGGCGGTCGTGTACCCGGACAGCGCCATGTGCCGCTTCCCGGCTATCCCGGCGGAAGCGACATCGTGGGCAACCATGTCAACAAGCAGTTCCAACTCGACGCGGTTGGAGAAGCCCTGCTCTTGTTCGCTGCCGCCGCCAAACAGGATCGGCTTGACATCGATGGCTGGAAGGCGGTCGAGGAGGCAGCGTCAGTCGTCGGTCGACGGTGGGCCCAGCCCGATGCTGGTATCTGGGAACTTGATGCTCGGCATTGGACGCACAGCCGCCTCGCGTGTGTGGCCGGGTTGCGCGCGGCCGCCCGGATCGCTCCACATTCGGCAGCGGACGGAGCGAAATGGTCGGCGCTCGCCAACTCGATCCTTGCGGAGGTCGGAAAGACAGCTGTTCGAGATGACGGTGCGTGGCGCCGCGCGGACGATGACCCGCGTATTGATGCGGCCCTGCTCATGGCAACTGTCAGAGGATCGATCCCGCCGGACGATCCGCGAAGCGAAGCCACGCTGCAGGCTGTTCAAGCGGAGCTGGTCGAAGACGGATACGTCTACCGGTACCGGCACGATGCCCGCCCGCTTGGGGATGCGGAGGGTGCGTTTCTCCTGTGCGGCTTCATGATGTGCCTGCGTCATCACGTGGCAGGGAGCCGGCTGGAGGCGATGCGCTGGTTCGAACGCACACGATCGGCCTGCGGGCCCGCCGGGTTGTTCACCGAGGAATATGACGTCCGCCAGCGTCAGTTGCGCGGCAACCTTCCGCAGGCGTTCGTCCATGCGCTCTTTTTGGAGTGCTCCATGGAGCTGGCGGAGTGAGCTTGGGACGTCGAAACACGAGCGACCCATCCGGGCTCACCATGCCATCCCGCCTGCGCCGAGCCGCCGTCGCCGGATCGCTCGCCACCGTCGCGGAGGGACTCGTGATGAAGCTCATCCCCAAGTTGGAGCATGGGCGGGAACCGGTTTATCTTCCCCAGTCCATGGTGCGCAGAATGGCGAGCCGGCTCGGCTACATGGTTGACGAACGCACTGCGCGGCGCATCGGGAACCTGATGCGGGCAGGCTACGGACCCGCTTGGGGCGTCGGCTGGGCGCTCGTTTGTCGTGGCCGCATTGCGAATCCCGTGCGCAATGCCTGTGTGCTCGGGTCGGTCGTCTGGGCCTTTGAACTGACGGTGCTACCCCGCGTTCGTGCCACGCCCCCCGTGAGCAACTGGCCGCGAGCAGACATCGGCTGGGATCTGGCGAATTGCCTTGTGTTCGCCGCCACGTACTCGGGCGTCATCGCAGTGATGGACGCGCGGCAGCGGAGGCTTGGGCCGCACGTTTGAGGCTGCCGGCCGGTCGACGCCGGCATTGGTGGGCTCTGTTGCCGCCCAGCTCACACCGCGCCAGGCTGCGGCAGAGCTCCAGCCACAACGCCTCGGTCCCGCTGGCGCTGCCCAATCCGATCTCGCTGAGGCTTGACTGTGAACGCGGGGTCAGCCGCCGACTGCTCACCGGCGGCAGAAACCGCCCAGCGTTCACCGAGCCCACCGGCGAGCACGGCGACGGCGCCAACTCCCGCGATCCCACGTCGCCTCTTGCCTGCGAACAGCAGGGTCGCCGCGCCTGCGCAGTTCAGCGCCATGGCAACCCGCCGCAAGAACTCCAGCACGACCTTCGTGATAGGGCGTGCCAAGATCGCCGAGCCGCCGCTCCATGATCTCCGTCCCGAGCGTCGATGCCAGCGCGCACCCCGCGCACAGCGCCGATGCCGGGCCGCTCTCGGACGGTCCGTTGACCAATACCGATGCGGCAGCGGCGGAGGCCAAGGCCGTGCTGCCGAAGACGAAGGGCAGCTCATATCGAGCCTCGTGCCAGATCGGTACGGCGGTATCAGCGATTAGCGCCGCCGTATATGTGGCGAGCGGAGCACCCAGCGCCGCAGCGGTGAGCTCCGCGATCCCCTTGATGCGCGGCAGCACACCCGTAACCTCGCATGCTGCGGCGACACCAGTGCATGTGCCTGCTGCGCTGATGACCCAGGTGCCGATGTTCATCGGCGAGGTCGGCTTGAAAACGCGGAGCATGTTGATGAAACGGCTCGGCTTCCCCAGATCGCTGATGAGGAGGATGGGGCTCACCGTCACGGCGGCCAGCGCGGTGAACAAGGAGCGCCGCTCGACGGTGCGATTGCCCGAGAGGCGGGCGGCCTCAGCAAGCAGCATCGATCCCCCGGCAAGCCCTCCCGTGAAGAAATAGAGCGGGATCTCCCACTTCCAGACGGGCTGCTTGATGACCGGATGGCCGTAGTAGGACTGTGGTTTCATCTCAGGGACGAGGACCATCTCGCCGCCGCGTCGCGAGCCCTTCACCGCTTGCGTCCCCGAAAGGTGAGTGCGACCGCGGCAATCATGGCGGCAGCCGCGCCGGCGGCGGTCATCCAGATTTCGCCGAGATCTCGAGTCGTGGCCACCGGGTCCGGGGGAAGGCCATACACCTCCGGCTCGTCAAGGAGCAGGAAGAACGCATGTGCCCCGCCAACTCCGTCATGGGTCTCGGCGCCATAAAGACGAGCTGCGTCGACGCCTCGCTCATGCAGTTGCTGGACCCGATCACTGGCGATGATGCGAAGCTCCTTGAGCTGGCCGAACTGAATGGACTTGGTCGGGCAGGCCTTTGCGCAGGCGGGCTCAAGATCTCCCTTCAGGCGGTCATAGCAGAGGGTGCACTTCCAGACCCGCCCATCCTCCTCGCGACGATCGAGTACGCCGAATGGGCACGCGGGAACGCAGTAGCCGCAGCCATTGCAGATGTCCTCCTGCACGACGACGGTCCCGAATTCGGTGCGTGTCAGTGCTCCTGTGGGGCACACGTCGAGGCAGGCGGCGTGGGCGCAGTGCTTGCAAACGTCGCTCGACATCAGCCAACGCATGCCCTCGCCGGGCTCGGCGTTGGGAACCTGCACGGGTTTCCGCTGCTCGATGAAGGCAACATGACGCCAGGAGTTGCACCCCAGGGCACCGGTGTTGTCGTAGGACTCGGCGCTGAAGTTGAGCCCGTCTCCGGGCACGTTGTTCCACTCCTTGCATGCCACCTCGCATGCCTTGCACCCAATGCATAGCGACGTATCCGTGAAGAAACCGACGGTTCGCGGCGTCCCATCCGGATCGTGCGAGGCGGTGTCGATGGCGTGGGTCACGATGGTGGCGACGGTTCCGAGTTCCTTCATCTGCGGCCTCCCGCGGCACGCTGGCGATAATCCTCGACCAGACGGAGTAATGCCGGCCCACGCGGGCGCCGTCCCGGGCGGATATCGCAGGTCGCCGCCTTCACCTCCTGAATGTGCACATTCGGATCGAGGGCGAACGGAAACAGATCATTCGCCGAATCGCCGGTGGAAAGTCCCTTGGATCCCCAGTGATAGGGCAGGCCGACCGTGTGGCAGACACGCCCCTGGACACGCAGCGGCGGAATCCTGTCGGTCACCAGTACGCGAGCTTCAATCGCCGTGCGAGCAGTGACGATGGTCGCCCATCCACCTTGCTCCAAACCGCGCTCCGAAGCGAGTTCGGGTGACACTTCACAGAAGAACTCTGGCTGGAGCTCCGAGAGGAGCTCGACGGTACGGCTCATGCCGCCGGCGGTGTGATGCTCGGTCAGGCGGTACGTGGTGGCCACATATGGAAAGACATCGCTCGACGGTACTCCGGGATCGTTGTTGTACTCATTGAAGCGGCGCCGATAGAGCTGCCGGGCGGGGTTGCTCTGCTGCGTGTACAGCTGGTTAGCGAATGGCGATTCATGGGGTTCGTAATGGGTAGGGAATGGGCCGTCCTTCAAGCCATCAGGTACATACAGCCAGGACTTGCCATCGGCTTGCATGATGAATGGCTCGTCACCGCGTAGCGCATCCTCAGCACGGGCGTCATCTGGTGGGACGTACCCGGGCTCCTTGTCCGCCTTGAAATCAGGCGTATCGTGCCCGGTCCACTTGCTCTCGTCCGCATCCCACCACACGTAACGCTTGCGTTCCGACCATGGTCTCCCATCAGGAGCAGCCGAGGCTCGGTTGTAGAGAATGCGCCGGTTTGCGGGCCAGGCCCAGCCCCACTCGGGCGCGACCCAGCTCTGCTCCGAGGCCGGCTTGCGGCGCGCCGTCTGGTTGGTCTCGTTTGCATAGCAGCCGCAGTAGATCCACACGCCGCACGACGTGCTCCCATCCGCTTTGAGGTCGGTATACGAGGAGAGCGTCTTCCCGTCCGGTCCCCAGCCATTGATCTCCCGTAGCACGGCCTCGGCAGATGGCTCGGCAATCGCGCCCTCGACGGGATACTCCCAGGTGAGGTCGAGGATCGCACGATTCTTCGGATCGTCGCCAGCACGAGCCCGAAGCTTTTCACGAATGATGCAACCCAGGTGATAGTAGAACCAGAGATCGCTCCGGCAGTCCTCCCTCGGCTCGATTGCAGCGTGATGCCATTGCAACATCCGCTGCGTATTGGTGAACGATCCGTTCTTCTCGGTATGAGTCGCAGCTGGAAGGAAGAAGACCTCGGTCGGGATGTCGACTGTGCGCAACTCACCCGTCTCGATCTCCGGCGAGTCCTTCCAGAATGACGCGCTTTCGATTTCCACGAAATCACGGACCACCAGCCAATCCAGTTTCGACATGGCCAGTCGGTTGAACTTGCCATTCGCCGAGCCGACTGCAGGGTTCTCCCCGGCGAGCAGATAACCCTTGACGGTTCCGTCGAGCATCGCCATCGTGAACGCATAGGCGGAGTGGTCGTCGCTGATCCGCGGCAAATGATCGAAGTACCAGTCGCTTTCCTCGGTGGCGCAATCGCCGTACCACGCCTTCATCAAGCTGACGAAATAGGCGTCCATATGCCCCCAGTATCCGGTGTCGGGTGCGTTCTTCTCGATGTACTCGTGGACATCCTTGTAGTGCTCCGTATGCGGCATGGGGATGTAACCGGGCAGCAGGTTATACAGAGTCGGTACATCCGTGGATCCCTGGATGGATGCGTGGCCACGGAGCGCGAGGATGCCACCACCGGGACGGCCGATGTTGCCGAGCAGCTGCTGGATGACGGCTGCGGTGCGGATGTACTGCACTCCCACCGTGTGCTGTGTCCAACCGACGGCATACACGAACGCGGACGTCCGCTCGCGACCGGAGTTATTACACAGGGCCTCTGCGACGCGCAGGAAGGTTTCCCTGGGGATGCCACACGTTTCCTCCACGAGTTCCGGCGTGTAGCGGCGGTAGTGCCTGCGCAGCAATTGGAAGACGCACCGGGGGTGCTCGAGCGTCAAGTCCTGGCGAGGCTCGCCGTGCTCGAGTTTGATGCCACCCGAGCCGGTCTCTTCCCCGGACGCGTGCCGCCCCTCCTCTCGCTGGCCCGCGGCCGAAGCGACCTGCATCCCTGCATAACTCCATGACTCGGGGTCGTAGGTGCCCGTCTCGGCATTGAAGCCGCTGAAGAGCCCGTCGAGATCCTCGGTGTCCTTGAAGTCGGGATTGATCAGCGTCGCGGCGTTGGTATACGCGACGACGTACTCGCGGAGATAGCGCTCGTGCTCAAGGATGTAGTTGACGATTCCGCCGAGGAAGGCGATGTCGCTGCCTGCCCGCAGGGGTACATGAACATCGGCGAGCGCGCTGGTCCGGGTGAAACGCGGATCCACGTGGATGATCGTGGCTCCACGTTCCTTCGCCTCCAGCACCCATTGGAAGCCCACAGGGTGACACTCGGCCATATTCGAGCCCTGGATAACGATGCAATCGGCGTTGGCGAGATCCTGCTGGAAAGTGGTGGCGCCGCCCCTACCGAAGCTGGTCCCCAGACTGGGGACAGTGGAACTGTGTCAAATTCGGGCCTGGTTTTCGACCTGGACCACCCCTAACCCCGTCAGGAGCTTCTTGATGAGGTAGTTCTCCTCGTTGTCCAGCGTCGCCCCGCCGAGGTTCGCGATGCCGAGCGTTCGACGATAGATCTTTTGCTGCTCGCCTTCACCTTCAGTCTCAGCCCAGGTGGCATCTCGCGTCTCGATGATCCGCTCGGCGATCATGTCCATGGCACGATCGAGCGGCAGGTCCTCCCAGTCGGCGGCGTGGGGACGCCGATACTTGACGCGATATTCGCGAAGTGGGCTGTTGACCAGTCCTCGCGTCGCCGCCCCCTTCGGGCACAGCCTGCCACGAGAGACAGGGCTGTCGGGATCACCTTCGATCTGGGTGATCGCCTCGTTCTCGACGTACACGAGCTGTCCGCATCCAACCGCACAGTAGGGACAGATCGATTTCACGGTTCGGTCCGCCGATTCTGTCCGCGGCCGCAGTTGCTCGGAATGGCGCGAGCGCACTGAAGGGCCGAGCCCAAGGAGATCGCCGGTCGTCAACTGACGGATCAGCGGCCAACGGCCGATCAAGTCCCACATGCTCATTTCTCGGTTCCGACCTTCGTGGCGATCACGCGCATTAGAGAGAAGCGCACGGTCCGCTGTCCCCTACGTACAAGCAGGCACCCTTACCTAAATTATAGTGGCGCTGTACCCCTCATGGGCATCGACCGCGTCCTTCTCGCTGACCACTTTCTGCTCGGCCTCGATTTTTTGACGGCCAAGGGGGTTCAGAGCGGCTGGTAGTCGCGATTTGGGTGAGCGTGAGCTGCCGAAGCAGCCAGCCATCAGCCCGGATACTGATGTCGTTGTTGCCGATCAGCAGGGTGATGGGCTCGCGCTTGTGGCTCTCCGGTCGCCTGCGGGTCGATGAGCTCCGGGCCGCGACCATCCATCAGCTTCCGCGATCCCCCATGGGCTTGGCTATAATCGCCGGGAGATCGAGAACAAGGGGGGAGCGAGGATGCGTCGTCGAACTCTGACGGTCGGGATAGTCCCGCTGGTGCTCGTTGCAAATGCCATCACTGGCAGCGCGACGCCCGTACGAGCCGGCAGTGGCAGCACCGATACCCTGGTGAATGTCGGGAGCCCGTCAACCCAATTCCCGAGAAACAAACAGAATGAGCCGGCGGTGTCGGTGGCCATCGACCCGTCGCATCCCAACGTCGTCGTCTCCGGCTCCAACGACGAGATCGACAACGCACCCTGCGCGACCAGCAATTGTGGGTTCACCCCGGGCGTGACTGATAACGGCGTCTACTTCTCGTTCAATGGTGGCCGGAGCTACACGCAGCCGACCTACACGGGCTGGAGCGCGCGCACCGGAACAGCTCAGGTCGGACCGATCGGGACGGTGCCCGGGTACTTCGAAAAGGGAATCGTCGGCGATGGTGACCCGGCGCTGGCATTCGGCCCGCGCCCCGGGCCTCACGGGTTCTCGTGGTCGAACGGCTCCCGGCTGTACTACGGAAGTCTGGCGTCCAACTTTCCCAACTCCACGGCGATCAAGGGCGTGGAGGCCATAGCGGTCGCGCGCACCGACAACGTCGCCGCCGCGGCGGCGGGAGACCAGGGCGCGTGGATGGCTCCGGTGATTGCCTCCAAGGACCTCACCCGCAACACCTTCAGCGACAAGGATGCGGTCTGGGCCGACAATGCCGCCAGCAGCCCCTTCTTCGGCAATGCCTACGTCTGCTGGACGTCGTATGGGGCGACCCATTCGCCGATCGTCGTCGCCCACTCGACTGACGGGGGAAGTTCATGGTCCGATCCGGTGAAGGTCTTCAACGCGATCCCAACGACGTTCACCGGACCGAGCGGCTGCACGCTGCGCACGGATAGTCACGGGATCGTATATGTCTTCTGGTTCCAGGACAACTACCCCAACACATCGCACCAGATGTTCGCGCGGTCGCTTGACGGTGGGGCGACCTTTGGTGATGCACATACAGTTGCCAGCGTTGTCGACGTCGGCGCGCTGGACCCAGTACACGTCGCCAACAGTGACCCGCGCTTCACCTTCGACGGCATTGCTGGCGCGCGGACGTGGAGCGTGCTCAGTGTCGATATCGCCAACGGCGCCCCGTCGGGCCGCGACGCCACCAACGAGATTGTCATGAGCTGGTCGGATGCCCGACGCGGACTTAACCACGAGCAGGCACTCCTCGAAGCAAGCACGGACGGTGGACGTGATTGGACGAAGCCCGTTGCAATTCAACAGAGTGGTGACCGTCCGGACTTCCCGGCCGTGGCCATCTCGCCGAGCGGTAAGGATGTCTACCTGACCTATGACGCCTTTCTTGCGCCGTGGCGGAACACAACGGCCACCTCCCGCCCGATGCTCGGCGTTGTCAGGCATGCCCGAGTTCGCCGTCGACGGGGTGGTGGGCGCCTTCGCCACCCTGCATCGCGGCGCTGTTGGCGACGCTCGCGGCTCATCGGAGAACAATCTTTGCTGTGAGTTTCTCGGCGACTACAACTACGTCTCGGCTACGCGGACGTATGCGGCCGCGAACTGGAACGATGTTCGCAACGCCGCGGTCTGTCCGGCGATGAATGCCTACCGGCAGTCATTCCTGGACCCCACCCGACTGCCGACACCCTCGCCGGCGACGGATTGCCCGCCCACGTTCGGAAACAGCGATATCTTCGGAGGCAGGTACTCACCGTAAGGCGCGCGAGCTCCAACCCTCTCTGATCATCGTCAGGGAACTACAGATGTGAGGGGGGGACGGGTCGGTCGGTCGCTGAACCGACGGATCGAATACCGGAATGCGGCACGCAGCCCCGGGCGGATTGGCATGACCTCGCTCAGACTCTTGTGATCGCGGCCAGCCAGGCAACCACGCCCGTGTCACTGATGGTCACCTCGAGGGTGTCGGCCTCGATTGAGTTGATGAGCCATCCGTCAGAGAACGCCGCGTCGATCTCCTCGGTGTGGACGCGGCGCGGTCCCCAGTCGCCTGGCTCGAGATCGCTGAAGCAGAGCACGTGGTAGCGGCCGCCCGGGCGAATCACCGCTCGCAGGCTGTGGACATAGCGTGCGCGATCGTCGTCGTCGAAGATGTGGAAGAGGCCGCAGTCGAGCACGGTATCGAATGCAATGCTGAGGGCTGGCAGCTCGAGCGCGTTGGCCACCAGGAAGGCAACGGGCAGGCCACGCTCCTGCGCTTTTCGAATTGCGATGGAGATCGCTGTCGGCGAGGCGTCGACCCCGATCGCTTCCAGCCCGAGACCGGCGGCCAGGAGCGCGTGCTCCCCGGTGCCGCAGCCGACGTCGAGGACGCGGCCATGAAGCTGTCCCGTGTCGGCCAACCGCTGGAAAGCCTGCTGCGGTCGGCCGATGTCCCACGCCGGCGTTGACGCGTAGTGCGCGTCGAACTCATCGACGGAGGTGGTCCGAACTACGTCACCCGGGGCATCAGGTGGCCCGGCTTCGCTCATTGTTCAGTGTGCATTCCGACGTTGTCACGCCCATCGCTGCCGTCGCCGAAACGCTGACGAAGTGTGGCGGCAACCTCGTCCGCGCTCGGCATCGCGGCGATCTCGGCTGCGGCTCGTTGGGCAGCCACGCGATGGGTCGGCTCATTCAGGACCCGGCGTACTGCGTCGCGGACGTTCTCAGGGCTCACCGCGCCAGGTCGCAGGGAAGATCCAATCCCGGCGCGTTCGAGCAGCGATGCGTTGACGAAGTTGTCGGCGCCCTGGGGGATCAGGACCTGCGGCAGTCCGTGCGCCAGTGCCCCGAACATTGTCCCCGAGCCGGCGTGATGCACCACCGCGGCACACGTCGGCAGCACCGTGGCCTGGGGAACAAACCGCTCAGCGCGCGTGTTCGCGGGCAGCGGTCCCAGCGCAGCCGGATCCTGGTCGGCGCCGACGGTTACAAGGACGTCGACAGGCTCATTGGCGAGCCCGTTAATAACGGCTCCGAAGATGTCGATGTTCGTATTGAAGGAGGTGCCGAGCGTCAGGTATACGAGCGGGCGCGCTGTGACGGCCGGTGGCAGTTGGGGCAGCGGTGCTGGGCGCAGCGGGAGCCGCTCGCCGTCGGGGACGTCGAGCACCTCGAGCGCTGAGGGACAGATGGCGAGTGTGATCCCGCGATACACACCCGCGAAGCCCGGTGCGCTGACGCCGAACGACCGCCACAACGGCGAGACGGCGTCGTTGGCCAACTCGAGGACCTCACGTTCCAGCATCGCCCCGATGGCGTGGTGGACCGCCGGCACGCCAAGCAGGTCGGCGACGAGCGGACCCGCGAACGCGTACGTCTCGAACAGAACGAGATCAGGCTTCAGCATTCGACCGCAGGCGAGTACGTCGTCGATCATGTCCGCGGTCGCCACCTCCGCGAACAGCCGGGGGATGAAGTAGTGATGGATTCGCTCCGGTGTGAGCCCGTCGCCGGGGAAGCCGCGAACGCGCCCGCGGAGCACCTCGAACCATGCCTGCTCCGCATGTCCGGCGGGGCAGAGCTCGGCTCCCGCCTGCTCGACGGAAGAAGCGATGTCGGAGCCACTGGCAACCACGATCCGGTCTCCCTGGCGACCGAAAGCCTCGATCAGCGGCAGCAGCGGATTGAGGTGCCCGGCAGCGGGAACGCAGACCGCGAGTACCTTCAACGCGTGCGGGCGTCCTGGGATCGCGGCATAGTCAGATGCGCCTCGCCGCAATCCAGCTGAAGGGTTGGTCGACGCCGCTGGGTGTGAGGTGCTCCTCGCGAGTCGACTCAACCACGGTGAATCCGTCGAGGAGGCGTTCGAGGTCCTCGGTGGCATAGCGCGCCACCGGGAGGCCCGCGCAGTGATCCGGCCCGTCAGCCGCGAACGTGGCCATGATCAGCGCCCCGCCGACGCGAATCGCCTGACGCATCACCTTCAGGTACTCCGACTGCTCTTTGGCATCCGTCAGGAAGTGAAACACCGCGCGATCGTGCCACAGCGCATATCGACGTTCGGGTTGCCAGGATAGGACGTCCTCATGAAGCCAGTGCACCGAGGCGGCGTCGCGTAGTCGGTGGCGAGCGAGATCGAGCGCTGTGGCCGAAACGTCGAGGACCGACACGTCGGAGTGGCCCCGCGTGAGCATTTCGTCCACCAGGACGGAGGCGCCACCCCCGACATCGATGATCGGCGCCGGCTTCGGGACGCCGAGACGGTCGATGAGGGCCAGGGACATCGTGGGTTCGCGCTGATACCAACTGACCAGCGTCGCCCCCGCCTCGGTGTACCTCCGATCCCAGTGCCGACGCCGCGAGATCGAGCGTTCTGACTCGGACGCCACGGCGCTCGGAGTTTGCGCCCCGCTATCCACCATTGTGGGCCGCTGCTCAGCGTTGACCGGGAGACCACCCGCGAGCCACCCTTGGAAGCCCCCGATGACGTCCGTGGCGTCGCGGCCCAGCAACTGCAGCGTGGCAGCCGCGAGGCTCGACGAATAACCTTCGTTGCAGATCACCACCACCCGTTGGTGGTCACCGACATCCGTTTCCTTGTGGGCGCTCCTGGGATCCAGCCGCCACTCCAACACGTTGCGGTCGATGATCAGCGCGCCTGGAATCACACCGTCGTGCTCCCGCTGTTCGAACGGTCGTATGTCAACAATGAGCGCGCCAGCGTGGGCCGCGTGGTAAGCGTCGCTAGGGGTCAGACGGCGCAAGCCGCGCCGCGCCTCGGCGAGCAGGGCATCGATGCCCACCGCCGCCGATCCCTGATCGGGGTGGTCTCCTGATCGATCCGGTGCGCGGAAGAGACCCATCTGCTGTTGGAGTTTGCGCTCAACGCCGTGACTCCGGAGGCCTTGCTTCGCCTTCCAGCGGCCTTGGGATCAGGCCAGAACCGCCTTTGCCGGTTTTCGCGGCATATAGCCCGGCGTCGGCCCGCTGAAGCACGAGAAATGGATCGTCACCCGCGGCGCCAGATGCCCAGCCGACACTTACTCTCGCCGGACCGGTGGGCAAGTTCAATCCCGCGACTGCTGCCTCTGCGCGACGCGCGACCACCGCCGGCGTCGCTTCCGAAGCATCAGGGATCAGCAGGACGAATTCGTCGCCGCCGATGCGGGCGAGCGTCTCACCCTTGCGCGCCACGCTCGCGAGCATATGCCCGATCGCTACGAGGAGCGCATCGCCCGCCGCGTGACCGTACCCGTCGTTGATGACCTTGAGGTTGTCGACGTCGATAGCGAGGATCGCGAACGGGCGGCGCGTGGTGAGTTGATCCACGGCGTTCTCGAAGCCGCGCCGGTTCGTCAGTCCCGTCAGAGGATCGGTGATCGCTTCGGCCTCCGCCTCGCGGTGCCTGAGCGCGTTCGTCAGCGCGAGTGACGTCAGCGCGCCGAGTTCCCCCAGGCGTTCGACGAGCTCTCCAGTGATCGGCTTGTCCCGCGAAGAGACCACGAGAACCCCGTGGACTGCGGCACCCGTCACTCGGACCGGGACGTATGCGGCGAACTTCAGACCGAGGCGAGCGATGATCTGCCGCGCACGAGGTCCCGCGTGCTCGGGGTCGAGCGCACCGGCCACCGCCTCCCCGGCTGCGAGCGCTCGCGGAATCATAGGGTGCTCGGAAATCGGCATCCATGTGCCGACAGCGCTCGCACCGCTGTCGTCGCTGTCCGCGATGATCCGCATGGTGTCGGCAGATATCTCGTAGTACACGCCGCGGCGGGCGCTGATGCCTGGGGGTGATGCCAATGTGGCGGCGAGCCCGGTTGCGGTCAGGACCACCTGCTCCGGGTCCAGGCTGTAAGTCAGCGCCTGGGGTGCGAACTCGAGGATCGTCATCTGGCGCCGCTGCTCGGCCAGCAGCTCATGGCATTCGGCCAGCTCCTCACGAAGCCTGAGGATCTCGATCGTCGAATTCTTCTCGGTCACTTCCTACACTCGTGAAGAGGGTCGCAGGACTCCGTCCTCAGGGCCGCATTATGGATGGGAAGGGTTCTAACCGTCGTCGCGCTGTTACAGCGCGCATCTCGACAACCAGGTCCGCGCGGTCCCTGGTCGATAGACTTGTCGGATGACCCGGACAGACCTGACACTGCGGACACACCCAAGCGAGGGCGACCCTCAACCGGCGGTGGTGGACCGATGACGTGGCAAGCGCGGGCGCTGACTGGTCACTGAGTCGTGGAACTCGGCGTCCGCGACCGACAACTTCACGAGCGGTATCCACCTGACGCGGTCTCGGTCTTTGACGCCGACGAGGTTCGCCGATTCTTCAACTCGTCCGGCTGCCCCGTCGACGCACAGCGTGTCGACTGGGAACTCCTATATCGCCACGAGCCGCACCTCTACGACCGCTTGATTGCCGGTGAGCACCTGCACCCGGCCATATGGCAATGGCTGCCGGCGGTCAATAATCGTGCGCTTGAGCTGGGCGCCGGCACGGGACGGCTGACCATTCCGCTCGCTGCTCGATGCCGCGAGGTCATCGCCGTCGAGCCCGCGCGCCCACTCATGAAGATTCTCGGAGACAACCTTGCAGACAACGGAATACACAACGTGGTGTGCACCCGCGGATTCTTCGATGCGGTTCCGGTCCCCTCATCGAGCTGCGACATCGTCATCTCGTGCTCGGCATTCGTGCCGCAAACGGAGCGCGATCCCGAAGCGTGTCTCCAGGAGATGGAACGATGTTGCATCCCGGGAGGCATGGTGGTCGTGGTCTGGCCGTCCGACGATGGCTGGTTCGAACACCACGGGTTCACGCGTGTCGAGTTCCCAGGGCGTATGACGGTGGACTTCGGAACGTTCGGTGAGGCCGCAGAATTGGCACGCATCTTCTACCCGCACGCGGTCGCCGGCGTGCTTCGCCGCGCGTCGCCGCAGGTCGCGTACGAAACGCTTGGAATGCGCCCACCGCGCACGCTGTGCTGGAAGACGGTTGTGTAACTGCGCGTGTGTACGGCAGCGTACGCATTGACCGGAATGGCAATACGGTACTTGCCGATTGTGGTCCCGTAGCGTACAACGTGCGTATAGTCCCGATATAAAGTTTTGAGGTACGCAACTGTGCAGCCGGAAACGCGCGAGCCAACTGCAAATCTGTGTGGCGTTGCTCGTGGTCGCTGACGCCGTCCGATCGCTGCCCGACGGGGTCGTCGAGATCGTCCACGATCTGCGAGCACCGCTTGGCGTGGCGAGCGGCTATCTCTCGATGCTGACAGACGGTGGCTTCGGGCCGGCACCGGAGGCCTGGAACGCGCCACTCGAGGTGCTCAGCCTCAAGCTCGAGGAGGCTCGAGTCCTGGTCGACGACATTCTGGCGCTCCGTCGTATCGACAGCACCGATTCCGTTCGCGGGCGCGACGACCACATCAATCTCACTGAGGTGGCACGAACGGCAGCCAGACGAGCCCAGCCCAGGGCACGTCTGCTCCATGGCAGCGTCGTCGTCGATGCGGGACTTATCGGGTCAGCTGTCGCTCAAGGTGACCAGGATCGAACGCTGCGCATTCTGGACAACTTGATCAATAACGCGCTGGTGTACTCGGGCAACGCGCGCCGTGTGGTGCTGCGTGTCGAGGACGAGGACGGACTTCAGGTCGCTGTCGAGGACTCGGGTGATGGCATCTCCGAAGAGCGCCGCACGCACCTCTTCGAACCCTTCTCCCGTGACGACGGGTCCACAGAGGTTGGGAGTGGGCTGGGTCTCTTTATCAGTCGAACCCTCGCGCGCCAGATGGGCGGCGACCTCACGCTGGATGATCGCCCCGACGCCGTTGGCAGCCGGTTCGTCCTGCATCTGCGTCCTGCAGATGAACAACCGGTGAACGACGCCCGTTCAGCCTGAGCACGAGCACCCGGCTCCGCGTCGCACATTACGTCTCCCCGCGGCGTTGGTTACCATCAGGAGCACTGAGATGACCACGGTTGCGATCCTCGGCACCGGAAAGATGGGCGGTGCGATGGCGCGTCGCCTCGCCGGCGCTGGTTTCGACATCACGCTGTGGAACCGTTCGGCCGCCAGGGCCGAGGAGCTGCAGCTCGGTCACGTGGCGGCGACGCCCGCCGCGGCCGTGCGCGGGGCCGACATCGTCATCAGCAGCCTGACCAACGACGCCGCTGTCCGTGACGTGTATCTCGGCGAGGACGGCGTGCTGAGCGCCGCCGCCGGCGTGCTGGTCGTCGACACCAGTACGGCCGGCCCAGACATCGCTGACGAGATAGGCCGCGAGGCGCAGGAACGGGGCATACGGTTTCTTGCGGCCCCGGTCGTCGGGAGCGTGCCCGCGATCGAGAGCGGCAAGCTGCTCATCCTTGCGGGCGGCGACCAAACCGACGCCAACCAGGCGCGCCCGGTGCTGGAACATCTGGGAGAGGTCCTCTACGTCGGCGAGCGCGCCAGTGCCCAGCGGTTGAAGCTCGTGGCCAACAGCATGCTGGGCATCACCAGCGCTGCCGCAGCCGAGCTCATTGCCGCGGGAACGGCGGTCGGGCTCGATCGCGCCCAGGTCTTCTCCATCCTTACTCGTTTCGCCCCGGGACTTGCGGTGCGGGAGCGCGGGTTCCTCCACGACCAGCACACGCCGACGATGTTCGCGGTGCGCGACCTCGTCAAGGACCTCGACCTCGCACTCCGCGCCTTCGGGGACCGGGGCGCACGGACACCGCTTGTTCATGAGACCCGTGAGCTCTACGGGGAAGCCATGCGAGACGCCGCTGATCTCGATATCACCGCCATCACCCGGGTCACGGTTCAAGCGCCATCAGCTGTCGACGCGAAGCCACGCTGATCCCGCCGTCCGCCATGTCCGTCGGTTCGCGACCGTACCGTCGTGCGACACCTGCGCCAGCCATGATTTCTTCCGGCGACCCGCGGCACGTGTTCCACCACGGCCGCGGGTCGCTGCCCGAGCGTCAGGAGAAGTACACGGGACCTTCACGCCGACCTGCTGAACCCGGCGTCGCAGCGGCGCCGAGGTGATGGACGTTCTCGCCTCGGGAGTTGGCGTCAGGCCGGAGCCGGTGCCGGCGCTCCCAGGTAGTATCCCTGCGCGCATTCGACGCCCAGAGCGGTCAGCGTCTGCATCTCCTGGACGGTCTCGACTCCTTCGGCGATGAGATGAGCGTTGATCTGCGTGGCAAACCCGACCAGCGCCGCGGTCAGCGCCTGTTTCACCGGGTCACGCTCGATGTCGCGCGTCAGGGACAGGTCGAGCTTCATGAACTCGGGGAGCAGCTTCACGATGTGCATGAAGCTCGCAAACCCCGTGCCCAGATCATCGATCGCCAGCCGCACGCCGCGAGCGCGAAACTTGTCGATGGCACGCTTGAGCTCGCCGTAGTCCTCGACGGCCGAGTGCTCGGTGACCTCGACCACCAGGGGCTCGCCATCCAGGCTTTGGACCAGCGCGGCGAACCCTTCGCTGAGCAGGGTCTTCGGTGAGACGTTGACCGATAGATATGTGCCGGTCGGCAGGCGATGGCGACCCTGGATCGCAGCGCGGATGGCGTGCATCTCCAGCTCCGGCCCAAGTCCCGCAGCATCGGCCTCCGCAAACCACTGATCCGGTGGGCGGAGAGGGTCGAGGTGGAAGCGGGACAGCGCCTCGTATCCGCAGATTGCGCCGGTGTCCAGGTCGACGATCGGCTGATACACCGCCACGAGGCGATGACATTCGAACGCGGTCCGGACCCGTGTCAGCCGGGCGCTCAGAAACTGCAGATCCTGGGCCTCGGCGGCGGCACGGCTTTCGCGCTCGGCGAGCTCGCCCTCATACGCGTGGATGCGCCGCGCGAAGGTCACATCCAGCGGTTTGCGGCGGTGGGGACGGCTCGCAGCTCTCGGCGGGCGCTCAAGCCTGTGGCCGATCCCGTAAGTGGACAACTCCTGCATATGTTTCTATCCCGGGGCTGGCGTCGCGAGTGCGGTGCTCCGCAGGTGAATGCTGCGATGCGCGCGGCCGGTTACGTCCCGGTATCGGTTCATTCGTTACCTCAGCGCATCGTGGCCCACGACATCACCACATCGGCTGGCCGGGTGTGACGAGATCGACGGGCCCGGAGGCAGCACGGAGCACCGCACTACACCCATGATCACCCGCATGGATCGGTCGGTTGGGGTGATCGGGCGTGACCCTGAGCTGGCTGCCGTTGCAACGTTCGTTGCCGGGTTGGGACGCGAGTTCGCCCAGCTCACGCTCGAGGGTGAGGCGGGCATCGGTAAGACCACCCTGTGGCGGGAGACGCTCCGACAGGCGACGGTTCGCGGTGCTCAGGTGCTCGTCACGCGACCCGGTGAGGCAGAGGCGACCCTCTCGTTTGCGGCGCTCGGCGACCTGTTCGACTCCGTCGGCGAGGGCATCATCGACGGGCTGCCGATTCCGCAACGCGAAGCGATCTCCGCGGCGCTGCTCCGGACCTCGACTGAGGGGCGCGGCATCGACGATCGGGCCGTGTGCGCGGCCGTCCTGTCGCTGCTGCGATTGATGTCCGCGGAGGGGCCGCTGGTCATTGGCGTGGATGACGTTCAATGGCTCGACCCGCCGTCGGCGCGCGCGCTGAGCTTTGCCGTCAGGCGACTGCACGACGAGCCGGTTGCCCTGGTGATGACCGTCAGAACGGGTGTGGCGAGATCCGTGAACCTCGATCGCGTCGCGGATCCGGCACGCCGCAGCACCATCAGGGTCGGTGCGCTCTCGCTCGCCGCCCTCCACGAGCTCATCAAGCAACGGACCGGCCACTCGCTGCCGCGCCACACCCTGGTGCAGATCGCGCGCGAAACCGGGGGCAACGCGTTGTACGCGCTGGAGATTGCCGCAGAGCTGCACAGCCATCCCGTGGAAGGACGCACCCTGCCCATGCCGTCAAGTCTCACCGAGCTCATCGCCGTCAGGCTCGGGCGGCTCCCCGCCGCGAGCCGGGATGCGCTGCTCGCCGCAGCGGCGCTCGCGCAACCGACCATCGACCTCGTCGACCCGGTGGCACTCGCCCCGGCACAGCGAGCGGGCCTCGTGTCAATCGACGAGACTCGTATCCGATTCACGCATCCGTTTTTCGCCTCGGTCGTCTATGGCCAGGCAAATGCAACGCAGCGGCGCCGACTCCATCGCCATCTTGCTGACGTCGTCACCCAGCCGGAGGAGCGCGCCCGGCACGCAGCGCTGGGAACGGCGCAAACCGATGAGGGAATCGCGGATGAGCTTGACGCGGCAGCCGCGCTCGCGGGCGCGAGAGGCGCTTGCGATACCGCAGCCGAGCTTCTCGAGCTCGCGGTGCGGCTGACGCCGGTCAGCGCTGCCGCGAAACGTCCGGGGCGGCTGGTTGCAGCAGCGCGCTACTGGTTCGATGCAGGCGATTTCACCCACTCCGAGGACATGCTCGAGCAGATGCTCAACGACGCGCTTGATGGGACCGTGCGCGCGCAAGCCTTGCTGCTCCTGGGTCAGATACATGCTCGGCGAAGCTCATTCACCAGGGCGACGCAGGTGGCGCTCGAAGCCCTGGACCTGGCCGCCGATGACCAGGAGCTTCGCGCCGGCATCGGTCTGGACCTGGCGTACTACTACGTGAGCCTCGGCGACTTCGCCGGCGCTGAGCGCTCAGCGCGAGCGGCCGTTGCATCGACTGAAGCAACCGCGCTCACGGGGGCGATGGCAGACGCGCTCGCGGTGCTGACAATGGCCGAGTTCCTGTGTGGGCGTGGGCTTGACGAAGATCGCATCAGGCGAGCCCGCGAGCTTGAGGATCCGTGGCGTGTGCGGACCTGGCAACATCGCCCGACGTTCCTGCACGGCCTCCTCCTGCTGTGGACCTGCCACCTGGACGAAGCTCGCGCCACGCTCGAGCAACTGCGCATCGAGAGTCGCGAGCGGGGCCAGGAGAATCACATGCCCTTCCTCTGCCTGTACCTCACGTGGGCGTGTCTGTGGCAAGGCGATCTTCCGGCCGCAGGCGCCTATGCGGCCGAAGCCAAGCAGACCGCCGCGCTGCTGGACGATCCGGCGTCGTGGGGCACGGCGCTCTCGGCGAGCGCGCTGGTGCACGCGTACGACGGGTCCAGCGTGCTCGTCCGCGAGGAGGTCCGCGAGGCTGTCGCATCATTCACGTCCATCGACTGGCCGTCCGGCACCATCTGGCCGCTCTGGGCCCTCGGTCTCACCGAACTGTCAACCGGGAATCCTGAGGCGGTCGATGCAGCGCTCGGTGCGCTGGCCGACCTGGTTTTCGCGATGGGCCAGAGCGATCCTGTGCTCAGTGTGTTCCTGCCGGATGAGATCGAGGCTCTCGTGGAGCTCGGCCAATTCGATCGAGCTGAGGCATTGATCGCCTGGCTCGAGAAGCGCGGTGCCGAGCTCGACCGCTCCTGGGCGATCGCCGTTGCCGCGCGTTGCCGCGGCCTGCTCCTTGCCGCAAGGGGCGACAAGCAGCGTGCCCTGGGCTCTCTTGTCGACGCGATGCATGAGCACCGCCGCTTCGGCATGCCCCTCGAGAGAGCGCGCACCCTGCTTGCACTGGGGCGGCTGCAACGCCGCAGCGGTCAGCGCGCTCGTGCCGGAGCGAGCCTGCAAGAGGCGCTGACCGTATTCGACAACCTTGGCACACCAACCTGGGCAGCACGTGCACGCGATGAGCTCGCCCGCCTGGGTGCTCGCACGGTGTGGTCCGACGCCCTCACGCCGACAGAGGCGCGCGTCGCGGAGCTGGCAGCGACCGGTCTGGCCAACCGCGAGATCGCGAAGCGCGCGTTCCTCACAACCAAGGCGGTCGAGGCGAATCTCACGCGGGTATACCGGAAGCTCGGGATCAGCTCACGCGGCGGCCTGGCACGAGCCCTCGAGTCCCTCGATGACCGGGGCCATGGCTAGGGTCGAGCAGGTCGGCACGTAGGGTTTTCCCGCTTTCAAGCTGTTCGGCCTCACTCCAATCTATCGGCATGCCGCCGAACGCGACGCAGTACGTGGCCGAGTGCTTCTGGCCCGGGGTACGCCAGACCGACCTCAGCGCCCTTGACGAGCGCGCGGCGGCAAGCGCAGCGGAGGCGACATCGCAGGGGGAGAGGGTTCGCTATCTCGGCTCGCTGCTCATGTCCCAGGACGAGGTCGTGTTGTGCCGTTTCGAGGGGACCGAGCCCTCGGTGCGCCTGGTTGCCGAACGCGCGGCAATCCCGTTCGAGCGGATTCTCGAAGTTGCCGGCTCGCCCTGGCCGCGCGAGCGCGACACGTCGCAATGAGCCGGGACAGGAAGGATGCAGCGCAGTGAGACAGCCGTCATTGCCTGCAGTCATTGCCAAATAAATACTTGAACACTGGAGGGAGCCGAGGCGTGAAGCGAATAACCCTGACGTTCACCGTGATGCCCGTTGTGGCGCTGCTCGCAGCCTGCGGCGGGTCCGGCACCACGACGCCGACGCCGACGGTCGCGTCCGTCCCGACGAGCGCGGCGGCGACGAGCACACCCACCGCTGCACCCACCGCGACACCGACCGCGCCGCCTCCGGCGGTGAATCTGGCGGGATCCTGGTCGGGGCGATACAGCGGGCCCTTCAACGGGACGTTCACGCTCACCTGGACGCAATCGGGCGCGACATTGGACGGAACCATCAATCTTTCGTCGTCGCCGAACGCGGTGCACATCACTGGGAACGTGGGAGGCAGCGCGATCACCTTCGGCTCAGTGGGCGGCGTCACGTACACCGGTACGGTATCCGGCAACAGCATGTCCGGCACGTATACGGTGCCCAACGGGGGCGGCAACGGTACGTGGAGCGCTACGCAATCCTGAGCGGGCGCGAATGTGCGGAGCGGCTCAGGCTGACGTCGATGTCCTGAAGGGCCTCCTCCCCGATCGTTAGAGTCGACGCGTGATCGGAGACAAGGTCGAGGTCATCGTCGATGCGGGGACCGGCAGCGCGAGAACGTTCGAGATCTCGGCGACACGTGCCGGCAGGCGCGTCGAGGTGACCACCGCGCGTGGCATCGTCGAGGTGGCGGAGCTCACTCGCAGCGGGAACCCGGTGCGGGTGGGGCGCTTCATGGCCACGCGCGTGATCGCAATCGTCGAGCACCCCGCATCCGACGGCAAGGCCGGTCAGGAACGGCGCCGGAACAGGCGGATGGAGCAGGAGGAGACGCTCCTCTGACCCGCGCTGAGGCCTCCGGCTATGACGTGGCCGGTCCTCGCCACAGGTCGATACCGCTCTCGACCGCGTATTGATCGATCTCCGCGAGCTCGTCCGGGGAGAACTCGAGGTGGTCGAGGGCTTTGACGTTCTGCTGGAGCTGGTCGACGCTTGAGGCGCCGATGACCACCGAGGTGACCCGCGGATCACGAAGCGCCCAGGCGAGCGCCATCTGGGCGAGGCTCTGGCCGCGTCGCTCCGCGATGGTGGTCAGTGCCCGAACATGAGCCAGGATGTCGTCGCTCAGCATGTCCTCGCTGAGTGAGGAGTTCTCGCGAGCGCGTGACCCCTCGGGGATGCCGTGAAGGTAGCGATCGGTCAGCACTCCCTGCGCAAGAGGTGAGAAGGCGATGCAACCCACCCCATTGTCGCCGAGCACATCGAGGAGACCGTGCTCGATCCAACGGTTGAGCATCGAGTAGGACGGCTGGTGGATGAGGAGGGGGGTCCCGAGGTCGCGCAGGATCGCGATCGCTTCGGCCGTCCGCTTGTCCGAATAGGACGAGATGCCGACGTAGAGTGCCTTTCCCTGCTGCACCGCCGAGTGCAGGGCGCCAAGCGTTTCCTCGAGGGGCGTGTTGGGGTCGAAACGGTGGTGGTAGAAGATGTCGACGTAGTCGAGGCCGAGGCGTTGCAGGCTCTGGTCGAGGCTGGCCAGAAGGTACTTGCGCGAACCAAGATCGCCATATGGACCGGGCCACATGTCCCAGCCGGCCTTCGTCGAGATGACCAGTTCATCACGGTACCCACGAAAGTCGCTGCGCAGGATCCGCCCGAAATTGGCTTCGGCGCTGCCGTACGGCGGGCCGTAGTTGTTCGCCAGGTCGAAGTGGGTGATGCCGAGGTCGAATGCACGCCGCAGGATGGCGCGCTGGCGGTCAATGGGGCGATCGTCACCGAAGTTGTGCCACAGGCCGAGCGACAGAGCGGGGAGGAGGATGCCACTGCGCCCGCAACGGCGATAGGTCATCGAGGAATAGCGGTCGTCGGTGGGGTGGTAGTCGGTTGGCTCAGTCACCACTCGATTTTCGCTGGTCGGGGCACGCTGCTGGAGGTCGGGCTTTGGGGGCGGCGAACGGCCGCTACCGCTCGACCCCTTGCGCAGCGAGGCCTGGAGGGCTATCATGCCGCCCCAGCCTGTAAGCGCTTACTGGTAAGCGCTTACAGGGGTACCCTCGACCTCCCAGGCACTGGAGGCGGCAGCCCTCATGACGGAAGCCAAGCGGTCCAAGGGGACGCTGACGATCTATGACGTCGCCCGCCTGGCCGGCGTCTCGATCGCATCGGTGTCCCGGGTCCTCAACGGCCAGGGCACGCCTCGCCCGGACACACGAGAGCGCGTCATGCGTGCGGTTGGTGAGCTCAGCTTTGTTCCAGATGCGGCGGCTCGGGCCCTCTCGAACGGACTCAAGGAGGTGGTGGGCGTCGTCTTCCGGCGTGGAGGCGAGGCAACCTTCGAGGACGAGGACGAGAGCCTGCTGTTCATCGATGGCATCAACCGCGGCGTTGAGGTTGCTGCTCAACGCCGGAGCTACGACGTCCTGGTGAGCTCCGTCGGCGTCCACGACTCGCATGCCTCCACGCGCATCGCCGGGGTCGCCGGAAAATCGGACGGCATCATCCTCCACGACCGGATGCTGTCGGCCGTCGGCATCGCCCGGCTGGCGGAGATGATCCCGATTGTCACGCTGGCGGGCAGCCCAACTCGGTCGTCGGTGAATGTGGGTTGCGACAACGATGCCGGCATGCGGGCCCTGGTCAACCACCTCACCGGTGACCATGGATACCGGCACCTCGCCTACCTTTCGGGACACGCCGACAGCCCTGACAACCGGGCTCGAGCGCGGGTCTTCGAGGCGGCCGCCACCGCGGTGGGCGCCGTGATCCAGACGGGACCAGCATGGCAGGGGAACTACAGCGCCTCGGGCGGCGCCCAGGTGATCGCCTCCCTGTTCGCCCGGGGTGGGGACCTGCCCCGCGCCATCGTCTGCGCGAACGACCAGACCGCACTCGGGGTGATTCACGCCCTCGCCCGGCAGGGCGTGAGCGTTCCCGGCGACGTCGCCGTCACCGGTTTCGACGATGTGCCGGTCGCCCGTCATCTCCACCCGTCACTCACCACCATCCGTCAGCCGATCGAGCAGATGGGGGCCACCGCCTTCGAGGTCCTCTTTTCGAGGATCAGCGGGCAGGGCGGCGAGGCCAACATCGTCCTCCCGGTCCGACTCATGCTCCGTGAGAGTTGCGGCTGCGCGCCCGCCTCGCCGGTCACGCCCCCGCCAGGGGTCGGGGGCTAGCGATGCGCGCGTTGCTTCGCCGCCTGGGCGTGTACCTCCTCGCCGCCTGGGTTGCCGTGACGGTCAGCTTCCTGCTCCCGCGCGCCGTCCCTGGTAATCCGGTCGCCGGCGCCATCGCACGGGCGCAGTCGTCCGGCATCTGCAACGTCTATTGCATCAAGGCCATCGAGGCGCAGCTCGGCTTCAACGTCCACACCAGCATCTGGGTGCAGTACGTGCAATACCTGGGCAACCTCGTGCACGGGAACCTCGGGTTCTCGTGGTCGGAGAACGCCCCGGTGACGAGCCTGATCGCCTCATACCTGCCCTGGACGCTGGGGCTCCTTGGGGTGGCCACCCTCCTGAGCTTCGTCGCCGGCACGGCGATCGGCGCCGTCATGGCCTGGCGACGGGGTGCCTCCACGGACTGGCTGCTGCCTGCTGCGACCTTCTTTCAGGCGATCCCGTATTTCTTTCTCGCCCTTGTCCTGGTGCTGATCTTCGGGGAGACAGGGAGCCTGCTCAAGTGGTTCCCGAGCCTGTATGGATTCGATATCTACGGCGTCGACCCGGGGATGAACCTGCCCTATATCGCCAGCATCATCGGGCACGCCGTGCTTCCTGCGTTGACCGTGATCCTCGCGTCGATGGGTGGCTTCATCCTGGCAATGCGCAACCAGATGATCACCACCATGGACGAGGACTTCGTCCTGGTCGCGCGGGCCAAAGGTTTGCACACCGGCAAGGTGGTCTGGTACGCGGCGCGGAACGCGCTGCTGCCGTGCGTGTCGAACTTCTCGGTGGCGATAAGCCTGGTCGTGGCCGGTCAGATTTTGGTCGAAATCGTCTTCAACTACCCGGGTATCGGGTACCACCTCTACGGCGCGCTCGGCGCACTGGATTACACGCTGGTCCAGGGAATCTTCGTGGTGATCACGCTGGTCGTGCTCGCCGCCAACCTCCTCGCGGATGTGGTCTACGTGCTGATCGATCCGCGGGCTCGGCAGGAGGCCTGAGCGATGATCAACACGCCCATCCTCGTCGAGCCGGCTGCGACGGCGTCCGCGGCGGCGCCGACCCCGCGGGCGTTGCGCCTGCCGCGGTCGCCCAAGGTGATCGCCGGACTCGTGCTCCTGGCGGTGTTCGGGGTGATCGCGATCATCGGCGCCTGGGTCGCGCCGTACTCGCCGAATCTCACGAACGAAAGCTGGGTGCAGCACGTCCTGGTCGCGGGGACTGGTCCCGGCACGCACATCAAGGCTGACTATTACCCGCTTCCACTTCCACCATCAGGCGCGCACTGGCTCGGCACCACCGTCTTCGCGCAGGACGTGTGGTCACAGCTCCTGGTGTCAACCCAGGCCACGTTCGCGGTCGGGCTGCTCGCGGCTGCGATCGCCACGGTTCTCTCGATCATCGTCGGTGTCACGGCGGGGTACCTCGGCGGTGGCGCCGACGAAGGCCTCTCGCTGGTGGGCAACGTCTTTCTCGCCATCCCGGGCCTTCCCCTGCTCATCGTCCTCGCCGACTACGTCCCTGCCGCAGGCACGAGCATCCTCCTGGTCAGCTTCATCATCGCCATCACCACCTGGGCGTACAGCTCCCGGGTGCTGAGGGCGCAGACCCTCTCGCTGCGCAATCGGGATTTCGTTGAGGCGGCACGCGTTTCCGGCGAGGGGAGGCTCCGCATCATCCTCGTCGAGATCCTGCCCAACCTAATCCCGATCGTTGCCTCCTCGTTTCTGTTCACGACGCTCTCGGCGATCGGCGCCTATGTCGCCATCTCATTCCTCGGCCTCGCCGGGTCACCCACGTCGTCGCCCCCGGGTCTCTGGAACTGGGGATACATGCTCCGTGAAGTGTTCGCGAACAACGCGGTGCGCGGCGGCTGGTGGTGGTGGTGGGCGCCTCCCGGCCTCTGCATCGCCCTGCTCGGCTGCGGCCTGGCGCTCGTCAACTTCGGCATCGACGAATTCATCAATCCTCGGCTCCGGGTTGCGGGTCTGTCCCGGAAAGCTGCGCGCACGCTGGGCATCAGCCGCCGGCCGAAGCTCGGCCTCACACCCGTGGTGCGCCGGAAGGCGATCGACGTCGACGTCACCGGCGTCGAGCCGGGGACGCCATGACCCACCCAACCGTGAGCGCGACGACCAGCCCGGGAACGTCTGGCGCGCACGAGTTCCCACCCCGTCGGGACGTGGATCCCGTGCTGGAGATCAAAGGGCTCTCCGTCGACTACGGCTTCGGCGACGACGCCGTGCACGCGGTCGCCGAGTGCGATCTGACACTCGGGCGTGGCCGGGTCCTCGGCCTGGCCGGCGAGAGCGGGAGCGGCAAGTCGACGCTGGCGATGGCGGCGATCCGATTGCTTCGCTCGCCCGGGGTGATCACCGGCGGCGAGGTGCTCTTCCATTCCAGGCGCGCGTCGGCCGGCAATCCCGCGCCGCCCCTGGATTTGCTGACAGCAGGCCCGGAGGAGCTCCGAGCCGTCCGATGGTCCGAGATCGCAATCGTGCTGCAGAGTGCGCTGAACGCCCTCAACCCGGTGAGCACGATCGGTGCGCAGTTCGACGAATTGCTCGCCACCCACCGCCCAGACCTCGGCCGGGCAGCGAGGCGAGACCGTGCCGGGGATTTGCTCGAGCTGGTCGGCATGACCGCGGATCGCCTCCGCAGCTATCCCCACGAGATGTCGGGCGGCATGCGCCAGCGGGCGATGATCGCGATGGCCCTCGCCCTGGATCCGCAGGTCATGATCCTCGACGAGCCCACGACCGCCCTTGACGTGGTGACCCAGCGCGAGATCCTCGAGGAGTTGATGGGGTTGCGCGACCGCCTGGGTTTCGCCGCGCTCTTCATCACGCATGACCTCTCGCTCCTGGTCGAGTTCGCGGACGACATCGCGGTGATGTACGCGGGCCGGCTGATGGAGCGGGCGCCCTCAGCATCATTGTTCCGCGCGCCGCGTCTGCCGTATACGTACGGTCTGCTCCATTGCTTTCCGCCGATGCACGGCGAGCGCTATCGCATGGAAGGTATCGCGGGTTCTCCACCCGACCTGCGAGATCTCCCGCCGGGGTGTGCGTTTCATCCGCGCTGCGCATGGGCGATGCCCCAATGCCGCCAGGATGTGCCAAAACTCGAACCCCTGGCAGGATCGCCTCGCGAGGTTGCGTGCTGGCTCCATCGAGGCACGGCGACAGCTCCCGCCGAGCTGATGCTTCCGGATCCGGCCGTGACGCAGGCCCGCACCACACCGGTCGAGACGAGCGGGGAGCGTGCCGTATGACCACGCTTGGGGTCGTCCCGGATGGTGGAGTGGAGACCCCCGTGCTCGAGGGCCGCGGCCTGACGAAGTCGTACTGGGTCAAGCGAAATATGGGGTTCCTGGCGCGGCGCTCGCGACTCCACGCCGTGGATAACGTTTCCGTGCAGCTCATGGCGGGAGCGGTCACCGCCGTCGTGGGTGAGAGCGGATCCGGGAAGACCACCGTCGCACGACTGCTCGCGAGGATCACGAAACCGGACGCGGGCGAGGTGCTCCTCGACGGCAAGGTCGTCGCCCCAGCACGCACGCGATCGTTCGCCGCGCAGGTGCAGATGGTCTTCCAGGATCCCTTCGCCTCGCTCAATCCCGTGCACAGGGTTCGGCATCACCTGGCGCGTCCGCTGCAAATCCATCACACCGCCGACGGCGACGTCGAAGACGCGGTGCGGCAACTGCTGCACCGGGTCGCGCTTGACCCACCCGCAAAGTTTGCCGAGAAGTTCCCCCACGAACTGTCGGGAGGCCAGCGCCAGCGTGTCGCGATCGCCCGGGCGCTCGCGGTGCGTCCACGCGTCTTGCTCGCCGACGAACCGGTGTCGATGCTCGATGTGTCGATCCGCCTCGGCGTGCTCAACCTGCTTGCCGATCTTCGCGATCGCGAGCGGCTCGCAATCCTCTACGTGACCCACGACATCGCTTCTGCCCGATACCTGGCCGACACGATCGTGGTCATGTACGCCGGCCAGCTGGTCGAGGCGGCACCGAGCGTCAGTCTCACCGACTCTCCGGCGCATCCGTACACCCAGCTGTTGCTGTCCGCCGCTCCCGATCCGGAGCGGATCGAGCGCCCGAACTCTCGCCGCGCGGGGAGCACCCCCAAGCCTCCTTGCTCCGCCGCCCGGATGCCGCTTTCATCCCCGCTGTCCGCACGTCATGGAGATCTGCAAAAGCATGGCACCACCAACTGTGACCGTCTCGGCCGGGCATGCAGCCGCGTGCTGGCTGCACGTTGATTCCGCAAACGGCGCCGTCGATGGTGTCGGCGTGACGCCGGCAACGTCGTCCACCACGCAGCGTGAGGCCGAGGTGCAACGCCCTCCCTAACTCGGTCACCCCTTGCAGCGAAGGCGCACCCGCACTGCCAATCAGCGCAGTGCTTCACGGAAATCAGGAAACGAATGGAGGAATCACAACATGAGCCGGAGAGCATTCATCGGAGTTCTCGGCGTCACGACCATCGTCGTCGCTGCGTGTTCGAGCGCCGGGCCGACCGCGCATACAACGACTGGCAAGCCACTCATCTACGAGCCGACCACCGGTGTCACCTTCTCGGATGACTTCAATCCGTACGATCCAAACTCGGTCGCGTCCAGTGTCGGGATGAAAAGCATCCTGTACGAGCCACTGGTCGAATTCGACCAGCTCGATCCGACCGCGGCGGGCACGCACTACTGGCTGGCGACCGCGTATGCGTTCCAGAATGGCGGCAAGGATCTGCAGATCACGTTGCGCACCGGGGTGAAGTTCAGTGACGGCTCATCCTTCGGTCCGAAGGACGTCGCCGCGACATTTACGGCGATGAACGTCCCAAAGGCTGACATTCCAGGCGTCGCGCCGCAGGCGTCTGCCCCCACGATCTCCGGGAACACGGTGACACTGCACTTCAGCACGCCCCAGTTCACCGGCCTGTGGGCCATCCTCGGGACCACCTACATCATGCAGGCATCGGTGGCCAACCAGATCGCCCAGAACCCCACCATGCAGATCACTCATCCGGTCGGGACTGGACCTTTCGAGCTGGACAGCTACTCCACCTCGTTGATCAAGTTCAAGCCGAATCCCCACTACTGGGGTGGCACACCGCCGGAGTCCGAGGTCGAGGTGCCGTCGGTCGCCACCAATGCGGCGGCCAGCGATGCACTGGTGAGCCAGCAGCTCGACTGGGCCGGTAACGACATCCCGAATATCTACGCGAGCTACGTGAACCTGGATCCGCAGACCAACCATGCCTGGTTCGCGTCCGGCAGCACAGTGGCGCTCCGGTTCAACCTGAACCCGGGCAACGGCGGCGCCACCGGGATTGGCGACGCGGCCGTGCGCAAGGCGGTCAGCTACGGCATCGATCGCAACGCGCTCGCGCTGCTTGGAGAGTTGGGCTACGAGGTGCCCGCAACTTCGTCGGGTGGATTGATCCTGCCCGCTCAGAAGGCGTTCCTCCCCTCAGACGGCAGTCTCACCAATGATCTCTCGAGCACCGGGAATGTTCCTGATGCTGCAACAGCCAAGGCAGACAAGCTGCCGGCGGGTGACGACGTCTACGACATCCTCACTGCCGGAGGGTGGAAGGCGCCCGCCAGTTCCAGCTACAACAGCGGGACGGGCACCTACAAGTCGGGCGGGAATTGCGATGGCACCAACGTTGCAAACTGCTGGACGAAGGGCGGCGAGATCATCAAGTTCTCGGTCTACGACCCGGTTCCATTCTCCGATTACTGGGAGGATGCGTCGCTCATCTCCCAGGAGCTTCAGGCACTGGGCATGGATGTGACAACCAAGCCGGCGCAGGGCTACTCGGACTGGAACGCCAACATCACCGGCACCCCCGCCGCGTGGCAGACGGCGATCCACTGGGGCCAGGGTGGCCAGATCCCATACACCCAGTACGAGGACTGGCTCGACGGCTCGAGCTCAACCACCGCGGCTCATGACGAGGGATATTCGAACGCCGCCGCCGCGTCAGCTCTGCAGACCTACGCCGGTACGGATCCATCCGATACTGCGACGCTCTATCCCGCCGTCCAGCAGCTCGAGAAGATCATGTCGACGGAGGTCCCTGAGGCGCCACTACTGTATGGAGCGGACTGGAACGTGTACAGCAGCGCCAAATATGTCGGATGGCCCGATCAGTCACATCCATACATGGATCCCTCGCCGAGTGATCCACAGATGCCCTACATCCTGATGCAACTCAAGCCGGTGGCCTGAGCCGCACCTCGAAACGATGCGTACCCATCACCCCGATGGGCGGATCCGTCCGGCCGGCACCGCGCCGGCCGGACGCGGGGATCCGCCTGCAAGAAAGGACGGCCAAACATGAACGCGACTGCAACCGGCACCCGTGGCGACAAGTCCCGCCTGCTGGCCCGGCTCAGCCTCGAGCAGAAGGTGCGCCTGCTGACCGGTGCGGATGCTTGGTCGTTGTACGCCATCAACGCCGTCGGACTTCGCTCGATGGTGGTCTCGGATGGCCCGTCGGGTGTCCGCGGACGCCGCTTCGATCCAGATAAGCCTTCGTCGTCGTTGCCATGTCCGGTGGCGCTCGGCGCCACCTGGGATGAGCGTCTCGTCACCGAGGTCGCGCGGGCACTCGGCGAGGAAGCGCGCTCTCGAGGGGTCGACGTGCTGCTGGCTCCGACGGTCAACATCGTGCGAACGCCGCTCAGCGGGCGCGGCTTCGAGTGTTTCTCCGAGGACCCGGTTCTCACCGCTCGCCTCGCCGTCGCCTACGTGCGCGGCGTGCAGGAGGCGGGCGTGGGTGCAACCGCCAAGCACTACGTTGCCAATGACTCCGAGACCGACCGGCGTACGTATGACGCGCGTATCAGCGAGCAGGTGCTGCGCGAGCTCTATCTCGCGCCGTTCGAGGCGTGTGTCTTCGAGGCCGACGTGGCGATGGTGATGGCCGCCTACAACTCGGTGAACGGACACACCATGACCGCCAACGCAACCCTGCTCCGCGATCTGCTCAAGGACGAGTGGGGATTCCAGGGCGTCGTGGTCTCCGACTGGTCGGCCACGAGGACGACCGGCCCGACCGCGCTGGCGGGTCTCGACCTGGTGATGCCCGGGCCTCGCGGACCCTGGGGCGACCAGCTGGTCGCGGCGGTGCGCGACGGGACGGTGCCCGAAGTGGTCGTCGACGACAAGGTCTCGCGATTGCTGCGCCTCGCTCGCCGTGTCGGGGCGCTCAACGGGGTGCCGGAGTTTGGATCACCGGACGGCGCCGACGGGCATCACGCATCACCTGCGGCGGGTCCAGCGCTCATCGATCCAACGCTCGTGCGGGAGGTCACCTCGCGGTCATTCGTGCTGCTGCGCAACCAGGACGGGCTGTTGCCATTGAGACCCGCCGACATGCGGCGAGTTGCGTTGATCGGGCCCAATGCCGTCGAGCCGCAGACGCAGGGTGGCGGCAGCGTACGGGTCCTTCCCGTGGTCCGTCCTGGGCTCGCCGATTCGCTGCTCATGTTGGGTGAGTTCGATGCGGTGGACGTGCAGCAGGGATGCCTGACCTGGGCGACGATCCCTCAACCCCGGGACGGCAACCTGCGCGACCCGGTGTCCGGAGCGCCCGGGGTACATGTCGAAGTCCGCGACGCGGATGGCACGGTGCATCACGACTCGTCGAGCCCGAGCAGTGTGCTCACGTGGTGGGATGGCCTGCCTGCGGCCGTGCATCAGCCCGGATCGGAGCTGGTCATGCGTGCGCGATATCGGGCGTCCGTTGACGGACCACACATCGTCGGTGTGGCCGGCGTCGGCATGCTGAGCATCGCCATCGACGGGTCGGTGCTGGCCGAGGCAACGACGCTGCATCCGACCGAAGTCGTCGAGGCCTTCTCGCGCCCTCCCGAGCTGCGCGTGCCTGTCGATTTGCACGCAGGTGGCGACGTGGAGATCCGAGCCGTGTATCGCCCCGACGTCCGCGGGCCGCAGGCGGGCTTCGTCACCATGCGGCTCGGTGTCACGCCGCGAACTCGACGAGGATCGACTGCTCGAGGAGGCAGTGGCCTCCGCGAGTGGGGCCGACGTTGCGGTGGTCGTTGTCGGATCGGCGGAGGGGACGGAGAGTGAGGGCTATGACCGGGACACACTCGTCCTCCCGGGGCGGCAGGACGAGCTGATCAGACGCGTTGCCGCTGTGCAACCCAACACAGTGGTCGTCGTCAATTCGGGGATGCCGGTGCTGATGCCCTGGGTCGACGACGTCGCGGCGGTGATCCAGGCCTGGCTCCCGGGGCAGGCGTTCGGGGAGGCGCTGACCGACTGCCTGCTCGGCGTTGCCGAGCCGGGGGGCCGCCTCCCCATCTCCATTCCTCGTGGAGCGGCGGATTCGCCGGTGCTGGACGCAACACCAAAGGGGGGAGAGCTCCCCTACTCGGAGGGTCTGCTGGTCGGGTATCGCGGCTACGACCGCGGCGAGCGCGATCCGCTCTTCAGCTTCGGGCACGGCCTCGGCTACACCGACTGGAGCTATGACTCGCTCGTGCTGGAATCGAGTGAGGTGCAACGAGATCACAACCTCGCAGTGGTGGTGGCGGTGCGCAACGCGGGAGACCGGGACGGCCGCGAGGTGGTGCAGGCCTACCTCGAGGCTCCAGACGATGACCCCAGCCGGCCGCTCCGGGTCCTGGCGTCGTTCGCCACCGTCGAAGCCGGCGCGGGGCAAACCGCGACGGCACGGATGGTGATCCCGGCTCGCGCCTTCGCGCGGTTCGAGAGCGTCGCGGGCGGCTGGGTCTGGCCTCCGGGCTCGTACACCGTGCGGGTGGGAAGGTCGTCACGCGATCTGCGTCTCGCTCAGGCCGTTCAACTCGGAGCCGTGTGAACGCCTGACGCGGGCCCCCGCGGGTCAGCCATTGACTTCCTAGGCTGACAGCGTTCAGAATAACTGACAGTGTCAGGTAACCGTGCGACCGCGCGCGCGACCGTGATCGCGCCGAGAAACCGCCGGGCGGAGCGGAATGCGACAACGCGTCGAGAGATCCTCGACGCCGCGTGGGACGTGGTCCGCGCCGACGGGCTGGGTGCGCTGTCGATGCGGGATCTCGGTACCCGGGTCGGCATGCGCGCGCAGTCCCTGTACGCGTACTTTCCTTCCAAGTTCGCGATCTACGACGCCATGTTCGAGGAGTCCAACCGCGATTTGCTGCACCGGGTGGGCGACCTGCCGGCAGGCCGCGAGCCCGCCGAAGCGCTGCGCGAGCGCGTCCGGCGCTTCCTGCGGTTCTGCGTCGAGGACGCCGCCCGCTACCAGTTGCTGTTCCAGCGGACGATTCGGGGATTCGAGCCGAGCCCCGAGTTGTTCGCGCCGGCAATCGCGGTCCTCGAGAGCGCTCGCGAGGCAATCCGCGAATGCGGCATCACCGACGTCGATGCTGTCGACATGTGGACGGCGGTGGTCTCCGGTCTTGCGGTGCAGCAGTCCTCCAACCAGCCGGGCGGTGACCGCTGGTTGCGGCTCGCAGACGAAGCCACTGACATGTTTCTCGCCCACTACGCACCCGCACCGCGCAAGCGCACGACCTGATCACGATCACATCCCCGTCGCTCCACGCGTTCCGATCTCTCCGCCAACGACTCACAGGGAAGCAACGCATGCGCACGCATCGAATCAACGAGGACGTCACCGTCCTCAACGACTGCCTCGAAGTACCCGGAATTGGATTTCTTCCCATCAACGCGTTCGTGCTGCACGCACGCGAACCCGTGGTCGTCGACACGGGGCTCGGGTTGCCCGACCGGGATTTCGTTGAGACTCTGCGAACCGTCATGGACCCGGCGGAAGTCCGCTGGATCTGGCTCACGCATCCGGACCGAGATCACACCGGCGGTCTGTTCGCGCTGCTCGACGCGGCACCGCAGGCACGTCTGATCACGACATTCATCGGCGCCGGCATCATGTCGACGGAGCTGCCGCTGCCTCTCGCCCGCCTGTATCTCTTGAATCCTGGCGAGAAGCTCGACATCGGTGACCGAACGCTGCACGCGTTCCGCCCGCCACTCTTCGACAATCCTGCAACCGTCGGCTTCTACGACGACCGCTCGCGCACGTCGTTCAGCTCCGACTGCTTCGGCGCGCCGCTCGCCACGATGGAACTCGCCTGTGCCGCCGACGCCCGCGAGGTGCCATCCGAAGAGCTGCTCGGTCGCCAGCTTCTGTGGGCGACGATCGACAGTCCGTGGGTGCACGGCGTCGACACCGTGCGCTATCTGCAGACGGTCAAGGCGATGCAGGCAGTCGACGCTGAAACCGTCCTGAGCACGCATCTTCCTCCGGCAACTCGGAGCGGCACGCAACTCTTCGACATGCTGGCGCTTGCCCCCGGCGCCGACCCATTTGTCGGACCCGATCAACTCGCGCTGCAAGCCATGCTCGCCAGCTTCGAACCGGAACCGGCCGCCGTCTGAGCCGCTGCCGCACGCAAGAGCGGCACGGTCGCTGCATCCCTATCGGGCGCCGTTCCGAGTGACGGCGTCCCGATCGGGACCTCGGCTTGACCCGCGCAGTCCCCCCGGAGTAGCGTCGGCGCCCGGACAGCCGTCGACGCGATCAACGGGGGTTTGAACCATGTATCGCAGTCAAACGACACGACGCGGCCGACTGGCAGTGGTGTGCGCCCTGGCCCTGGGAGCGGGAACGCTCGCATTCGGCGCCGGGCCCACCGTCCTGGCATCGGGAAACGCTCGGACACTCACCGGCACGCTGCACGACGGTGCGACCTACCTGATCCAGGTTCCCGCCCGCTGGAATGGCACGCTCGTCCTGTATAGCCATGGCTATGTGACGCCGGGGAGCCCGAACCCCGCAACGGATGTCGGCGATCCGCTCACCGGCCAGTGGCTGCTGAGCAACGGCTACGCGCTTGCGGGTTCGTCCTACGCCACAACGGGCTGGGCCCTCCAGCAGGCGATTCCCGATCAGCTCTCGACGTTGAACACCTTCGACCGGCGGGTGGGCACTCCCACCCGGACGATCGCCTGGGGTCATTCCCTCGGGGGCATGATCACGGCCGCCCTGCTCCAGGTGGCGCCCGATCGCTTCACGGCAGCGCTCCCGATGTGCGGCGTGCTCGGGGGAGGTGTTGGGACCTGGAACGTGGCGCTGGACGCGGCCGTTGCCGTCCAGCAACTGCTTGGACCGTCCTCGGGCCTGCAGGTGGTCAACATCACCGATCCGACCACCAACCTCGGGATCGCCGAGACCCTGTTTGCCGCCGCGCAGGCCACCCCGCAGGGGAGAGCCCGCGTTGCCCTCGCCAGCGCGCTCGGCGACGTCCCGGGCTGGTTCAACCCGGCAAGCCCCGAGCCCGCTCCCACCGATTACGTCACGCAGGAGGCGAATCAATACCTCTGGGAGACGCAGGTCGATGGCCCGTTTGCGTATGCACTCCGAGCTGAGCTCGAGGCGCGAGCGGGAGGCAACGTGTCCTGGACCACCGGCGTCAACTTCACGCAGCAGCTCGCCATGTCCTCTGATTTCGCGGAGGTCCAGGGGCTGTACTCAGCTGCCGGCCTGAGCCTGAGCGCCGATCTCGCGACCCTCCAGGCCTCGACGCCGATCGCCGCGCTCCCCAAAGCCGTGAAGTACCTCACCAAATACATCACCTTCAACGGCGATCTCGATCGTCCGGTGCTCACGCTCCACACGACCGGTGACGGTCTGGTCGTCAACCAGGCAGAGCAGGCGTACCGCAACGTCGCCCAGGACGTCGGCGACGGTCAGAATCTTCGCGAGGGCTACGTCAGTCGGGCCGGACACTGCACCTTCACGCCGGCGGAGACGATCGCCGCCTTCCAGACGCTGATCCACCGCGTGGACACCGGCATGTGGGGCGACAGTACGGCGGCGGATGACCTCGAGGCTGCGGCAACCGCGCTCGGCCCGACGTACAACACCGTGGCCGCGGCCTTCGTCGTCTTCCAGCCGACCCGCTTCCTGCGCCCGTACGACCGCGGTCAGGACTGAGCCGAGACCGTCAACGGCCACCGGCGCGCCTTCGATCGCGCGCCTCGGTGGCCGTTGCGCGAAGGCACGATGCTCCAGTTCACCCCCATTCCATCGCTCGGCGAGAGCCACGGTGGCGCCGGTGACGTCGCTCGACCTCCCACTGCCATACCTGCGGTCGCCCTGACGCTGGACACGCCGGCAAGCGACCCTGCGTCCTGCGGGGGAACCTGAAGGCTCCAGGCGCTTCCATTCCCCCGTTCCACAACGGGCAACGCGTGAACCGCGCTGCTGAGCTCATCGCCGACACGGGTGCCGAGTGGGGTCGCCGCGAATGGGTGCAACGCCCGGACGGCGGCGCACGAATCATGACGGAGGGAGATGGATCTCGCGTGCATGATTGGTGTCTACGCGTGCAATCGGTGACTGCGCAAGTCTGCGCAAACAGCCGCGCAAGCCGCCGGTGATGGTGTGAAAGGCGACACGCCCGAAGAGGGGGCTTGACGGAACCCCCATAACACCGCGATCATGTCGCCTTCAGAACGAACCGGCAGCCCGTTGAGTGGAGAACTGGTGCCCGGATTCATCGCATCCTCGGCGTCGTGGGTCTGGCTGAGCTCGCTCGGCACAGCGGCCGTCTCCACACGACGTTCCCTGCGCTATTCCTCGTCGACAGGTGTTGCCCCCGCCACAGCCGCGCTCATATAGAGGTATAGGCGAATATGCGATCGAGAATCTGGATCCTCCTCGCCGGCGTGGTGGTGGCAGGAGTGGCGGTCGGGTTCTTTGTGACCCGATTCCTCAACCCGACTCCGCCGCAGATTGCCGCGACCACGACGTCGCAGACCCTCCAGGGCCGGCCGGTGGTGAACTTCACGCTCACGACGGTCGCTGCCGTCGGCACCGCCGGCCAGGGAAATGGCGAGCATCCGAACTGGGTCGGCTATCTGCCCACCACCTATCTCAAGGTCCCTGCCGGGGCCGTCGTGCACATGACCATCGATCAGCAGGACGGTCAGACCGGGCTCCGGAATGAATACCTCGGCCTTGTCAGAGGCACGATCAACAACCAGATGACCGTGGACGGCAAGGTCATGGGCGCGATCGATCCGTCTCTCGCCGCGCACACATTCACCGTCCCCGACCTCGGACTGAGCGTTCCTCTGGAGGGCGTCGCGGATAACGCCCCTGCCAACGCGCAGGTAGTGATCGAGTTCAGCTTCGTGGTGCCCGACAAGCCCGGCCTCTTCCGGTGGCAGTGCTTCGTCCCCTGCGCCGCTGGGACGCTCTACGGCAACGGCGGCCCAATGCAAACGCTCGGCTACATGGCCGGCGAGCTCCAGGTGGGCTGACGATGAGAAATCGAACAGCGACCGGCCGTTTGGGGATTGTCATCTGGGTTGTGGTTGCCGTCCTCGGCGACATCGCTCTAGCTCTCGCCCCCATCCCGCCCGGGCAGGCTGGGAGCCTCGCGTCCGATGAGAGCGAGGTCATCAGGATCCTCGCGATGGCTGGCTGGCCGATCTTCTTCGGCGTGCTGATGGGTCTCTATTTCATGCTCTTCTTGAATCGCGTCGCCCCTCCCGAGCGCGAGGTACCGCCCGGCGAACTCAGGGGAAACTCGCGTCTTCAGACCACGTGGATTGTCACAAGCGTCGTTCTGGTGCTCATTCTCGCCACCTACGGGACCGTCGAGCTCGCGAATGAAGAACCCGGAGCCGGGGTCCCGACTGCGACGACGGCGCTTTCGCTTCCCACGTCCCCGAGCCAGCCGCTCGAGGTCCAGGTCATTGCACAGCAATGGTGGTTCACGTACAGGTATCCAGCGTACGGCGGCATCGAGACAGCGCAACTGGTGCTGCCGGTCGGGCAGAAGATTGAGTTCAATGTCACGTCCCTCGACGTCGTTCACTCCTTCAACTTCTTTGCACTGGGCGTGAAAGCTGACGCTGTGCCCCTCAACGACAACGTCGTGTCCTCGACTCCAACCGAGATAGGGACCTACAGGGTCCAGTGCACGGAGCTCTGCGGTCTCTGGCACGGAAACATGGCGGACAACACGGCGATGGTCGTGAGTCAGTCGGATTTTGCGTCCTGGATACAACAGCAGACGGCGCTTGACGCACCGATCATGAAATATCTGCTGCCGTACAGCCACACCTACGAACCATCGCCAACCGTGTATGGCACCTGACCGTGATCGACCGCACGCACACAAGGGAAAGCTGATGTGGATGCTGTAACCCCGTCGCGCCCGCCGATATCGACACGGCCGACGCTGGCACGCCGGCTCAACGAGTGGGGGCTGCTGCTTGGGGTCATCGGCGCGGTGATCGGTTTCCTCGTCGGGTTCTGGATTGGCACGCTGGCGATCGCCAACTCATTCAATGCGGACAACTCACTTGGTTCCGACCCGGGGATCCTGCTCGGCTATGCCCTGAGCGTCGTCGGATTCCTTGCCGGGATGGGTTTTCTCAACTACCCGATCGGCCGCCTGCTGGGGGCGAGGCGGCCCTCCGAGGAGGACAACGCCTACATGCACGGCGAGGGTGGCGGCTTGAGCCGCTACTTCCGCATGACGACCGATCACAAGGTGATCGGTTTGCAATACCTCATGATGATCCTCGCCTTCCTGTTCATCGGTGGATTGGGTGCGATGTTCATCAGGAGTGAGCTCCTGACGCCGGTGCCATCGGTCGCCAATGCGCAGTCGTATCTGACACTGGTCGGATTGCACAGCACGCTGATGATCTTCATGGCCTCAGCGGCGATCATCGGGCCGTTCGGCAACTACTTCGTCCCGATCATGATCGGGTCGCGCAACATGGCGTTTCCGCAACTCGAAGCACTGACCTTCTGGCTGCTGCCGCCTGCGGGCCTGATTCTGTTGTCCACCGTATTCCTCGGCGGATTCACGACCGGTTGGACGGGCTATGCGCCGCTCTCCGATCAGAACGTCCTCGGCATGGACGCGTACCTGATGGCATTTGCCTTGATCGGCCTCTCGATCGGCCTGTCAGGTCTGAACATGATCGCGACCATCGTGACCAAGCGCCATCCCGGCATGCCCTACAGCCGGATGCCGGTGTTCGTCTGGGGAGTGTTGGTCACTTCATTTCTCGGCCTTCTCGCCTCGCCTGCGCTCCTCGTCGCGGTGCTGATGGAGATGTTCAGCCGGACATACCAGACGACGTTCTTCGTCCCCGCGGGCGGCGGCTCGCCCTATCTGTGGGAGAACCTTTTCTGGTTCTTCGGCCATCCAGAGGTCTACATCTTCGTCATCCCCGCCTTCGGACTGATCATGGAGATGCTGCCCGCGTTCACCCGTAAGCCACTGTGGGGGTATCGCGTGTCGATCGGCGGCATGGTGGGAGTCGGTCTCCTGAGCTTCACCGTCTGGCAGCATCACCTGTTCGTGAGCGGCCTGGCACCATCGCTGCGTCCCTTCTACATGTTCTCAACAGAGCTGATCTCAGTTCCGACGGGCATCATCTATCTCATCGCGCTTGGTTCGATGTGGCGAGCGCGCACCCGCTTCAGCACGCCGATGCTCTTCATTTGCGCATTCTTCTTCAACTTCCTGATCGGAGGGTTCACGGGGGTCTTCCTGTCGGACGTCCCGAGTGATTTCACGCTGCACGCCAGCTACTTCGTTCAGGCTCACTTCCACTACACGATCATGGGTGGCGAGGTGTTCGCGCTCATGGCTGGGATCGTGTACTACCTTCCAAAGATGACGGGCGTGTCCATGGACACCAAGCTCCTGAAATTCCAATTCTGGGCGGTGTTTCTCACTTTCAACGGAACATTTCTCTCGCTGATCGCGGTCGGCATCATGGGTATGACTCGCCGCGTCATCAGCTATGCGCCCTATCTGCAACCGCTCAACGTCTCGGCCTCCGTCTTCGCATTCGGCCTCGGAGCATCAATGGCGTTATTCCTTGGAATCTTGATCTGGCAGGCCGCAATCAAGAAGGTGCCGGCGACGGCCAACCCGTGGGAATCGCTTGGTGTCGAGTGGCAGCTGCCGACGCCGGTTCCGATATTCAACTTCGACAGGGTGCCGACGGCCTGGTCGCTGCCGTACAACTACGACACCGGGAAGCCGGCGGCGGAATTCGGCCCGGTCGTACCGGCCTTCGGTGGAGCGTGAGCATGGGAGAGGTCAGCCCGACCGGACTCACCGTCATCGACGAGGTCGCTGGAGGCGAACGCACCCTGGCTTTCGGTTCGCGGTTGGTCATGGCCGCGAACACAACCCTTCAGCTGAGCCTTCTCTTCGCATTCCTCTATCTGCGCGCAAACAACTTCGGGGGGATGTGGCATCCCAGCGGCGTCGGCACGCCACCTCAAGCGCTCGCGCTCGTTGCCCTGGCGTTTCCCCTGCTGACGCTCCTCGTCCTCTGGGGAGTCTGGAGCGGGCTGAGCAGGGCACGCGAATCCAGCGCCGTGTCGGGGCTGCTGTGGCTGGCTCTCCTGGGTGCGATCCTCACCGGGGCGGTGCGCATTCTCCTGATGTACCAGTTCAACTGGGAGCTCTTCAGCGCAGGAACGTATGCTGACCTCGCGACCTTGTGGTACGCGGTGCTGTGCGCGGAGTTCATCGGGGCCGGTCTGTGGTTGTTGAGCCTGGTGATGGGGCACGTGCGCCGTACCGACCCACTGAGCGCCGCACACGCCCGAGCTGTTCTGGAGCAGTGGACGTACATCACCGGCGTATCGATCGCGGTGTACCTGCTGGTTCAGTACGTCTCGTAGGGCGGCATGCTCTGGCGATCGCTGCTCGACTGGAGCCTCGAACCAGTACCGATCGTAGGGTGCGCGACGGCCGCCTACCTCTACTGGCGCGGGCGGCGCACGGCATCGCCGGCGTTGGGACGGGCAGCATCGTGGGACAACGGGGACACGGCGTTCGCACTCGGCATCGGGGCGCTCATGCTCGCCCTGGTGTCGCCGATCTCATACCTCGATACGGCGTTCCAGTGGGACCACATGGTGCAGCACGTGCTGCTGCTGCTGGTCGCTCCTCCGCTCATCCTGCTCGCAGACCCGTTTCGAACGGCATGGGCCGGGTATCTCGCCGCGCAGGGAAGGGCCATATCGATAGAGGGAACCTGGCCCGCGCGCGCCATGCGGTTGCTTCACGCTGGGCCGAAGGCGGCGATCATCGTCGTGCTCGCGTTCAGCATTGATCTCCTCGTCTGGCACCTCCCAGCCATCTACAACGCGACGCTTCGGCTTGCGTCGGTGCACGATCTCGAGCATCTGACCTTTCTGGTCGTCGGCCTGCTGTTCTGGGACCAGGTGATCAGCCCGGTGAAGGCGCTCGGACGGCTGTCGATGCTCGGACGCGCCGTCGTGGTATTGGTGGGAATGTTTGTGAGCTGGGGCCTCGCCATCGTCATCGCATACGCGACGCAACCGCTGTATGCGTACCCGGTCCACTCGGGTGGGTTGACCCTGCTGGGAGACCAGGAGATCGCCGCGGGTGTGATGTGGGTCCCGGGGGGCACGCCGTTCGTGGTCGCACTGCTCTACCTCGGCATCCGGTGGTTCGAGATTGACGATCGCTCGGCGACAGGCGCCGCGGTCGTGCAGCCGTGATCCGCAGGCGCCGTGTCGTGGTGGGCTGCTGTGCTGCACTGCTGATTGCCGGTTGCGGCACCCCACACGCGGCGAGCGCGCCGCAGCAGGTCACGGCGTCGGGTGGCCCGACGCTCACCGGAAAGGTCGTGAGCATCACGTCCTTCCACGGCCATCCCGTTGTCCTGATCTTCTGGGCATCCTGGTGCGGTCCCTGCCATGATGAGCAGCCGGCGTTGAACACCGCGTATACGACATGGTCACCGCGTGGCGTCGTGTTCCTGGGCATCGACCTCCGCGATACGACCACTCCCGCCCTGGCGTTTGAGAGAGAGTTCAAAGTGCCGTATCCCAGCATCGCCGACACCAACGCGACGCTCGCAGTCGATTACCGGATTCCGTCCGCGCCTGCGCTGGTCTTCCTCACGACCAAGGGGACGGTCGGCGATGTCGTGCTCGGCGCGCTGGGCACCATGAGCTCCGCTGACTTCAACGCCGAGGTTGCAAAGCTCGCAGGCACTGCGACGACGGGTAGCGCGTAGGAGAGGCAATGCAGACCAGCGCAGACATCGTCCTGAGCCCGACGGATGCCATCGCCGCATCCGGCGTTGCTCGCACGCGCTCCACGCAGGTCCGTGCCACGGCTCGTGACTACGTCAGCCTGGCCAAGCCGCGGATCATCGTGCTGCTGCTCATCACTGAGGTTGCCACCATGGTCATCGCCGCCCGTGGCATCCCCTCACTCACGCTGCTCTTCTGGGCCGCGCTCGGGGGTGCTCTCGCGTCCGGGGGGTCGGGCGCGATCAATTGCTGGTACGACCGCGACATCGACCGGGTCATGGCGAGGACGTGCAGCCGCCCGCTGCCGTCCGGCCGGATCCTTCCGTGGCATGCGTTGACCTTCGGCGTCTCGCTGATCGCCGCATCGGTCGTCGTTTTCAGCCTCGCGGTGAACACGCTGGCGGCCGCACTGGCTCTCGCGGGCGGCCTGTTCTACGTCTTCATCTACACCATGCTGCTCAAGCGCAGGACGCCGCTCAACATCGTCATCGGCGGAGCAGCCGGTGCGTTTCCACCGCTGGTCGGCTGGGCGGCGGTGACCGGCACCGTCAGCTGGCTGGCGTTCGTGCTGTTCGCGCTGGTCTTCCTGTGGACCCCGCCGCACTTCTGGTCGCTGGCACTGCTACTGCGACGCGACTACCGCAATGCGAGCGTCCCGATGCTCCCGGGAATCATCGGGACCGCCCGGACCCATAGGCGCATCCTGCTCTACCTGCTCGCGCTGATCACCGCGAGCTTGCTCCCCGGTCTCACGCTCGGCATCGGCTACACCGCCGGCGCCGCGTTGCTTGGTGGCTGCTACCTCGCGCTCGCGCTCTGGGCCCGCGCCAAAGGCTCATCGCACGCCGCGGCGCTGCTGTTCCACTACTCACTCGCCTACCTCGCAATGATCTTCGTGGTGGGCGCGGTCACCGCGGTGGTGCTGGGCTAGCGCGAGCGGAGCACCCCTCAGCTCGGAATGGTTCCCCTCCGGCTCGCGGTGAAGGGTGACCTCACAGGCGCATGAACGGCTCTGTCAGCACTGTGGATGTTTCGATCGCCTTCCAGTCCCAGCGCGAGGATGACGCACTCTGGTGGAAGGACGCAGGCGATGCGCTAGCGGCCGGCCCGGCTCGCGATGCTGAGCCGGACCGGCCGGGATTGCGCGATGAGGCGATTAGTGACCGAGAGCGGTCGTTGCCTGCGAGTCCATTGTCGACTCGATCGTCGAAACGTTCGAAGAGCTCGGGTTCTGCAGGAACTGCAGCAGGTCGGCCCACATGTGCGGCTCCCAACTTCCCTGGAGGTCGTCGAGGCTGAAGACGAAGCTGGTTGCCCCGACCAGTGCCTGCGCGTCGGCCTGGGTCACGGAGTCCGGGTACGCGCTGGTCTTGACCTGGTTGTTCGGGCTCGCAAATCCGCCAAGGTGTGCCCAGATGGTGCCGCCCTCAGGGCCCGCAAGGTACTTGATCAGCGCTGTCGACTGCGGGGTCTGGTTGAGCAGCATGGCCACGTCGCCTGCTCCCTGGATGGCGGAGTTGTTGGCGCTGTCGGCCGCCGGTGCGGGGAACGGAAAGAAATCGAAGCACGGCGTCTTCGAGGCGTCAGGTGTGCATGCGGCGCCGCCCGTGCCCATCGTGCCCGGAGCGTAGTTGGAGGAGTTGCCCGTGATCTCGCTGACCACGAAGTCGCCCTCGAAGACCATCGCGGCCTTCGGCGTTGCGGGTGGCTTGGGGAAGACCTTGTCGACGCATGCGGGATATGCATTGGAGAGCGATCCCTGCACGCCGCCGAGCAGATACGAAGGCTGGCTGAAGAGTTGACCCAGCGTGGTGAAGGCCGTGGTGACAGTCGGATCGGTCCACTTGAGGGCGTGCGTTGCCAGCTTGTTGTAGTCAGCGGCGCCCGCGGTCTTGAGGTAGACGTTCTGCCACATGTCGGCGACCGGCCATCCGACGTCGGTGCAGAGCGAGAACGGCGTGGTACCCGCCGCCTTCAGCTGGGCCGCATCGCTGATCAGCTGTTCCCATGTTGTGGGTGGCGACGAGATGCCGGCCGCGGTGAACAGGGCGGGGTTGTACCAGATCGTGTTCTTGTTCGCGCCCTTGAACCACACGCCGTACTGCTTGCCGTTATAGCTGGCCAGCGTGTTCCACGCACTGCCGAAGTTGGACGTCAAGCCGCCCAGGACGCTGGTGAGGTCCTTGATCGAACCGCCCTTGGCGAGGGTGTCGAGCGTGCCAGGATCCGGCACGAGCGCCACATCTGGTGGCGAACCCCCTGACACCGCGGCTGTCAGGGCGGTGTCCATGTTGTTGCCCTTGCCCTGGTAGTTCACGGTGATGCCGGTTTCGGCCGTGAATGGAGCCAGTGCAGCCAGGAAGTCCTGTTGCTCCTGTGCCGTCCATTCGGCCCAGACCGTCACCGAGCCGCCGATCTTCCCGCTCGATGAGCTGGAACTCGCAGATGGCGATGTCGTGTTTGACGTCGAACCGCACGCGGTCGCGATTCCCAGGACTCCGGCCGTCACCACCGCCAGCTTGCTCAGCGTGCTGACCTGCGTCATAAAGCTCCTCCTAACAGGGACATGCGTCGAACGACCCCTGGCGCACCAGTTCGTAGTGGACCTGTGTACTCCTCCTGTGCAGGAAACGCAACGCGTCGGATCCTTTCTCATACCAATCTCATACCAATGGGGGAGGAGGACGCCAGTCTTTCGTATGGGTTGCGGTCCACCGTCCGCAGACGTAGGATCACCGGCACTGTGGTGAGGGCCTGATGTGGCGGTAGCTGTCCCGACGACTGACGCGGCTCCGGCTGAGCCCGCCGGCGACATCCTGCCGACGACCAGCAAGCCTGCGGGTGGTGGCGGTTTCCGCAGCCACCTGGGGTCGCTGGCGTTCCTGCTACCAGGGGCCGTCTGGCTGGCTCTGATCGTCGTGTATCCGCTGGTCGCGACGGTGATCCGGAGCCTGTTCGACGCCAGTGGTCAGAATTTCATCGGCCTCGGCAACTACAAGGCCATCTTCTCGACGACCGAGATCATCGTCGCGCTGAAGAACAACGTGGTCTGGGTGGTCCTCTTTCCATTCCTCGTGACGTTCTTCGGCCTGGTGTTCGCCGTGCTCACCGAGCGGATCCGGTGGTCAACCGCCTTCAAGACCATCGTGTTCATGCCACTCGTCTTTAGTGCCACGGCCGCCGGCCTCACCTGGGCGTCGATCTTCTTCAACGATCCACATACCGGCATGGTGAATGCCGCGATTCAGGGCGCCGCGAACGCGATCAATCCCCCCGGGCTCTATCCGATCGATCCGGCCAGCGGCCAGACCGTGTCCAGCCTCGCCGCTTCCGGCGTGCAGACCGGAGCGGCAGGCACGCTGGAGAGCAAGACCACCGTCAGTCCCGGCAGCACCGTTCAACTCGGCCTGATTGCGATCGACCCGACAACACTCCAGACGAACGGAGCCGTCGCCGCGGTTGCGCCCACGGCGCAGGCGGGAGCCATCGCGGGGCTGGTGTGGCGCGACTTCTCGCCGACCCATCCGACAGTTCGTGGACAGGTCTTTCCTGACGAGGACGGCATCCCCGGGTTGCAACTCGCGTTGCTGAACGGGAGTGGTTCCTCCGTTGCCACGGCCACGACGGCCAAGAACGGCACCTTTACCTTCGCGAATCCGGGCGCGGGCAATTACCGCGTGCAGATCACGGCCAACAACTTCCGCGCCGGATTCAACGGCATCTTCTTCCTCGGCACGCAGTCGCTCACTCCGACGAGCTCGCTGAATCCGACGTTGTCGGCGGTCTTCAGCTTGCCGATCGTGGACATCGCGATGATCATCGCCTACCTGTGGGTCTGGGCCGGCTTCGCGATGGTGGTCATCGGTGCGGGTCTTGCCGCGCTGAACCGCGAGGTGCTCGAAGCCGCGCAGATCGACGGCGCGAGCGAATGGCAGACGCTGCGCCGGGTGACTGTTCCGATGTTGCGGCCGGTGCTCGTGGTCGTCTTCGTCACCATGCTCATCAACGTCCTCAAGATCTTCGACATCATCCTGAACATGGCGGCGCCGTCCTCGCAGTCAGGCGCTGCAACCCTCGCCGTCGACGTCTACAACGACTTTTCGACGCCAACGGGAGCAGGTCTGGCCGCCGCGCTCGCGGTGGTGCTCTTCATCCTGGTCATCCCCGCCATGCTGTTCAACCTCAAGAGGATCCGCGGATGAGTGTGCAGGCTGCGTCGCTGCCGGTGACCGCTCCAGCGCAGAAGCAGCGGCGATTCCGTTTTCGCCCGTCACGCCTCGTCATCAACGTCGTGCTGGCCGCGATCGCGATCTTCTGGCTGGTGCCGTCGGTGGGGATCTTCATCATCTCGCTCCGGCCCAACAGCGCATTCCAGCAGTCGGGGTGGTGGACGGTGTTCACGGCGCCGTCGCAGTTGAGCTTCGCCAATTATCAGAGCCTCTTGTCGGCAGGATTCAAGGCAGGCGGCGTCCTTGAACTCGCTGACCACCTCGATCGCAATCACCGTGCCGGTCACCATCCTGGTCACGGTGATCTCCAGCCTCACCGCCTACTCGCTTGTCTTCGGAAGGTGGCGCGGACGGACACTGGTATTTCTGCTCATCGTCGCCCTGCTGGTGCTGCCCCTGCAGATGGCCCTGATTCCGGTGGCGAGCCTGTACAAGATCTTCGACAACGCCACCAGTCTCAAGTTGTTCGGTTCGGTGATCGGTGCGATCATCTTTCACGTGGCGTTCGGGCTGCCGTTCGGCATCTTCCTGATGCGCAATTTCTATTCGGGCATCCCGCACGATCTGCTCGAAGCCGGACGGATCGACGGGGCGGGGGAGTGGACGCTCTTCCGCAAGGTGGTGATGCCGATCGGCATCCCCGCGCTCGCATCACTTGCGATCTTCCAGTTCATCTGGGTGTGGAACGACCTCCTGGTCGCGCTGATCTTCCTGTCCGGGAACACGCATCAGACACTCACCCTCTTCCTGTACGGACAGACACGAGCGCTGTCGTCGAACTACTGGATCATCTCCACCGGCGCGATCATTTCGATCATCATCCCGCTGATCGTGTTCTTTGCCTTCCAGCGATATTTCGTCCGTGGCGTGCTCGCCGGGGCGGTGAAATGAGGAGCGTGTCATGGCCGGCGTAGTCCTCGACGATCTGACCAAGCGTTACGACGGTGGAGCGCTTGCGGTCGACAAGCTCAACCTCGACATCCGTGACGGGGAGTTCGTGTGTCTCGTCGGTCCGTCGGGATGCGGCAAGACCACCGCCCTGCGGATGATCGCGGGCCTCGAGGAGATCAGCAGCGGCGAGGTGCGAATCGGTGACCGCGTGGTCAACAACCTTCCGCCTCGCGATCGCGACATCGCGATGGTCTTTCAGAGCTATGCGCTCTACCCACACATGAGCGTCCGCGACAACATGGCGTTCGGCTTGCAGCTGCGCAAGACGCCCAAGGCGGATATCGACAAGGCGGTGGTCGAGGCGGCGCGGATCCTCGACCTCGAGCGCTTCCTGGACCGCAAGCCGGGCCAGCTCTCCGGAGGCCAACGCCAGCGTGTCGCGCTCGGCCGAGCGATCGTCCGCGAGCCCGCTGTATTCCTCATGGACGAGCCGCTGTCCAACCTGGATGCCAAGCTTCGCGTCCAGACGCGTGCGGAGATTGCTCGCATGCACACGCGTCTCGAGGCGACCATGATCTACGTCACGCACGACCAGGTCGAGGCGATGACCATGGGCGACCGCATCGCCGTCATCAACGAGGGCGTGCTCCAGCAGGCGGGGAGCCCGAAGGACCTGTACGAGCTTCCCCAGAATCGCTTCGTGGCGGGCTTCATCGGGTCGCCATCGATGAACTTCATCGATGTCAAGGTCTCACAGGAAGGCGGCGTGCTCCGGCTCGTGGGGGACAGCGCCGAGATGCGCCCGGACGACACCCAGGCTGCGCTGCTGCGTGACCAGGGCCTCGAGACGGTTGCCGTGGGATTCCGCCCCGAGCACCTCGAGCTCGCACCGCTCAGCGGTCCTGGCCTGAGCCTCACCGTCGTGGTCGACGTCGTCGAGTTCCTCGGCAACGACGAGCTCATCCACGGCAGCAGCGGCGGTCGCGACGTGGTGGCGATCATCAACGCCGACAACACCCTGACGGTCGGTCAGTCGGTCACGCTCTCATGCCCGCCACGCCGTCTCCACCTGTTCAACCCGACGACCGGCCTCAGGATCGCGAAGGACGGCGTGCCAGGCAACAGTATGGTGGCGTATCGCGTCACCACGGGATGATCCGACGGGATTCGGCGTCGGGCGGAACACGCTGCGCGCAGCGTTCGACGGCCTGGTACGGCGGGGGCTGCTCGTCAAGTCACGCAACCGTGGTGTCTTCGTCCGGGCGCTGACGGCGCATGACCTCGCCGAGATCTACGAATTGCGAACTGCGCTCGAGGTGCAGGCCGCCCGGATGCTCGCTGCGCGCAGGTTGGTGCTCGACGCTCGAGCTGCTCTGACCCAGCACCACCACCTCGAGAGCGTCACGTCGTGGCTGGTCGAGCCTGCGTCGGCTCCCGGCGACGGCGACTACGCAGTCGGTCGGGCGGCCGCGAGCGCGTCGAGCGACCTCGGGTAGGTCTCGTCGATCAGCGGGCTGGAGAGCACGAAGTCGGCGGTCGCGCGGTTGCAGGCCATGGGGATGTTGTGCACCACCGCGATTCGCAGGAGCGCCTTGACGTCGACGTCATGGGGATGGGGTTCGAGCGGATCCCAGAAGAAGATGATCAGGTCGATCCGCCCCTCCGCGATCGCCGCCCCAACCTGCTGATCGCCGCCGAGCGGACCGGTGAGAAACCGGTGCACCGGAAGGCCGAGCTCATTCGCGACCATCGCCCCGGTCGTCCCGGTGCCGAGGAGGTCGTGACGCGAGAGCGTGTCGCGATTGAAGCGGGCCCACTCGAGCATGTCGGGCTTCTTGTTGTCGTGCGCGATCAGCACGATCTGCTTCCGTTTGGGGCCTGCGGTTGGCACGCCGCCTACTCTATCGCGACCCTGAGCACGGCCCGCCGCATGGCCTCCGTTTCGCCCCGGAACGCGCGCCCCTGAACGGTACGCCAGTTCGCGCGTCGCAGCCACGCGGTGACCGCGGGCAGCCCTGCCAAACTCATGGTGTGATTGAGGCGCCCCCGACGTCGTGAGTACGGCCGGAGCTGACAGGGCGGACCCAGATCTCGAGTGGATCGGCTGAGCATGGTCACCACCAGCGAGACGGCACGCCGGGGCAGCACCGCTCGAGGCAGGCGCGGCGACGGCTACAAGTGGGTTGCGCTGTCCAACACGACGATCGGCGTGCTGCTGGCGACCATCGACGCGTCGATCATGCTGATCGCGATGCCCGACATCTTTCGCGGCATCGATCTCGATCCGCTCGAGCCGGCGAACAGCTTCTACCTGCTGTGGATGATCCTCGGCTTCCTCATCGTGAGCAGCGTGCTGGTGGTGGGGCTTGGGCGGCTCGGCGACATCGTCGGCCGGGTGCGCATCTACAACCTCGGTTTTGTGATCTACACGGTAGCGTCGCTCCTGCTCACGATCGACTGGATGACCGGAGCGCCGGGTGCGATCTGGTTGATGATCTTTCGCGTCGTGCAGGGCATCGGCGCCGCGTGCCTCATCGGCAATTCTGCGGCGATCCTCACCGACGCCTTCCCCGTGAACCAGCGTGGCCTGGCGCTGGGCATCAACAACATCGCGGGCATCAGCGGCGTGTTCATCGGGCTCGTGCTCGGCGGGCTGCTCGCTCCGATCAACTGGCGGCTGGTGTTCCTCGTCTCGGTCCCGTTCGGCATCTTCGGCACGGTCTGGGCATACCTCAAGCTCGAGGAGCGGGGCGTGCGCCGGCGCGTTCCCATCGACTGGCTTGGCAACCTGACCTTCGCCACCGGCCTCATCCTGGTGATGATCGGGATCACCTACGGCATCGAACCGTACAAGTCCGACCCCATGGGATGGACCAGCCCCCTGGTGCTCTCGTCGCTCATTCTCGGTGCCGCATTCCTCACCGGTTTCGCGCTGGTCGAGCGCCGCGTCGAGAACCCGATGTTCCGTCTCGGATTGTTCCGCATTCGAGCGTTCACCTTTGGCACGCTGTCGAGCTTTCTCTCGGCGATCGGGCGTGGCGGTCTCATGTTCATGCTGATCATCTGGTTGCAGGGAATCTGGTTACCCGAGCATGGGTACAGCTTCACGTCGACGCCCCTCTGGGCGGGCATCTACATGATTCCGCTGACCGTGGGCTTCCTCCTCGCCGGACCGCTCTCGGGGTTCCTGTCGGATCGATTGGGCTCGCGCCCGTTTGCGACCGGCGGGATGATCGGCGCGGCGGCGAGCTTCCTGTTCCTGCAACTGCTGCCGATCGACTTTCCGTATCAGCTGTTCGCCCTGATCCTTTTCCTCAACGGCCTCTCCATGGGCGCATTCGCGTCACCCAACCGCGCGAGCGTCATGAACAGCCTGCCCCCCGGCGATCGCGGCGCCGGGGGCGGGATGAACGCGACCTTCCAGAGCTCGGCGCAGGTGCTCTCGATCGGCATCTTCTTCACCCTGATGATCACCGGGCTGGCGGCCACCCTGTCGACGACCATGAGCGCGGGGCTGGAAGCCCACGGGGTCCCCGCTGCCGTGGCGGTGCACGTCGGTCACCTTCCGCCGGTGTCGATCCTGTTCGCCGCGTTCCTCGGGTACAACCCGATCCAGTCGCTGCTCGGTGCGCACGTTCTCTCGCACCTTTCTGCGGCAAATGCGTCGGTGCTCACCGGTCGTGAGTTCTTCCCGCAGTTGATCTCGGGACCATTTGCCGCCGGACTGCACCAGGCGTTCACGTTCTCGCTGGTCGTGTGCCTCGTCGCCGCCCTCGCGTCGTGGTCACGCGGGAGGCGCGTCGACCCGGCCCAACCGGCCATCGAGGGCGCGGTGGTCGCGCCGGAGCTCTGACCGGCTCCCATACCCGAGGCTGAGCGCCGGACCGGTCAGCGCGTTGGCCGTAAACCGGTGTCTCGGCCGGGCGTCACTCCGCGACCTGGAGCAGGATGCGACCGCGGCCGTGGCCGGTTTCCGACGCTGCCTGCGCCTGCGCCGCCTGCTCGAGGGGGAAGACACGCTGGATCTCGGGCTTCAGGTCGCCGGAGGCCACCAGCTTGCCGAGCTCGTCGAGAATCGGGCGGGTCTCGGGCGGATGGGCCACCGCCTCGGTCCGAACCGCGTGTCCGGCGGCCGTGTCGGCGTCGGCCATGCCGGCGACGGTCACGAGGATGCCACCGGGCTTGAGAACGCTCCAGGAGTGGGCGGTGACCTCACCGCCGATGGTGTCGACCACGACATCGACGTCGTGAACGGCGTCCTCGACGTTCGTGGTCGTGTAATCGATGGCCTCGTCGGCACCGATCGAGCGCAGGAAGTCGAGATTGGCGGCGGAGGCGGTTGCGATCACGTACGCGCCCTTCCAGTGTCCGAGCTGGACGGCCATGGAGCCGACCCCGCCGGCGCCACCCTGGACGAGGAGGCGCTGGCCGGATTCGAGGTGCGCGTTGTCGAAGAGGGCAAGCCACGCCGTGACGCCGGCGACGTGCAGGGTCGCCGCTTGCTCGAAGGAGACCCCGTCAGGAATGCGAGCGATCGTCACGACCGGCGCAACCGCAAACTCGGCGTAGGTTCCACTCCCCCGACCGAAGACCCTCTCGCCGACGGCGAATCCGGTGACGCCTTCGCCGATCGCCTCAACGGTGCCGGCGACGTCGAGCCCCGGCGTGGCCGGCAGCTGGATGGGCATGTACTGCTGCAGGTACCCCGCTCGAAGCTTCCAGTCGATCGGGTTCACGCCGGCGAAGCGGACGCGGATGAGCACCTCGCCCGACGTTGGGTGAGGACGCTCCACCGTGTCGACCACGAGCACTGACGCCGGTCCAAATTCGTGAAAACGCACCGCTCGCATCGTGTCAGCCGCCATGGGTGCCTGCCTTCTACCTGCGCTCGTGGCAACAGGCTAGTAATCCAATAGGAACATCAGATTCTAGCGAGGCGGGACCGGCAGCTAGAGCACCTTGGACAGAAACGACCTGGTGCGCTCGTGTTGGGGATTGGCGAGGACCTCGCGGGGATTGCCCAACTCGACGATGACGCCCCCGTCCATGAAGGCGAGGGAATCGCCGACCTCGCGCGCGAATCCCATCTCGTGCGTGACGACGACCATGGTCATTCCGTCCTGGGCGAGGCCGCGCATCACGTCGAGGACCTCGCCGACCAGTTCCGGGTCCAGCGCAGAGGTCGGCTCGTCGAAGAGCATGAGCTTCGGCTGCATCGCCAGCGCCCGCGCGATGGCGACGCGCTGCTGCTGGCCGCCCGAGAGGTGATTGGGATAGACGTCCACCTTGTCGGCGAGGCCAACTCGGGCGAGCAGGGCGCGTCCGCGTTCCTCGACCAGCTTCTGCGGCTCGCCCTTGACGCGCATCGGCGCTTCCATGATGTTCTCGAGCGCGGTCATGTGGGGAAACAGGTTGAACCGCTGAAACACCATCCCGATCTCGGCGCGCTTCTGGCACACCTCTCGATCCGGCAGCTCGTAGATCTTGTCGCCGCGTTGCCGGTAGCCGACCAGCTCGCCGTCGACGGACAGCCTGCCGGCATCGATCTTCTCGAGATGGTTGATACAGCGGAGGAAGGTGCTCTTGCCGGAGCCGGACGGGCCGACGATGCAGAGGACCTCCCGGGGCGCGACGCTGAGGTCGATTCCCCGGAGGACTTCGAGGCGCCCGTAGCACTTGAAGACAGATTCGGCCAGAACCATCGGCGTCGCCATCACTGGACGTGGTGGGGGTAGATCGGCGGCGGCTCGAACGAACCGACCGGCGGCGGTGGCTCGTGAAAGTGAAATAGGAGCCGGCGGAAGCGCTGCAGGGGCGTGGGTGGCAGCTGGCGCGATGCTCCTCGCGCGAAATACCGTTCCACGTAGTACTGACCAAAGGTGAGCACCGAGGTCATGGCGAGGTACCAGATGCTGGCCACGATGGCGAGCTCGATGATGCGGTAGTTGAAGTTGGAGATCTCCTTCTGGATGAAGAACAGCTCGCTGACGGTCGCGATGTACGCGAGCGACGAGGTCTTGAGCATGGAGATCGTCTCGTTGCCGGTCGGGGGGATGATCACCCGCATCGCCTGCGGCAGGACGATCCGGCGCATCACCAGGACACGGGTCATACCGAGCGCCTGGGCAGCCTCGCTCTGGCCGGTGTCCACAGAGATGATCCCCGCACGGACGATCTCGGACATGTACGCGGCCTCGTTGAGCCCCAGGCCGAGAATTGCAGCGAGAAACGGCGTGATGATGCTGTTGGTCTCGCCGACCCACACGAGGTTGGTGAACGGGATTCCGATGTGGAGGTACGGCAGGATCGTCGCGATGTTGAACCAGAAGAAGATCTGCACGAGCACCGGGGTCCCGCGGAAGAACCAGATGTAGAACCAGCTGACCGTTGAGACGACCGGGTTGACGGAGAGCCGCATCACCGCGAGGATCACTCCGAGCGTGACGCCGATGAGCATGGCGATCGCGGTCAGCTCCAGGGTGACCAGAACACCGTGGACGATCTCCGGAAAGAACAGGAACTGTCCGACAACGCTCCATCGCAGCCCCGGTGCGGTGGCGAAGGTGTACACGACCGCCGCGCCTGCCGCGAGGACAACGACGGCGGTGACCCAGCGCCATGGGTGGCGCACCGGGATGGCCTTGATGGCATCCGGTCGCAGGGCAGCGGGGTACGACGCGTCGCTGACCGCGTCCTGCCGCGTGCTCACGCCTGCAGCCTGAACCGGTCAGCGCCGGCGCTCGTGGTCGGTCCGATCAGTAGGCGGGCACGCAGGTAGCGCCCACCGCATTGTTGTCGTTGACCCCGACGGCAGAGCTGGTGATCGCCCCGTCCTGCACACCCCACGCGGAGAGGATCTTTGCGTAGAAGTGATTGTCGATCAGGTACTTGAGCGCGTCCTCGACGGCCTGGTCGAGACCCACGGTCTTCACGATGGCGACGCCGTACGGGTAGACGCTGCATGGCGTCCCGCCGATCTTGAGCTTGCCGGTCTCGAGCTTGACCTGGTAATCCGCAACCGGCTGGTCGGCCCAGCCGAAGTCAGCTCGCCCGGACAGCAGAGCCGCATTCGCCTCGGTCTGGGTGTCGAAGCTCGCCACGGTGATGTCCTGCTTCCCTGCTGCGGTGCAGTGGTCCGTGTCGCCCTTGATGCTGGCGCCGCCCGGCTGCTTGCCCATGTAGCCCCAGGCGTCTGCCTCCTCCGTGGTTCCGGCTTCGACCGCAACGGTGTGGCCGCACATGTCCGCGGCCGTCGAGATCGTCGGGCCACCCACCTTGACCAGCCACGCCTCGCCGGCCTGGTAGTAGGTGATGAAGTCGATGCCCCTGGCCTCGCGAGCCGTGGTGGGCGAGTAGCTCGAGAAGCTCATCTGATATTTGGACGGTGTCTCGAGGAGGGCGGGGATGATGTCGGAAAACGTGACGTTGCTGATGGTGCAGGCCACCCCGAGCACCTTGCAGACGTCCTTGGCGAGGTCGATGTCCCAGCCGACGATGTTGCCGTTCAAATCCACGAATTCGTTCGGGGCGTACGAGGCGTCGGTGGCGATCTGAATGGGCGCCGCCGCTTTGATTGCCGACGGCACCTCGGCCGCGATGGACGCCTGGGTCGCCGGCGCGGCGACGCCTGGGCTCGCGGTCGAACCGCCACTCGAGCCACCGCACGCCGCCAGCAGGGCGGCTGGAAGGAGGAGTGCGATTGCGGCGCGACGCGAGAATATGACCGTGCGACCCATGTGGGACCCCCAAAGTCGAGAACTGAATAGGTGGGCGCCATTGTGGACTTTCACCGTGCCCGTGTCCACAGACGGCTTGTCTCACAACCGCCTCGACCGGTCTGCACGGGGCGTTGGCCGCACCTGAGAGCTTTGTCGCAGGTGCGCCTCGCACCCAGCGGCATGACACGCTCACCAGCCTACGCATCTGCGTTCTGATCATGCGATCAGATCGCGCTTGACCCCTCCCCTTGGCGAATGCAAGCATGACACCACCGTCGCAACCCCTTCGGTCCGGGAGGATGTCCATGACGCAGCCGGTTGCAATCACCATCAACGGAAAGCGGAGAGAGGACCACGTTGAGCCGCGCCTCCTCCTGGTGCACTACCTGCGAGAGGTGGCGGGACTCACCGGGACACATATCGCGTGCGACACCAGCCAGTGCGGTGCGTGCACGGTCCTGATCGACGGCGACGCCGTAAAGTCGTGCAGCGTCTTCGCCGTGCAGGCGGACGGGCGGCAGGTGACCACCATCGAAGGCCTTGCGGAAGACGGCGTCTTGCATCCGGTGCAGCAGGCCTTCTGGAACGAGCACGGTCTCCAGTGCGGCTTCTGCACCCCGGGATTCGTCATGGCCGCCGCCTATCTCCTGAAGCAGAACCCATCGCCGACGGACGAGGAGATCGAGCGCGGCCTCGAGGGCAACCTCTGCCGGTGCACCGGCTACGAGAACATCAGGAAGGCAGTCCGTTCAGCATCCCGCGCGATGAACGGCGCGGCTGCCGAGCCGTCAGCGCAGCTGGTCGGATCGGCCGCTGCTCCGGTGGAGGATTAGCCATGGCTGTCACCTCCATGATCGGCGCTCGTATCCAGCGTCGCGAGGACCCCAAGCTCATCACCGGGCATGGCAACTTCATCGATGACATCAACCTCGTGAACATGGCGCACATGTCGGTGGTGCGCAGCCCTCATGCCCACGCCCGCATCCGCTCGATCGATACCGCCGCGGCGCTGGCGTCGAAGGGAGTGGTCGCGGTGCTGACTGCGGCCGACTTCAAAGGCGTGATCCTCGGGCCACTTCCGGTCACCAACTCCTTTGTCGCCGACAAGAAGCAGGTGCCTGAGCAGTTCCCGATCGCGGCTGAGGAGGTCGCCTACGCGGGCGAGCCGATAGCGGTGGTCATCGCCGAGGATCGGTACCTCGCCGACGATGCGGCGCAACTCGTCGTTGTCGACTACGAACCTCTTCCTGCGGTGATGGACCTCGAGGCGGCGATGGCGGCCGGCAGTCCGCTGGTCAAGAGCGACCGCCCGGACAACATCGGCTGGGACGCAGCGTTTCCTGCCGGAGACATCGACGCAGCGTTTGCCGAGGCCGATGTCGTGCTCAAGCAGCGCATCGGTCAGCAACGCGTATTCCCGACCGCGATGGAGACGCGCGGGTGCGTCGCTGACTACATCCCGTACGACAACCGCTGCACGCTCTGGACGTCAACCCAGGTACCGCATTTCATCCGGCTCTTCGTCGGAGGCGCGCTCGGCGTCCCCGAGTCGCAGTTCCGGGTCGTCAGCCATGACGTCGGCGGCGGGTTCGGCGCGAAACTCCGCCCCTACCCTGAGGAATACCTTGCGACGGCGGCGTCGAAGCTGACGGAACGCCCCGTGAAGTGGATCGAGGACCGTACCGAGAGCCTGCAGGCGACGACCCACGGACGCGGCCAGATCTTCGACGTCGAGGTGGCGGCCAAGCGGGATGGCACCCTGCTCGGACTCAAGTTCACGCAGCTGCTCGATATCGGTGCATACCACGGCGTCTTCAGCGCGTTCCAGGTGGTCGCGTGCCTGCTTGGCGGCGGTTGCTACAACTGGAAAGCGATCAATGCGCGCAGCATCGGTGTGTTCACCAACCGCATGTCGACGGACCCGTACCGCGGCGCAGGCCGGCCCGAGGCCACACACCTGGTGGAGCGAATCGTCGACCTGGTCGCCCTCGAGCTCGGCATGGACCCGGCCGAGGTTCGGCGCAAGAACTTCATCACATCCTTCCCGCACACCAACAACTTCGGGCTCGTCTACAACTCCGGCGAATACGCGAAATCGCTGGACCGCGCGATGGCGAACATCGACTACCCGGCGCTGCGCAAGCGCCAGGAGGAGCTGCGTTCGCAAGGGCGCTACACCGGCATCGGATTTTCCACGTATGTCGAGATCTGTGGGCTCGGTCCCAGCTCGGCGACGGCGCCCGCAGCGGGAATCGCGCTCGTCGAATCGTCCATGGTCCGGGTGCATCCCACCGGCTCGGTGACCGTCTCGGTGGGAACGCACTCCCACGGCCAGAGTCATGAGACGACCTTCGCGCAGATCGTCGCCGACACCCTTGGTGTCCCATACGAACTCGGTGGAGATCCGCCACGGAGACACCGGTGACACGCCGTTCGGCTATGGCACCTATGGCTCGCGAAGTCTCGCGGTCGGAGGCATGGCGATCATGGCGTCCTGCCACAAGGTCGTCGAGAAGGCGAAGAAGCTGGCAGCCCATGCATTCGAAGCGTCCGAGGAGGACATCGTCGTCGACCAGGGCCGCTACTTCGTGCGCGGCAACCCGGGTGAGGCGAAAGCCTTGGCGGAGCTTGCCTTTGCCTCATATGGCGCCGGACTTCCCGACGGCATGGAGCACGGGCTCGAGGCGGTCTCGTACTTTGACCCGCCGAATTTCGTGTGGCCGTTCGGCTGCCACATCTGCGCGGTCGAAGTGGATCCCGAGACCGGTGCGGTGAGCATCGATCGATACGTCGCAGTTGACGACTGCGGCAACGTCATCAATCCGATGGTGGTGGACGGGCAGCTTCACGGCGGGATCGCGCAGGGAATATCCCAGGCGCTGTTCGAGGAGGTGCAGTACGACGGTGAGACAGGGCAGATGCTCACCGGCACCATGCTCGACTACCTCATCCCGACGATGGCCGAGATGCCGCACTTCGAGCTGGATCGCACCGTGACGCCGAGCCCGACCAATGAGCTGGGCGTCAAGGGCATCGGAGAAGCCGGAACGATCGCGTCGAGCATCGCGGTGATCAATGCGATCACCGATGCGCTGACGCCATTCGGTATCAAGCACGTGGAGATGCCCGCCCGTCCGGACCGTCTCTGGTCGATGATCAAGGAGGCACGCGCATGATCACCGCCGCATTCGAGTACGTTCGCCCGGGCTCGGTTGACGAAGCCCAGTCGCTGCTGAATCAGTACGGTGCCGACGCCAAGGTCATCGCCGGCGGACAGAGCCTGATCCCGCTGATGCGCCTACGCCTGAGCCAGCCCACCGCCCTCATTGACATCCAGGCGATTCCAGGGCTCAAAGACGTGCGACGCGACAATGGCAGCGTTGAGATCGGGGCGCTGGTGCGCCACGTTGACATCCAGCGCAACGCGACCCTGCGCGAGACGCTGCCGTTGCTCGTGGAGATGGCCAACGACATCGGCGACAACCAGGTACGCAACCTTGGAACCATCGGCGGCGTCGTCGCACATGGTGATGCGGCGGGCGACTACAACGCCCTTGCGTTGATGCTCGACGCCGAGATCGTGACCAACAAGCGCCGCCACCAGGCGCGCGATTTCTTCCGGGATATCTTCACCACGGCACTCGAGCACGACGAGGTGGTCACGGCGGTGCGCTTTCCGGTGTCGACGGGGCGATTCGCATACACGAAGTTCCGTCGCCGGCTCTACGACTGGGCGATCGCCGGCGTCGCCGTGCAGGAGACGGGTTCGTCCTGGCGGGTGGGTTACGTGAACCTCGCGACGACGCCGCGCCGGGGCGTCGCGGTGGAGCGGGCTCTCGCCTCCGGAGCGTCCGCGGTGGACGCGGCGGCGGAGAGCGGATCGGACATCGACCCGACCGGCGATGTGCGCGCCACCGCCGAGTACAAGCGGCATCTCACCCAGGTGCTCACCGTGAGGACGTTGCAGAAGGCGACAATGGCCGCTTGAAGCGGATCAGTCACTGGATCGGTGGCCAGGTCGTCGCGGGAACCTCCGGCAAGCGGGGCCCCGTCTTCAACCCGGCCACCGGCGAACAGACCGCCGACGTCGACCTCGCCTCCGCGGCGGAGGTCGACGCGACCGTCGAAACCGCGGCTGGCGCGTTCCGCGAGTGGCGTGCAGCGTCGCTGTCGAAGCGGACGACGATCCTGTTTGCCTTTCGGGAGCTGCTCCACCGGCACCGCGACGATCTTGCAGCGATCATCACGTCCGAGCATGGCAAGGTGCTGTCGGACGCCAAGGGTGAGGTGGCCCGGGGCATCGAGAACGTCGAGTTCGCGTGCGGTGTTCCCCATCTGCTCAAGGGCGGTTTCTCGGAACAGCCGTCACGCGGCGTCGATGTCTACTCGATCCGGCAACCGCTCGGCGTGGTGGCCGGGATCACGCCCTTCAACTTCCCCGCGATGGTGCCGATGTGGATGTTCGCCAACGCGATCGCCTGCGGGAACACCTTCATCCTCAAGCCGAGCGAGAAGGACCCGTCGCCGTCGTTGTTCTTTGCCGATCTCTGGCGTCAGGCCGGCTTGCCCGACGGCGTGTTCTCGGTCGTGCAGGGCGCGCGCGAAGCGGTCGATCGCCTGCTCGACCATCCCGACGTCGCGGCGCTCTCGTTCGTGGGGTCGACGCCGGTCGCGAGGCACATCTACGAGACAGGGACGCGCAACGGGAAGCGCGTGCAGGCGTTGGGAGGAGCCAAGAATCACATGGTGGTCCTGCCCGACGCCGATATCGAAGCCGCTGCGGACGCGGCCGTGTCGGCGGGCTATGGCTCGGCCGGCGAGCGCTGCATGGCGATCTCCACCGTGGTCGCCGTGGGTGACGTCGGGGAACGCCTGGTCGCGGCGATCGCGGCGCGCATCCCGGCGGTGAAGGTGGGCGCGGGCAACGATCCCACGTCCGAGATGGGGCCGCTGGTGACCCGCGAGCACCGGGACAAGGTGGCCACGTACCTCGAGGATCAGGCGCTCGGCGGGGCGCGCCTCGTGGTCGACGGCCGCGACAGCACCCCGGACGGGGAGGGGTTCTTCCTCGGTCCGTCGCTGGTGGACCGTGTGCAGCCGGGGTCCAAGGTGTACGACGACGAGATCTTCGGCCCAGTCCTCTCGGTCGTGCGCGTCGACACGTACGACGAGGCGATCCGCTTGGTTAATGACAATCAGTACGGAAACGGCGTGGCCATCTTCACGCGCGACGGCGGCGCGGCGCGCAAGTTCCAGTTCGAGGTCCAGGTCGGGATGGTCGGCGTCAACGTGCCCATCCCGGTGCCGGTTGCGTACTACAGCTTTGGTGGATGGAAGGCATCGCTGTTCGGGGATACGCACATGTACGGCCCCGACGGGATTCACTTTTACACACGCACCAAGGTGGTGACCGCGCGGTGGCCCGAGCCCGGGCCGGGCGGGGTCGACCTCGCGTTTCCCAGCAACAACATCTGAGCGCGCCGCAGGCGCTCTGCTAGGCTTCAGCGACGATGACGGAATGGACCGGCGTGCGCGACAAGCGGGTGCTGATCACCGGCGCCACGCGCGGGATCGGCCTTGCGGCTGCTCAGGTGCTGGCGCGGCGCGGTGCGCGGCTGGCGATCGTCGCGAGAGACGACGCACGCGGTGCGGAGGCCGTCAACAGCATCGAGGGTGAGGGCGGCTCGAAGGTCGACGTCCTCCATGCCGAGCTCAGCTCACAGGCGTCGGTCCGTGCGCTCGCCGATGAGGCGCTCGCGCGATACCCGCGCATCGAGGTGCTGATCAACAACGCCGGCGCAATGTTCACGACGCGGCAGCTGACCGTCGACGGCATCGAGCGCACCTGGGCGCTCAACCACCTCGCGCCGTTCCTCCTGACCACCCTGCTGCTCGATCGGCTCAAGGAGTCGGCACCCGCACGCATCATCACCACGTCGTCCGACGCGCACAAGGGAAAGCTCATCCCCTTCGACGATTTGAATGCCGAGCGCTCGTGGAAGGGCCGCGGCTTCACGCGGTATGGCGAGACCAAGCTGGCGAACATCATGTTCACCCGGGAGCTCGCACGCCGCCTCGATGGAACCGGGGTCACCGCGTACACCTTCCATCCGGGCCTCGTGGCCACCGGGTTCAACCGCAACAACGGTGCGCTGATGAGCGCCGCGATGACGATCATCGCGCCGTTTGCGCGTAGCCCGAGGAAGGCCGCACAGACCCTGGTATGGCTTGCCGATTCGCCGGACGTGTCCCAGCAGAGCGGCGGCTACTACGAGGACCGAGCGCTCGCGGTCTCGAGCCGCCAGGCGCAGGATCCGGCTCTCGCGCGGCGGCTGTGGGAGGTCAGCGAGGAGCAGGTGCGCCCGAGGGCGGCTGCGGGGACGGCGACGGGCTGATCAGTGCCCGCCGATGCGCCGGAACCATGGCTTGCGGCGCCAGGCCAGCTCGTTCGACAGCGTCTCATTGCGGATGAGCTCGCTGTGCAGGACCGTGACCAGCTCGCGCTCGCGCCACACCGCCTCACGTTGTTCGACACCGCGCTGCACGTGCTCGTCGATGGCGCGGGAGCGCCACATGTCGACCTCGCTGGTCAGCGCCGCCAGCTGAGCGTCGCGTTCCTGGACGGCCTCACGCAGCTGGATGATGTCGACGAGGTTGTCCATCGCGAGCAGGCGCAGGGCGCGGAGGGTATCCGGGCTGTACGGCTCGTCGACCAACTCGGTCTCGAAGAGCGCCTCGGCCAGCCGCTGCTCGCTGCGACCCACGAGATGGAGCGTCGGGACGTCATCCTCGAGCTCGAGCGGTGGGGGCTCGGGCGCGGGAGTGGGATTCAGTGGAATCCCGATGGTCCCTGCGGGCAGGACTCGAACGGCCATGACGGGCGACCTCCTGGGGAGACGTGGAGTGGAACGACGAGAGTTCGCTTGGGGAAGGCTACACCGGATGCAGCCTGAGTGGCCGCCACACTAGGCTTCCCACATGCCTGAGAACGACCTCGACGCCTACTGTGCCGCCAACCAGCAGCGCCACGTGGACGAGCTCATCGAGTTCCTCCGCATCCCCAGCATCTCGGCGGACCCTGTCCATGCGGCCGACGTTCGCCGCAACGCTGAATACCTCGCCGACGCGGCCCGCACTGCCGGCTTCGAGCATGCGGAGATCATCGAGACGGCAGGCCACCCGGCGGTCTACGCCGAGCGAATCGTCAATCCGAAGCTGCCCACCGCGCTCATCTACGGCCACCACGACGTGCAACCGGTCGACCCGCTCGACGAGTGGAAGACGTCGCCGTTCGAGCCGGAGGTTCGCGACGGCAATCTCCACGGGCGCGGCGCGGTCGACGACAAGGGCCAGGTGTGGATGCACCTCAAGGGCGTCGAGTCGGTGCTCGCGGTGCGTGGCGAGCTGCCGCTCAACCTCAAGCTGATCGTGGAAGGGGAGGAGGAGTTGGGGTCCGTCCACTTCGAGGACATCGTCGACACCGAGCAGGAGCGGCTTCGGGCAGACATCCTGGTGGTGTCGGACACGTCGATCGTCGCCCCGGGCATCCCCTCGCTCTGCACGGGGCTGCGCGGCCTCGCCGGTGTCGAGGTGCACGTCCAGGGACCGGCGCTCGATCTGCACTCGGGGCGCTTCGGGGGCGCCGTCGCGAATCCCGTCGCGGCGCTCGCGGAGATCCTGGCCTCCCTGCACGACCCGGTGACCCGGCGGATCACGGTCCCCGGCTTCTACGACGATGTGCGCGAACCCTCGCCCGAGGAGCGCCGGCTCTACGCCAGCGTCCCGTACAGCGTCGATGAGTTCCGCGCCGAGGCCGGCGACGTGACCGCGACCGTCGGTGAGGCGGGATGGACCGACCGCGAGCGCCTCTGGGCGCGCCCGACCCTCGAGTTCAATGGGATCTGGGGCGGCTACTCGGGTCCCGGGCAGAAGACGATCATCCCGGCCAGCGCGGGCGCCAAGATCACCTGCCGGCTGGTGCCCAACCAGGATCCCGAGCGAATCGCGGGCCTGGTTCGAGACGCGGTCCTTGCGGCCGCGCCCGTGGGCGTCACCGTCACGGCCGAACCCAAGGCGGGGGGCAGGCCGGTGGTGACGTCCATCGATCACCCCGCCGTGCAGGCGGCGTCGCGCGCGATGGAGAGCGTCTTCGGCATCAAGCCGGCGTTGACCCGCGAGGGCGGCTCGATCCCGCCGGTGGAATCGTTCGCCCGCATCATGGGGTTGCAGGCGGTGCTCGTCGGCCTCGGCCTGCCCGATGATCAGATTCATGCGCCGAACGAGAAGTTCACCCTCGACATGTATTTCAAGGGCATCCGCGTGCTCGGCCGCCTCTGGGACGAGCTGGCCGTGGCGCTGAGGACGTCATGAGCAGAATCGAGTCGATCACCGCGCTCGAGATCCTCGAACTCCCGCGGCAACCCGACGTTGGAATGCCTGGTCACACTCAACGACGGCAACGAGGGGCGAGCGCGCATCCCGAGCGGCGCGAGTACCGGCGTCCACGAGGCCGTCGAACTGCGCGACGGTGACCCAGTGCGTTTCGGCGGCAAGGGAGTTCTCAAGGCGCTTGCCAACGTCGAGGCCGTGATCGGTCCCGAGATGATTGGGTTCGACGTCATGGACCAAGGGGCGCTCGACGCGAGACTGTGCGAGCTGGACGGCACACCCAACAAGTCCAAGCTCGGTGCCAACGCCATCCTTGCGGTGAGCCTGGCATCCGCCAACGCGGCCGCCGCTGCCACCCACATCCCCTTGTATCGTCATCTCGGTGGGGACGGGGCGCACCTGCTCCCGGTGCCGCAGTTCAACGTCCTGAACGGCGGCGCGCACGCGCAGACGCGGGTCGATTTTCAGGAGTTCATGTTCCTGCCGATTGGACTGCCGACCTTCCGTGAAGCGCTTCGCGCCGGCGCGGAATGCTTCCACGCCCTCCGCAAGATCCTCCACGACCGTGGCCTTGGCACCGGTCAGGGTGACGAGGGCGGCTACGCACCGGACCTCGACCACAACGAGACGGCCATGGAATTGCTCATGGAGGCCATCGGCGCGGCCGGGTACGCCCCGGGACGTGATATCGGGATCGGGCTCGATCCGGCCACCTCCGAGCTCTACAACGGACGGCCGCTACGAGTTAGCGCGGTGAGGGAATCACGCTCGATGCAGCGGGCCTCGTCGATCGCTGGGAAAGCTGGGTCGGCAAGTACCCGATCGTCTCCCTCGAGGACGGCATGGCGGAGGACGATTGGGACGGCTGGAAGCTGCTGACCGATCGTCTGGGTGGACGCGTGCAGCTGGTGGGGGACGACATCTTCGTCACCAACAGCGCGCGCCTGCAGCTCGGCGTCGACCGCGGCGTCGCCAACTCCATCCTCATCAAGCTGAACCAGATCGGGACGGTGACCGAGACGCTGGCGACCATCGACCTGGCCACCGCGAACAAGTATTCGAGCGTGATCAGCCATCGCAGCGGCGAGACCGAGGACACGTCGATCGCCGACCTTGCGGTTGCTGTCAATGCCGGCCAGATCAAGACTGGTGCGCCGTCACGGTCGGAGCGGGTCGCGAAGTACAACCGTCTGTTGCGCATCGAGCGCGAGCTCGGCGATGCGGCTGTATACGCAGGCACGGCGCCGTTCTTCCGGACCGTGCCGCAGCCGGCCTGAGCATGACCAGACGCGTCGACCCGTCCACCTCGACAGCCCGAGCCGGGCTCGGCGTGGGCGACACCGGTGACGGGGTCGACCTGGTGGCGCCACTCAGCCTCGCCTCGGTCCGTGCGTATACGGATCTGCCGTCCGTCGACGAGGCGATGGAGGGGCGCAATTCGTACCGCCGCTACGGAGGCGGGAACCCGCAACGCCTCGAGGAGGCGATGATCGAACTCGAGACTGTGGCGGGCCGGGCAGCGCCGGTGGCCCGGGTCACGTCGAGCGGCCAGGCCGCGATGCTCCTCGCGGCGACGCTGGTGGCCGGTCCGTCACGATCCAGGATCGTGGTGGTGCGGCCCTGCTACGGCGGCACGGACTCGCTGCTCGCCGGGCCGCTCGGCAACCTCGGCCTGCGCGTCTCGAACGTTGATCTTCCTGCTGACGGGGGCGGGAACCATGGGGAGCTGGTGGCCGCCAGCCTCGCCCCGGACGTCGCCGCGGTGGTGATCGAGGTGATCACCAACCCGCTGATCGCGCTCAACGATGTCGCCGCTGTTGCCGACGCGGCACACGATGTCGGCGCCGCGCTGATCGTGGATTCGACGTTCACACCGCCGTTTCTCTTCCAGGCGTTCGCGCACGGCGCCGACCTGGTGATCCACAGCCTCACCAAGCACCTCGCCGGGCACAGCGACGTGATGGGTGGGGTTCTCCTGGTCGACAGCGGGCACGCCGCAAGCGACTGGCTCGACGCCAACGCCCGGCTGCTGGGGGCCAATCTCGCGCCCTTCGACGCATGGCTGGCGCTCCGCGGACTGCGCACCGCGGCGCTGCGCGTCGAGCGCTGCAGTGAGAACGCCGCGGCGCTCGCCGCCTTCTTCGCGGACCGGGTCGAGCTCCGCGCGGTGCACTACCCCGGGGTGCAGGGGGCCCGGGACGCCGAGCTCGCGGAGCGCCTGCTGCCTCGCGGCCGGGGCGCGATGCTCAGCATCGACCTCCGCGGCGGCGGCAATGCGGCGGACGCCTTCATCAGAGGACTTGACGGCATTCGCCTGGCGCCGAGTCTCGGCGACGTCGCGACCACGGTGAGCTACCCCGCCAGCACCTCGCACCGGGCACTGAGCCCCCAGCAGCGGGCCGCGCTCGGCATCACCGACGGGCTGGTGCGGATCAGCGTAGGCATCGAGCACATCGATGACCTCGAGGCGGAGTTCGAACTCGGCGCTCATCGCCGCAGGTGCGGGCTGACGCCCGAGGACCGCCCCCATCGCACCGACCCGGTACTCTAGGAACATATGGCACACGTACGACTCGCAAACGGCAGTGACCTGTCCGTGAAACTCACCGTCGAGGAGATCACCGCCAAGCTCAATGCCTCCAGTGGCTCCGGGTTTGTCGAGCTTCCGGGAGAGGACGGGCCGTTCCTGGTTCGCCCTGAGGCGGTCCTCGCAGTCATCGCCGACCAGCGGCGAGGGTCTGCCGGATTTCGGGTGGCGCAGGGAGCTGAGGCCAGCTGATCGGCGTGACCACGCCGCAGCAACCGGCGCAGCCGGCGTTGACGCTCGTGCCGAGGGCGATGGGGGAGACGATCACCGAACGCATCGGCAACACGCCGTTGCTGCGCATCCGTCTGTTCGAGGACGCGTGCCCGGACGTTGCAGTCTTCGCCAAGGCTGAGTTCCTCAACCCCGGCGGCTCGGTGAAGGATCGGCCGGCGCTGCGCATGATCGAGGACGGGGAGCGCTCCGGCCGGCTCACGCCGGGTCGGACCATCATCGACAGCACCAGTGGGAACACCGGGATCGCCTACGCGATGATCGGTGCGGCCAAGGGCTACCGCGTCCGGCTGGTGATGCCCGGAAACGTCAGCGATGAGCGACGCCAGCTGGTGGCCGCCTACGGGGCCGAGGTTGAGTACAGCGATCCCCTCGAGGGGAGTGACGGCGCGATCCGCCGGGTTCGTGCCATGTACGACGAAAACCCGGACGCATACTTCATGCCCGACCAGTACAACAACGACGCCAACTGGCTCGCCCATTACGACGGGACGGGCGTCGAGATCTGGGAGCAGACCCAAGGAACCGTGACCCATTTCGTCGCGGCGCTGGGAACCAGCGGCACCTTCATGGGAGTGGCCCGGCGTCTGAAGGAGATGAATCCCGAGCTGCGATGCATCAGCGTGCAGCCCGCCGAGCCGTGGCACGGGCTCGAGGGCTTGAAGCACATGGCGACGTCGATCGTGCCCGGGATCTACGACCCGTCACTCGCCGACGAGGACTTCGGCGTCGAGACCGAGCCCGCATACGATCTCGCCCGGGAACTGGCGAGTGCCGAAGGGATCCTCGCGGGCCACTCCAGCGGTGCGGCGCTCTGGGCGTGCGGTGAGATCGCGCGGCGGATCGGGCGCGGCGTCATCGTCACCGTGCTCCCAGACGGCGGTGATCGATACCTCTCCACCGGGCTCTACCGGCGGGCCGGGCGTTGAACCTGCGCTTTGCGACCATCGCGCCGGCCGCCGAGCAGCGGGTCCGAAACCTGGCGGTCGCGGCCTATCCCCATGAGGGATGCGGTGTGCTCCTCGGTCGGCGCGACGGTACACGCATGGTCATCGTCGATGTCACCTCGGCTCGCAACATGTGGACCGAGCGGGCGGCGGATCGCTATGACCTCGACCCGGTCGATTTCATGAAGGCGGATCGCGACGCACGTTCCCGGGGCCTCGATATCGCGGGCATCTGGCACAGCCACCCGGATCACCCTGCGCAGCCATCGCAGTTCGACACCGACCATGCGTGGGCCGACTACGTGTACCTCATCTGCCGCACCACAGCCTCCGGTGCCGAGGACCTCAACGGTTTCGCGCTCAAGGAGGAAGGCGGGCCGTTCGCGCAGATCTCCCTGGACATCTCGCCGGTCCCCGGCGGGGGGAAATGAGCCCGGCCGGCGCCACCCGCCGGCGCCGCCGCGAGGAGGGGGACCCGATTGCGCCGGCGGTTGGCGTGGTCGCGATCGTCGGCCGTCCCAACGTCGGGAAGTCGACGCTGTTCAATCGCCTCACCGGCACCCGGCGGGCGATCGTCGATGCCTTCGCGGGTCTGACCCGTGATCGGCTGTATGGCGTTGTCGAATGGGGAGGCAAGCGCTTCACCGTGGTCGACACGGCAGGGCTCGACGTGCCCCTGCCGCGCGACGCCGCCCCCGACATCGCGGCGCTGACGCGGGCGACGCGCGAGCAGGCGCAGATGGCGATCACCGAAGCCGACGTCTGCTGTTTCATGGTCGACGTTCGCGATGGCGTCACCGCTCTCGACGAGGAGATCGCGCAGGCCCTGCGTCGCGGGGGGCGGCCCGTGATCCTGGTCGGTAACAAGGCGGACAGCCAGGTGGATCGTTACCGCGCCGACGAGCTCTATCGTCTCGGCCTGGGTGATCCCGTGCTCATCTCGGCGCTCCAGGGGACCGACACCGGCGACCTGCTCGACCGTTTCGTCAGCGAGCTCCCGGAGTACGGCGCAGCCGGCACCGAGCCGGCTGCGGGCGAGGTGAGCGTCGCGATCATCGGCCGTCCCAACACCGGAAAGTCCTCGCTGCTCAACGGGCTGGTGGGTTCGGAGCGCGCGCTGGTCTCCCCGGTCGCGGGGACGACGCGCGACGTCGTGGACACCGTTGTCTCCCTGGACGGCCGAAAGATCCGTCTCGTGGATACGGCAGGGATCCGCCGGCGAGGCATCGTCACCGAGAATGTCGAGCGGTACAGCCTGCTGCGATCACTCCGCGCCCTGCAGCGCAGCGATATCGGCCTCCTGGTCATCGATGCGTCGGAGGGCGCCAGTGCACAGGATCGGCATATCGCCGGGTACGCGGTCGAGGCCGGAGCGGGGCTCGTGGTTGCGGCGAACAAGTGGGATCTCGTCAAGCACGAGGACCGGGTCGACGCGGCATTCCTGAAGAAGCTGCAGGATTCGTTCTCGTTCGTGCCCGGCGTTCCGGTGCTGACGCTGTCGGCGACCGAGCACCGAAACCTGAAGCGGGTGATGCCCGCGGTGCTCGCGGTCGCCGATGCGCGGTCGATCCACATCCCGACGCCCGCCCTGAACAATCTGATCCGCAACGCGCTCGACGAGCATCCGCCCCGGACCCACAAGGGGCGGCGCCTCAAGATCCTCTACGCGACCCAGGCGCGCAGCCCCGTGCCCACCATCGTGCTCTTCGTCAACGACCCCGAGTTGATGCACTTCGCGTACCAGCGATACCTGGAGAACCGGATCCGCGCGGTGTTCGGCTTCGCGGGAGTGCGATTGCGGATGGTCACCCGGCGTCGCGACGAGAGCGACGACTGACCCGGTAATCGGGCTCGTGGGCCTGGGGCGGTAGAGTCGCTATGCGCGCCTCGGGGAGTAGCTCAGATGGTTAGAGTACTGGTCTGGGGGACCAGGGGTCGCAGGTTCGAGTCCTGTCTCCCCGACTTCCGTCAGCGTGAGTTCAGAAGGAGCGTTACGCGATGCGTGTAGCGGCGGCACTTCACATGGTGTAGCGCTCTAACCAGGAATGAGAACCTTTACTGCACAGGGATCATTCCCGACGGTCAGCACGTGTGTTGTACGCGGACTGGCGTGACCGGTACAACCGCCACCATCCGCACAGCTCGCTCCGCTGGATGACGCCGGCTGCGTACGCGGCCGCGAACGCCCAACATCCGGCACCGGTGACGCCGTGATGCATGAATCCACGAGGAGGGCCGGATCGGTCGCTATCCCCGAGTCCTTATGGACGGACGCTGATGATCGTCTTTCCCGTGCGCCGCTCGGTCGAGTTGAGGGCCGCAACGGCGTTGTCAAGGGTCGCGACGTTGCCGATGTTCGTCCGCAGTCGTCCATCCCGCACCCGCTGGACGATCTCGCCCAGTTGGCCACGATCGGTCTCGACGACGAAGTCCACCGCCAGGCCGTCGGTTGGCCGCGCCTCGGTCGGCCCGACGACGGACACCAGCGTTCCTCCGGCTCGAATCAGGCCTGCGGACCACTTCTGGATGTCGCCGCCGATGACATCGAAAACCAGATCGACTCTGCCGACGTCTTCCAGGACGTCGTTGTCAAGGTCGACGAACTCCTGCGCGCCGAAGTCGAGCGCCTTCTGGCGGTCTGCGGCGCGTCCGGTGCCGATGACGTATGCGCCGAACTCGCGTGCGAGTTGCGTCACCATCGTCCCGACTGCGCCGGCCGCGCCGTGCGCAAGGACGCTCTGCCCCGCCTGAAGGCGGCCGTGCTCGAACAGTCCTTGCCATGCGGTCAGGCCCGAGATCGGCAGGCTCGCGCCTACCGTGAAGTCGACGTCGCCCGGGAGCGGGGCGAGGTTGCGTGCTTCGACGGCCACGTACTCTGCCAGCGTGCCGTTGCGATGCCAGTCCGCGAGGCCGAACACGCGCTGTCCTACCGACAGCCCCGTCGTGCCGTACCCGAGAGCGGTGACCACCCCGGCCAGCTCGTGCCCAGGGATCGACGGTGTTCGGTCACGGTCGGCGCGATCGGTCCAGGTCGAGGGCCACGCCAGCTCAGTCGGCACGAATCCCGACGCATGAACCTGAACAACGACGTCGTTTATCGCTGCCGGCGGCTCGGGCCGCTCCACCAGCGACATCCCGGCCGTTCCCGCAGCCTCATCCGTCACCACGATCGCCTTCATCTGGCACCTCCCTGTATCCAGGCCTTCAGCTGCCGATCAGCTCCACCAATAGCACCTTCCCCGGCTAGGCGCGCCGCCCTCCGGCTGGGCGCGGTGGTGCAAGTAGGACGCCTGAGCCGCCAGGCAGGTCCACCAGATTCCACGCGTTTACATCGCCCTCCAGCTTGCAGGGACCAGTGCTCTTTCCAACCGAAACTCGACGAAGTTACTCTTTCCCGAATACGAGGTGGGCCCTCCAAGTAATGACTAGTCTGGGGGACCAGGGGTCGCAGGTTCGAGTCCTGTCTCCCCGATTCGCAACGCATCGCACTGCAGTGAAGCCATTTTCACGCAGTTGCAGCCGATTCCAACTTGCGGGGATCAGTCACCTTGCAGGGACTAGTCCTCATTCCGTGACTGAGTACCTCACCTGCAAAACCACTCTACGTCGCGCGACTCTCGGCGGCCGACGGCCACTGAGGACGGAACCGTGAATAGCTCGCCCACGGCGCAACGGTCACGCAACTCCGCCGTCACGACGCAAAGGTCATGGTGGTGCCGCTGGCGCTGCTCGCCCTGTCCGTGTTCGTGGCATTGGACCGCTACGGGGCCCTCAGCATTTCACCATGTGACCAGGCGGAGACCAGGCGCCGACCCTTCAGGCCATGGCTGACGCTTCGAGATTGAGGCACTCCGCGGTGGGTGGATTGACAACGTCCAGCTCCACTGGTACATTAGTGAGGTAATTAACCAGATAGCCACCGGTGACCGCCACGGAATCGAGGCACGATCCCGCGGGATCAGTTCACTGGACGGAGGAAGGAGCGCACATGCAGAGGACGCTGGCTCGGGAACGGGAGAGACCAATGCAAGCCGACGATACGCTGGGGTGTGAGCCGGGAACTTCGACGCCTTCAGGCTCCGAGGCGGAAGATCCAGGAACGTTGGCCATTGAGATCTCGCATCTGCGCAAGACGTACGGTGCGCTGGTCGCGGTCGACGACATCTCTTTCTCTGTAGCCGAGGGCGAGATCTTCGGAATCCTCGGACCGAATGGGGCCGGAAAAACCACAACCGTCGAGTGCGCCATCGGCCTCCGGTCCCCAGACTCGGGGACGATCCACCTGATGGGCATCGACCCGCAGGCCTACAAAGCCAGTATCCACGAGATCACCGGCGTGCAGCTGCAATCGGGCGCCTTTCCGGCCAAGCTCAGGGTCGGCGAGATCATCGACATGTATCGGTCCTTCTATCGCCATCCGGCCGACGTGGGCGAACTGGTCGGGGCGCTCGGGCTCGCCGACAAGCGCACGTCCTACTACCGCTCGCTCTCCGGCGGCCAGCAGCAGCGCTTATCCGTGGTGCTGGCGCTCATCGGCGCGCCCAAGATCGCCGTCCTCGACGAAATGACCACCGGACTCGACCCGCAGGCTCGCCGGGACGCCTGGGAGCTCATCGAGCATGTTCGTGACCGCGGAACGACGGTCCTGCTGGTCACGCATTTCATGGAGGAAGCCGAGCGACTCTGCGACCGGGTCGCGTTCATCGACTCCGGGCGCATCGTCGCGCTGGATACGCCGGCAGGCCTGGCTGCGCGGGCCATGGGCGCGAAGACCGTCCGGTTCGTTCCGTCGGCCCCCTTCGACGAGACCACGTTGACCCGCCTGCCGGAGGTGACCGCGATCGAGCATGACGGCCACCACATCGTCGTCAGTGGCACCGGTGAGCTCGCCACCGCCGTGATCGTCGCGATGCATACGGCGGGCGTCGAGACACACGACGTCCGGATCGATGCATCGACTTTGGAGGACGCCTTCGTGCGACTCACCGGACGGCACCTGCACGAAGCGGAAGAAGGGACACAGTCATGACCACGCTCCCGCTGACCCAGTCGCGAGCGCCGCGCGGAGCGTTCGGCAACATGGTGCTCAACGAAGCCAGGCTCGCCTGGCGGCAGCCGGCCGGGATGATCGCTGGCACGGGGATCGCCTTGCTGCTGCTGGTCATCTTCGGCGAGATCCCAGTGTTCAGGAAAGCTTCGGCCAGTCTGGGCGGCTATTCGCCGTTCGACATCTACATCCCGATCCTCATGAGCTTCTCGATCGCGATCATCGCGTTCACGTATCTTCCGGGGCCGCTTGTTGCGTACCGCGAGCTGGGCATCCTGCGCCGTCTGTCAACCACGCCGGTGCCCGCGTACTGGGTGCTAGCCGCGCAGATCGTCGTCCAGAGCTGCCTGATGGTGGTCACGTTGGCGCTGGTAGTGGCCGTCAGTGTCGTTGTCTTCGGGATCAGCGCCCCGGCGAACCCAGCCGCGATGGTGCTATCGATCGCGCTATGCATGGCCGCGCTGTTCGCGATGGGTCTGACGATTGCCGCCCTGGCCCGAACGTCGGGTGCCGCCCGGGGCCTCATGGCGGCGGCACTCTACCCGATGATGTTCTTCTCGGGGCTGTACTACCCGGTGGAGTTGATGCCGGCCTTCATCCAGGACATCAGCAACTACACTCCGCTTGGCGCGGCGGTGCAGGCGATCGGTGTCTCATGGGTGGGCCAGTTCCCTCCTGCACAGCCGCTGCTGGTCCTCGCCGCATATGCGCTGGTGTTCGGATTTCTCGCCAAGCGCTTCTTCAGGTGGGAATGACACAGGCCAACATCCGGACGGGGTTGGCCTGTGCTTGATGAGGGAACCCCGATCTTCTCCCAGATCGCAGCGCGCCTGTCGGAGGAGATCGCGGAAGGGACCCTGCCTGACGGTGAACGCGTGCCGTCAACGAACGAACTTGCCGCCTACTACCGGATCAACCCGGCCACCGCAGCCAAAGGGATCAACATGCTGATCGACGACGGGCTGCTGGAGAAGCGCCGCGGCATCGGGATGTTCGTCGCGGCTGGCGCGCGCATGCGGCTGCTCGCCGAGCGCCGCAAGCAGTTCGCCGAACGCTATGTGAGGCCGCTAGTCGCCGAGGCCAGCCGAACTCGGGATTGATGCCGATGAGCTGGTCGGGCTGATCCGTACATCCAGCAACGCAGAGGAGGGAGCCACGCCGTGACCTCAGCGATCTCGGTGGTCGGAGTGTCGCGCCGCTATCGCGGCCAGCTCGCCCTTGACAACGTCAGTTTCGACATCGAGCCCGGATCCATTACTGGCTTGCTCGGCCGCAACGGCGCGGGCAAAACCACGCTCCTCCGCATCCTCGCGGGCGCGGAATTTCCTTCGGCGGGCAGCGTCACCCTGCTCGGTGCCAGCCCGGTCAAGAGCGACGCGCTGCTGCACCGGATGGTCTTCGTCCGCGAGGACCAGCGCTACCCGAACTACGGGCTCCCGGGCGGCTTCAAGGTCTGGCACGCGCTGCGAGCAGCCTCGTGGTTCTACCCGGGTTGGGACGCCGGCCTGGCTGACGCGCTGATCGCCGACTTCGCACTGCCGCCCGGCCGGGCCGTCCAACGCCTGTCCCGAGGTGCGCGCTCCGCGCTGGGTATCGTGATCGGCCTCGCCGCCCGGGCCGAGGTGACGTTGTTCGACGAGCCGTACGCGGGACTGGACCCAGTGGCCCGGCAGCTGTTCTACGACCGGCTGCTCGCCGACTACGCCGAACATCCCCGGACCGTGCTGCTGTCCACCCACTTGATCGACGACGTCGCGGGGCTGCTGGAACGTGTTGTGGTGATCGACGCCGGACGTGTCGTGCTCGACGCAGCCGCCGACGAGATCCGCGGCGCCGCGACGAGCGTCAGCGGCCCTGCCAATGCGGTGGCGGAGTTTGTCGCCGGACGCACGGTCTGGAACCGTCGCCGAATCGCCTCGCAGGAGACCGCGGTGGTCGCCGGCCCGCTGAACCAGGCCGACCACGCTCGCGCCGCCGCGCTGCATCTGCATCTGGAACCGCTGTCGATGCAACAGGTCGTGGTCCAAGCATCCACACGGCTCCAAACACACGCGGTAAGCGAAGCGCGCGCATGACAACATGGATCAAGATCGCCCGATTCCATCTGGTCGACCGGTTCACCTTCACGGCGATGCCCTGGGTCGTCCTGACGATCGATTTCATCGTGTGGCTGGCCATCGCCGATGCGGCGGGCGGAGGAGGCTCTCTGCAGATCCCAAGCGGAGCGGTGGTGGCGATCTACGTTTTCTTTTTCGTCGTAGGTATTTTGACTATCGGCCGGTCGATGCCCTTCGCGTTTGCCCTCGGTGTCAGTCGGCGCTCCTACTACGCGGGGACCATGCTGCTCGCCGTCAGCCTCGCCGCGGTCTACGGACTGGCGCTTGCCGTGCTGCAGGTCCTCGAGCAAGCCAGCGACGGCTGGGGCGTCGGCCTGCACTTCTTCCGGGTTACCTACATCCTGCCCGGGCCGTGGTATCTCACCTGGATCACCTCGTTCGTCCTGCTCGCCCTGATGTTCGTCTGCGGTATGTGGGTCGGGCTGATCTACCGGCGCTGGGGCATGCTCGGCCTGGTCGCGTTCACCGCCCTCCTTGTAGCCGCGCTGTCAGTCGGCGTCGTCGCAATCACCCACGTACAGGCCTGGCCGGCCATCGGTCAGTTCTTCACCGCCCTCAGCGCGGCCGGGTTGACTGGCTTGCTCGCGGCACTCGCGGCGGCGCTCGTCGCCAGCGGTTACGCCACCATGCGGCACGTCACCGTCTGACCCGTACCGAACCCGCGCGAGGACTCCGGAAACGGGTTCTGGTGAACGCGCCCTCGGCCACACGAGCGTCCTGCCACCAGATCCAGGGGGTTCAAACGCTCGACGAGCCTGAAAGCGACAAGAATGCCAAATGTCTAGAGAGCTGGTTGGAAAGGACGGAATGTCGCTGCGCCAACATACCCGTGGGAACGTTTACGCGGTTCCAATGGATTCCATCGCACCTGCTTCATCAACCGTCATTACTTAAATACCCCTCTTCTTGGTGATGCGTTTGCAAGTATGCCACTTGCCAAATCACCCGAAGTGGGCGTTGCAGTTGTCTTCATCGTCGTCATCTCCGTGACTGGAAAGCGCGTCGGCAATGTCTTCTCGAACGTCAGCACTGATCTGGGCAGCCTGAGCACGTCCGCGGCGAAGGATGTGAAGCACGTGAAGAAGCAATCACGAGTGCGTCGGCGGTCGCGGTCAGGACATGCCGGAGTCCGGTATCGCTACTGGGGAGTCACCCGGCCGAGGCCACAGACACCAGAGAGGATCCGGCTGATGTTGGAGAGCACGTTGTTCACCGGCTTGCCAAGCGTCGTGAGGATCACGATTACGACGATGGCGACCTCCACCATCCGCTGCCAGCTCTCGGGGCGCTCAAGCAGCTACGGCAGCTCGTTTCGAACGAACTCGCATCAGCGGAGATAGTTGCGTTGCACCGCCGGCGACCTGCTCGTCGTACCGCTTGGACTTCCCCGTCGACCACTGCCGCTCGATCTCGTCAACCAACGCCATCGAGCGGGTCAACGCTGAGCTCGACCGCCGCGCCAAAGTGGTGGGCATTTTCCCCAACACCGCCTCACTGCTGCGCCTCTTCACCGCGGTGCTCCAGGATCAGCACGACGAAGGGCAGGACGGACGCCGTCACTTCAGTCAGCAATCGATGGCTCGCGTGATGCACCCCGACGGTCCACCGTTGCTCACCAACCCGCTCACGGAGGGATTGGTCGCGTAGCTCACCGACGTTGTGAGAACTCCACCGAATTCACACCACTACCGGGGACTTGACCTCTAACCAGGAATGATGACTTTTCCTGCAAAAGGCATCACTTCCCCACAGTTGAGGCCGGATGCCGCTGCTCATACCTAGAGATTGTGGCAGTCCAGCGCATACATAGCGCTTACAGTTTTGACGGCGATCGTCCGATGTGGAAGTCCGGCAGATACGTTGCACCGTAGGTCCAAGAGATGCTTGACGGTGTGCGGCGCGTCCTGAGTTTGTAGGAGCTGCGCTCAGCGTCCCAAGCCATGGGGTCGGCGGCAGCGAGCCACTTCCCTGCAATAAGGAAAGCAAGCCCGCGAACGCACTGAGATCCTGACGATCGTCGATGCGGCGAAGGTCGATGACGCCCCGTTAGCGAGCTGGTCACACTCCGTGCGACCGGGTAGCGACGACGCATCGGGCGTGGTCATCGCGGGCCACGCCAGCGTGCAATCAACACACTTGAGAGACGAAGACCGCCCCGGGGGACGGCGGTCACTGCCATGCCGAATAGCCTGTGCCACCCTCCGGCGGCCGTCGGCCCGGAGCACGAACGGACAGTCTCTAGACGCCTGAGGAGTGCTGACACCATCTCGTTGGGGGAGGCCACACCATCGACAGTGCATCAAGCCGTCGATATGGTGGACTCTATGACAATTCTCCGGGCCCGTCGGGCGTTCGGCTCGTCTGTGGGATCGGGCTGCGCAGCCTCGGGCTCGTGATCGCCAGATTCGTCCTCCTGGCGATGGATCAGAAGGCGATGGACTTGGTGATGTCAGCATGAGCGTGGCAAGGCATCGACACCCTACTCATATCCTGACTGTCGGCCTGGGTGTCCTGGCTGTTGCCATCGGCGTCGCAATCGTCCCCCTTGTCCTTGTCAACCGCGCCGCCAGTGCGGCCTCAAGTGACATCCCTGTTGCTGTTGTGGCGGTGACCTTCGGGCTCGTCGGTTCACTGGTCGCGTCGCGGCAGCCGAGAAACCTGACTGGTTGGTTGTTCCTCTTCGTCGCCGTGGCCATTGGGTTGGGCGGCGTCGCAAACGAATACGCGCTCTATGCACTGGTCACCCACCGCGGTTCGCTGCCAGGCGGTGTCTGGGCCATTTGGCTCACCTCCTGGGAGCAGGGCCTCCTTTTTCCCGCCGGTGCGATCGCCGTCCTCATGCTTGTCCTTCCGGACGGGCATCTGCTGTCGCGACGCTGGCGGTGGGTTGCATGGCCCGCGGTCATCCTGTCGGTACTCGGAGTCCTTGGCGGTATCTTCGCGGCGGGACCGCTGGCGAGCGGAACACCAAATTTCCCGACCCCGCAGAATCCTATCGGCGTCGATGCCAGCGGGCCCCTCGGCATCGCACTCAGTCTGTTCGGTGCTGCCTGGCTGCCGGGTTACCTTGTCTTCGCATTCGCGGCCGCATCACCGCTTGTGCGCCTGGGTAGATCTCGAGGCGACGAGCGACAACAGCTCAAGTGGATCGCGTACGCCGTGGTCGTGACCGGGAGCGCGGTCGTCCTCGCTGCTCTCGGCAACCTCTTCGTCGGGCACTTTCCCAACTGGCCGGGCGACGCTGCGCTCGGATTGGGATTCGGGGTGGCCCTTCCAGCCGCAACGGCGGTCGCCATTTTCAAGTACCGACTGTACGACATCGACATTGTCATCAGCCGCACCCTCGTTTACGGGTCACTGGCGGTGTTCATCACAGCGGTGTACGTGGGCATCGCGGTGGGGATCGGGACGCTGGTGGGGAGCGGCGGCAAGCCCAACCTGGCGCTGTCGATCCTGGCCACGGCGATCGTGGCGATCGGTTTCCAGCCGGTGCGTGAGCGGGTCCAGAAGGTCGCCAACCGGTTGGTGTATGGCAGGCGGGCGACGCCCTACGAGGTGCTGAGCGAGTTCTCGGGACGGGTGGCGGAGACGTACGCGGCGGACGAGGTGCTCCCCCGGATGGCCCGGGTGCTGCAGGAGGGAACGGGAGCGGAATCGGCGACGGTGTGGCTGCGCGGGACGGAGGAGCTGCGCCCCGCGGCAACGTTTCCGAACGGAGTGGGAACCCACATTGCAGTGCCGATGCGCAACGGAGCGCTGCCGCCGCTCGAGAACGCCACCCGGGCGGTGGAGGTACGCCATCAAGGCGAACTGCTCGGGGCTTTGAGCGTGACCAAGCGCCGTGGCGAGGCGCTGACGCCGATCGAGCAGAAGCTCGTTGACGACCTCGCGCATCAGGCGGGGCTGGTGCTCAAGAACGTGGGTCTGAGCGCGGACCTGCGGACGCGGCTCGACGAGCTCCGCGCCTCTAGGCAGCGTCTCGTAAGCGCCCAGGATCTGGAGCGCCGGCGTCTGGAGCGCAATCTCCACGACGGCGCCCAGCAGCACCTGGTGGCGTTGAAGGTCAAGCTAGGACTGGCAGAGCTGCTCCTGGGACGGGATCCTGAGAAGGCGGCAGCGACTCTGGAGCAACTCAAGAGCGACGCCGACGAGGCCCTGGAGACCCTGCGAGACCTGGCCCGGGGGATCTACCCTCCGCTGCTCGCCGACAAGGGGCTGGTGGTGGCTCTCGAATCCCAGGCGCGCAAGGCGACGGTGCCGGTGCGCGTGGAATCGGCGGGCGTAGCGCGTTACGCACAGGACGTCGAGGCGACGGTGTACTTCTGCGTGCTCGAGGCGCTCCAGAACGTGCAGAAATATGCGGGGGCGTCACAGGTTGTGGTGCGCCTACGTTCGAGCACGGATCCCGCCACGTTGACCTTCGAGGTGGCAGATGACGGTACCGGGTTCGAGACCGCGACCGCGCGCAAGGGTGCCGGGCTCACCAACATGAACGATCGGGTGGACGCGCTCGGCGGTGCGGTGCACGTGATCTCTCGCCCAGGTACTGGGACTACCGTGTCCGGCGAGTTGCCCCTGCAAGACCCCGTCGCGGTAGTGTCCTAACGATTACATCGTCCCTCGACGTTCTGGCGCTCAACGAAAGGAGGGCGTGAGGTGAGCGCCGCTCCTAGGAAGCCTGGGGATGTCGAAGCGATTCCAATTGGATCCAATCAGCCCGCTCTAGTCGTCATCCCAACCAATTCGCCACGAAACCACTCGAAGTCGAACTCACCGCTCATCGGGAAATGAGGAGGACCAGGGGTCGCAGGTTCGAGTCCTGTCTCCCCGACGGACGCCCGACTTGAGTTCGCGTAGAGGAGGTAGCGAGGTGTGATGGGCGCACACGCGCCACGGGGTGTAGTGCTCTAACCGGGAATGATGGCTTTTCCCGCAAAGGGCATCAACTCCGACGGTTGAGGCCGGATGCCGCTGCTCATAGGACGAGATTGTGGCAGGCAAGCGCATACCTAGCGCTTACAGTTTTAGCTGTGCTCGTGCGTGCGCTTCTAACGACCAGGGTGACGTACCGAGTCCCGTTGGCCTTCAGTACCGCCGTTGCAACCCGCGCCTCAGGGCTTGGCTGATGTCGAAGTCGCCCGCGTACTCGTCGTACCGACGGAAGAAGTTGAGGGGATCGCCCTCGGCACGCAACTCGTTTCGCCCGCGCGGCGCTCGGTCGAGCCATTGGTACATGCCCCAGAGCGCGTCGAGCCCGCGCGCGTATGCGCTGTACGTGTGGTAGACGGTGCCGTCCTCGAGCGCGAACGCGCTCATCCCGGGCCGTTCTCGTGAATACGTGGGCCAGTCCGTGCCGTGGTGGCCGCCCACGTCGCCAACCGCCCGCCTGTGGGCACCTCGGCAGGCGGTTGAGGCGGCTGTTCGCTGCTCTCTAGCTTCGGGCTCCCGACGACCCTTCCCGGCTGAGCAGCGCAAACGACATCGGTCATGCTCAATCAGTTGCCATCGACCTGCCGGTACTCACGGCATCCGACTGGAAGGCGTTGATCCGTTACCTGCCGATAGCTCGGGATAACAGTGGGTTTCTCGCGCAGATGAAGCCGGTATGTGACCGAGCCGAGGGACGTATGCTCGCCGCCGAGGGTGCGGAGGCTCGGGCGACGGCGCTCTTGAGGCAAGCAGTCGAAGGCTTCCTCGGCTTGGGATTGCCACTGCAGGTTGCGCGAGCTCGGGAGCAGCTGGCGCGCGTCTGCGGCGGCGCGAGGCTCTTCGCGTCGGCCCTCGATTCGTACGAGGGCCTCGGAGCGAAACGTGATCTGGAACATGCACGCGCCTCACCTCTTGCGCGCTGATCACAATCTCCATTGACCTCGTCATCGGGCAACGGGACGTTCGCGACCACGGGGCTTGGCGGCCAGCGGGCTTCGTGCGGGCGTTAGTGAGCACGTGGCAGCTTCTGCGACGCCCAGCTCAATCAGATGCGAACCGGCTCACCTCATCAACCGACATACCCGCGCCACGGGACCACGCTTGCTCGAAATCGGCGGTACCAAGAGCCGCCGCGGCCGCACCCCTGCTGGCCTGGAACACTGGTAACTCATCCGGGGGCCATTCGGCACCCTGCTCCTCGACCATACGCACGGCGGTGCGGAGCAGAGTTGCAGCCTGCGCGAAGTCACCTGTCTCAACGGCGATAGCGGCCAGCTGGTTAAGGGTGTACGGGATCGCCCATTCGTCGCTGCGGCGGACCTCGATGGCGAGCGCCTCCAGCGCCAGCTCCTTCGCCCTGGTGCCGTTGCCGAGCTGTCGTTCGACCGCGCTGAGGTTGCTGGCCTCGTACGACACCACGCTCAAGGCCCCACGCTTGCGCGCCATGTCCATGCGTTGCAGCATCAAGTCACGCGCCGTGTGCAGGTCGCCCGACATCTGGGCGGCAACGCTTAGCACGTGGGTAGCGCTCGAGCGTCCCGCGGTATCGTCGCTGCCCTCGACGATACGCAGCGCCTCTTCGCAGAGCGAGCGCGCTCGTTCAGTCTCCCCGTCTCTCAGTGCGATCCTCGCCAATCCCGCCAGCGCAAGCGCTTCGGTGGACCGGTCTTCGGCATCGTGCGCGACCTCGCGGCTTGCCTGAATCGCCAATCGCGCCTGCTCGTCGCGGCCCTGCCAGAAGGCGAGCATCCCCGCCTCGTAGTGAGCGCGGCCGCGGACGCGGGCCTCGACGCCTCTTGCAGCCAGGCCAGCCTCCAACCGCCGGCTCCCGGCGTCCGGCTCGCCGGAGTGCAGCCAGTAGTCGGATAGGGCGATTGCGATGCGCAGCGCCTCAGTCGGCCGCCGGTGGGTCAAGAACCAGTCGAATGCCGCTCCCAGTTCGGCGGCTTGCTCTCCGAGCCGGCGCTGCCAGGTCACCGTGTCCGCGCCGGCGAGGCCGTCCGGGCTCTCCTCAGCGAAGACCAATAGCGCATGCGCACGGGACGCGTCCACGGGCGCAGACGCTAGCGCAGAACCTTGTCCATCCTCAACACCGACCGCTCGGGCGACGTCAGGTGAAATCAGCGTGCTTTGGAACTCGCCTGTTCCAGTTACTGGAAGGGCCTCCAGCCGCGTCGCGAGTTGCCGACAAGTCCTCTACGTCGCGGCCCTCAGCATGGATACAAGCGGGGGGCAAGTTCCAGCTTGGGCCTCGCCGGTAACCACGAACCCGTGCCGCTCGTAGAACGAGATGTTGCGGGGATTGGGGGAATCGAGATATGCAGGCAGATGGTCGTTGTCGACGACACTGAGGCAGTGCTTCATCAACTCACCGCCGAGGCCTCGTCCTTGCAGGGCCGGGTCAACCCCGAACCACGGGAGGTACCAGTGCGGAAATTTCGGGTGCGCATCGTCCATCTGTCCAAGTACTGCAAACGTATCTTCGTGCTTTTCGGGTGACACGGTTTCCGTCAGCACGGCGACGATCGCGTCGCCGTGCAGGCTCACGTCGGGCGGTAGCCAGAGGGCGATGCCGGAAAACGCGCCGAGCCGCCACACAGTTTCCCGGGCGAATGCCTTGCCACCAAACGCCGACAGGAAGGCTGGAAAATGCGTCAGGTACTGATGCGCCTCCGGATACAGCCAGCGTTCAACTGGGTCTGCAGCGAACGCCACGACGAGCGTGTCCAAGGCTCTGCGCTCCTCACTTTCTCGTACAACAGCGATCTGTAGGGCACCCATTTGCGCTCCTTCGGGCGAGGGGATAAGGACCGACCTCGCCGGCAACTCTAGCGCTTGGTTGCCGAAAGAACCTCGTCCCAACTTGGGAGGAGGGCGATGTTAGGGTGCCTTCCTCGACGTAGGGGGACCAGGGGTCGCAGGTTCGAGTCCTGTCTCCCCGACGGCCGCGTGCGGGATTGCTCCCCACATCATGGTGGTCGGTTAAACCGGGGCAGGCCCATCTATCGCAGCAACGCCGAACGCGCCCGCTTGCTTCCCGCATGGCTGCACCGGTACAACTACCATCGGTCCCATACCGCGCTCGGAGGCCTTCCGCCCATCGCCCGAGTCAACAACCTATCCGGGAACTACAACGAGTCCTCATTCCCTGATTGATGTTCTTTCCTGCAAAACCACTATAAGTCGCGCGACTCTCGGCGGACGATAACCGCTGAGGTAGACCGCCAGGTGAAGTCGGGTGGTTCGTACGGGTCGGCTGACCCGAGAACCTTCCGCAAATGGCCACTTCGCACACTCGCGCACCCGAGTGTCAAGCTCCTCTACGTCTGAGGGCGGCGACCCGGCCAGGTCCCAAGGAGTGAAGGAGAGCGTCGATGACATCTTCTGTAAGCGCAAAGCCGACGCCAGAACCGGAGCATGGTGCGTCACGAGCGGAGAAGAAGGTGGCGATCGTGACCGGGGCTTCGAAAGGGATCGGTGCAGGCATCGCTGCCGCTTTCACCGCGGCGGGTTATGCCGTAGTGGGTACGGCGCTTTCCGTCGAGCCGTCCGCAACACCGGATGTGCTGATGGTACCGGGAGACATCGCGCAAGCCGAGACCGCGCAACGTGTGGTCCGGCAGGCGCTCGATCGGTTCGGCCGGATCGATACGCTGATCAACAATGCAGGCATCTACATCGGGAAGGCGTTCACCGACTACACGTTCGACGATTACATGGCGATCACGTCGGTCAACCTCACCGGGTTCTTCCACATGACCCAGCGGGCCATCGCGCAGATGGTCGCCCAGGGTGGAGGCCACGTCGTCAACGTCAGTACCAGCCTCGTGGAGCACGCGGACGCAAGGGAACCATCGGCCCTTACCTCCCTGACCAAGGGCGGGCTGGAGGCGGTGACGCGCTCTCTGGCAACCGAGTACGCCGGACGGGGCGTGCGAGTCAATGCGGTGGCGCTCGGCATCATCCAGACGGCACTTCACGACCCGGCTTCCTATCATGAGCTGGCTAAACGACATCCCCTGGGACGCGTGGGTGAGGTCAGCGACGTGGTCGACGGGGTTCTCTATCTCGAACGCGCCACATTCGTCACAGGTGTGACGCTCCGTATTGACGGAGGCCGGGCAGCCGGGGGCTGACCAAGTCCGTGGACAGCCAACTCTGGCCTGCACAGGTGCGCGATTGAGACCTCGGGCGACGCGACTGGACCTCTCGCGCTCACGCCGCCGCCCTTCTGAGGCAGCCGTTCTCGTTGCGGACCCGCCGAATCGCACCGCGCGACGGCGGTCTTCTGATCGCCTATGGACATCTCGTGTCCGGTGGCGCACTCTTGGGGACCTGCCACGCCGGTGGCAGGGCGAGGTGGTCTCCGAACCGGCGAGATCCGGCACCCGGCGGCCAATCTAACCGACACTGAGATTCCCGGCAGGCATCGGTCGACCGAAAGAGAGTCATCCATGCGATCCGACATCAGACCAGGCGGCGTGTTCCCCGACTACTCATTGCCCGATCACACCAACATCGTTCGCACGCTCAGTGAACTCCAAGGTGACGATCCGATGATCCTCACGCTGGCGCGTGGCAATTACTGTCCGAAGGAACACCAGCAGCACCTGGAGCTCGCAGCGAACTATTCGAAAATCGCCGTTGCCTATACCCAAGTCGTCACCATCGCCACCGATGACCATCACACCCTGCAGGAGTTCCGTGCTTCAGTCGGCGCCCAATGGACCTTTCTCTCGGACCCAGCGCGGACGATCCAAAAGGACCTCGACATCCAGGAATACACCGACCCCGAGCACGATCCGATGATCCCCCACACGCTCGTCCTCAAGCCTGGACTCCTTATCCACAGCATCTACAACGGCTACTGGTTCTGGGGACGCCCGTCGTTTTACGACTTGTGGTCCGACTTGTGCACTGCGTCGAGCGAGATCCGCCCCGACTGGGACCTGAGCAAACCGGGATTGCGCGAGGCCTGGGACGAAGGCGACTACTCAAGCTTCCACGGTTGGAACAAACGGGCCGCCAAGTCGATGCCCACATCGTATGTGTCCTAGAAGACATGGATCTGTCCGTGTCGCATGGAGGACGGCCTGGATCGAAGGGGTAGGTGGCAGTAATGCGAACGCCGGTCTGCGAACTGCTCGGGATTGAACAACCGATTGTCTTGGCGGCGATGGTGGCGGTGCCTGAACTGGCGGCAGCGGTCTCGAATGCCGGCGGGCTCGGCATGGTGACGCTCACGTGGTCCGACCCGGTAGAGGACGTGGTTCGCGAGACGGCGGCGCTCACCGATCGTCCCTTCTGCGGCAACCTTGTTCTCACCTCCGATCAGCATCGTCGCCTCGATCAAGCCCTCGAGGCCGGTTTGCGCATCGTGTCATTGTTTCTGGGAGATCCCGCTGGCTACATCGAGCGGGTCCACGACGCCGGCGGACTGGTTCTGTGTACGGTCGGAAGCGCCAGCGAGGCACGGCGGGCGGTCGCCCGCGGAGTTGATGTCATCGTGGCGCAGGGGTGGGAGGCTGGGGGGCACGTGGGGAGTCAGGTTGCGACGCTCCCCTTGGTGCCCGCCGTGGTGGACGCCGTGGCGCCGGTGCCCGTGATCGCCGCCGGTGGGATCGGGGACGCTCGCGGTGTGGCCGCTGTCCTCGCCTTAGGCGCTCAGGCGGCGTGGGTGGGTACCCAGTTTCTACTTGCCCACGAGATGCCCATTCACCAGGACTACCGCACTCGCCTGATCAACGCCGTCGAGACCGACGCGGAGTGGTACCCCGACCTCTATGACGTTGATTGGCCGGACTCGCCCCACCGCGCGCTCCGCAACTCGACGGCCGAGATTTGGGAGGCCGCGGGCCGCCCGCCTCTGGAGAGTCGGCCCGGAGCGGGTGATGTCATCGCGCACTTCGCTTCGGGCGAACCAATCGTCCGCTACGAGCCAGCGCCCCCGATGGTTGGGACCACCGGTGACATTGAAGCGCTCTCCATGTGGGCCGGACAGAGCGTCGCGCTCGCCAGGCAGCTACGACCAGCGGCGGAGATCGTGGCTGACCTCGTATCGCGTTTGTAAGCCACGCCGGCGGGTGGATCGTCCCATCGCTCTGCCAGAAGAGACGGTACCCTGGACGGCAAAATGCCATGGTTTCCAGACTTCGTTGGTGCCGGCGAACTGGCCCGCCGCCAGACACGGTCCGTCGGCCTTGCTGATCCCGTCCAGCAGTACTTCAACGCCCTCGAGACGGGGCGTACTCACGAACTAGAGGAAATATGGCCCGGCCACGTGGCGATTTACGACCCCCGGGAGGGGGAAGTGCGCGGTCATCGACAGCTTCGACGGTTCGTCCGCAACAATCAATTGTTGTGGGCTGAGCGCCACGTCAGCATCGAAACCATAGCCTCCATCTGTATTGGCGGGCGGGCCGTCGTGGAGCTGCTCGCGCACCTGGACGACTACGCAGGTCAGCCGGTGGATTGGCCGATAGCCGTCGTTGCAGAGTCCGCCGACGAACTGGCGGTGGTGTTCCGCACCTATTGCAGTCAATGGCCAGTCGATGGCCAGCGTCGTATCAGGCGCCCCCTGCTCGAGCCGGCAGACCCCCAGCTGAGTGGCGTTGTCGGCCGATATCTAGCCGCGCTCAGCGCCGGAGATCTCGACTCGATCGTGAGCGCGTTCGCCCCAGATGGGTACTTCCGCGAGTCGATCGGTCCGCACTATCTGCACCGTGGCACGGGTGAGCTGCGTTCGTATTTCGCCGAGTGCTTCAAGGCAGGTGGTGGGCTCAAACTCGAGCATTGCACCGTGACCGACGACGGCGTACGTTGCGCCCTGGAATTCAACTGTGTTCGATGGGGCGATCACGACCTGACACCGCAAGCTGGAATCAGCGTCTATGAGCGAGGTCCGGACGGTTTGCTGGCTGCCGCCCGAATCTACGACGACATCGAACCGCCCGTTTGACAGTTGCGCATCGACTGGGGATTGCAGCGACCTTGGGCAACAACAAAGACGACCAAGAAGGGCGGACTCATCGCAGCCCAGTAAGAGCGAGCGACAGGCGCAACCGGCTCAACATCGGCTGGGCTCGCGTGAGATCTTTGCACCAGATCGTTTGAAGTTTGGAGGCCACATGCGCAGCGACATCCGTGAAGGTGAGACATTTCCCGACTATGAGCTCTCCGATCAATCCGGCAGGCGACGATCCCTGTCGGAGCTCCAGGGGGGCAACCCGATGGTGCTCCATCTGTCCCGTGGCGGCTTCGATCCCAAAGAGCATCAGTTCGTAAGGCAATTGGTCGACGTATATCCCGAGTTCAGGAATGCTTACACGCGATTGGCCCTCATCTCGACCGACACTCAATTGAACATCAATGAGTTCCGGGACGCGCTGGGCGCCACGTGGCCGTTCTTGTCGGACCCCGATCGGATCGTACAGAAGGATCTGGACATCAAGGAGTTTACGGATGAGCCGCACGATCCGATGATCCCCCACACATTCGTCCTCGAGCCCGGACTCAAGATCTTCAAGATATACAACGGATACTGGTACTGGGGCCGGCCGACGATGGCAGAGCTCCACGTAGATCTGAGGGGCGTGTTCAAGAAGATTCGTCCCGACTTCGACCTGGCGGCTCCGGGGTTGAGGGAGGCATGGGAACGCGGAGACCGGAATCAGTTCCTCGTCGACACCTTGGAGGAGCCGATCCGGTACACCGAAGGCAAGAGCATCGGCATCAAACGCTGACCATGGGTTGTCGCTGCGGCCCTCCCTCTTCTCCCATAGAACAACTGCTGTGGCCGGGCGGAAAGTTGCACGTGCAGTGCATCGCCACTCCCCCAGTGCGCTGGAACACGCCGAACCCCGTGCGACGATGTTTCGCAGGGCGTTCGCCTGGGTGCGACAATCCTTTCGGACCAGACAGAGGAGGTAGGGATGAGCACCCTCGTTGGACAGAGTGCACCCGGCGGGACGCCGAGCAACGAACCGACCGATCTCAAGCTGGAGGCGGTCGTTATCCCCGTGGCCGACGCCGATCGCTCCAAGGCGTTCTACGCTGGCCTCGGCTGGAGGCTCGACGCCGACTTCTCCTTTGACAACGGCTTCCGAGTCGTGCAATTCACGCCACCTGGATCGCAGTGTTCCGTGCAGTTCGGCTCCCACATCACGAGGGCGTCACCCGGATCCGCCCATGGCCTGTACCTGATCGTGTCTGACATCGAAGCAGGGCGCGACGACCTTGTCAGCCGAGGAGCCACGGTCAGTGGGGTGTTCCATTCAGGAGCACCCGGAGCGCAACTCGACCCTGACGGGACGGGTGATCGGGTCAACGGGCCGGATCCGGATCACAAGAGCTACAACTCTTTTGCCGCGTTCGAAGACCCCGACGGTAACAGTTGGCTGCTCCAAGAGGTGACCGATCGCCTCCCGGGCCGCCTCGATCCGACTACCGCTTCGTTCGGCTCCGCCGGTGCCCTGGCTGCGGCATTGCGCCGCGCCGAATCGGCCCACGCTGAGCACGAGAGGCGCGTCGGCCGGACTGACTCGGACTGGCCAGAATGGTACGCAGAGTACATGGTGCGCGAACAGAGTGGCCAGGATCTTCCTGTATGAGCGATTTCGACGTGATCGTGCTGGGCGGCGGTGCGCCCGGTGAGCACTGCGCCGGGGCCATCGCGGCGCGTGGGCTTCGTGTCGCCGTCGTCGAGCGGGAGTTGGTCGGCGGCGAGTGCTCCTACTGGGCGTGCATCCCGTCCAAGTCCCTCTTGCGTCCGGGGGAGGCGGTCCAAGGCGCCCGCGACGTGGGCGCCAGCGCCGACGTGAATGTGCAGGCGGCGCTGGACTGGCGAGACTACATGGTGTCCGGCTATTCGGATGCGGGACAGGAGAAATGGCTGGGGGATCGGGGCGTCTCGCTAATCCGGGGCATGGGCCGGCTCGCCGGGCCCGGCGTGGTCGACGTGGACGGCACTCGCCACACGGCGAAGCATGTCGTCTTGGCGACGGGCGCGGATCCTTTCGTTCCACCCGTTCCGGGGCTCGACGGCCTGGTCGGCGTGTGGGGCACGCGCGAAGCGACGGCAATGAAGACGGTTCCCAGCCGCCTCATCGTGCTCGGGGGTGGCTCGGCCGGTGTTGAGCTCGCACAGGTGGTGCGGCGGCTCGGTGGTCAGGCCGTGCTCGTCGAGGGCGCCGATCGGCTGATCCCACGAGAGCCGGTCCCCCTCGGCGTGGCTCTGGCCGAGGCGCTGCGGCGGGACGGGATCGAGTTGCACCTCGGAGTCCAAGCCTCGAAGGCCTCGCGCGACGGCAGCGACTACGTCCTGACGCTCTCGGATGGGACCTCGGTACAAGGAGAGCGACTGCTCGTGGCGACCGGCCGCCGTCCCCGTGTCGAAGGGATCGGGCTCGAGACGGTCGGTATCGAGGCAAACCCACACGGCGTCGTGGTGGACGAGTATCTGCGTGCCGGTGACAACATTTGGGCCATTGGGGATGTCAACGGGATCTGGCCGCTGACGCACGTTGGCGAGTACGAGGGAGACGTGGTGGCGGCGAACATCGCGGGAGAGAGCCACCCAGCGAACTATGAAGCCGTGCCGCGCGTCACCTATACCGATCCGCAGGCGGCCGCTGTCGGTGCCGCGGAGGCACCCTACAGCAGCACGACGCTCCTGACCAGCGTGTCCAAGACCGCGACGTACAACCACCAGTACGCCCAGTCGAACGGATTCTTGACCCTGCTCAGCGACGGCGCCCGGTTGACCGGCGCCTATGCCCTCGGGGCCGAGGCCGGCGAGTGGCTCCAGCAGGCGACGCTCGCCATACGTGCGCGCGTTCCGTTGGAGGTATTGAGCGACGTCATCCAGCCGTTCCCGAGTTTCTCGACCATCTTCGATTCGGCTTTCAAAACCCTTCGAATGGAGGTCGCCAACATGCCGCCGCCTTTGCAGCGCATGTAGGGCGCAACTGGCACGGTTATGACCGTCGAAGATCATCGGAGGTAGCAGGTGGCCGAGGTCACTCCCCGCCCAGAGGGAATCCTGCTCACACACTTCGTGGTGTCGGACGATGTCGAGCGCTCTCGGCGCTTCTACACCGAAGTCCTTGGGGGCCGGGTCGCGTTCTCCACCCCCGGAGGACCGACCAATGTCGCACTCGCCAATAGCTGGATCGTCATCAATGCCGGCGGAGGCCCGACCGACGACAAACCGGAGGTCACCCTTGAGACACCCGGCGACCCAAATCGGGTGAGCAGCTTCGTCAACATCCGGGTCAACGACATCGGCACGGTGTACTCCGAATGGAGAGCGCGGGGCGCTCAGTTCTTGACGCCTCCGAAGCAGCATCAATATGAGATCCGTTGCTACATCCGTGATCCCGATGGTCACCTGATCGAAGTGGGACAGACCACTGACCCGCAGGGGGACTGGGTGCCCGATCACTGGCCATCGATTGCGGCCGCCGACGAGCTCCCAAGGCCCCCAGCGGGAATCGTGCTGGCCCACTTCATCGTGTCGGGCGATGTCGAACGCTCTCGCCGCTTCTACACGGATGTGCTCGGCGGCAGGGATGCCTTCTCCGGACCCGGAGGTCTCACCTACGTCCAACTGTCAAACAGTTGGATCATCATCAACGTCGGTGGGGGGCCGACCGACGACAAGCCGGAGGTCACCCTTGAGACGCCCGCCGATCCCTACCGGGTCAGCAGTTTCCTCAATGTACGAGTGACGGACATCCACGCTGTGTACACGCAATGGAGCGCGCGCGGTGCGGAATTCCTGACGCCACCTAAGCAGCACCAGTACGAAATCCGTTGCTATTTCCGCGATCCCGATGGTCATCTCATCGAGGTGGGAGAAACGACGGACCCGGGGGGAGATTGGTTCCCCGATCAATGGTCATCGAGCACGTCGCAATGATCTTCCTGACCGGGCGGAGATCTCCATCATGACCACGGCGATCATCGGCACCGGAGGCATCGGATCGGCCATCGCGCGTCAGCTCGCCTCCGGCGGGGAGGCTCTGCAGCTCTCGAGCGCCGACAGCGAGTCGGCACGAAGGCTCGCTGAGGAGATTGGCGCGGCTGCTGTCGTGGCGGTCGACAACCGGAGCGCGCTGCAGGGAGCTGACGCTGTCATCCTCGCGCTGCGGTTCTCCGTCCTGAAGGACGTCATCGACGAGATCGCCGACGCGCTGGGCCACCAGTCCCTCATCGCTCCGAGCAACCCGGTCGGCCTCGACGCGCAAGGGAAGGTTGTGCGGCTCCTACCACAAGGGCAATCATCTGGCGAGACGATCGCCGGGTGGTTGCCGACCGGGGCACGGTTGGCCATGGCGTTTGGCACCATGTCGGCCGATCTCTTCGAGTCCTCGAGCAACCGAACACCCGAACCCGCCGTTCTGTTCTACGTGACTGACGACGACCGTGGGAGCGACGTAGTCGAGCGGTTGATCCGGACGGCCGGCTTCGAGCCGATGAAGGTCGGCGGGATCAAACAGTCGAGCCGACTAGAGGTGGGCGGGGACCTTCACGATCTCGTAGTCGGCCCGGCAGAAGCGCGCTCGCTGATCGCTGGGGCCTGACGCAGTGCCGCCCCGGGCGAGCCGCCTCCTAGGTCGGGCCCACGCTCGGAGACGTCCGCTTCGAGGCTGAGGGCCATTGCGCCCCGAAGAGTTGTGACGGATTCACGGGCGTCGTGGCAATCCGTCCCAGCCACCCGATGTCACGCTCGCTTACGATCGTGTTGGGAGGGGAGATCGCTATCCCAGTGTGATTACTGAACTTCCATCAGCGCAATGACCGGAACGACTCGCGCATCTCCTCGCAGAACAGTTGGGGCTGCTCCCATGCAGCGAAGTGACCGCCTCGGTCGAGCTCCTTGAAGTGAATGAGGTTATCGGGATACGCGCGTTCAGCCCAACTCCGCGGCGCCGCGTAGAGCTCATCGGGGAAGACGCTGATCGCAAACGGGACGGTGATGTTCTTGGCGTTGAAGAAGTCGGCCTTGTTCTCCCAACAGAGTTCGAGCCGAGGATATCCCCGTGTTCGTCAGCCAATAGAGGGTGATGTTGTCCAGGATGTCGTCTCGAGTGAGGTCCTCAACCGTTTCTCCCTGAAGGACTTTCTCCACGAGCCCGGGCTGTCCGGTGCCGTCCCCGTGGTCGAGAATGAACGACGCGAGATGGGCTGGGGGGTCCGCCAGCCCGTACAACGTCTGCGGGCGCGTTGCCATGATCTGTGCGTATGCGACGTGCTTGGTGTAGAACGTGCGCAACTGCTCGTAGGCGCGCGTCTCTTCGGCTGAGAGACCTGGACATCACTTGCGTGTTGACCGAATTCCAATCGATTCCAACGCGCCTGCTAGCGACGGCGGTTTGACCTCCCGCGCGACTGGAGGGCAGATCTCCACGTGTTCCGGGCGATCACGAGACGTCGCCCGCGCCCTTCGCGAATCGACGCATAGCTTCGCGGGGACTGAAGTGGGCTCCGGACACGTGTACCAACTTCAGGTCCAACGGCAGCCGAGTACGGGACGAAGGGCACTGGAACCTCGCCCCCTTCCGTGGTGAACTGGTGAGGAAACGGAAGTACGAAGTTCCAGCACTCGCCACTTCCGGTAGTGATCGAGGTCGAGGAGTGGCGGCGTGGTGATCGGCGGTAGCGTTGCCATGGTGATTGTCGTTGCGGGCGTCGGCTTCTTCGCCTTGTACCGCCCATGGCAGCTCACCTGGGGAGCGACCCACGACGAGATCACCGCTGATATGCCTGGTGATGAGGTCGTGGCTGCGCCGATATTCAACGCCACCCGTGCGGTCACGATCAATGCATCTCCTGAGGCCATCTGGCCGTGGTTGGTGCAGATCGGCTTCGGTCGCGCCGGCTGGTACAGCTACGACCTACTCGACAACTTGGGTCGCCGGAGCGCGGAGCGCATCATTCCCGAACTCCAGCGCGTTGAGGTCGGGGACCTTGTCCCGTTGGGCCCTGGTGGCGACAGCGGAATGAGGATCAAGGCGTTCGAACCTGACCGATGGATGCTGTGGTGGGATCGGAAGATCCAGCGCACCTCCTGGGCTTGGGCCCTGGGTGCAATGCCCGATGGGCGTACACGACTGGTGACACGGGTGCGCGCTCGTCCTTCTTGGCATCACCCCACGACGGCGATGTGGCTGGCCCTCACGGAGGTCGCGGACTTCCCGATGATGCGCAAGTGTTTGCTTGGCATCAAGCGCCGAGCCGAAGTCATCGGGATCGCCGACGAATTCTCGCTCACTGACGCCTCGATGAACACGCCGTGACGCTCCATGTGATCGTCGCCCTGGACCCGTTGGGAGCGCCGTGAAGACCACTTTGGTGCCGGGATCGATAGGCACGGTGGACGATCCGCACGCACTACCGCCGACCGATACGCGCCGGCGAGGAATGACGCGTCGCTCATTCCTTCGTCGTTCCGGCATCGGCGGAGCGACCGTCTTAGTGGTGGGGGGAGGCGGCCTCGGATACCGCGCCTTCGACGCGGGCGTGTTCAGTACCGGCACGGGTCAACCGTATGACGCGTGGGAGAATTGGCGCAATCAAGGGGGGCCACTGAGCACGGTCGCTGCTGCGATCCTTGCGGCCAATGCTCACGATGCCCAAGCGTGGATCTTCCAAGTTCGCGACACCGAAATCGATATCTTCGCGGACCGTTCGAGGAACCTCGGAACCATCGATCCCTTCGCCCGCGAGATGTACGTCAGTCTGGGTTGCGCGCTTGAGAATCTCGTCGTAGCCGCGGGAGGGCTTGGCTACGCCGCCGATGTGACCCTGATGCCCGACCCGTTACTGCCGACCCACGCTGCCCACGTCGCACTGCGCGCGGCGCCCGCCGTCGCGTCTGAGTTGTTCGCGGCGATTCCTGACCGACACACGAATCGCGGCCCATATGACGGGCGCATCGTTCCACAGCACGTGCTCACCGCGATGAGCGGATTGGGAGCTGCCGATTTGCCCTCGGCTCGGGTGCTCTGGTGGGCTGACCCGCCTGGTCGGCACCGGGTCGGCAACATGATCCTGGCGGCGACGGAGGCGATCATCGCCGACGAGCAGCAGTCACAGGATGGGTTCGCTTGGTTCCGAAGCAGCTGGCATGACATCGTGCGACATAGCGATGGGCTGACCCTCGACGCTCAAGGGCTCTCGGACCTTGTGACCGCGATCGCGAAAGTGTTGCCTCCAAGTTCGCGCCGTGATGGCGACATCTTCTGGCGTGACCAGACGCGCGATGTCCACATTCCCACGGCGGCGGCGTTCGGGATCATCACGGTGCCGGATGCGTCCAACAACGCGGACCGACTGACCGGAGGTCGCCTCCTCGAGCGGATGCAGCTCTGGGTCACCGCCCACGGACTCGCCATGCAACACATGAACCAGATGACCGAGCGCGAGGACCGTGAGCAGATCCTCGGGATCGAACCGCACTTCGGTACTGAGTTGACGAGCCTTGTCGGTGATGAGTCACGGCGGGCACTCGTGAGCTTCAGGATCGGATACCCGACGCACGTGGGCCGCAAAAGCCCGCGAAGGACACTGGAGGACGTGACGCGATGAGCGCTCCGAGCACGAGTGGTAGCTGGCGCTGCGGTGCCAAGTGCCCAGCCATGCCTGTGGAGACACGCATCCCGTGAGTGTCAACGTCAAATGCGACTTTGGTGTATGGAGCGACAGACACAATCCAACGACCGGAAAGGAGACTGACATGGACATAGCGGCATTACTAGAGAAGGCGCCCGAAATGCTCAACGTGCGTCAGGTCATCGGCGAACCCTACGAGAAGAATGGGACGACACTGCTTCCGGCCGTTTCTATTCGCGGTGGTGGAGGTGGTGGTAGCGGCGACGCGACCGCCGGAGCCGCCGGAGGAATAGGCGGCGGCATGGGGCTGACCGCCCGGCCCGTGGGCGCGTATGTGATTCGCGACGGGGAGGTGACTTGGTTGCCCGCCATCGATGTCAATCGCATCATCCTGGGCGGACAGATCGTAGCCGTCGCTGCGCTCATCATCGCGCGGAGCATCGTCCGTGCCAGAACGAAGCGCGCCCTGGCGTTGGCGCAGATGCGCTGATCAGGGTCGCGGGGTGCCGAGTGTGTGAATGCAGTGCGCGACGTTCGCAGTGCCTCGCACCAGTGAGGTGACGCCCCAGACCGACGCGCACGCGAGATCCCCTGCGTCTGCGCCTGGACCAACAGGTGGTCCATGCAGCGCAGCACGCAGCCGTCGACTTCCACGTCCGTCACACCCGAAGTCGCGGCCGGGGGCGGCAGAACGGTATCGTGAGAGCCGGATAAGAACGCTACCTGCGCCAAGACCGATGAGCGGCCAGTACGGCGAATCAGAGTTGCCAGCCGAAAGACGAGGCATTCGCTGCCTTCACGAGGTGCCGAAAAGACATGCCAGAGTTCCCTGCGATTAGTCACGTCGCGCTAACGGTTACGAGCCTCGAACGGAGTGTGCCTTGGTACAAGGCCCTGTTCGGCTCGGACCCGATCGTTGACGAGGACACTGGTTCTTTCCAGCGCGTCGCTTGGCTTACGAGGGGCACACTCGTCGGTCTAACTCAGTTTCCTGATTTGAACAGCACTCAGCCGTTCAACGAGCGCCGGCCGGGTCTCGATCATCTGGCTTTCGGCTGTGCCAACCGCGATGAGTTAGAAGCGTGGGAAATCCGCCTGAACGAGCTCGGCATCCCCAACGGTGGCATCGTGGACGTACCTTCATACTCGGCATTGTCATTTCGCGACCCCGACAACATCGCACTCGAGTTCTTCGCACCTGGGGGCTAGGACGGGCGGAGTATCCGCCTGCTATCCGACGCTGCACGGCCATCGCCTAGCACCGGTTTCGGTGGGACACCTTTACGACGCTCGTCACCGCTGGAAGAAGAGCACCTCGCCCCACGCCAGCATCCGCCAATGTCGCTAGACGGTTACCGGCCGGCCGCGGGGTTGGGCGGGAAGTAGCATGCGTTCATGACGCCTATGGCTCCGACGATCCTTCGTTGGGGCTCTATACCTGTTGGCATCGGGATTGGGGTTTGGACCGCGCTCCTTACGTCATTCACAAGCTGCGGATGCCCGATTGGTGCGCTGTCCTGTGATTGCGGCTTGGTCAGGTTGGGGGCGACCTTCGCGCCGTGGCAATGTGCCCTATTCGGTGCGGGGGCAGCTGTGGTGCTGCTGGTCGTCTCTCTGGGGTGGCGCGAGTGGCGACCGCAAGTCGTTTCAAGGCCACCTGAGGGCCACTCGGGCACGGATCCGGTGCGCCCGTAGTCCCTCAGGCGAGCATCCTCTACATGGAGCCCCGCGACCGTTAGACGCAAGTGCAATGAGGGTGTCGGTTCGAGCGTGGCCGAGTTGCGGTCTTCGAGCGCGTCATGGCCGCCAAGTTGGGCCGCCATTGACGCCACGCGCCGAGATGCGCTTGACTTTGTCACCTCGCACAGAACATGGATCACACGACTAGGGATGCCGGCTCATCAGGGCAAATCGAATACGAAACGCACCTCTGGGGAGGACCACTGGTCTGGGGGACCAGGGGTCGCAGGTTCGAGTCCTGTCTCCCCGACGGCCGCGTGCGGGGTTGCTCCCCACATCATGGTGGTCGGTCAAACCGGGGCAGGCCCAAGACCAGCTCGGACGCACTACGACGTTCGTGTGCGCGGGCAATCCAAGCACGGCGACCGGTGGAACCACGGTCCTGCCAAAGGCCTGCCGGGGTCACGAGCGAACCAGCGACGATCGCGCCTATCGCGTTGCGCTCGGGAGCCTTACGCTGGCAGCGGGCTGGCGCTCGATAATGCGACGGTGAGTGACTGCTGCTCGCCTGCGGGCTACCGGTGGCTGTTCAGCGAGAAAGTCGCTCGCCGGGACGCGAGGCGTTTCCAACGCCGTGGGCTGGATCCGACTTCTCGGCGCATCGTTCGGCTCTTGGCGCGCCGTGGCGTCGCGGGTCTGACCCTTCTCGAGGTCGGCGGCGGCGTTGGCGCTCTCCAGATCGAGTTACTCAAGCTGGGAGTTGCTCGCGCGGTGAACATCGAGATAACGCCGACATACGAGTTGTCAGCTCGTGACCTTCTGCGTAGCGCCGGACTCGAGGATCGCGTCGAACGCAAGGTGATGGATTTCGCTGAGGCCGGTGCAGAGGTGGAACCCGCCGACATAGTGATCATGAATCGCGTCATCTGCTGCTACCCCGACATGCCAAGGCTCACGACGACAGCGTCCGTGCATTGCCGGCAGGTGATGGTACTCAGCTTTCCGAAGGACAGAGGGTGGACGCGTACGGGATTGGCGGTCGGCAACCTGCTGTTGCGTATGACACATCGGCACTTCCAGGTTTTTGTGCATCGACCCGAGCGGATCCTGGCGGTCGCGAAGCAGAGCGGACTTACGACCGCCGGCAACCTGGCCGGGCCGCTTCTGGCAGGTCGCCGAACTGCTGAGGGTGGAGTAGCGAGGGGCGGGTGCGCGGCATCGGACCGGGGCGAACGTCGAAGGCTGCGTCGATCGTCCGCCTGATCGCCGCGGTTACCTGGATCGTGGCCGTGATCACCGCAGCATTCGGTATCGCCGTCGCCGTGAAAATCTGCGAGACGCACACGCGTGTGGGCGATCATCCGTCGGGCCGGTCGGCATCGGGGCGCTGCAGACTGCTGCCTTCGCACACAACCGTGAATGGCGCCATCCAGCCGCCGATCATGCGCCCGAAGCCCTACGGCGAGCCGTTCATGTTTCGGGTGCAGAGTTTATTGCGCGAGGGCCGCCGTCAGCGCGGATGACAAGATATGTCTCTACCCGTACACGCGACAATGCGCTGCGCGGCGCATCGTGCGCATCCGAGGTGGCCAGCAGCAACGCCCCTCAGTCCGAATACCGATCGTCAGGCCAGGCCGAGAATGCTCCTCGTCGCCGTGTAGACCGAAACGAGCACGAGCAGGCCGGCGAAGCTTCGCTCCAGCGTGGACGCCGGCACCCTGGCGGCAAGGCCACCGCCCACAACCGATCCTGCCATGGCCGCTGCCGTAAAGGGAATGACCACGTGCCAGTCGACGGCGGTCACACCACCGCGGGCCGCGAGCGCGACCACGCTGTTGAGCGCGATGACCAGGAGGCTCGTGCCCACCGCTTCCGGCATGCTGAAACCGAGTGCCAGAACCAGACCGGGAACCACGACGAAACCGCCGCCGACACCGAAGAAGCCCGTCATGAAGCCCACCACCGTGCCGACGGCGCCGACCCCGACGAGGCGTTTGGTGCTCAGTCCATCTCCGGCCGCCGGTGGGGGCGGTGGCTGCAGTGAGCTCGGTTGCCCCGACCGCTGCAGCATGGCTCCTGCGGCCAGAAGCATGAGGCCCGCGAACGCGAGCAGCAGAACATTCGGGTTGACCAACTTGTTGAGGTCCGACCCGAGCAGCGATCCGCCAATGCCGACGACGCCGAAGACAAGTCCGGGGCCCCATCGCACGCGTCGCGAGCGGGCATAGCCGATGGTCCCGGTGAGGGCAGTCACACCGACTATTACCAAGGACGCGCTGGTGGCGTTCCGTGGGTTCTCACCGATCACCTCGACGAGCGCCGGGACAGTCAGGATCGATCCGCCGCCGCCGAAGGCCCCGAGCGAGACGCCGATCAGCAACCCGAGCGGCAGGGCGAGGAGGGGGAAGATCACCAGCCGGCGGTGGCGCAGGGCTCGGGTGCGGGCATACGCCTCAGCATACCCCTAGGGGTATGCTGTACACTGACACCATGAACCGAACGTCGTCGCCCGAATCACACGGCATCGACATCGATGACGCCACACTCGCTGACCTGCAGAGGCGATTGCGCAGGGTCGAGGGTCAGGTCCGCGGAGTTCAGCAGATGCTCTCAGCGCGTCGTGATTGCCGTGATGTGGTGACACAGATCGCCGCTGCGAACAAGGCACTCGAACAGGTCGGGTTCGTCCTCGTTGCAGCTGGGTTGACCTGGTGCCTGGAAGACCCGCGCCGGTCCGCCGCCGCCGGATACGACATCGGCGACGTCCAGAAGATGTTCCTCAAGCTCGCCTGATGGTCGCAGCCGGAGGTCACGACCTGAACCACTCATCGACTTCGCAATTTGCAAACCACGAGTCTCAAGAATTGAGAGAGGAACACAGATGACCACGATCAACCTGACTGCGGAAACCTTCCGATCGACCATCGAGGCAGACGGCATCGTGCTGGTCGATTGGTGGGCATCATGGTGCGGCCCGTGCCGCGCATTCGCGCCCACGTTCGAGGCTGTCGCACAGAAGCATGAAGACGTGGTCTTTGCGAAGGTCGATACCGAGGCTAACCAAGAACTCGCCGGTGGCGCAGGGATTATGTCCATCCCCACGCTCATGGCCTTTCGGGACGGCATCTTGCTGTTCTCCCAGCCCGGCGCCCTGCCTGCAACAGCGCTCGAGAATCTCATCGCGCAAATCCGTGCACTCGACATGGACAACGTGCGCACATCAGTCGCAAGCGGCGTGGTTTGACGGGCGACGCGCGTGTGTAGAGCCGTCACCTGCAAGACCTGCCGGCGCCCAACCTGGGCCGGGTGTGGTATGCACGTCGAACAGGTACTTGGCCATGTTCCTCGTGATCAGCGCTGCCAGTGCGTTGTCCGGTCGACTGCAAGGCCGACCGCGCGAGAAGCCTCGCCGTCGTGGTTCGGCCGCCTGCGCGGAAGGTAGGGCGACCCAGCGCATCATCCGCCAGAACCTCGCGTGGGCATTCGGCTACAACCTGGTGCTCGTCCCGCTGGCGATGGTGAGCATCCTGCCGCCGATCGTTGCCGCACTCGCTATGGCCTGCAGTTCGGTGACCGTGGTGCTGAACGCGCTGCGGCTGCGTCACTTCTCTCCGCAGCGCCGCCAGGGATCGATCGGGGCCACCGGTGAAACGCCGCCCAGGATTGCCGAGGCGGCGTGAGTCACCGACTCACTAGGGCGTCACAGCCTTGGTGGCTCTGCTGGGAGGTTCGTCAGTACGACTGCGGACGCTGGCTATCGTGTTAATGGCGGGGCGGTTTGCGCGATCGGACAGACGGCACCGATCGAATTCGTGCGACCTTGGACCCAACGAGTTCTCCTCTCCGAGGACCTATGGCCCTGGCGCGCCTGGCGTGTCCCTGAGATCCTGAGATGGTCCGCCGACCACCGAGGAGGTAGTCATGAATTCCGTCGCACCTGACCAGTCGAAAGCGACGACCGTGAGCACTGCAAACGGCCGCCTGAGTGGAGAAGCACGCTCCCTGCGCCAGCGTCTCGATGAGATCCGTGCCCTTACCGCTGAGATGCCGACCATAAGTGACGCACAGGTGCTCAAGGCGATGCGCCACGTACGATTCCTGGTCGACCACCTTGCCGCACATGGACACGCGGAAGAACGCGTCGTGTATCCGTACATCGAGACCTTCATGAGCGGGTCTGAGGCTGAGATCGCAGGGCTCCGCGCCGATCATGTCCGTCTGGATGATCTGGCCCGGGCGATCATCGAGTGGACGCCGGCGCAGAACCGTGCGGCCTTGCACGATCTGCTCACGGAATTCCTGGAGATCGGCAACGCGCACTTCCTGGTCGAGGGCGAGGATTGCATGCCTGTCGTTCACGCGCACATTCTCACTGGCGCTGAGCAGGTGCTCTTCGAGGCAGTCGAAATCGAGACCTTCGATCGTGTGGTTGCTGATGCTCCCGGCCTCCGGGCGCGGTAGCGCACCTGCCACGGTCGACTGGCCGTTATCAACCTGTCATCGCCTTACTCGTAGCCGAGACCCCCATGACGGATGCACCCCAAGAGAACAGGTGGCAGGTCATGTCACAGGTCGTCGAGGTCCGAACGCCCTGGCTGTCGATGATCGGCGAGCGGTGGCGGGAGGGAGCCGGACGGGAACTCGAATACTGGCGAGTCGAGAAGCCCGAACTCGTTGCTCGTGGTCACCGTCCACGACGGCCGGCTGATCGTACCGGTGCGCTCGTTTCGGCCAGGAGTCGGTAGGGTGACCCTCGACCTTGCGGGCGGCAGGCTTGACGATCCGAGCACGCTTGCACAAACCGCGCTGGCGATCGTGCGGCGCGAGTTCAAGCTGAACGCCGATGATCTGTTTGAGTCCCAGGAACCGCTGAATCCCGTCGGCTGGGATGTCGACAGCGCCACGTCCAGCCAGCGTGTCTTCGGAGTGGCCGCGGAACTCCGCCGCGACGTGCAGCTCCTCGATGACCGTCTCGGTGCCTCCTACCCGGCAACCAGCGCAGGAGGGAGGGGATTACTCAGCGAGCTTGTCTGCTTACAGTGTCGAGCCGTACTGTCCGAGTGGCTCGAACGTCACCCGTGACATGACAGCTCGATGGGCCTGAGCGGCCGCCGGTCAGCTCTCGAGTGCCGCGGCAACGCGGCGCAAGCGCCCGGCGGCGTCCGCCGCGATTGGGGCGAGCGCTGGGTTGTCGACGAGGTCGAGGATCGCGACTGGGTCCATGAACGACACGCGCGTTCCGCCCCCGGCGCGCTCGGCGACGACCACGTTGCAGGGGAGGAGCAGCCCGACGTCCGGATCAGCTTGAAGCGCGCGGTGGGCCAGCGGCGGATTGCAGGCGCCAAGGATCTCGTAGCGCGGGAATGCAACGTCGAGCTTCTCCCGCAGCGTCGCGCGCACGTCGATCTCGGTGAGCACTCCGAAGCCTTCGGCCTTGAGCAGCTCACGAACGCGCGAGTTCGGCCTCCTCATAGGCGATCGGCACCTCGACACTGAACCCGAACGCATTTGTGGTGCTCATGCGGCTGATCTCCGTGCATGGTCGTCGTCGGTGGTGCGCCGCTCGGCTCGTACCAGGGCGTCGATGGCTGCCCGCTCGCCATCGTCGGTCATGACGGGACGCATGACACGCTCGGCCCGCACCACATGCAACTCCTCGATGCCGGCGAGGTCATCGGCGATGTCATCGGGGCTGAAGAGGATGGTCGGATCCTGCGGCCCACCGTATCCCTCCTCGATATTGCTGCGATCGTGTCCAATCACGAGGAGCGTGCCGCCCGCCGCGGCAGCGTCTGCTGCGCGGCGCACCAGGGCACGCCGCTCCTCGCCGGGGAGATGGATGTAGACGAGAACGACCAGGTCGAACGCGCCTCGCGCCGGCGAATAGCTGCGGAGATCGGCCTCGATCCAGTTGACCTCGACCCCGCGCGCCTCGGCCAGACGCCGTGCTTTCTGCAGGCCTATGTTGGAGAAGTCGACAGCGGTGACGCGCCACCCTCGTTCCGCAAGCCAGATCGCATTTCGACCTTCACCGGCGCCCAGGTCGAGGACTTGCCCGGGCGGGAGATCCACGACCTCTTCGACAAGAAAGCGGTTCGCCTCAGCGCTCCAGACCAGTTCGGCATCGGCGTAGCGCTGATTCCATGCCTCACGATCCATGACGGTTCAGTATGCGCAGCCACTCTGTGTCGCCGAGCAGTTCGAGGCGGCGCCAGAGCACCGGATTGTCGCTCGCCTGGCTGGCGTGGCAGGCGATCGCCCGGCGATGCGTGGCGCGATCGACCGGCACCTAGATCACAAGTCGCGCGGTTGTCGGGGCCAGCGACCCGATGCGCGTCGATGGCAGGTACGACTTCAGCGGACACCCTTCACGCGCAGGATGGCGATCGCGCCGACGATGGCGCAGACCCCGGCGGCGGCGTAGAGCACACCGTAGCTGCCGCCAGCGATTGCCAGGATGGCAGGCGCCAATGCCGGAGCGAGGGAGAAGGGAAGGGCGCCCGCAATGTTGAAGACGCCGAGATCCTTTCCGTTGTGGCCAGGATTCGGGAGAACGTCAGCGACGAGCGCGAGGTCGACCGCCGCGAACACGCCGAATCCCAGTCCGCTGATCGCCATGCCGACGAGGAAGCCGTTGAAGTTGCTGGCCATCGCGACGGCTATCATTGCGAGGCCGTAGACGATCGCGGCAGTACACACGAAGATCTTCCGCCGCCCCGTCCGGTCGGAGAGGTGGCCCCCGATCAGGGAAGCGGCCACAATGACAATCCCCTGCACGAGCGTGCCAAGAAAAATCTGCTGCGGGACGTCAGCGACGGCGCTGCCGATCTTCTGAATCAGGTAGTACGCCTCATACGTTGCGAGCACGGCGTAGGCCATCAGAAACATGAAGCGACTGACGAAAGCCCATGCAAAGTCCGGGCTCGTCCGCGGTTTCACGTAGAAGGTGCTGGCGAATTCCCGTATAGACCACGACGGCCTGTCCACCCTGGCAAGGTGCCGATCCTTCAGCACAACCGCGAAGAGGAGGATGAAGAATCCTCCTGTCGCGCACGGGACCAGGAAAGTCGCGACCTGCTGTCCCGTGAAGAGTTTCACGATATACGTGCCGCTGACAGCGGCGATCGGCAGGCAGATGCCCAGCACCCCGGATACGGTCCCGCGTTGAGCGACTGGGATCTGGTCGGGAAGCACCGCCGCGAGCGAAGCCAGCATCGCGTTGAAGAACAGCTGGGCGACGCACCATCCGAGAAGCACCACCGGAATGCTGGGAGCGAACGAAACAATCGCGACGCCGAGGGTGCCGCCGACCACGCCAATCACCATCCATGGCCGGCGCATACCCAGTCGTGAGGAGGTGCGGTCGCTCATCCGCCCGAAGAACGGATTGCCGAACATCGCAACGAAAGCACCGACGCTGGCGACGAGTGCCAGGTTGCCGGGCGCTTGTTTGATGCCAACCAGCGAGCTGATCTTCAGGGGAAGGGTCACCAGTATCGGCGCTTGGAAGACCAGGTTGGCGCTCATGTACGCCAAGGTGAAGAGGGAGATGAACCCCCATCCGACCCGTGCTGTAGGCACCTGACGGTGCAATGCAGCGTCGGCCGCCAGTTCGTAGGTGATATCGGCCATCGCGCCGCAGTCTGGCCCTTTTGGAGGGACTACGTATCGCCAGATCGCGTCCTGACACCTGTCAGGGGCGAGGCGCCATCAACACCGCGATCTGGGAGCGTGAGTTGACGCCGAGCTTGTTCAGGATGTGACCAATGTGCGAATCCACAGTCCGCTCGGAGATGAACAGTCGGGCGGCGATCTGCTTGTTGCTCAAACCGTCCGCAACCAACGCCGCCACCTCTGCCTCCCGCTTCGCGAGAGGGGTGGCGTCGGCGCTAAACGAGGCAGCGACCGCGCTCTGATCAGATTCACCGAGAGCCAGCCGCACCGCTGCGTCGCGACTCAAGCGTTTGCCCGCCTCAAACTCGGTCTCGAACTGCGCTGTCCCGAGGGCTTTTGTCGCCGACTCTCTGGCATGCGTCTGGAATGGCGCGTGCGGTCCAACGATCGTTGCGCCGACGCCAGCGCCGATGGTTTGGGCTGCCCCAAGCAGCCGGGCTGCGAGGCGCGCCTGCCCGGCGCTCGCGGCGAGCGAGCTCATGGCCGCCAGAATGTAGAACTCGGCTATCCGGTCGTCGATCTGCCGTGCGACCCGCAAGGCCTCGCCGGCTCCCGCATGTGCGTCTGCAAGATCGCCGTTCGTCATGGCGATTGCAGCGACGTTGCGAAGCATCGATGCGAGGTAAAAGAGGTCGCCGGCGTCGCGACTCAGACGCAGGCCCTCAGAGGTGGCCGCCGCGGCGGCGTCGATGTCGTTTGCGAAGAACGCATGGACAGCGCGCGCCTGCACGAGCTCGATGGTCGCAGCATAGTCGGTGAGTGCAGCAGTGATTGCTTCGACCTCATCCAGAAAGCCGCTTGCACCTGTGGGATTGCCGATCTGGTTCTCGGCGTTGGCTGCGATCGAGAGTGCCTGCGCCAGCTCCGATGGCTGTTGTGTTTCCCGAGCCGTTGCGATGGCTCGAGCGAGCCAGGGCCTCGCCGCCGCAGGGTCGGCCTGCACTACGCTCAGCCATCCGCGAAGGCAGAGAGCGCGCACCTGCGTGCGCGGGGACGCCTCGCCGGCAGCGAGAAGTTGGTCCAGCCAGCGCATGCTCTCGGTGGTCCCGTGCGTGATCCAGTAGTAACGGAGGCAGGCGGCGATATCCAGGCCGCGCGCGGCGTCCCCGTGTGCCACGCAGCGCTGGAGTACCGCCCGGATGTTGTCAATCTCCAGCTCGACCCATGACAGCCACTCGGGGAGCTGGTACCGGCCCTCGGCCTCCATTGACAGGCAACGCGTCCGGTAATAGTCGATGCAACGCGTTGAGAGAGGTCCGTCCTCATCCTGCTCACGCAGCTTCAGCGTGGCGTACTCGCGCATGGTTTCGTGCATTCGATAACAGGAATGTCCGCTGTAGTCCTCCCGCATGAGCAGGGACTTGTCGACGAGCGATGAAAGAAGGTCCAGGGTGTCAGCGGCCGACAGGTCCGCCGATGCGCACACCAACTCGGCATCCTCAAGAGTGAATCGCGACGCGAAGACAGACAGTCGCCGCAGCAGGCTCTGCTCGCGCTCGGGCAGCAGGTCGTGGCTCCAGTCGATGGTCATTCGCAATGTTTGGTGACGGGGGAGTGCGGCGCGGCTTCCTCCTGTGAGGAGGCCGAAGCGGTCACGTAGCCGCTCGAGCACCTGCTCTACGTCGAGGACCCGGGTTCGGACCGCCGCGAGCTCGATCGCCAGCGGAAGGCCGTCGAGACGCCGGCACAACCCCACCACCGCCGCCTGGTTCGACGCGCTGAGGACGAAGGCTCCGGATGCCGCAGCGGCCCGCTCCGTGAAGAGCGCCACCGCTTCGTTCTGGCGAAGTTGGGCGAGCGGTTCTGTTTCATGTTCGCCAGGCACCTGCAGCGGCGTGACCGGGACCACGTGCTCGCCGGCGAGCTGCAGCGGCTCGCGGCTGGTGGCGATCACGCGGACGTTCGGAGCGGAGCGAAGCACGCCGGACACGAGCTGAGCTGCCGCATCGAGAACGTGCTCGCAGTTGTCGAGCACCAGCAGCAACTCCTTCAGGTGCCAGTACGAGACCAGGATCTGCAGGGGGGTCATCCCGGCCTGGTCGCGGAGGTCGAGGCCGGCAAGCACGGCGCTGGCCACGAGCGCCTCATCGCGAACCTCGGCCAGTTCCACCAGCCAGGCGCCATCGTGGAAGCCACGCGACAGATCGGCCGCGGCTCTCAACGCGAGCCTGGTCTTCCCGACACCGCCCGGGCCGACGAGGCTCACCAGGCGAGCGGTCGCGAGCTTCTGCCTGATCTCGGCCTGCTCGCGCCGGCGGCCGACGAAGCTCGTGGTCTCAGCGGGCAGGTTCCCCAAGATCGTGCGTGGCCTGGCCATGGCGGAGCCAACGGTACTCCGACGACTCACTGCTGACCCGCGGGAGTAGGTATCGAATCCGTAATCCTGCCGATTCGGGCGGTCCGGCTCGTGGCTCAGCCTGACGGGCATGACTGATGAGCTCACGACCCAGCGTGTCGAGGCGACCTTCATCGGCCGGCCTCCGGCGCGGCAGATTGCCCGAGCGTCGGGTGTTACCGACGTGGAAATCGACGGCTGCGTGCTGCGCTGCATGGTGCACGGCAGCTTTCAACCCCTCCTCGAGGCGTTGCGCGGCTACGAGGTCATCAGCCTCACATCCATTCCGACTTCGTACGGAGGTGGTTGATGGCCGCAGGGCGAATCACGCCTCTCGATCCCGACCAGCTTGACCTACCCAGTCCGCACCTCAATCGGTGCTCATTCATCAATCAAAGGAGAACGACATGACCGTCACACCGAACACCCTCTTCCGAGCAACCGGCGTTGCCGCCGCGGTGGCAGGGCTGATCTTCATCGGCGTACAGATCGGCAGTCCGCATTTCGACGGCACCAACATCACCACGACCAACGCGGTCGCCCGCGAAAGCCTGAAGGTGCTCATGGCCGCGCTGGCCCTCGCCGGGATCAGCGGCATCTACCTGCTCCAGGTGAAGAAGATGGGCGTGCTCGGCCTGGTCGGATACCTCGCCTTCGCCACCGGGTATCTGACGATGTTCGGCATTGAATTCGTCGGTGCCTTTGTCCTTCCCTCCATCGCGCACAGTTCGCCCGCCTACGTCAGCAATGCCATCGCCGCTGCCACAAACGGTACCGTCACCGGCAGCGTCGGGCTGATCAAGGTCGCCATTCTCGTCAACGGGATCACCTACCTCGCTGGCGGCTTCCTCTTCGGCATCGCGCTCTTCCGCGCCAACGTCCTCGCCCGGTGGGCCGCGGTGCTCCTTGCCTGCGGCAGCGTCGCAACCATCTTGACCGGCGTCATGCCGCAGTACGAGAGGCTGTTCGCGTTTCCCACCGGCGTCGCCCTGATCGGCCTCGGGTACTCCGTGTGGCACGCACAGCGCGTCCCGGCGACTCGGTCCCTCACGAGCGCTGTGAGCCAGCAACTCGAGCCCGCCGGAGCCAAGTGACCATCCCAGTGGCAGCGTGTCCCACCCGATCGGCGGATCCGATCGGGTGGGGCTGGCACCTGTACTCCGTCGTGAGCTTTGTCTGGTGGCGCTCCGCTCGCAGCTGGCTGGCTCCAAAAGCCACACAACAACCCGATCAAAAGGAGGCATCCCAGTGACCTCGTCGCGAAAAACCGCGCTCGTCGTGGGCCTGCTCTTCATCCTCACCTTTGTCACTTCGATCGTCGGAGAACTCGCGTACGGACCTATCCTGAGCGATCCCCACTACATCACTGGTGCCGCTGCTGACCCCCGCGTGTTCGTGGGTGCGTTCTTCGAGCTGTTCCTCATCATCAGCAACATCGGTTGCGCAGTGGTGCTCTTCCCGCTGCTCAAGCGACAGAACGAAGCCGTCGCACTCGGATATGTCACCGCTCGCATCGTTGAATGCACCTTCATCCTGATCGGCATCCTCAGCGTCCTGGCGGTCGTCACGTTGCGCCAGGGGGCAACGGGCGCGGATGCAGGCTCGCTCATCACGGTCGGCAAGTCGCTCATCGCTATCAAGAATTGGGCGTGGCTGCTCGGCCCCGGCTTCATCGACGGCATCGGAACTGGGCTGATGCTGGGGTGGCTGATGTACCAATCGGGTCTGGTGCCACACCGCGTGGCGCTGTTTGGCGTCATCGGAGGGCCGATGCTCGCGGCGTCAGGCGCCGCCGTCCTGTTCGGCCTCTTCAAGGCAGGCTCGCCGATGCAGGGCATCGCGACAATCCCGGAGGTCATCTGGGAGGCCTACCTGGCCATCTGGCTCACCTTCAAGGGATTCAGTCCTTCTACGTTCGGAGCCGGAGAGACCGCATCCGCCCGGGCCGATGCAGTCCATCCTGCCGATGCGGTATATCTGGGGGCGAGCACGACATGACGTACCGACTGCACTTTGGCGGCGGTGCGGCAATGCGGCTTTCTCAGGCTTGTCATGTTGCTCGAGCGCGACGGGAGTTTCAAACGTCCCATGCATCTGTTCGCTACTGGTCTGCACGCATTCCGCGCGCACGATCCTGACCGGACCAACACGACGAAATGCACCTGCCCGAGGGACCACTGGTCTGGGGGACCAGGGGTCGCAGGTTCGAGTCGTGTCTCCCGATTCGGGCGCGCAAGTTGAGGTCACGGTCAGGGTTGCCCGTTGCGTCGGGCAGCAAGTCGGCAACGGGGTGTAGTGCTCTAACCGGGAATGGGTACTATTCCTGCAAAGGCATCAATCCCCAGAATGGACAAGATTGATATCGCCGGCTTGCAAGCGGCATGTGATCAAGCGTAGTCGCGCGCTGAAGGCCCAGCGTGCTTTGAACGACCCGGACACCGGGACACCAGAGCACTCAGTCCCGCGGGTCTCGACCGTCCCCCCCCGAATCAGGCGCCCTCACCGCAGTACTCCGCATCCGTCACGTGCGGCCCCCACATCGGTGAACCCTCGGTGATGGACAGGTGTGTCATGAAGTGATTCGGGCTCGCGCCGTGCCAGTGCTCCTCGCCATCCGCGGCGACGACGACATCGCCTGCGTTCAACTCGACGATCCGCTCACCGCGCACCTGGACCCGGCCACGCCCGTCGGTGACGTAAAGCGTCTGACCGCCCTCGTGCGAGTGCCAGGCGCTGCGGGCGCCCGGTGCGAACCTGACGGTGAGAACGTTGACCCGGCTCGGCGGCAGGCCACCCGTGATGGAGTCGATCCAGACGTCGCCGGTGAACTCATCGCCCCCCTTAGCCGTTGGGGGTTTGCGCCTGATCTCCATGGTCATCGCTCCTTGGTTGTTCTGTCGGAGGAAGCGGCCACAAGCCGGAACTAAAGCACCGGGCGGCGCTGGCCGGTGGGAATCCAACTACGGGCGTCACTCCTGTTGCCGAGGCCAGTGGCCGCCCCTTGCCCTTGGGTGCTTCACCGTGGCGCGCTCGCGCTCGGAGGAGTTCCACTCACCGCCCCGTACGATCTGTCGGCCGGCGGTATAGGCGACACAAAGTGGCGAAAGACGACAGAGCCTCAGGAGTCGCCACTTCGGCATTTCGCTACGCTCCCCCGTATGCGGTCGATGCGCATGGATCCTGATCCGATGGTTGGGTTGACGTGGACGGACGACATCGTCTCGCGTTCCTCGGCCCCCGGCGAGAACGCCCTGCGCTACCTCAGCCTGCTGAGCTCTGCTGGGCTCGTACCCGTCCTGATCACGCCGAAATCATCGACGACGATCCTTGCGCGCCTTGACGGCCTCGTCGTACCCGGCGGCCCCGACGTTGCACCAGCACGGTATGGACAGGAGCGGGGACCGCACACGGACACGTCCATCGAGGACTTGGACGCGCTTGAACTCGAGTTCGTCACGGCAGCTCGTGCTCGCAACCTTCCGATACTCGGGATATGTCGAGGGCAGCAGGTGCTGAACGTCGCGTTGGGCGGAACGCTACACCAGCACGTCGACCATCCCCGGTGGGGCGCGGACCCTGCAGCGCCGATTCACGAAGTGCAGATCCTTGACGGCACCTACCTGCGACACATCCTGCGTGTTGACGTCGCAGCGGTGAATAGTGGCCACCATCAGGCTGTGGATCGCCTGGCGCCGTCCCTACACTGTGCCGCCGTCAGCAGTGACGGGTGCGTCGAGGCCCTGGAGGCTCCGGATCTGCTGCTCCTGGCTGTGCAATGGCACCCCGAAGAGATGGCCGAAGCGCAGAGTTCTCGCCGGCTCGTCGACGGATTCGCACGATGGATCATTGGCTGACGCAAGCGCCGTCCCGGCGGGTGCCCTTATCGTCAGATTGACAAAGTGACGCAGTGACGATAGAAACTCACCGACATGAGCGCACAGCGAGTTCTTGTTGAGGTCAATGAGCAGGGCCGCATGACCCTTCCTGCGAAGGTCCGTGCTGCTTTGGGCATCGAGGGCCACACTCAGGTCGAACTCGAGCTCGAGGATGGGAGCGTGAGGCTTCGCGCGACAGTCGTCGTCCCCCGCGAGGATTCGTGGGCGTACTCGAAGGCACACATAGAGCTGGTGCGTCGGGCTCTCGCCGACGTCGAGGCCGGTAGGTTTCGTGAGCGCACGCCGGAGGACATTGCCGCTCGCGCCGGAGGATGAACGGCCTGGAGGCATATCGGACTCTCCGCTTCACCCCGACCTTTCTGGAGACGTTGACCGGCAAGGACTTCAGCGCGGCCGAGCGCCGGGCGTTCGTCAAGGCGTTGTCCCTGTTGGACGCTGACGAGAGCCATCCGTCGTTGCGAGTTCACGAGTTGCGCTCTCCGCTGGCGGGCATCTGGTCGGCATCGACCTCGAGATCCCTGCGCATGACCTTCATGCGCGAGGGGAAGGGGCATGAAGATCATGCTTACCTGCAGCCACCATTACGGTGACTGACGACTCCTGCGCGGCGGCGACGTTCCAGCATTCCGTCGGTTTCCACCTGATCCCAACTACCGGGGTGCAGTGCTCTACCTAACACAAAACTGGACGAAGTTACTCTTTCCCGAATACGAGTTGTCCATCCAAATTGAGCACTGGTCTGGGGACCAGGGGTCGCACGTTCGAGTCCTGTCTCCCCGACGGGCCCGCTGAAGGCCAAGCTCGGACGTGGCGTGCGCGGGCCGTTACCCCGACTAAGTAAGGTGGACTGGCGTGCTCGCGTAGTTGACGACCAGCGTAAACGTGTCGGTCGCCGTGCCGCCCGTCACGCTGTAGTTCACATCCCACCAACCGCTGTTTCCGGCCGTGTAGTTGGATGGCATCTGGGCTGGAAGAGCAGCCAGCGAGCATCGAAGAAGTCGGACCGGCGATCACGTCGCTGACGCCGCGGCGGGCGCGCTCACTGATATCCGGTAAGCTCCGCCGGCGTGCTCCTCATTGCCACTACGCAGGTGGACAGTGGGTCCGAGGGTTAGCGGATGCGAGAACCGCCGCTGCTTCGACGATCCCACCTCGTCCCCGCGTGAGCATATTGTGATCCCATGGAGGCACGGTTCCGCGTGGCTCGGAATCCGGACGCCGAGAGCCGCCTGCCGTACCTGCTGTGGTTGCCCCTCGACGGCGGTCTCGTGCTCAAGGCACGTGAATCGTGGCCACGGGCGGCGCGTGTGTTCTGCAGCCAGCAGGGCACGCCGTGGGATGAGCGCGCGGGGCTGGTCGACGAGGCCAAAGTGGTGCTCTGCCGCCGCCGTGGCGCCGCCATCGATCTCGTCCTCGACCGGCCACAGCTCGCCCGCTCCCAGTTCGTGTTCACCCAGGCGCGGGGCCGGCCGGCGACTACGCCGCGGTGGTCGGCGGCGAGGTCATCGGACTGGTCGAGCGCAAGACCCTCGAGAACCTGGCGACCTCGCTCTCGGACGGCACCCTGGCATTCCAGTTGCAGCGGCTCGCTGAGGCGGGGCGGGCTGCGGCGATTGTGGTCGAAGGCGACTACCCGGACCTCTTCCGCACTCAGCCGCGGCGTGGCTCCTGGTTGGCGGACATGCTCGGACGTCTGGCCGCGCGCTACCCCGAGGTGCCGGTCGTCTTTGCCGGGTCGCGACGCTTCGCCGAGGAGTGGACGTATCGCTTCTTCGGTGCGGCTGTGGCCGATGCGGCAGGCATGACCGCTGATGCCATCAGGCTCGCCGAACCCCCTGTCTGACAAGGAGGCTCAAGGTATTCGCAGCCCATGCCGACTGGAGGGTTTCTAGGCAGCGTGGGGTGATGCGCAGATGTAGTCGCTCAGCGCTTCGATCGGCATCGGTCGTGCGAAGAGGTAGCCCTGCGCCACCGAATAGCCCAGGTCGAGGAGCACCGCTGCTTCGGCCTCAGTCTCGACGCCTTCGGCGATGACGGTCGCGTCGATGGCGGCGCCCAGATGCAGGATGGCCGTCGCCATGTCACGCGCATCTCTCCGAACGTTGATATCGGTGATGAACGCGCGGTCGAGCTTGATCGCATCGACGGGCAGATGCAGCAGCCGGGCGAGCGATGAGTAGCCGGTACCGAAGTCGTCGATCGCGACTCTCACACCCCAGCTGCGGAGCAGCGCAAATGCCCGACGAATTGGCTCGATCTCTTCCATCAGGACACTCTCGGTGACCTCGATGGTCAGGCACGTTGGTGCAAGTCCAGTCTGCTCGAGCAGTTCGCCGATCCGCGACGCAAACTTCCCATCGGTCAGTTGGCGGATGGACACATTGACCGCGATCCCCAGGTCGCTGCCGTTCTGTAGATCAAAGGTGTCACGGCACGCCTGCTCCATGACCCAGGCGCCGATCGGGATGATCAGGCCACTCTGTTCGGCGATAGGAATGAAGTCGGAAGGCGGGACCTCCCCGCTCCCGGGCTAACTCCAGCGAAGCAGCGCTTCGGCGCCAAGCACATGCCGATCTGCGAGACCGACAATCGGCTGATAGACCAGACGCAATGTTCCATCACGCATCGCCGCATGCAGACCGGCCTGGATTGCAAGGCGGCTCTCGATCTGACGCCGCATGTCCGCGTCGTAGAGTTGATATTCACCAATCCCAGCGGCCTTGGCACGTGACAGGGCCGCGCCGGCGTTGCCAATGAGGGTCGACGAGGAGCCTCGATCGTGCTTGATCGCGACTCCGACACCGGAGGTGATCCGGAGAGTGTGTCCTCCGACGATGAACTCCGGCTCCAGGGACTGACGCACGAGCTCGGCGGCAGCCACGGCACCGACGAAGTCGGTATCGGCGGCCACGACCACGGCAAACTCGTCCCCGCCATTTCTCGCCACCACCAGGCCAGGGAATGTCTCAGTGAGCCTGCTCGCAACCTCAAGCAGGACTCCATCTCCGACCTCATAGCCAAGCCCTTCGTTGATGCTTTTGAAATCGTCCAGGTCGAGCACCAAGAGAGCACCCGGCCCGGTGGCGCTGTACGCCAATGCGTTCAGGTGCTCGATCAGCGCCGACCGGCCAGGCAGCCCGGTCAGCGCATCGTGTCGGGCAACGTAGAGGCGAAGCTCCTCAGCTTGGCGGCGGACCGTTTCTGCGGCCACCTCCGCCGTCACGTTGGTGGCGACGGCGATCACGCCGATGACACTGCCGTAGTCGTCGCGCATCGGTCCGAAGAGGGTCAGATACGTCTGGCCGTTGAAGCTCGTCCGTGTCGTCGATTCCGTGCCGTCCAGGGCTTCGTGCAGGGCACGGAGTGTGGGTCGATGCTTGGTCAACTCGGTCACGTGCCGTCCGAGAAAGCTCTCCGCGGTGTTCCCCCTGCGCTCCATGCCACCCGCCACGTATGTGAACCGGAGGTGGGTGTCGAATGCCGTGAATGTCATGGGCAGCGTCGCAATCGCACGGTCGATGAGCGCCTGACTTCTGCGTTGTGCTTCTTCGTTTGCTCGCTGGTGGGTCTGATCCTGGAGATGGATCAGCAATTGCAGTGGGTGCCTTTCCTAGTCTCTGACGACGGAGACCGTTATCAGTGCCGGCAAGATCGTGCCGTCTCGACGCTGTAGGAATCGTTGGGCGGCGTATCCCTCCGCACCGTCGGTAAGTCCGTTGACGATGTCGCCGGCAGGGTTCTGCCCGGTGGCAAAGACCATCGCCAGGTCGCTCCCGACGAGCTCGTCGACGCTGAAGCCTGCCATGGAGCAAAACGCTCGATTCACAACGTCAATGCGAAAGGTGGGGAAGTCGACGATGAGCTGGCCGAGGGTGCTGCGCTCAAACATCGTCTGATACAGGCGAAGCCCCTCTTGCAAGGCAGCCGCGTGAGCGGCGAGTTGATTCGCCGTCAGGCGCCGTAGCGACTGAATCGGTCTCCTGGCGGACGGACTCGGATCGCTATTCGGTCCTCCACCCCCAGTGATGGACTCGGCGGCCGACGAGACGCCGGTCATCTTTCGAACGTTGACGCCAAGATTCAAGAGAAGATCACGGTCGCGTAGCAACTGTGGGCGAGAAACGAACCAGTTGCGCTGCGGCGCGGGCAGAACGTCCCAAGCGCTGCAAAGCGATAGGCCTTCTCAGATTCGGCGTGTCGTTCGACGACGACCAAGAACCGTCAGAGAGATCCCAGCCGCGATGGCAAAGCCGCCGAGCAGCATCTGTCCGGTTCCGATCCCTGTGCTCGGAACGGGAGTTGAGCCGCCTCCGCCGCCGCCATGGCCGCCAGACCCACCAGTCGAAGCTGCCGTGCACGTGCCGGTTGGAGGTGTGATGTCGTTCGAATCGAGGGTCAAGGCAGCACCGCGCGCCAGCGCACGACCGCGGATGATATTGGCTCCGGTGTTCATCGTGATGCTGGTCAACGCCATGAGGTTGCCCTGAAAGCTGGTAGCCGAGCCAAGCGTTGCCGAGCTTCCTATCTGCCAGAACACCCCGCAGGCTTGAGCGCTGTTCACCAGTCGGACCACGGCATTGCTCGCTGTTGTCAGAGTGCTGCCGACCTGGAAGATGTAGACGCCTTTGCCGCTCAGCGTTAGCGTTCCGGTGAGCTGGGCGGAGGAGTTCGAACTTGTAGACCCCAGGCGTGAGATTCTTGCCACCGAGATTCTGCCCGGTGAGATCTGATGTCACCGGCGCCGTGGCGGCATCTGTATAGGCGGTGACGAGATCATGCTTCGCACCCAGCGCCACCGCGTTACTCACGTCGGTCACCCCGGTCACGCTCCCCGGCGGGAATCCTGTCAGCGCTGATCCTGGATCCAGTCCGAGATTTCCGGTGATGATCGAAGGGCCGGTACTGGTGACCGTCGAGCCGGCGAGTGCGGCGAAGTTAAGAGCAGTTCCGAGCCGAGGCATCGTTGCGCCCGCAGCCGATGCTGGAAGAGCTGCCAGATAGAGGAGGGTGAGCGAGGCGATCGGGGCGGCGATTCCGGATGCTTTCAACATCGCCCCACCTTGTGCTGAACCGTCGCTCAGTGCCTTCGCTGGCTGACATCGATGCCGCACCTGCGCACGTTCGTGACATCTTCACGTGCGGATGACCGCTGGCACCGCCGGTTGTCGGTCTCAGCCCAGAGCGAGTGTCTCCTTGCGGACCGACCACCGGTCAGACTAGGTGCAAGCTGGACTCGGCCGAACTGGCACACGCCGAGGCGAAGGCATGACGAGACGACTGCCCAATCCTGCAACCCGTGGCTGCTCGCGGTGCGGCGGGTATCGCTTCATCCTGCTCACATTTCTACCGACTCTTCTGCGGAATGACGCGGATCTTCCGGTTCGTCCGGTCGCCAAGTGCGTGTCGTGTGGGCTTCGCTATTTCACGTCTCCACTCGATATTTCAGACGCAAGTGATGAGCAACCCTGACCGGGCGCGATGGCTGATCGAGGGCCGCTAATTCCTGCTGACGCCGGTCGTCCATTGCATGACCGTCGTGACACACTTGCCTCGAGCCATCACCGGCGGATCCTCGTGAGCAGCACGGCTCAGGAAGCTGCCGGCGCGTCCGAAAATCGCTCGCAAGCCATCAATTGCGCCTGCAGTTGCTCGATGGGCATCGGTTTCCCGAAGAGGTAGCCCTGTCCGGTGGTGTACCCAAGCTCCGCCAGCGTGGCAGCCTCCGAATCGGTCTCGATGCCCTCAGCAACGATCTGTGCCCCGATCGCTCCACTCACCTGAAGAATGGCCGCGGCCATCGATCGTGCCGGGGCTCGCTTGTCGATGTCGGTCACGAATGCGCGGTCGAGCTTGATCACATCGACGGGGAGACGCTGCAGCCGCGCCAGGGAAGAATATCCCGTGCCGAAGTCGTCGATTGCGACCTTGACACCTTGAGACCGCAGGCGCTCAAAGGCTCTTCGGGTGAGTGCGATGTCGTCCATGAGTGCGCTCTCGGTGACCTCGACCACCAGCGTATTGGGGGACAGCCCAGTGCTCCTCAGGACGTCCTCGACCCATCCCGCGAAGAGGTCGCCGGCGAATTGGCGCACCGAGACGTTGACGGCGACATAGATGCTGTCGTTGTGCTGCAGGGTGACGGCGTTCGAGCACGCCGTCGACATCACCCACTGGCCGATCGGCACGATGAGGCCGCTCTTCTCGGCGATCGGGATGAAGTCACTGGGCGGAATGAACCCTTGCTCAGGATGCCTCCACCGCAGCAACGCCTCGGCACCGATCACCCGCTGATCGAAGAGGTTCACGATAGGCTGATACGCCATATGCAACTGCCCGGCGCTCATCGCTTGTCGCAGTCCATCCTGGATCTCGAGCTGATGCCGGACCTGTCTTCGCATGGCTGCGTCGTAGAGTTGATACTGCCCCGCACCGGCGCTCCTGGCGTGTGTCAACGCTGAGGCCGCATTGCGTATCAGCGTCGGTGCGGAATGGCAACGCGGCATCTTCTGCAGGCCGATGCCGAGACTCGCGGTGACATGGACCGGATGACCGTGGACCTGAACATCGTCTTCCAGCGCTGCGAAGATGCGGGTTGCGGCGTTGGCTGCTTCGAGCCGATTGTTCACCGTTGGCGCCACCACCGCAAACTCATCAGCCCCATACCTGGCAACGACCGACTCTGGGAATATCGTCGAAAGCCGTGCTGCGATCTCGCGTAACACGGCATCGCCGACCTTGTGCCCGAGGCTGTCGTTGATGAGATTGAAGTCGTCGAGATCGAGGAGGAGCAGGGCGCCGGTCAGCTGCCCGGCTGCCGCGAGGTCATTGAGGTGCTCGACGAGACCGGAGCGTCCGAGAAGGCCGGTCAAGGCATCGTGTCGTACGGCAAACAGCCGCAACTCGTCGGCCCGCCGGCGCTCCTCGTCAGCCGAGACCTCGGCGGTGATGTTGCTGGATACGGCGATCACACCGATGATTGCACCCGCGTCATCGCGCATCGGGGCGTTGAGTGTGAGATACGTGCTGCCGTTGAACAGCGCCCTCGATGTCGACTCCAACCCTGCGAGCGCCTGTTCAAGTGCGAACAGTCCGCCCGCATCGGGCGCGATCTCGGAAATGTGCCTGCCGACATAGTCTTTGAGGCGTACGCCCGCGAGCTCGCGCTCCCCGGCTGCGAAGGTCAGGCGTAGGCTGGTGTCATATGTTGTGAAGACGACGGGCAGCGCGGCGACCGCCGCGTCAATCACGGCCTGGCTACGCACCTGCGCGGCTTTGACCTGATGCTGCTGTGTCAAATCCTGCATGACCACCAAGGCCTGTACTGCTACTCCCGCCTCATCGCGCACCGCGGAGACCGTCGACAATATCGGGAAGATGTGGCCGTCCTTGTGCTGCAGCACCCGCTCGACGGAGTAGCCGTCGACGTGGCCACCGGCGAGACGCTCGATTGCATCGGGGGTAGGATCTTGGGTGGCAGGAAAGATCTTCGCGACCGGCGCGCCGACGAGTTCGTCAGCGCGGTATCCGGTCATGATGCACAGCGCCTGGTTCGCGACATGAATGCGAAACTCGGTGAAGTCGACGATCAACTGCCCCAGTGACCCGCGCTCGAACATGCTTCTGTACAGGCGGAGGCCCTCCTCACGGCCTGCCTCGTGGGCCGCGTCGAGACGGCGTGCCAGGCGTGTGCGCGTGCCGGCGCGCGGAGCGGGCAGTACCGCCAGCGGGTCGCCAGACACACCCTGCCGCCTTTTCATCGCCGCTCCTGTTCGCCTCCCTGCTGTGGTGCCCAGTTGTTCGCGATCCGGATGTGTTGAAGGCCACACCGCGCTCAACGCCAGATCAGCCTTGCGGGGTGCCTCGCGCGCCCCACGAATCGGTATAGGTCGCGGCCTAAGCCCCCCGATAGCCGGCGCTGACGTCGTAATCGGACTGTGACCGCCCGAACACATCGGCCTCAACGTGCGGGTGACGCTAAGTCTCGAACGTGGTGACGTGGATCACGCTGATACCGAGCGCCGAGCGCCGTGGACGCGCGAGCCGTCGTCATTGCAACCATTTCCCGACGAAAGCACTCTAACTCGAACACCAGGTCGCGGATCACCTCGCCTCGGCAGCCGTATCGCTGCGCCGGCCCGGCGCGGCCGGCAGGGTGACCTCAAACGTCGCGCCAACGGCGTTGCTGTCGCCGAGCGCGATGCGCCCACCGTGTATCTCAGCGATGACCCTGCACAGTGCGAGGCCGAGTCCTGCTCCTCCCGTCCCCGGAGCTCGAGCGGCGTCGCCACGCGTGAACCGCCGAGATATCGCGTCCCGCATGCCGGCGGGGACTCCACCGGCGCTTGAGGAGCGGGGCGCGCGTACCGGCCGCGCCCCGCTCCGACCAGCGGGCGCCCGCGACGGGCCGAGGATCAGGCTCGCTGATCGACCTCCGGCGTCGGCTCATCGGCGATTCGCCGTCGGTTGAAGGCGCGCTCCAGTCGTCATTCCAACCACTTCTTGACGGAACCACTGTTGCTTGACGGAACCACTGTTTCCGAACCGGGCATCGCCGTATCGCGGGAACGTATTGCTCGCAATACCGTGCCGGGGAGAAGCAGCACCACAGCGGCCGGAACGATCCACCAGCTCGACACGTTCGTCCGGCTCACGGCGGCGGTGACTGCCAGCGCAAGCACTACCCCGACTGCCACACGCCAGTCATCCCCGATGAGGAAGTCGTACCAGAACAAGCCGAACGCCTTCAGCTTGCCCGCCATCAGCGGAGCGCCTCTGTGCGCTCGGCGGGGCTCAGGGGCGTCGGCGTGAACGTCCGGCGACGCCCGAGGCGGAGGGCAGCCACCAGCCCGACCGCAAGCAGCGCTGTCAGCGGGATGATGACGAGCAACGCTGCGTCAGACCCGGGCCACTGCGCGCCCGCGCCCTCGGCGCCCCAGAAGACTCCAAACGACGTCAGCAGGGTCCCGACCGCGAACTTCAACGCGTTTTCCGGGACCCGCGCCAGCGGGGCGCGGAGCAGCACTCCGGCCGACGCCACCACAACGATCGCCGCTCCGGCCGCGAGCCCCGCGATGGGGATGTCGCCTGCGTTGCCACCGAAGGTGAGCACGATGAACACCACCTCGAGGCCCTCGAGCAGCACCCCCTTGAAAGAGAGAGTGAACGCGTACCAGTCGGCAACCAAGCCAACCCTGTGGGTTGTGGCCTCCCGCGCGGCGGCAAGCTGCTCGCGGAAGATCTCGTCCTCGTTGTGCAGGGCCTTGTAGCCACCGGCACGAAGGACTGCCTTTCGCAGCCACTGCAAACCGAAGACCAGTAGGAACCCGCCGACGAAGAGGCGAAGTGACTGGATCGGGAGGGCCCCAATGGCCGGACCCAAGGCAACGACCGCCACCGCGAGCACCGCGACTGCGGAGGCAAGTCCGATGATCGCGGAGCGCCAGTCCCGGGCGGTACCTGCCGCGAGCACGATGGTTGTCGCCTCAACCGCCTCGACTGCACATGCCAGGAAGACGGAGGCGAAGAGCGCCCAGACGGTCATAGGGGAACCGTCTTGGCGCAGGACGGTCCTGCGTTATCGGACGTTGTGAACGGAATCATGTCTGCATCGAGACTATCCGAGTCGGCCACATTCCCGTCGGGGTCGGTTCGTCTGCTCGCGCTTGATCCGAGGGCGAAAGGCGCCTGTTGGGCCATCCTCGCGAGGCGTTCTCATCCGTATATATATGCTCATCATCCTGTCTCCTGAGCGAGCAGTCCCGTTCCCGCCACATCGACAACTCGCGTCTCGGCGGTCGCGATTCCCAGCGGCACCTGTCCCTCGACCCCGTCGATCGCCGAGTCCGTGACCGTCGCGTAGGCCACGCAACTATCCGGATCGATGCCGATTCCTACGTTGGCACCACGAGGCCACTTCGACGACGCGAAGACACCGGTGAGGATGCCCGCCTCGCAGCGGAACACGTGATCGTATCCGCGACCGCGATATGCCACGTCGATGATCGTCCCGCGGAGGATGGAATCGTCGACGCGGTCGTCGGCGACGATATGGGTCCCAGCGGGCCGCACCAACACGCGCGCACTCGACCCGGCGGCGAGGTCGCCCGAATTCCGGGCCCGCAGCCGTAGTCCCTGGACCTCGACGATCGCGTGCGCCCCGTCCAGGGCCACCACGGAGCCGGGTAGTTCCCCTGCGGCTCCGGTGAACCGCGCCACGAAGAGCGTCGCAGGTCTCGCATACACGTCTTCGGGGGTCCCGAACTGCACCACCTTGCCTCGATGCAGCACCGCGATATCGTCCGCGAGTGCGAATGCCTCTGCCTGATCGTGCGTGATGTACACCACCGTGGCGCCACTGTCGCGGACCAACGTCGCGATCTGGACGCGCAGCCGCTCCCGAAGGTCGGCATCCAGATTCGACAGCGGCTCGTCGAACAAGAGTAGGCCGGGACGGGCAACCACGGCGCGAGCCAACCCGACCCGCTGCTGTTCGCCGCCCGACAGCTGGTGCGGGTAACGGTCTCCGAGCGATTCCAAACCAACGTGCTCCAGCGCTTGGAGCGCTCGGCGATGTGCCTCGGCGCGCGCGAAATGGCGCCGCCGCAGCGCATATTCCACGTTGCCCACCGCCGTGAGGTGAGGCCACAGCGCGTAGTCCTGGAATAGCATCGCGAGGTCGCGTCGCTCTGGGGGCAACTGGTGTCGGCCGTCGTCGACGAGTGACCCTGCGATACGAATACTGCCTCCGTGGATTCGTTCGACACCCGCGATGCACCGTGCCAGCGTCGTTTTCCCCGAACCCGATGGGCCGAGAAGCACCAGGAAGCGGCCTGCCGTGATCTCAAGGTTCACGTCATCGAGGGCCGCGTACTGTCCGTACCTCTTGCTGGCATCGGTCACCGACAACGCGTGTCCGCGGGGGTAGCTGTCGACTCCATGCATGGTGCTGCTCATGCGTTGACCCGTCCGACTCGCTGCCATCCGCGCGGTGCGAGGAGACGGAACAGTCCCCACGCGAGACTGACCACGGCGAGTGCCCCCAGCACGGAGATCACCTCCATGGCGGTTCCCTGCGAGAACCAGTACCCCTGGAGCACATGGGTGATCGCGACCGAGAGCGGTTCATGACCCGGAGCGAGGAGCAACTCCGACACCGGCAACTCGAACAGCGTTGCGCCGAAACACAGTAGCCACGCCGTGATCAGCGGCCGCGCCAGGACCGGAAGCACGGTCCGCACCCACGCCCCCATGGCGGAACTGCCATGAACCCGCCCCGCCTCTGACAGTGAATCCTGCACCTGGCTTACCGTGCCTACCAGCACCCTGGACGTCGCAGGAAGTGCTGTCGCGACGTACCCCAGGATGAGCAGCGCGGTCGTGCCATACAAGCGAAGTCCAATATGGCTGAGCGCCGGCTGGTTGTACGTGAAGATGTAGCCGGCGGCGAACACGATGCCGGGAAGGGCAACCGCGGTGAGCAGCAGCAGGTCGAGAAGACGGGAGCTCACGCGAGCACCGCTACGCGTGAGCAAACGAGCCACGACCGCGCCAAGGACGACGGCAATCGTGGCAGTAATCGCCGCCGCTTGGGCGGAGTACAGCAGCGGTGGGAGGAGCGCATACCTGACATCACCGTTGGTGAGAACGTCTGAATAGTTGGAAAGCGTGAGTCCGTGGCTCCCGAGCAGCGTCCCAAGGTTGTCAATGAGCGAGGCCGCGACGGCTGCGAACACGGGAACGCCGAGGCCGAGTAACAGTAGGAGTGTCAAACCGCCCAACGCGCCGCGTCGAGCTCCTGGTGAAAGATGGATGCGGCGCGCTGGGCGGCTGCGGCCGCTGAGCACTCGATAGCTGCGGCTGCGCAGTGCCCAGCTTTGGGCGAGCAACGCGATCCCAGCGAGACCCATGAGCACCCAACCTACCGCTGCGGCAACCGGGAACTGAATCGGAAACGCTTCCACTGAATTGAACAGTGTGTAGGTCGCCACGGGGAAATGGGCGTCGTTGGCAAGTGTAGCGGCCACTCCGAAGTCGCTCACCGATTCGGCGAAGACGATCGCGAGCGCCGACCAGATGGCGGGCGCAAGCAGCGCGATCACCACCCGGATCGCAGCGACGCGTCCGCCGCCGTGCACACGAACCGCATCCTCGTATTCCTCGCCGAGTCCGCGCAGCGCTGACGAGATCGCGAGATACGCGAAGGGGAGACCTTTCATCGCGAGCACGAAGACCACGCCGAAGGGTCCGTAGAACAGAGTGCGCACGGCGTCCGGATGGATGCCCGATGTGTCGAGCACGCCTTGCGGCTCGAGAAGCCGTTCCCAACCCAGTGCCACTAGGTACGACGGCGCGAGCAGCAGCGCGAACATTGCTCCGCTCCAGAGGCGACGGAATGGGACGTCGGTGCGAACCACGAGCCACGCGACCGCGAATCCTATGACGGCTGCCACCACGGCACTGGCGACCCCGACGAATAGTGAATTGACGATGCCGACTGCAAGCGAACCGGAGAACGCCTGCTGGAACGCCGAGAGCGTGAACCATTCGGGGCCCTGATCGAATAGACGCGGCGAGAAGGCGACGATGAGAAACAGCAGCACCGGCAGCGCCAGCAGCGCGATGATGACAACCCAAAAGAGAGCAACTGGCGCTGCCCGGAATCCGGACAGCGCCATCCAGATCCGATCTGCGCGACCGCGAAGAGGGACGCTTTCGGGAGCGGCCGCGGCCGTTTCAACGGCCATCAGCCATCTGCCCCCGGCACGCTACGACTTGATGTTCGTGTCGAACCAGTTGTTGACCTCGCTTTCCTTGGGTCCCCAGAAGTAGGGGTCGAGCTTCTGGTAGCTCGCGGGAAAGCTCGGGAGCCCCGACAGGGCGGTAACCCCAGGGACGATCGGCCAGAAGAGCGAGTCGCCGGTGGGGTCACCCGTCTGCATGACGGCCTGCCCTGCCGGGGACAGGACGTAATTGACGAAAGCCTCAGCCTCAGCCTGGCTGGCGGTGGGGCGATTCTTGTCGATTCCGATGACGCCCGGCAACAGCGTCGACACCGGGAGATTCACGATCTTGGGCACGTATGCCGAACTGGGCTTGCGCCGCACGCCTTGAGCACTTCACCGGTGGCGGCCGAGCTCTGGATCATCCCGTAGTCGATCTGGCCGGTTTCGAGGGCGTGCAATGTATCCCCGTTGGTGGGGAACACATGCAGCCCGTTCGCCTTGAGCGCGGTCAGGCACTGCTCACCAGCAGCCACGCCGTTCGTCTCGCCACCGAACTGGTTCATCAAGCCCGCGATGAAGGGGAATGTTGGGCCCGATTGCGAAGGATCGTTCATTCCCACCTTGCCGGTGTATTGCGGGCCCAGCAGGTCGGCATAGCGTGTTGGCACGGCGGTCACCGCGGCAGAGTTGTAAATGACGGTGCCATGATCGTGGTGCTGACCGGCACGTACGAATGATCTGCGGGCACCAATGACTGCCCCGCCGCGTTCAACTGGACCCTAGGCTCGTATGAGAGCAGCTGGCCCTGCTGGTCGAGCGCGGCAAACGCAGTGTCCCCATCGACCCAGAGAACGTCCCAGCTCGGATTGTTCTTCTCCGCCTGCACCTTCGCGAGCAGAGGGCCCGTGCTGTCGTCGTCGAGCTGCACCTTGATGCCGGTCGCTTTCGTGAAGGCTTTCGTCATCGTGCTGTCGTAGCCCTGCGCCGAATACACCGTCAGAGGCACGAGTGGCGACGGCAGTGGCAGCGGTGACGTGCCGCCCCCGAGCTGGCCGCCGCCGTGGGACTGGGAGTCGTCTGCGTGCCGGAGGCTGACACATGGACCAGAGGTCAACTCGGCGCTCGGTGACGCCGACGTCGTTGCGCTCGGGGGAGAGGCACCTCCACATCCGGCCAATAGCGCCACTGCAACGACCGGCACGCCAACGCGTCGAGCTGGCGGCGCGGGCCTCGATAACCTGGGTCTCACCTGGCGGACCTCCCCTGAGCACGTGTGCAATCATCGGGCGCCTTCTGGCCGACCGGATCGAACTTAATGGCCGGCACGTGATGGTTGGGCTAAGTACCGGCTAAGGACCAGTTAAGGGCTCAGAGCCGCTGCCGGGAGGCCGACACGAACCTCGCCGGTCTGCGGATGAGGTGCTCCCCCGGATGGCGCGAGTACTCCAGGAGGGGACCGGGGCGGAGTCAGCGACAGTGTGGCTGCGCGGGAGCGCGGAGCTGCGCCCGGCGTCGACCTACCCGGAGGCCTCGGGGACGGCCCAGTCGATCGCGATGAACAACGGGACCCTTCCGTCGCTGCCGGGGGCGAGCCGGGCGGTGGAAGTCCGCCACCAGGGGGAGTTGCTCGGGGCATTGAGCGTGAGCAAGCGGCGTGGGGAGTCCCTGACCCCGATCGAGGAGAAACTGGTGGACGACCTGGCTCACCAGGCGGGACTCGTGCTCAAGAACGTGGGGCTGAGCGCGGACCTGCGAGCGCGGCTGGAGGAGTTGCGCGCCTCGCGGCAGCGGTTGGTGAGCGCCCAGGACGTGGAGCGGCGCCGTCTGGAGCGCAACCTCCATGACGGCGCCCAACAGCACCTGGTGGCTTTGAAAGTGAAGCTGGGGCTGGCGGAGATGCTCATGGGGCGGGACCCGGCGAAAGCGGCGGGGACGCTGGAGCAACTCAAGAGGGATGCCGACGAAGCCCTGGAGACATTGCGCGATCTGGCACGGGGGATCTATCCGCCACTGCTCGCCGACAAGGGATTGGTGGTGGCATTGGAAGCGCAGGCGCGCAAGGTGACGGTGCCGGTGCGTGTGGATGCGTAGGTGTGGAGCGCTACGCGCAGGACGTGGAGGCGACGGTGTACTTCTGCGTGCTCGAGGCGCTGCAGAACGTGCAGAAGTATGCGAGTGCGGCGGAAGTGGTGCTGCGCCTGCGCGGGGATGCAACCACGCTGACGTTCGAGGTGAACGACGACGGGGCCGGGTTCGACGTGACGACGGTGCGCAAGGGTGCCGGGACTCACCAACATGAGCGATCGCGTGGACGCACTCGGCGGCACTGTCGAGGTCGTATCTCACTCCGGGGCTGGCACGCGCATTCGCGGCCGATTGCCCGTACCGCTTCGGATGACGGCGACTGTCTGAGCGTCATCGAGTGTCAGGTCTTGCTGGCGCTCCATGTGCCGGTCTGGCCGTTCGCCCTGTCGACGTAGGATCCCGACATACTGTTGCCAGAGACGGTCCCCGTGTACTGGACGACGCCAACCGCGCCGAAGCTGATCGCGTTGCCAGACAGCGTGCCGTTGATCGGGAGGCTATCCGCGGGCGAGGAGAGCATGATCCTGCCGTTCACGTCCGATCCACTCTGATTCCAGGTGAGCGTGAACGTGCCGTTGAACGGGCCGCTGTAAGTCCCCGACCAGGTCCCTGCCACCTGTGCGGCGGTGGACGCGGCCGTCGGGGTGGGAGTTGCCGGCGGCGCGGAGGCCGGCGGCGCGGTGGGCGTCGCGGCGACTGTCGGGGCGCTGCCTGATGGTGTGGATGTCGGCGCATTCGACGCGGAGCCGCACGCGGCGATGAGTGCAGTCGCACCCAAACCGGCGGTCAATATGACGATGCCATGCCTCATCGAGAATCCTCCGAAGATGTTGAACGTGTTCATCCCATTCCTCTTACTGACCTGACTGGACAACGAATCCATACGGACCGGTCGCGGTCGAATTTTGGAAGGCATAGACCTGCACGGTCCAGGTTCCGGACTGGCCGAGCACCTCACGGCCGACATCGCCGCAGCCCGAACTGAACGCCTGCTGGGAGCCGTCTGGCCTGTTCAGGGCCCACTGGAGGTTGTTGTTGCAGGCGCCCTGGTGCTTGAGATCCACGACCTCACCCGATGTCGCCGTGAACGTGTAGTCGTACCAGGCGCCGATCTGCGTGATCGCCCCGTTGATCGCCTGCCCCATGGTGATCGGCGTCGTGACCACGTGGGGCACGCTGAGAACGACGAAGGTGTACGGTCCCGTGGAACTGTTGGATTTCACCTGCACCGTCCAGCTGCCGGCGGCGCTGAGCACCTCGCGTCCGATGTCGCCGCATGCGTTGTTCGAGTTCTTCAGGCTGCCGTCCGGCCTGAGCAGGTTCCAGTCCAGGGCGCTGTCACATGGGGTCTTGGCTTCGAGATACACGATGTCGTTCGCCGGCCCGGTGAACGTGTAGTTCACCTGGCTGTTGGGCGCGGTGATCGTCCCGGATACGGTCTGACCAATCGCGATCGAACCGCCCGGCGCCGTGCCGGGCGCCGGCTGCCCACCCGCCGGCACCCCGGCGGCCGCGATGAGCGCCTCACCCATGGCGTACTGCGGGTTGCCGGTCTCGCCAACGTCGAGGATGCAATCGTCGAGCAACGGCTGGGAGAACACGCCGAGTGCGCGGCAGACACGCTCCGCCGCCGCTCGCACCGAGGCGGGTAGTGTCGCTGCGCTCACCAGGTGATACGGCACCGCGAGGTTGGTGAACGTTGCGGTGCTCTCACCGGGCCGGTAGTCGAAGAGCGACTCCGACTGGCTGATGCGCCAACTGTCACCGAACTGTGTGTAGAGCTTGGCGCTGTAAGCGGGATCGGACGCAGTCAGCACGGTGCCGTCGTGTCCCACGAGATCGCCCGGCTTGCCGTCACCGGCGCCGAGCAGGCCCGTGAGCTTCGACGCGCCGCTGCCGGGACGTGAAGCTGTAGTCAAGCCAGTTCGCGTCCGGCGTGATTCTTAGCGCGCTGCCGTCGGTCCACCTCATCTTGACGTAGCCTCCGTGGCGCGTGAGGCTTCCGCCGTGGGCGAGTGTCTCCTCGACGTCTGTTGCGCTCACAGCCGCGCCGTTGACCATGAGGAAGTTCGGTTCGCGAGCGTACACGCCGACACGATCGCCGTTGACGTTGGCCGCGACCGCGATGGTGAAGGTGACGTCGCTGCCCGCTGTTGTCGGTCCCTGACGCGTCTGTATCTCCAGCTTGCCGTCGGCCGATTTGAGCACGATGAATTCGCCGGCCGCTTGAAGGTCGACGTGGGTTCCGTACCCGGTGATTAGGTGCGTCTCTCCGTGGGCGTCGTATGTACACCGACCGAGTCACCACTGGCCGTCCGTCTTGCAGAACTTGCCGTCGCAGCTCATGCTCCCGTCGTTGGCGAAAAAGCATGTTCCCCAGCAGACGTTGCGACCGGGTCCGTCGGCACAGTAGCCTACGCAGTCGGTGCCAGCGGAGTTTCCGTTGCAAACTTCCCTAGCAAACCCAGCCGTGCTGGTTTCCGCAGTTCCCGTTGCAATCCCACCCACCGTCGGGCGCCTGGGTAGGTGGTGGGGGCGATGGTGGCGGGCCGGTGCAGTTGTCGCACGGGATCGACTGGCAGACTGGACCGAAGCAGTGGGTAACGGTCGATCCGGGTGGCAGGTTCGAACAATCGTCGCACGGATGTCCTGGCATACCGGGCCATAGCATGGGTTGCCCAGAACTCACCGTGGGGATCAGAGTGGTTGACGGGGTCACCGGCCACGTACTCGTAGAGGTTCGTGTCGCCTCCAGTGAAACCAAGGGGATCCGGCCCCGTCCAGCGCCCGGTTGTCGGATCGTAGTCGCGCGCGCCGAAATGCACTAGGCCGGTGTTCGGGTCCAGCAACCCGCCGGCGAACCCGAAGGGTAGCGTTCGCCGGCGCCGTTTCCTGCGCGATGCGGCCCCAGGCGTCGTAGCTGATCGAGTCCAAGATCGCGCCGGTCGCCGAATCGATCACAAGAAGCGGGCTGCCCTGCTGGTTAGTGATGATGCGATAACTGTTGCCGCCGCGCTCCATCAGCGACTAGTGACCGAGGTCGTCGTACCCGAAGCGGGCGACCACCGCTCCACTGCCATTAGTTTCGGCAACGATGTTGCCCGCGGGGTCATAGAGGTAGCCATTGACAAGTGTTCCGTCGACCTCGCGACCGACTCGCTGTCCCTGGGCGTCGATCAGGTAGCTGACCGCGTGGCCGTCCGGTAGCACGGCCTTCCGCAAGCGGCCGAGGTCATCGATTGTGAACGTCGACGAACCCGTGGCGCCGCTGATGTCGACCAGGTTGCCGTCCGGCGCCCATGAGTACGTCAAGTTGCCCCAATTGACCAGGCGGTCACGGGCGTCATACGTGGCGTGCGTCGTGCCGTTCGTGCCCGTGACGGTGACGCGGTTGCCGTTGGCGTCGTAGGAATCAATCTCGACGATCTGGCCGTTCATGGTCACCCGTGCCAGCCGACCGTCGGCGTCGTACGCATATGCCGTTGTCGTGGTCGAACCACCGGCTTCGGTCTGCGTCACCGCGCTGATTCGTCCCATGAAGTCTCGCGTGTAGCGCAAGTCGAGGACCACCGTTCCGGAGATCATGGTGATCTCGCGAACCAGCTGGTCGTTGGCGTTGTACTGATTCTGTGTCTGCACGCTCCCCAGGGCACTATTAGTTACAAGTCCGGTCGTCGGATCACGGTTGAAGGTGAGGCCGGCCAGGCCGGTCAAATCGCCAGATCCGTCGTACGCCATATTCATGGCCGTCGAGCCGTCCACGGATTCAGAGACAGTGCGCCCGTTGGCGTCGAGTGTGACCGAAACCGATCCGGTGAGCGGTCCCGACCAGTTCAGGCTGTCGAGCAGCGTGCCGGAGTAGCCATACCTGGTCACGATCCCGCTTGGATCTGTGTCTCGCGAGAGCAGGTCGGCGCTGTTGTACGCGGCCCTGGACGTGCCCTGGTCGAACGCCATGCCCACCACGCGGCCGGCGGAGTCATAGGAGTACTGCATGCTGCGCGGTCCGGAGATCGCGGTGATGTTGCCGTCGCTGCCGTAGGAGGACAACTGCACGGAGGTGTCATCGCCGACCGCGGGGGGCATGAAAGCCGTCGACCTCCCGGCCGGCGCTGCTGCCCAGGGTGAAGGCGGGGCTGTCCGGTGGCTGCAGCTGTACGAGGCGGCCGTCCGCATTGTAGGTTTCGACGGTCGTGGATCCGTCCGGTTCGGTGACAGCTGCTCGGGTTCCCGTTCGCATCGACTGTGGTCACGACGTTGTGACCGTCGGGCATCGTTGTCGTGATGCTGCCCGTGGACGGGTCGTACGAGTAGTGCGTCGTCTGCGCGCTGACGCCGGAGCCGACCGTCAGACTGACGACACGTCCGTGGCTGTCATATGAGTACTGGGTCGCGGGTGTCTGGGGAGCGGTGGTGGAGAGCAGCCGTCCGCTTTGGTCGTAGGTGTCGACGCTGCGACGGCCCGACGGATCCACTAGCGTCAGGCTGCGTCCGCTCGGGTCGAATGTTTGCACCCAGCGCGTCCCGTTCACGGTGGTGGTGACCGATCCGCTGAGGCTGTACGGACGGCCCGCCGTCCTCGTCAGGCTCTGCGTTACCTCGGTTCGCGACATCGACACCGTCCGGGACGCGTCTCCACTTCGGGCGTGAGCATCGGCGCGGCCAGGCCCCATACGGGGCTGGCCACCGCACCGATGACGTCCGTTGTGCCGTCCGGCGGCTGCAGCGCTCGCGATCCGTCGCTCGCGCTGGTTTCAACGGTCGTGGCGCCGCTGGGATCGACGTAGGTGCGCACGATCTCGTTGCCGCTGCGCTCCGAGCGGTACGTGGCGGTGCCGGCCCGCGTCGTACGAGACCTGCACCGCGAAACCATTTCGGTAGACGACCAGTGCAGTGTCTGTGTCACGCCGTCGGGATCGCTCTCGCGGTCAGCCGCCCCGACCCGTCGTACGCGAAGCGGCTAACGGCTCCCGTCGCGTCCGTCTCGGACGTGATCAGTCCGCCCGCCGACCACGCCAGATGAACGGCTCCGCCGGGTTCACTCACCTGCACCAGATGGCCGGTGCCGTCGACGTCCAGCTGCGTGGTCGCGCCGTCGATGCCGACCAGAGCCTGCGGCGTGCCGTGGGAATCGCGCTGCACCATGAGGTGGGCCGGCGACCCGCCGACCGTCCCATCGATCTCTGTCAACCGGCCCCTGGCAGTGTCATACGTGATCGCGAGCAGCGTCTCACCCAGGTGGCCGTCGACGGTGCGCACGTGCCGCCCGGCGCTGTCGAAGACATATGCCAGCGAGCCGTCGAACGATGGCACGGCTTTCTGACCAGGTCCTGAGGACGTCTCGGACGCGAAGCGCCATGAGCCGTCGCCGCCGACGAGAACTCCGTCGTGTGCGTCGTAGCGCTGCAGCACGTTGACCGCGAACCCGCCGAGCCCGAGCGAGCCGGCCTTCCAGTCGGGCCTGTCGGTGCGCCCCTGCGCCCACTGGCTGGAATAGGTGAGCGATAGGCCACTGTCGGGGATCGGAATGGTGACGACGGCCGCCTGCTGGTTGCAGGGAACCAGCCCGGCTGCGTCGCACGCTGCAAGCGCGAGGCTTTCACCGGAACGTGGGAACTCGACCGCCGGGTGATCAGGATGCCGCCGTCACGGTGCCGATGACCACCGCCGCGATGACGCCCAGCGACACGGCAATTCGCGTGCGGGCCAGCCCAGTTCGCCGACTCGCTGGGTCGTTATCGCCATTCTCTGCGTATCTACCCGGAGCAGGTCCAGGTGACAGTCGCCCGATTCGGTTCCCTGTCCAGAGCCCGAGAATGCAAGATAGTTCGCGAACGACGCCGTTCCCGACCGTCGCCATTGACCGTGACGCTCGATGTCGAATTGTTCTGAGTGGTGAATTCGTCGCTCCGACCGCTAAGCCCCTCAAGCCTGCGGCGGGGTAGGTTCCCGGGCCGTGAAACGAGGTTGACGCCACGGTGAACAGGAAGTTGAGCGACTTGCCCTGGAAACTGCCTGCTGCATTGGTGGTGTGGGGCTGTAGAAGGGGCGGGTGGGACCGACCAACGTCGCGTACTGCGAGCACGACGAAAACCCGCTTCCCGTCTCGGAGTCCGTGAAGCTGCCCTGCACCGGATCGACGCCGGTGAAGTTCACGGTCACGTTGAAGGTGACCGCGCCACCTCCGCCGCCCTTGCTGCTGGCGTTGCGTTGCTTCGCTGTCCCGTCGTTGCTGCTCGACGCCGGGCTGACGCTGCATCCCGCGAGCGCGAAACCAAGCGCGACTGCTGAGATTGTTCCTGCAAGCGGTATCTTCATCACGGTCTTCCTCCTCTTACCTGGGATGCGCTCTTCCAGGGCGATGTGGCTGCTTCCAGGATCCGTTCGAACGGGATCGCCGCTCGCTCGGCCACGCGGCGCACCGCCTCCTCCGAACCCGTGAAACGGCACAGCACAACCTCGTCCTGCCGCATGAGCAGCGACCCGAGGTACTGGACGCGTTCGCCGTCCATCGACAGCTCTGCTGCACTCGCAGATGCGCGCTGATCCAATGCATGCAGATCGGACTCCTGCACGCCCGGCCAGAAGCACTCGGCGATGTATTCGGCGGGCTGTTGCTGCTCCATGCGTTCAACCTAGGCACCGACCGAGGCGCCTGGATAGCGGGGAATCCCTATGAAATGGGCGTCGTTCCCCTAGGCTTGGTGTGTCTTGTCCGTCCCTTGCTGGGGAGTTCGATGCGTGGCGACAGGCGCCGTCCCAACTCGGCTCGGGAGCGGATGTCGAGCTTTCCATAGACCCGCGACAGGTTCGCCTCGACGGTCTTCTCAGACAGGAACAGCTGGTTGGCGATCTCCCGGTTTCGCAGGCCGGACGCCGCAAGCTCGGCGACTTTCTGCTCGGTCGGTGTCAGCTCATCACGTCGGCTCGGGCGGCCGCGGGCTCGGCGAAGCTCTTCGCGCGCCACAGCTGCCCATCGCGCTGCACCCGCGCGATCAAAGAACCGCACTGCTTCTTCCAGGCAATCCCGCGCACGCCGCCGCTCGTAGCGGCGGCGGTACAGCCGCCCCATCGCGAGCAGAGTCCGCCCCTCTCGCTGGGCATGACCACTGACTCATTTGCCTCGAGAGCGCGCTCGAATTCCGCAGCAGCAGCATCCAGGTCCCCACGTGCGGCGTGCAGCAAACCGCGAGATCTCGCTGCCACAACCTGAATCCAAGGGCGGGGCAGCGCACGGGCCCGCTCCTCGAGCCGCGCGACCAAACCTTCGGCGCGCTCCAGGTTCCCCGAGGAGATGACCGCCTCGGCGTGGTCGCCGTGGAACCGGTCGGCGGCTGGTTCGCGGGCGTGATAGAAGGTGAGGATCTCGTCGCATCGCGTCAGCTGGCGGTCGCCTTCGGCATAGTCGCCGGCGGCGACCGCGGCCATCCCGAGCACGGCTCTCGCCATGTTCTCGAGGGTGATGTCGGGCTGCGAACTCCAGACGTTCGAGGATCTCATGCGCCGCCGCCCGGGCGGTCTCGAGGTCGCCGCCGCGTGCGGCGACCTGGCCCCTGGCCCACAGCGCGACACGGATCCACGTCTCCTGCTCGGTCTGTGTCGCCAGGTCGAGCGCCTCACTCGACAGCAGCCCGCGCCTGCTCCATGTGCCCCGTCAGCGCCTCGAGGACCGAGAGGTGGGCGAGCAGGAGGGCGCAACGGGCCTCATCGCCACGTTCGCGGAACACGCGCGCCAACTCCTTAAAACGCACTCTCGCCGTGACGAAGTCGTCGAAGTACAGCGCCCAGTAGGCAGGCAGCACGCTGACCTCCCAGGCCGCCCCTTCACGCTGCAATCGGATGCCGCGCTCCACGGCATCGTGATCCGCACCACGTCCTGCGAACAGCTTGCATCGGGCAGCGTTGTGGAGGGCGAACGAGTAAAGCAGCGGATCCTCGCGCTCGTCGGTGAGCGCGAGCGCCGCTTCGGCGTGATCGGCACCGATGTCGAAATCCTCGGCCATAGCCGCCATGCGCGAGTGGATCCTGGCCCGCAGCGACGGGCTCTCCGCTTCGTCGAGCGCCTCTGACATGACGCGGAGGCCGCGGTCCACGTCGCCCTGCGACCACTGCACGCTGCCGAGCGTGAGCAATGCCTGGGCTCTCGGCTCGCCTCGAGGAAACGAGTCCAGGCCCCGTTCCAGCTGGCGCCGAGCGGCAGTCGGATCGCCGGCGAAGTACTGGCGGTCGGCCAGCTCGAGCTGTCGCCGCGTCAGCGCCACAACGTCGCCGGGTGGTGTCAGCTGCAAGGCGAGTTCTTTCAGTTCGACCACGGTTTCGGCGACGCCTCTGGTCCCTGCCGTCTCCGCCGCGCGGTCCAGCGCGGCCGCGATCTCCTCGTCGGGCCCGGAGGCTGCAAGGGCCAGATGCCAGGCCTTTTCCTCAGGGCCGGAACTTCGTGCCGCCACCCCGCGGTGAATCGTGCGTCGATTCGCTTCGGGTAAGGACGCGTACAGTGCGGATCCGAAGAGGGGATGGGTGAAGTCCACGAGGCCGTTTGGCAACACCTGCACCATCCCAGCTCTCTCGGCCGGCGCGAGTGCGGCGACATCGAGGACGGCCGTCGATGGACGCGACATCACAGCCACCTGCGCCAACACGTCGCGCGTCGCCTGGGGCAGGCGCCGCAGCCGCAGCAGGGCCATGTCGCGCTGGTCTGGCGGCACCGGCAACGGCCGCCCTGGCGGGGGAGGACCAACTCGCTGAAGCTCGCGAGCGACCTCCAGTGCATAGAACGGGTTTCCCGCTGTTGCGTGGTGAATCCGAACCAGCAGCGGCCGCGCGATGGGCTGGCCGAGCGTGCTGACGAGAACGCGATGGAGCGCGGCGACGCTCAGCGGTCCGATGTGTACGCGACGCCATTGCTCCCGTTCCAGTGTCGCGTCCATCGCTGCCAGCGCCGCCGAATCCCTGCGTGTTCCCTCGAGACGGACCGTGGCCAGGCAGCGAACAGCCTGTGTGCCGACGCGGCTCAACGCAAAGGCGAGCGCCTTCGCTGATGCGCGGTCCAGCCACTGCAGGTCGTCGACCGCGAGGAGCAACGGGCCCCGCGCCGCCTGGGCACCGATCAGCGCCGCGAAGCCGATTGCTACTGCGAGCGGGTCGAGTGCCTCAGGTCCCGGTTCCTCGCGAAGCGTGGCAATGAGCAGCGCTCTGCGTTGCGGCCACGGCAACTCGCCGATCGCCTCATCCGTGACCGGTCGGAGGAGATCGGTCAGACCCAGGTGGGAGAGCCCCACATCGGAAGCACGCGGTCTGCAGTCCAGCACAGTCCAATTGCGCCGACGGGCGCGCCTGACCCCCTCGGCCCACAACGTTGTCTTGCCGATGCCAGGATCCCCCTCGACTGCGAGGACGCGCTCGCGACTCGAGTTCTCGCCACCCTCAGCTCCAGCAAGCCAGTCCGCGATGACCGAAAGTTCTGCGTCCCTGCCGACCAGGTCCGCCCCGGTCGACACAGCCACCGGGATCCCTCCTACGAACGGTTGCCCGCGCCCACCCCGGCGCTTAGGCTGACGACACGCGACCTCAGGATACGGCGATTTGAAGAACGATCGCCGTACCAGCCGAGCAAGACTGCGGCGCTACGCCGGTATTCGCCGAATCCGTTCCCGCAGGCTCACGCCGCCACACCCCTGGCTTCGACACGGTCACCGACTCACCTGGAGTGACGCACGCGACCAAGCCGAGCACCAGCCCCGGTCGCCGCCCGCCACGCGCGTCAGCGATGAATCCCACGCTGGAGCCACCGACCACATCGATGTACAAGACGGCAATCGCCGTAACGATCAGCGTTGCGATGACATCTCTCACGATTCTCGTCGTCACACCTCCGTAGGGCCGAGCCCGAGCCCGATCATCGGTCTCATCATTGCTCAGGGCGTGACCCAACCAGGCCGAACGTCACATTCGACGGGGTCGCGGGTCGGTGCGCGGCGGATGCGCCGAGAGAGGTCGCTATGGAGCCGGCCCAGTCGTCGATGCGATCCCACCTGCGGTAGTCGCCGTATGGAGCCCGCACCGCTTTGACCATCAGCCGCTCCGACAGCGACAGCTTCGGTGCGTTGATAGCGCCATCAAACGTGGCAACGTCCCTGACGTTGAGGAGCGTGCGCAACTCCGCGAGGTCGGTGGCCTCGGGCAAGGACTTCGGCCCCACGGGGCCACTGCTGAACAGCCACACCGGTATGCCTACCAGTTGCGCCTGATGTTGGCGAACGAACAATGTTGCCTCCTTCATCCAGCGGCCCATGTAGACCGCGCTGCCGATGATGGCCGCGTCACAGCCTTCGACCCCTGGCACTTGCGAGATCGGCAGGACGGATGCATCCAGACCGTGCATCTGCAGGGTTGCGCCAAGGCGCTCGGCGATCCCAGCGGTCGCTCCATGTTTGCTCGCGTACGTAATAAGGATGCTCATGACGACGCGGCCTCGCCGGCTACCCGCGACATATGCGCCGCGGGCAGGACTGCGAAGAGTCCGGCACCTTCGACGGCTGTCAGTGCAGCAAGCGCCGTCCATGCAGCGCGCTTGAGTTTGGTGGCGGGGCGTTTCGACCGTCTGATCGCGTAGAGGCTGGTCGAGAATGCTGCGGCCGCACACAGGTCCCGAACCGTCGGATGCGCGCCCAGATATTCGATGGGGCCGCGTGGACGTGGGCCGCCCGCTGCCGAATCGACATCGTCGAGAGCTTCAGCCATGACAGTACTCCTCACTGGTCACGAAAATCCGCATCACCGTGTAGATGGTCGAATGTGCTGCGAGAGAGGACGCCTCGGTTATCGGCACGCCGTTCGGACGGCAGAATCGCTTGAACATCGGAGTCACGTCGTGGTGCTCGCTAAGTGCGAGCAGCTCCGGAGAGGTGCCCGTCGCCGGTCAGCTCCCGCGACGCTAAGGTCAGAGCGACCATCGCCACGGCGAGAGTCGCTTCGAGCGCTTGCAGGGGCTGCCACCCGAGCAGCAGAAACTCGACCACCTCGAAACCAAACAGTCCGCCGGCGTATACAACGCTGACGGCCTCCGCATGGCGCCAGCTGCGCCAGGTCAGAGCCGAAGCGAGAAGCCCACCAGCTCCGACCAAGGTTGCGAGAAGGATGCCGGGAGTGCGGAAGTCGACGAATGGCGTATGCGTGAGGACTGCAGGATTCGCAGCAAGCAGATGGCCGTCCGGTGCAGCCACGAGCGCAACGCCCCCCGCGACCGCCGTAAGGCCGACGAAAGCCTGAATCCCCGCCAGCGCCTTGGCCTTGATATCCATTGCGCGGACCCCTGCCCTCGCCCGGTCTCCGACGGCTCGCTCCGAGGGCAACGCGACCGCCACTGCCTGTCATTCTCGTTGCGCGCCGCATCGCAGCCCAGGGTCATTGGTCATCAGTCGCGTTGTGCGACGGGGGCCATCAGTCATGAAGCGCACCAGCGGTCAGGGCCGTGTCGGCATTTGCATTCGCGCGGACATTTGATGAGCATGTCGACGTTGACGATGATCCTGTCGACTGATGTCTCAGCGAACTCCGAGCATTCGTCAAGGTCGTCGCCAGCCAACGATGGCACGCTGATGTCACGCAGTACGCAACTTCAGGAGAGTCACCATGTCGTCCCTACCGCCGCCTCAGGATCGTGTCGAGCGACGGGATCGCGCCCTGGCTCTGCGCCGCAAGATCAAGGCGGTCGTTGGTGCCGGGGGTGTCGCCGGCGTCGGCCTTGTCGGATACTTTGTGGCCGTCGGCGCGCCGGTAAAGTCGACGATCCCATCGGTATCAGCTGTGCGAACGGTGACCACCGTCATCACAGTCGGTGACGATGGCGTGATCTCGAAGACGACCACCACCTCGCTCTCACCGGGAACAGCGACCGCTGGCGCCGCGGCCAGCGCCGTCACCGTTTCAGGCGGCTCGACAGTCGTCAAGAAGCCTTGAACAAGCGTGGCGAAGGCACGTGGTGTGGATTTGAGAGGAAGCCATGCTCCCAGCACTGTGCCCTAGGTCCTTTCTGGCGTGGGACCTCTTCCTCTTGTGGTCATCGCCACATGCGGCGAAGCTGACGGGAGCCGGCTGCACTGCCGGCTGGGCCACACTGGATAGTGAGAGCTGGAATGACAATGGCCGCCATGGCCGCAAGAGCGCGGCGCCCGATGCCGCGACCTCGGACGCCGAAATTCGTTGCGGGCTTGGGCGCGATGCTCATCGCCATCGTGTTCACCGGGTGCAGCAGTCAGCCGGCAAACGCGCCACCCGGATCGCCTGCAGCGACGACGTCCACCGGGAGTGGCCCCAGCTCCGCTGCCACTGACCTGCAGAACGCTTTTGTCGCAGTGGTGGACAGGGTGCGTCCCTCGATCGTGCAGATTCAGACCAACCTCGGTCTGGGCTCGGGAGTCGCCTTCAACGACAACGGCGATGTGGTGACCAATGACCATGTCGTCTCCGGTGCGTCGACCATCGAGGTCACCACTGCGGAAGGCAAGACGCAGGCCGCTTCGCTGGTGGGCACCTTCGCCGCCGGCGACCTTGCGGTCATCCACGTAGCGGGTCACCTCGTCCCTGCCGCGTTCGCGGACTCCGCCACTCTGAAGGTCGGGATGATCGTGCTCGCCATCGGCAACCCGCTCGGGCTTCAGAGCAGCGTGACTGAGGGAATCGTGAGCGCCGTCGATCGGACGGTCTCCGAGCCTGGTGGCATCACACTTCCCGACACCATCCAGACGAGTGCCGCAATCAACCCAGGCAACAGCGGCGGCGCTCTGGTCAACCTCGCTGGGCAGGTCATCGGGATCCCAACGCTTACTGCCAGCGAGCCGACCCTCGGCGCCGCTGCAAACGGCATCGGCTTCGCCATTCCGGCCAACACGGTCAAAGACATCGCGAGCCAGATCATTACCAATGGCCGCGTCGTGAACTCGCATCGCGCGGACCTCGGAGTCCGCGCGAGCACGGTCGTCGACACCACGAACACTCCGGTCGGCGCCATGATCACCGCCGTGATGGCGGGCGGCTCAGCGGCTGCGGCTGGGCTGACAACCGGAGACGTCATCGTTCAGTTCGCGAATGTGCGGATTCGAACGACGACAGACCTCGCAGTGGCGCTCGCTGAGAGCCAACCGGGTCAAGTGATCTCGCTCACCGTGATCACGGCCGCCGGAGCGGAGCGAGTTGCATCGACGACCGTGGGTGAGCTCCCCGCTAGGTAGGGAAGCGCATGTTCATGGTCGCGGCTCGCGTACGGCGTGAACGCCGATGAAGTCCAACCGTCACGCGGGCGCTCATGCGCAAGGCAACCGCTAACACGACGATGGCGAGCGCCGTGATCGAGGCCGCCTCGAGCCACTCACGCGGGTCGATCAGCACCAGTCCATAGACGAAGCGGCCGACGTCGAGCGTAAAAGCGAGGACAGCCCCTCCAGCCATCGCAGCCAGAAGACCGAGTCGCCACCAGCCAATCGGCTGGGCCACGCGCCCGACGATCCAGAGGCCGATGCCGAGCAGCACGACCGTGGCGACGGTTCTCGAGTCATCGATGCTGTTCCCCGCCGCAATCGCGATCTCGAATGCCGCGTAGGACGCAACGCCGGCGACCATACCGGCCGGAATTGCGAAGGTCAGCGTTCGCGAGACGAAACCTGATCGAGCTCGCTCCGCGCTCGGGGCGAACGACAGAGCGAAAGCCGGGACACCGACGGCCAGCAGCCCGATGAGCGAGAGTTGTCGTGGGAGGAGTGGAAAGGGCATCGCGCGCAGTGCCACAGCGGCCGCCAGCACCATGGCATAGACCGACTTGGTGAGAAAGAAGGTCGCAACACGCTCCAGGTTCGCAATCACGCGGCGGCCCTCGCCTATTGCGAACGGAACGCTGCCGAATGAGTCATGCACGAGCGTAAGACGTGCAACAGCTCGCGCGGCGGCGCTCCCGGACCCCATCGCCACGCTGACGTCGGCCGCTTTCAGTGCGAGAACGTCATTCACACCGTCGCCGGCCATGGCGACGACATGCCCGCGCGCTTGGAGGCCCCGAACGAGGTCGCGTTTCTGCTGCGGGCTCAGCCGGCCGAAAATGGTGGTTCTCTCAGCGATCAGCCCCAACTCCGCAGCATCAGCTGGAAGGTCGGCGCCGGACAGCGGCTGATCCGCTTCCTGCATGCCGGCCGACGCAGCCAGCGCTGCGACTGTCGCGGGGTGATCGCCGGAGAGCACCTTGACCGCGATGCCCTGATCCCGGTAGTACGCGAGGATCCGTGAAGCATCCGGACGGAGGCGTTCCCGAAGGACGACGAGGGCAAGCGGCTCGACAGCGGTCAGGGCTTCGTCGATCGCGGGCAGCGAAGTGCACCTACCGACCAGCATCACCCGGTTCCCTGCTTCCGCTAGCCGCTCCGCTTGCATGCGCAAACCTGAGGCCCCGTGGGCGAGCACGAGCACGTCGGGCGCTCCGAGGATCCACGAGCCTCGGCCTGCGAAGGTGGCGCCACTCCACTTTCGGCCGGACGAGAACGGCACCACGTTGGTCGGCCTCCAATCGCTCGACGGGGGAAACGCCACCGCCAGCGCAGCCAGCGTCGAGTTGGGATGAGGATCCACCGCTGCAAGCGCACCGAGCGCCGCGACGACGGTGTTCTCGTCGCCTCCCAGATGCACCACCGTTGCGACGCCGAGCTGGCCATCGGTGAGCGTGCCGGTCTTGTCGAGACACACCACATCAGCGCGAGCGAGCATTTCCACGCTCCCCAATTCCTGAGCGATCAGACCGCGCCGCGCGAACCGGACTGCCGCTAGGGCGAAGACGACGCTGGTGAGCAGCACGAGCCCTTCGGGGATCATGGTCACCAGCCCGGCTACGGAAGACCGCACCGCCTCGACGGGAGTGTCATTGGCCTCAATCTGGCTCACGATCAGCGCTGCGCCGAAGGGGACGATCAGTATCGCGATGATGAGGAGCAGTCGGTCGATGCCACGACGCACCTCGGATCGCACCGGAGCGAAGCGGCGCGCTTCAGCGGCGAGGGCATTCCCATACGCCGCCAATCCCACCTTGGTGCTCCGAATCAAGCCGCTGCCACCGACCACGAAACTGCCCGAGAGCACGTCGTTGCCCTCGCGCTTCTCAGCTGGAGCCGATTCCCCGGTGACGAGCGATTCGTCGATCTCGAGCCCTGTGGAGCGCATGACGCGACCGTCCACCGGCACCTGATCTCCGGTGTGCAGATCGATGACATCCCCCACCACCAGCGCCGCGGCGGGGATCTCCTGCTCAAAGCCATCGCGAATGACGCGAGCCGTTGGGGTTGTGAGGACCGCAAGCCGATCGAGCGTCCACTTGGCGCGGAGCTCCTGCGCGATGCCAATCGGCGTGTTCACGAGCAACACGAGACCGAAGAGGGCATCCTGCAGCGGTCCGATGACAAGAATCGCCACCAGCAGGATCCCGAGCAACACGTTGAACCTGGTGAAGAGGTTGCTCGCGAGAATCGAGACAACCGTGCGGCTGGTCCCGGTTGGAACCGAATTGACTTCGCCTCGCAGCCGCCGCTTCGTCACCTCGTCCGAGCTGAGGCCTTGCTCATGCACCAGGCCGGGGGCGCCCCTGTCGGCGATCGGCGTCGCGGCCGGCCGGGTCATCCCGTCTTGTGAATCGGCGCTTCGTCGCGCTCGCCAACCACGGTGCTGAGACGTTCCTCCTCCCCGGACCGGTGCAGGGCCAGCACCGCGGACAGGCTGTACAGAGCGCGGCGCAGTCCGATCAGCTCGTCGGCGTCCGGACCATCCGGATCTAGGGTGTCGATCATGCCGGTGAGCACGCGAGACAGATGTGCGACCTCGGCGTGCTCGCGGCGTGCCACCGCGAGGCTCTCGGGGCCTCCGATGTAGCGGGCGACCACCGGGTACAGATGCTGTTCTTCCGCGCGTTCGTGGGGCAGGAGTTGGTTGTGCAGAAAGCGCTTCACCTCATCGAGGCGGGTGCGGGCCGCGGGCCTTGGGAGACGGCCGAGTTCATCCGCGAGGATTCTGAGCTGGGCTGTTTCACGTTCCATCGCCGTGTGCTCGAGAAGCACCTCACGCCCGGCGTTCAGCGCAGCTTCGGAAGGTCGCGGCTCCTCAGAGCCAGCGCGGGCGCGCAAAGCGTTGAGAATCACCGCGACATCGATCGCCTCCTGGACAACGGCGCCGACCACCGGCACGAGCCCGCCGAACGCCGCTATGCCCATCGCGACGAGCGATAGCCCCATGCCGACCGCGATGCTCTGTAATGCGATGTGGTGGGAGCGGCGGGCAATTCGGACCGCTTCGGCGAGCCGATCGATGCGGTCAACCATCAACACCACGTCTGCCGCCTCGGAGGAGGCCGTCGCGCCGCGGACTCCCATGGCGACTCCGACGTCTGCGGAGGCCAACGCCGGCGCATCGTTGATGCCGTCGCCAACCATGACGACGATGCCTCGCTCGCGCTCCTCACGCACGACCTCGACCTTCTCGGCCGGGCTGCGCTCGGCATAGACAGCGTCAACTCCGATTGCCGAAGCGATGGCGTTGGCCACGTCCGGGTGGTCCCCGGTGACCATGACCACGCGGCGAATCCCCGCCCGCCGGAGGCGTGCGACGGCGCGGCCGCTGTCGGGGCGGAGCGGGTCCTCCAGCACCATCGCCCCGACCAGAATCCCGTCGACGCCGACGAACACGTTGGCGAGGCCCTCGTACGCAGTGCGTCTGCGCACGCGCGCAGCCCATGGCGGCACTGTGCCGGCGTCCGCGACATACGAAGCGCGGCCGATCATCACGGGGCGCCCAGCGACGCTCCCACGAACACCTCTGCCGGGATCCTCGTGGACGTCGTCCGGAAGGTCGAGGCGCAGACCCCGGGCGCGAGCCGCCTTGACGATCGGCCGGGCGAGAACGTGTGTCGAGACCTGGTCCAGCGACGCGCCGAGGCGGAGCACCTCATCCGCGCTGAAGCTCCCGTCGGTTTCGATGTCAGCAACTCGCGCTCGACCTTCGGTCAGCGTGCCGGTCTTGTCGAAAAGAAGGACATCCGCGCGTCCGAGCGTTTCGAGCGCCGAGCCGCCCTTGACGACGATGCCCCGGCGCGCGGCTCGCGACATGCCCCCAACCAGCGCGATCGGCGCGGCGAGGATGAGGGGGCAGGGCGTGGCCACCACCAGCACGGCAACCGCGCGCACAGGGTCGCGGGCGAGGATTCCGGAGAGTCCAGCGATCGCGATGGTGAGGGGCACGAACCACAGGGCAAACCGGTCCGCAACGCGCACCAGCGGTGCGCGCGACTCCTGCGCCTGGCGAACCAGTCGCACGATGCCGGCATATGTGCTCGCATCCGCGCTGGCGGTGCTGCGGAGACGAAAGGCTCCGCCCGCATTGACGCCACCACTCCGAACCGGATCGCCAATCACCCGCTCGACAAGAGCGGTTTCGCCGGTGAGCGCCGATTCATCGATCACGGCGATGTCGCGTGCGAGCACGCCGTCGACCGGAATCACCTCACCGGGAGCAACGATGAGGATGTCGCCGGCTCGGACGGTATCGATCGCCTGGGTGGTGAGCGTGTCACCTTCAAGCCGGTGCACCACGGTTGGTGCCCGCGCAAGGAGCGCCGAGAGCTCTCGACGAGCCCGTGCAGAAGCTCTTGCCTCGAGCTCGCGCCCAGTGGCGAGCATGAGCGCGATGACCGCGCCGGCGAGGTACTCGCCGATAGCGAGAGTGCCACCCAGGGCCAGCAGCGCGACGATGTCGACGCCGGCACGATGACGCAGCAAGTCACGTGCGACAGAGAACGTCGTCGGCAGCAGGGCGATCGCGGCGGTGGCGCCCCAGAGTATGTTCGCCGGTGCGACCGTGCCGACGATGCGCAGAATGCCTCCTGCGGTCACTCCGGAGACGGCAACGAGTAACTGCAATGTTTGCAGGCTTGGAGTGCGGGAGCCTTGACGCGCCACGCTCAGGCCGCGCGTGGCGCGTGGACGGCGATGGCGGCGCGGACGGTGGCAATGGCTCCGTCGGGGTCCGCCACGTCAATCACCAGGCGCGAGTAGTGTTCCGCTTCGAGCCGGAACACGATAGCGTTCGCCGGATCACTTACGTTCCAGAACACGCGCCCGCTGGCGTGATGGAATCTTGGCGCACCGACGATACCGGGGAGCAAGGTTCCAAGTCCGAGGAAGCCCTCCCACTGCTCGTCAGGGCCATGTGTGGCTCGGTCCACCTGTTGGACGTGTGCCAGAGGAATCGCGAGTGGCCGCTTGAAGGCCAGGAGAGCCGAGGAGCCGGGAAAGCGAATGACCAACGTGTCGGCGGCGAGCTCGATTTGAGCAGCTTGCATCGGCCATGACAGCAGCATCGACAGTGCGATGAGGGCGAGACCGAGGATCACGACAAGGGGTCGCTCGGGGCTGAAGCCGATGAGTGCCTCCTCTACGCCTTCGAAGAGGATGAGCATCCCGCCGCTGACGAGCACAATTTCGGCGGCGTTGCGCGTCCGCAGGCCAACTGCGCAGGCCGCCAGAAGGGTCCCGCTGGCGATGACGACCACGAGCAGGATGCCCGGCACGAGGTAGTCCCTGAAGCCGCTGGCTGAGAGGGTGCCCCTTGACATCCCAAGCAGCGAGCCGTCAGGTCGCACGATGAAGAGGAGCCCTGCGATCAGAGCGGCGATTCCGACAAGGCCTTCGATGACCATGATGGTCACCCGCGTGCCCTTCTGAGAAGACTGGCCGCTCATGACGTGCCTCCTTGGTGGACCCAGCGAATCGCCCGATTCACCTGTCTAACTAGACACTCCGGGGCGGCACGTTGACGAGAGGAGGACGTAACCAGTCTCTCGGGCCTTTTGGCACAGTCGACCGTCAGGCTCGGATTCGAGAGTTCGCTACGCCCGGGGTGCGGAGCTGCTGTCCGGTCCGGTTGCGGCGTGATGGTCGCACCCAGGTCGACACTCAGCTGGACGCGGATTCGCTGCGTACCAGCGCGTCCTCCAAACCGTGCGTCCACACCATGCGACGCTGGCTCGTAATCGCGAGGGCGTCGTACCCATCGATGCCGGCCACCCATGCAGCGCCGCGTTCGCCCATGACGAAGGCGGCGGTTGAGTATGCATCGGCAAAGGTGAGGCTTGGGCCGACCACCGTCATACTCAGAAGCCCGGCAGGAGGTGAGGCGCTGCGCGGGTCAATGATGTGCTCGCCCCGCTCGTAGGTGCCGCTGGTGGCGACAGCGACGTCGTGGATTGCGAGTACCGCTGCGACGCGATCGGCCTGCTCTGGATGGCGGATTCCGACGCGCCACGTTCGTCCTGGCTCCGGTCGCCCCCGCGCGACGACGTCACCGCCGGCGTCGATGAAGAAGTTGTGGGCCCCGGCAGCGGCAAGGATGGTCGACGCCCGCTCGACCGACCAGCCCTTGACCAGCCCGAGGGGGTCGATGCCGCCACCCCGTCGGATATCGAAGCTGCCATTGCTGCACACGCTGACCTCCTCGCAAAGTGCGAGAACCTCTCGCACGTCGGGAGAGCACTCAGTCTCGCGAAGTTCACCTCGCGACAGCCGACTGATCTCGCTGTCGATGCGGAAGGTGCTGAAGGTGGCGTCGGCGTCGTGGAACCACGCGAAGACCGCGTCCATTGCCGACTCGGGCACTTCCGCATCGCGGACGTCGACGGTGATCACCGTCCCCATGACGGGCTCGGCGCGTACGTTCCTCGGCGGCGGCGCGAGGGGAGAGACCATGGCGCCTCAGGCCCGGGCCAGAGCCGACTGCACCGACTGCGCATAGCTCTGGCTGGTGAACGTCGCGCCGCTGATGATGTCGATCTGCGCGCTCTGAGCCTTGAGCACCTCATCGTGGAGATAGGGGATCGCCACGGAACTGATATATGCGGATTGTGGTCGGTCAGTCGGATACTGCAGCGCCTTGACGTCGGTGATCCTGCCCCCCGAAACGACGATCTGAACCTGGACATCGCCGTAGAAATTGGGGAAGTCCTGGCCGGTGAAGGTACCGTCCTTGAGACCGGGTGCACCGGGGGTTGCGGTCGGTGCAGGGGTCGAGCCGCCCGTGGGTGGCGCTCCCGAGGGCGTGACCGCTGGCTGAGTGCCCGATGCCGAGGGTGTGGACCGTGCAGGGAGCAGCGCTACCCCCGAGCCGATGGTGTTGGACGGCGGCGTGCGGAAGCTGACCAAAAGGAACAGGCCGACGGCCGTGGCGGCGAGGATGACGATGGCGCGAGTAGGCATGTTGGGACCTCAGGTCAAAGGAACGCGAACCGTTCGCGGTGGATCTGCGCTGCAGGAACGCCAAGGGTTGCCAGGCTCTCGTCAACACCCTCGATCATCTCCTTGGGACCGCAGACAAAGACGTCTCGCTCCCGGAGGTCGGGCGCCACGGTTCGCAGGTATTTGGACGCGAGCGGATACAGCGAGAGTTCGGTTCCCCGACGGCCTATGATGTAGTGGACCTCGCCGCCGCGCGCTCGGATCAGCTCGTCGAGCTCGGCCTTGAACACGACGTCGTGCCACGAGCGCGCGCGGTAGAGCAGGATGATGCCGTTCTTGCGTTGCGGCATTTCTTCGAGTAGCGCCCGAAGGGGGGTGATGCCGATGCCCCCCGCGATGAGCAATGCCCTCGGGCGCCGGCGACGCAGCGTGGTGAAGAGCCCGTATGGCCCTTCGACCATCACCGGGGTTCCCGGCTGCAGGCTGCGCACCGTCTTGGTGAAGTCGCCGAGCTGCTTCACGGTAATGCGCAGGAACTCGCCATTGGGTGCGGCAGACAGCGAGAACGGGTGGACCCGCCACCAAATTCCCCGGGCCAGGAAGCGGAACTTGAAGAACTGACCGGCCCGCATTGGGAGGTCCGCGAGGTCGTAGCCGGTGATGTAGATCGAGATGACTCCTGGCGCTTCCTCAACCAACGCATGAACCCGAAGCCGGTGGCGCACCGTCATGCGGACGGGGATCAGCACCCTGAAGGTGAGGACAAGCAGCGTGGCGACCACGTATAGAGCGACCCAGTACGTGATCGCGGCAGGGTCACGCTCGAAGTCGGTGCCGACGGCAAGCTGGTGGCCAAAGCTGAGCGCTATCGCCAGGTAGATGAAGAGATGGATGAAGTGCCAGGTGTCATAGGAGAGCCGCCGCCGCGCTGCCCGGACCGAGGCCACCGCGATGAGGATGAACAGTGCAGTGGCGACATAGGCCATGAGCATGTAGGGGTAGGTGGTGATGAAGGTCCACGTCTCGGAAAGAACGGAGCGGCCATTGCTGACTGCGTAGCCGGCCGTCGTGAAGAGCACGTGTCCACAGATCAGGAAGACGGTGGCGAATCCCAGCCAGCGATGCCATCCGGCGATGCGGTCGATGCCAAAGAGCTGGTCCAGCCAGGGACTCCGCGACATCAGCACCACTTGGACGATCGCCGCATAGGTGCCGAGCAGAGCAGTGAGTTGACCGGCCGCAGATAGCACTGCGCCAGGGTTGGCCAGGTTGGGCAGCTGCCCATGACGCACCCACATGGCGACGATCAGCGCGGCGTTGGCGAACACAATCAGCGTAACGTCGGTGGGCCGGAGTCCCCAGGAACGAGGAATGCGGAGCGAGCGCCGGACGGCCGCGGTGGTTTGCCCTCCCAGACGAGTTGGGGGTATCGCCAGGACCATGCCGGCACCGTCGGCTGCCGCCATGACGGGTGGGACGTTGTGGTCGGTCGACGGCTCGGGAGGTGCGCTGCGCTGACTGGTCATTTCGTCGCGCGAGCCAGGCGCCGAACGGGCGGAGGAGCCTCGGCGCCGAGATCGCGACCGCCGTTTCATGACGCGGATGGCCTCGCACGCGACGCGGCACGCTCCGTTCGTGCGGCACAAGCCCACGAAAGCAAGCGAGGTGTCGGACTGAGCGGGGCGGACGGAAGGTCAGAGCCGGGATGGGCTGCAGTCGATCGCTCGGGCCCGGCACGAGAAGAGCTACTCGGGAAAGGGGATCGCGCGCCGCCGGCGAGGCCGACGATAAGCCCGACTGCGAGTGCCATCCCGATCAGGGCAATGCGGATCCGCGGCGCATTGTGCCGCAACGCTGCCACTCCGTCTCGGGCGACTACTTGCAGAGAGATCGGCGTGCGAAGCAGCAGGTGGAGCCCGACACAGCCGCCCATTGCAACCACCGAAAGCACATGAAGCTTCGCCCAGGGTTGCGCCTGGCTGTGCTGCGACCACATCCATATTCCGGTGGCCATGGCGATGATCGTGCTCACAATCAAGACGGGAGCCAGGAGACGTCCGACCCATTCAGGCGCACCTGCTGCGCGATACACGGCACGCCGCGCGTAGTACGAGAGAGCGCGGTAGGTTGTCGAGCCAAGCTTCACGAGCAGGAGGGGTATGAGCGAAAGCCCGGCGATGTAGTGGAGCTGCCAGAAGTTGCGGAAGACGAGGCCGCTGAGGGCGACCACCGCCAACCCGGGTAGGAGCAGCAGCCCAGCCCACGACGTCAGCGCGCGGTTTCCGAAAACTCGCATGGCGGCAGCGCCATTGCGCCGCCCGGTCTCCCACCAGATCTGCAACAGCGAGTACAGATCGGTTTCGAGCGTTGGCTCCGGCATTACCGTCCTACTTGTACGTGGCCATCCTTACGGAACGATGAAGGGCAACAGACCGGTAACGGGCTACTGATCATGGCTGTGTGTGCGAGTGCGGCACTGGTGGCCACGACGTTCGGCGCTCTCGGTAGCTCGAGCGGACGGATGAATCCGAGTGCAAGAACACTCAAGATCAGGGGATGACCTCGTCCAGCGGAGATGCCTCGGAAAGCCTTCAAAAGGCGCAAGCGGCGCTAGCGAGCGGCAACTGGCGCGAAGCTGCGGAGCGGGCTCGCACATGCATCGCAGCCACTGATGACGGGGAGGCGCATGTCGTTCTTGCCACCGCCCTCTGGTGTGGCGCTGACACCGCAGCCGCCATCAACGAGATGAAGCTGGCGTATCGGCGCCTCGTCGACGCCGGGGCGCCGCGACGTGCCGCCTGGGTCGCATGCTGGACCGGCTTCGAGGAGGCATTCACCTACGGCGACCGCGCCGTCGCCAGTGGGTGGTTCGGCCGTGCCGCTCGCCTCCTCGATGACGCTCCCGAGTGCCCCGAGCATGGCTGGCTGATCCTCTACCGAGCGGCGTTTGAGGGTGATTACGATCGCCTCGCCATCGCGGCGCTCGAAGCCGAGTCGATTGCTCGACGCCATGGCGACCGCGACCTCGAACTCAGCGCCCGCGCCGAGCGGGGCTTCGCCCTGGTGATCCTTGGGGATGTCGCCACCGGGATGCCCCTTATCGACGATGCCATGGCCGGCGTGGCAGCAGGCGATACCACGACGCCGCTGGTGATCAGCGATTGTTTCTGCGTCACCCTCGCCGCCTGCGAGTCGGCCCACGACTACGCACGCGCGGAGGAGTGGTGCCGCGTCGGCCTCGCTGCAGCAACCGATCGGCCCAACGGCTTTCTGAAAGCCAATTGTCTGGCAACCTACGGTTGGATCCTCGGCGTGCTCGGTCGCACCGCCGAGGGCGAGGCGCGCTTGCGGGATGCCCTGGAGATGTTCGGCACTGGCCACTGGCGTCAGGGACATCGGCTGATTCGTGGCAATGCGCTCGTCAAGCTCGCCGACCTCTACCGTCGCCGCGGGGACCCGGCAACCGCGGCACAGCTCATTCGAGAGTGCGGTGAGACACCCGATGCAGTGTGGCTGCGCGCGGAGATGGCGCTTGACGCGGGGCAGACCACGTCGGCCTCGAGCCTCGCGAACGAACTGGCCACGATGACGCAGGACGGAGGCGGCACGCGCAGTGTTCTTTCGCTTCAGCTCACCGTTCGCACAGCCGCAGCCCGTGGGGATGTTGATACCGCCCACACTGCCCTCGCTACCCTCGAGGCCGTTGCCGAGCGTATCGGAACCATGCCGGTGCGTGCCTGGCTGGCGCTGGCGCGGGCCGCCGTGCTTGCCCTCGATGGCAAGGTCGACGAGGCGGTCGCCCGCGATCGCGAGGCCGCGCGCCTGTTTGCGAACTCCGGGACGTGTTTCGACGCGGCTCAGGCGCGGCGGCACGAAGCCTCGGTGCTTCGCGCTGCGGGGCGAGCCGATGAGGCCTCCGCCGCACTGGGCGCCGCGCGCCAGTTGCTCGGCGATCGGCAGTCGGTGACGAGCGGGTCACCGCTAACCGCCCGCGAGACCGAGGTGCTCCGTCTCATCGCCGCTGGACTGAGCAACGCCGCAATTGCGCGCGAGCTGTCGGTGAGCCCGCACACCGTTCACCGGCATGTTGCGGCGGTGTTGCGCAAGCTCGACGCCCCGACCCGCGCGGCAGCTGCGGCCGAATCGATCCGCCTTGGCGTCTGATCGGGTGGCCCGATCGGGTCATGTGCGCGATGAGGGACCTGGCCACTTCAGGGGATGACGTCGGGCCCCGGAGTGCGTGACCGTGGTGCCGGCACAGCCAACCACATCACGGAGTACGTTCATGAACCAGGGCACACTCACGATCAGATGCGACACATCGGACATGTATATCCCGCACGGCATGCTCCGCGGCGCGTTCGCGATTGCGGGCGATGTCGTTGGAGCCGGCACCCTTGCGGATGGAGATCGCACCGCGCTGATCTCCTCGTTCTATGCAAACGTGCTTGCTTTCCTCCATGCACACCACGGCGCCGAGGACGCGCTGCTCTGGCCGCTGCTGCGGGACCGTGCGCCTGAGCACGCGGCGCTCCTGGATCGCATGGACGCCCAGCACGCGGCTATCGAAGAGGTCACCATCGCCGCGTCAAGCGCGCTCGAAGGGTACAGCTCGACGCCGACGGAGGAGAGCGCAAGAGCCCTCACTGCCGCCATTCGCCGGCTCGCCGCCGAGCTCGACGTGCACCTCGTCGAAGAGGAGCGCGAGATCCTGCCGCTCGCTGCGGTTACAGTGTCCCAGGACGAGTGGGGCTCCCTGCCGGGATGGGCGATGGGTCACTTTTCCGGCGATAAGATCTGGCTTGTGCTTGGCCTCATCTTCGAGCAGATGAGCGACGCGCAGGTGTCAGCGACCCTCGCGCACGTTCCGAGTGCGCTGCGCGAGATGTGGGTGTCGACCGGCCACCGAGACTTCGCGGCCATGATCGCTGCGGTTCGCGGCCAACCGCTCGAGTAGCACGCAAATTACCAGGGCCACATGAGGCAGGACGAAGTCCTTCGGCTTCCGTCGCCCGGCGTCATCCTATCGTCACGCGAGGTTGCTTAGAGGTACGAGCGCTCGTCACACACTATTTCAGCGACTTTCAAGTCGGTTTTGCATCCTGATCTCACCACATCAATCCTCAGGAGATGCCATGCAAGCCCAGATGATTCGCTGCCGCGAGTTCGCGTTGACGCGGCTGGAAGAGGTGCGCGATCGATCGGACGAGAGCGGACAGGGGATGGTCGAGTACGCGCTTATCCTCGTCCTCATCGCGGTCGTGGTGATTGTCATCCTCACGACCGTTGGCCACCGTGTGAATAACGTATTCTCCAACATCAGCCACGGACTGAGCACCTAGGAATCATCGGCTCATCTGTCTGCCCGCCCGCGGTACAGCCGGTCTTGATCGGATCAGCGCAGGTCGAGCCGGCGGAATCCGGCAACCGCGGTGAGCGTCAAGAGGATTCCAACGACGATCAGCACCCCAACGGACGCGAGGCTGAGACCGTCGGCAAGCTGCTGGTTTCCGACTGACCAGTAGAAGAGCGAAGCGTACCGAGCCGGGCGGATCCATCCGATCACCGGCGCGAGCGAGCTGACCAGATACGAGGTGGCAGCCAGCGCCGCGGTGACGCCGAGTGCGGTCCCGCGGCTACCGGTGATCGACCCGACGGCGACAGCGCACAGCCCGAAGTCGACACCGAGGAGCGCGACCCCAAGGCTCAATCCGACGAGATGCGTAACCGGAAAGGTGAGATCGAACTGTCGTCCAATGAGGACACACCCCATGGTTGCGACCGCCAGCAGGAGCGCCTGCACGCTCAATACTCCAACCTTTTGCAGCACCACAGCGCGTCGCGATATCGGGAGGATCGCGGCAAGCGAGAGTGTGCCGTCCTCGTCCTGCCCCGCGATGCAGGACGCTCCGTAGCCCACGGTGATGAGCAGCATGATGAGCGGGAGGAAGTTTTCGTAGATGTTGGCGTTGAGCCACCCGCTCGGTGACGTCAGTGACCCCGTCGCCCCGAAGAGGGCTGCTACACCCGCCGCATTCTTGGTGAGTTGATCGAGGCTCGTGTCGCCTTTGAACTGCGGGTACAGCACCACGATAACCAACGCATACAGCGCCATCCCCAGCACGTAGCTGAGCAGGGCTCGCCGGCGCAAGCGGAGGTCGATGACGGCGACGTCAACGCGCATCGAAGGGCTCCTCCGCGGATTGATCTCGGTAGTAGGCGAGGAAGAGTTCGTCAAGGTCGGCTGGACGCGCGACCACATCGAGCGGATCGAGTTCGCCGGCAACTCGAAGCACCGGGGCAACAGCTCCGCGGAGCGCCAAGGTGATGCGTTTCCCATCTGCGGCGACGACCTGAACGCCCTCGATCGATGCGAAGGGCCTCGGATCGACCGTCCTCGGGAAGACAAACTCAATGGTCCGCGGCGCCTGCTGCCGCAGCGCCTCCACCGTATCGGTGACGACGAGGTGCCCGTCTTTGATGATTGCGACCCGGTTCGCGACCCGCTGCACTTCGTCGAGCTCGTGGGACGACAGGAAGACGGTCGCCCCGTTGCTCACCAGTTCACGCATCAGACGTTCGAACTCATCCTGCATAAGGGGGTCAAGTCCCGATGTGGGCTCGTCGAGGATGACCAGCTCAGGTCGATGCATGACGGCGAGCAGGATGCCGATCTTCTGCCGATTGCCCTTGGAGAGGGTGCTGGTGGGCCGCTCGAGCTCGACCTTGAACCGCTCCACAAGCTCATTGAGGAGGGTTCGGTCCTGCAGTCGCCGCACCTTGGCAGCGAACTCAACGTGCTGTCGACCGGTCAAGCGAGGGTACAGCGCGAGTTCTCCAGGAAGGTATCCGACGCGTCGATGAATCTCGACAGCCTCCGCGATGGGGTCGAGTCCGAAGACCTTCGCGGCGCCCGATGTCGGGTGAGAGAGCCCGGTGAGCAGACGGATCGTCGTTGACTTACCGGCCCCGTTCGGGCCCAGGAACCCGAAGATCTCCCCCTTCGCAACCGTGAAGTCGACGCCGACGATGCCGCGGTGTGACCCAAAGGTCTTGGTCAGCTTCTGTGCGCTCACGACCACCGTCATCACACGGCCCCCCGAGGCGTATCCATTTCAGTGGAGGACACCTCATCGATCATCAGGACCCCGCGCGAATAGACGTCAAGCACCTGAGCGGTCCATCGCTCCATCCCCGAGCGCGCGAGAGGATCCATGCCGAGGACCTCATGCACCTGGTCGCGAAGCAGCACCACTGCAAGGTCATTGACCAGCAGGAAAGCGGCTCTGACTTCGGCGTCGGTAGAAGGACGCACCAGCCCTACCGCTTCAAGGCTTGTGAAGCCTGAGAGCACCGCGTCGAAGAGGGTCCGAAAGAGCGCCTCGGCGGGCTTGCCGCCGTCGATGAGGAGGCGTCGCAAATACGCAGGGAGGAGCGGATCTCGTTCGAGTTCGCTGGAGAGCGCTGCCGCCAGCGACCCGCTCGGTGCGCCACGGGAAGCGGCCGTGAGCTCGCCGACCAACGCGTCGACGAGAGCGGTTGCGCGGTTGTCGACGGCTTCCCTCAGTCCATCCTTCGATCCGTAATGATGAATGATCAGCGACGGTGAGACGCCTACCTCGGCCGCTATCTCGCGGAGCGTTACGGCTGCGGCACCCCGCTGGGCAAAGAGCCGCATTGCTGTCTCCCGGATCGTGGCTGCAGCGGTCAGGTCGGGTGCTGCACGCATGTGCAGATTATAGAACAGACGTGCAGCTTCGCTCCGTGGCGCGGGAAGGCGCGCGTCGTCGGGAAGTCATCATCGAGGCGGCCGGCGAACTCCTGCCCACTGTCATTACGGGCTCGCCAATCCGCGTCACTATCGAGCAACTCGGCTCCCCGGCGCCCGCCAAGCGTCGCACAAGGCGCTCAGAATGGAGGAGGGATGAACGACACGCAGTTGGTCAAGATGCTGGGTCCATGGAAGCGCCGGCACCCTCGGGCGATCGCTGTCATTGCCATCGTTGACGGCATTGTCCTGGCTGCCCTCGCAATCTGCCTGATTGCCTTCGCCGTTGGTGGCTGGGTGCCCTTCGTGCTCCTGATACTCGGAGCCGTGTGGGCGTTCTACGGCGGGTACCGCTTCCCGCGAGCAATCCGCGCGACGCAGAACACCCACGACTGAGCCGAGCCGGCTCCGCTCAATGTTCGGTCCGGCCTCAGCCGCGCGCCCAACCAGCGCACTTGAAGGATGGACCGCGCCCCCGGGAGGACGCTGTATCGCGGGCCTGCCTTAATCGGTCCATAACCCGGTCGGCGGGGCGCCGTGGCATGGTTCGGTAGTTCGTGTCGGTTTCCATCGAGACCTTGCTGCTGCTCGCGCTGCTGGGCATGGCGGTCGGTGTCTTCGGCACTCTGGTGGGTGCCGGCGGCGGTTTCATCCTCACACCCGTCCTGCTCGTCTTCTACCCGATGACGAGTGCGTCGACGATCACCGCGATCAGCCTCGTGGTGGTGTTCTTCAACGCGCTCTCCGGCTCTCTTGCCTACGCGCGGCAACGGCGTATCGACTACCGGAGCGGTGCGGCGTTCGCTGTCGCGACGATTCCCGGCTCTATCGTCGGGGCCCTCGTCGTGGGTATCGTGCCTCGGCGAGTCTTCGATATCCTGACCGCCGTCCTCCTGGCGGGGGCAGCTGCGTTCCTGGTGTTGCCCCGCAGCGAGCATCGGCAATTGGGGCGTCGTTCGACCGGAGTGCGCCGCACGATAACCGATCGCGCCGGCACCACCTACGAATACATCGTGAACCTACGCCTGGGCATCATCTACAGCATCGGGGTCGGCTTCGTCTCGAGCTTCCTCGGCATTGGCGGCGGCATTCTCCACGTGCCACTGATGGTTGGCGTGCTTGGGCTTCCGGTCCACGTTGCGACAGCCACGTCCCATTTTGTTCTCGCGAACATGGCATTGGCGGGAAGCGTCACGCACATCGTGACAGGGGCCTTCTCCGGTGGGACGGGAATCCATCGCGCGGTTGCCCTGTCGATCGGGGTAATCGGCGGAGCCCAGGCCGGCGCCTGGTTGTCGCAGCGGTTCCGCGGACGCACGATCCAGCGTCTTCTCGCCCTGGCGCTCGCGGGCCTGAGTGTCCGCCTTCTGATCGGTGCCGCCTAGATCAGCAACCTACGTGCGCGAGCCCCACTGCGTGCGAGGTCAACGCCCTGCGTGATCATCACACGTACCCTCCGTGACCAACGAGAGCGCAATTGCCCCAGCCAAAGAACCATGCCTGGGCGGTCTGATGAGGAGGTCCTGGGGAGTATCATATAAACCGACGGGTTGGTTTGACTGAGGCCAAGGCGATCAGCGTTGACAGACATCATGCCCATCGACCCCGGCGCACTGGTTCGCTCACCGGAGAGCGGAACGCACCCTGGGCCGGCCATCGTACTTCAGCGGTCAACCACCGCCGGCGCACGGACCTTGGGAGGCGGAGCCAACAGAGTTGACATGTCGTCTTCAGGGACGCCAGCGTGCCCGGCAGAAGTCCGTGAAGCCGAGGACGGACCCGCGGCCACGTGCGTCCAGAGTTGGCTGACGGGCGGAGATCGTCTCACGGTGCTCATCGTCGACGACGATCTCTACATCGCGGAGATGTATCGACTGCGCCTCGAGATCGAGGGTTACGACGTGATCGTTGCCACCGACGGCGAGCAGGGCCTTGCGATAGCTCGTGACACCGCTCCGGCCTTTATTTGCCTGGACTATCGGCTGCCTGGGATCGATGGCCTCGAGGCGCTTCGGCGGCTCCGGGCAGAGCCGGCCACCAACTCGATTCCGGTCCTGATGCTGAGTAATGACAGCGATCCAGCGATACGCGAGCGCGGACTCCGTCTCGGAGCACTCAAGGTTGGCATCAAGTCGGAGACGACCCCTGGACAGCTCGCCGAGTTCATCGCACGACGAGAGGGTCCAATACGTGACAGAACCGGAGCCGACTAAACGTGTGGCACCGCCTCCAGTTCGGTGGCGCGACTACCAGCTCGGTTGCCCTCGACACGCGCTTGATACGCAGCCAGAATGTCGCGATGGGTGAGCCATCCCAGGACGATGGAACCGCCGGAGTCCATGACCGGAAGAGCCGACGTTCCTTGCTGGACGAACCGTGAGAGCACGGTGTCCAGAGGCGCGTCCGGCGCTACTGTCGTTGCCGGGTTGACAAGATCGCCCGCAGTCATGTCGAATGTGTCATTGCCGAGTGCGGTTTCGACATCTTCAGCGGTCACGACGCCGCGGTAACCGCCATCGCCGTCCACCACCGGGAGTGCCGAGACGTCACGCCGGGCGAACCGGCCGACCATCTCATACAGCGGCGTTGTGCCCACGACCGGCTCGGGTACCGGCTGCATGGCATCTCGGACGCGAAGCTCGTGCATGAGGTTGCTGCTTCGTGAGCGAAGGATGTCGATCCCTCGCCTGCGCAGCTTGAGGGTGTAGATGGTGTCTTTGGACAGAAGGCTGCTGAGCCCCGCGGCCGCGACGATGGCGACCATCAAGGGCAGGATGATGGTGTAGTCGCCGGTCAGCTCGAAGATGATGATCACGGCCGTGATCGGCGCTCGTGCTGCACCCGCGAACACCGCCCCCATGCCCACGAGGCCATACGCCCCGGCTGGTGCCACCGCACCGTGGAAGACAGTGTTGGCGACCAAGCCGAAGGCGGTTCCCAGCATCGCGCCCATGAACAGTGATGGAGCAAAAACACCGCCGGATCCACCGATCCCGATCGTCAGGCTGGTCGCGAGCATCTTGCCAACGAGCAACAGGAGCAACAGCCCGAGGACGAGTTCGCCGGCGACCGCGTTTTGCAGCACCGGATAGCCGACCCCATAGAGCTCCGGAAGCGCGAGGAGCAGGAGGCCCAGAAGCGCACCCCCAGCGACGGGGCGAAGCCAGTCAGGACCGTGCCAGAGGCGATCGAGCAGGTCCTCGGTCCCGTAGAGAACCCGGATGAATGCCACGCCCGCAAGTCCGCCCAGCACCCCGAGGACGGCGTAGAGGCCGAACTCCCAGGTGGAGACGATGTGGAAGGACGGCAGCGTGAGAAATGCCTGGCTGCCAAACGCGGCCCGCCCGATGACGTCTGCCACCACGGACGCAAGCACGACGGCACCGAAGGCATCGACGGCGAAGTCTTGAAGGATGAGCTCGAGCGCGAAGAAGACGCCCGCAATGGGCGCGTTGAACGTTGCCGAGATACCCGCGGCCGTCCCGCAAGCGACGAGCAGACGCAACCGATTCTCGGAGACGTGCAGCACTTGCCCGATCGAGGACCCGAGCGCCGAACCGATTTGCACGATCGGGCCTTCGCGTCCCACCGACCCACCGGCACCGATGCAGATCGCTGAGGCGAGCGACTTGACCACGGCCACCTGAGGACGGATCTTTCCGCCCCGCTCCGCGACGGCGAGCATGACCTCGGGCACGCCATGTCCCCGAGCTTCAGGCGCAAAGACCTGGATCAGGGGGCCGTAGATGAGGCCCCCGACCACCGGCGCGAGGATGACGAAGTAGATCCCGAGCCACGGCAGATTTGGGTTGATCGCATGTCCGGCTGCGCTGTAGTCGTTGTGTCCGGTAAACAGCAGCGTGAACCAGCGGATGAGGTCGCGAAAGACGATCGCCCCGAGGCCGCCGCCCGCGCCCACCACCAGCGCAATCGCGATGATCCCGCCTTGGGAGCCCCGCACCCACTCGAGTGTTCGATGGTGAAGATCCGCGGGAAGGCGGATCCGGCGAGCGGCCGAGGTCACTCTTCGTCGCCGCTGAGCCCGGCAAAGATGGCCGCCAGGACACGAGCGATGTTGTTCCAACGAAAGCCGGAGGGATCCAGCGAGCCGTGCAGGGTGAGCCCATCACCGAGCGCCAGCAGCACCGAGGCGAAGGCGTTCGCAGGAATGTCATCGATCTCGCCGTCGGCGACAGCCCCTTCGATCCAGCTCCGCAGCATCGCTCTGCGGCGACCGACCGCTGACACCATCCGCTCCCTGATGGCCGGCTCAGTGAGGATGGCGGCCCAGAGGTCCGAACGCACTTGTACCCGAGCTTGGTCGGCGCCGCGTTCGCACATCTCGCGGGCGAAGCTACGAAGCCTCTCGACATGCGACATGTTGCGTTGCGCCAGGCGCTCGAATCGTCCGTCCAGATCGGCTGCGTCTTCCTCCAGCAGCGCAATGAGCAGGTCCTGCTTGGACGAGAAGTATCCGTAAAACGCTCCCTTGCTCACCTCAGCCTCGGCGCAGATGTCGTCAACGGTGAGCTCGCTGTACCCCATGCGCCCGGCACATCGCCAGGCCGCGTCGATGAGCTGCTGGCGACGCTCGAGGCGCGCAACCTCCGAGATGCGTGGCATGTGAATATGGTACTATATCGTGAAACTGACGCGTTGGTTTTTATCTCTCCGGGTCGCTTCCTCCCAGGAGCGGGTGGCGTAACGCCACCCGCTCCCTCAGCGCGCTGGGCCCGAGATGTCGCGGTTGCGCGGCGCGTTGGAAGCCCATCCGGCCAACGGGGTCCGGGACGAGGAATGGGTAAGCGCGCTGTCGACTCTGAAAACCGCCCCGTGAGCAACGACGAGGCTGGGTTGAGGCGCCCTATGTCTGATCGTTCACAACGGCTCGACGTCGTTGCATCCTGAGGTTGCATCGCTCAGTGACCGTGACAAGGGTCGAACGGCATGCGTCAGGCAGGCGACTCGGCCCTTGTGTCCGTGGTCACCGGATGGGATCTTGAGTGCGGAATGGTCGACACCCCACGGGTTCTGATGCTGGGCGGCCGGCTGCCGATGTGGCCGGCAGCGACCTCGGGTGGCTCTGCGGACGAATGCGGGGAAGCCGGCCATGACGTTTGTCGGTGCCCGGTCGGGTACCGACAGCTCCTTGGTCGCCGCCAAGTGGGGATTGGCTCTGGCTATAGACAGCTCGGTTATGGAGGACTGACATGGCTGAAACGGTCGATTCGAGTTACCCGACCGACGCTTCCGATGCTCGCGCAGCCGCGATCAGGCGCTTGTCGGCACGGCGCGACCTCTGGGCGCATGTCGTAGCGTTTGTCGTCGTCAACGCTGGTATCGTCGCCGTCTGGTTCGCGACAGGGCACGGCTACTTCTGGCCCGCCTGGATTCTCGGCGCGTGGGCCGTCGGCCTCGTGCTCCACGCGTGGGACGTCTACGGTAGAACCCCCATTTCCGACGCGGATATACGGCGTGAGATGGAACGCCAAGCACGCGGCGCGCCGTGAGGGGCTGCGAGTGACCTTCAAGGCAACTCGGATCTCACGACCGCCCGCCCCTTGCCTCGCGCGCAGAGGCTTTCGCTGCTTGCGTTCTTCGTCGTGTTGGCATACGGGGTTGCAGTATCGAGTTGCCGCTCGACCTGGTCGAGACATGACATTCGACCCTGGTCAGCGTGGCACGCGCTGAGCAACGATCAGTGAGTGATTCCGGTCAACCCGGACCGTACGGAGGTGCGACGATGAGAGTTGTAAGAGATGTCATCGCAACGCTGATCGTTGCGGCGATGGCCGTCCTGTATATCGATGTCGTTGGCGGCTCCACGTTCGGGTTCATCGCCGATGCCCGTGGCGTCGCGGCGACGGGACTGGTGCTCGGCTTGGTCGCGTGCGCCATCGCCGGTGATTCGGTGACGGTGGCGAAGCCGGGGATGTGGCGGAGGATCGCCGGTTTCCTGGTGATCGGGCTCGTCGCCGCCGGCGTCGTGACCATAATCACCGACAGCCTCACGGTACTCACTGTCTTTATGGCCGTCTTGGTGGTGCTGTGGGCTGGATCGACGGTGCGGCACGTGTTCGCTCCGGGTCCGGGGGTGGTGTCGCGGTCAGGTGCGATGCACGCGTGAGCCAGTGGGAAACCGCCTGACGACGCCCGGGGACACCTCTGACGACATCAATACTTGACCGAGCGATGGCATCACAATCCGCGACTCACGTCGGAGAGACGATGCAGGCGATCGTCCAGCACAGGTACGGGGCGCCCGACACGGTCTTGGAGCTGCAGAGGCTCGAACGTCCGGTGGTCGGCGACGGTGACGTGCTCATCAACGTACACGCAGCGTCGGTCAATCCCGCCGATTGGCACATCGTTCGAGCGAGTCCGCCCATCGTGCGCCTGTCTGGCTACGGACTACGAACGCCGAAAAACCCCGTTCCCGGCACAGATGTGGCCGGCGTGGTCGAGGCTGTGGGCAGGAACGTGGTGGGGCTTCGGCTTGGTGACGAGGTACTCGGCTGGTGCCGCGGCGCCTTTGCGGAATTCGCGTGCGCCGCGGAGGACCACTTCGTGCCCAAGCCGGTGAACCTCAGCTTCGAGGAGGCCGCGGCCGTCTCCCTGGCCGGGACCACCGCGCTGCAGGGGCTTCGCGACGCGGGGAGGCTCCAGCCGGGACAGACGGTGCTGATCGTGGGTGCGTCGGGTGGTGTTGGAACGTTTGCTGTCCAGATCGCGAAGGCCCTCGGCGCTGAGGTCACCGCCGTCTGCAGCACACGGAACGTGGATATGGTCAAGTCCATCGGCGCAGATCACGTCACCGACTACACGCAAGCCGACTTCACGCGGGGCGAGCAGCGGTATGACCTCATCTTCCAGCTGGCGGGGACCCGTTCTCCGAGCGACTGCCGGCGGGCGCTCAAGCCCAAGGGGACGCTCGTGCTCATTAGCGGGGAGGGTCGGTTTGGTGGGATGGACCGCATTCTCAAGGCGAAGGTGGCCTCGCGATTCGCGAGCCAAAGGCTGGTCACATTTCTCGTGGCTGAGAACAAGGCGGACATGCTGATGCTCGGAGGGCTCATCGAGGCCGGGAAGGTAGTACCGGTAATCGACCGTATGTACACGCTGGGTGAGACCCCGGCAGCGATCCGCTACGTGGAGGCGGGCCACAGTCGCGGCAAGGTTGTCGTCACCGTAAACGGCCCAACTGCGCCACCGCCGGCGTGAGCGGGGAGAGTTCGGCGCTGCAGGGATGACCATTGCGTGTGGAGGTGGCGTTGGGGGGGGTTGACCGCAGGGAGGTTCATCCATCCCGCGTTCGACGATTCTCGAGGCCGTCGAGGATGAGATCCAGCCCAAACTCGAACTCTTGCGCGTAGTCGCAGCCAGGGCTCAGGGCGTGCTCGACGATCATCTCAGCCAGATTCGGGCACCGGTCTGCGGGGAGTTCTCGCAGGATGCGCTCCGCCAGCGCCGCACTCTCCTCCGAGGTCTTCGACGGCAAATTCATCTGCTGCAGCGCAAAGCACGCACGTTTGTTGCGCGTCGCGGGTCAGAGCTGGGTTCTTGCCATTCATCCACGGGAAGTCCACTGTGGGACGTGAATCTCGCGGATGAGCGGGGACGAACTCCACGGTGCGCTCAGGGGGATATACACGCCTAAGGACCAGGAGCCGCTCCATTCCGAAGGTCTCGCGGCGGAGGCGACTGACGCTGTCACCAATGCCCAGCTACCTGCGGCGATCATCGAGGTCGCGTCGGGTCGGATCATGGCGGCCAGCCCGCCACTGCGCGAAATGTTTGCCTCAGGTGGGGACACGCTCCTGGGCAGGGCAGTCGACGAGTTCATGAGCGACCAGCCTTCGGGCGCACTCGATCTGCTGCGCGCCGGTCGCCTCCAAGGCTACGTCACGACGCGTTCGCTCCGACGCAGGCAAGAGCAGGCCGTGCCGGTGCAAGTGTGGGTGCGCGCCCTGGGCACTGACGCTCCGCCGCGCTTCGCCGTAGCCGTGTTTGCGACCGCTCACACCAGGACGGGCGCACTCCTGCCGGAGGTTGCGCGCTCGGATTTGACCCCCGTCGTGGGAACGTCGGACGAGAGCCTTTTGATCGATCGCATCAGCAGCGATGTCGAAGGGCTGCTCGGATACCGGCCATCCGACGTCCTTGGGCAGTCGATTCTGTCGTTGGTGACCGATACGAGTGTCCCCAACCTGCTGGGCTCACTCGCCCATGCCGCGGCGACCGGGGCGGGAGTCACCGTCAATCTCGTCGCCTGTTCCAAGCAGGGCGATCCAGTCTTGCTCGAAGCGGTTCTCTGGCCGCTGCGCCCGTCGCCACGCTGCGGGTTCGCGCTGCTCCCCGGCGCCTACACGGAGTTTGCGTTCGGGACCGCGGCCGATGTGGAGAACTGGATGTCCCGGTACGTGAGGGACTCTGGCGCGGTATCCCTCTCGCGCCATCTCGCCACAACCCCGCGCGAGGGGGATCTGACGGGCCTCTCGCGGCTCACCACCAGGGAGTTGGAGATCGTCAGCCGGCTGGTCTCGGGTGATAGAGCTCCCTCGATCGCCAAGGCGCTGTTCCTGAGTCCAAGCACCGTGCGCAATCATCTCCATTCGATCTATCGAAAGCTCGGTATCCATTCCCAGCAGGAGTTGATCCACGCGTTCCGCCGAGGGTCGACGCTTCGCTGATTGTCGCGTAGGAATGCAGTCGCGCAAGGTCATGTCCGTGCTCCAGCGTCGATTTGCTCGGAGGGGTGACACTCCGTCTAGGATTGCCTGATATCACGCCTATTCCGCAAGGCCGCGGTGATCCTCAGACTGGCGTCGATGCCCCTGCGAATTCACGCGTCCCTGCCCGGATCGACCGCACCGCGCGTTGCGGTGAGCCGCGTGCGGAGCAGTCGCTAACACCTCACTGGAATGTGGCAGGAACAGCTCGGCGCCGGGGTCGACGAGGTACACATCGCCGCGGGCGCGCTCATCGTGCGCGCCGGTCAGCTTCCGAGGATTGCGCTGGTGGTATCCGGCATCGTGCGCGTGTTCATCTCGACACAACTCGGCCGGCAGATGACGATCCGTTACGCGCGAGCCGGTGATCTCGTCGGCCTCTCACCCTACCTGGCAGGCACCGACCAGTGGAATGCGGAAGCAATCACCGATGCAAGCATCAAGGTGTTCACCTTCGACCACGTGCGCGGAGCCGGAGCGCATGATCCGGAGTTGCCGTGGAGCATCGCGCAACACGTCGCGGCTGTGATGGCGGAGTTGTTGCGCACTATCGCTGACGCAAGCGGACAGCCGATCACGGTGCGAGTTGCGCGCCACCTTCGCGAGATGGCATTGCGCGGGCTCGACGGTCGCGCGGTCGTGCACATCAGCCATCAACGGTTGGCTGATGCGGTAGGTACCGCTCGGGAAGTGGTGAGTTGAGAGCTCACGGCATTGCGAGCAGAAGGGGTGATTGACAGAAGCGCAGGAGTAGTGAGGGTCATCGACGAGGCGAGGCTCGCGAGCCTCGCCGCAGGCCAATCCACCTTGCCCAGGAGAAGTCGTGACCGCGATCACGCAGACGGCGATCGGGATCACTGATGTTTCCCGCCGGGCTGCGCATACCGGTACCAGAGTCATCGCGAAACGATCTCGAGCGGAAGGGAGTAGACCATGTCGTCGCACGCTTGCAACATGGGTGGACTGACCAGCGGCGGTGCAGGCCGCGCTCGTGTCATCACTGAGTGGCGGGGAGCCGGGCAGCAGAGGGCACCCGCCTCCGGTTACACCGGGACGCTCCTCCAATTGACGGACGACGCCCGGTCAGGCATTGCTATCGGTCAGCTTGCGCGACGCGTGCTCAATGCGAGCAGCAAGGTGTTGCGAGTTGACGCTGGACATGTTCTCGAGGTCGATTCCGCAGGTCAAGTGTTGAGGGTGCTGGCGTCTCGTGGGCTACCGATGGTCATTCCGAGATCCGCCCCTGACGTGGGAAATGCTGCGGCGCGCCTCCTTGAATCCGGTGCAGTGATGCTCGCGGTGTCGGACTACGATACCGGCGAATTCGCGGAAGATCCTGTCCTCAAGGCCGCCGGGCTGCGCAGCGGTCTCACCGCACTGATACACGGCACCGAAGTGCCGTATGGATTCGTGGGCCTGTATGCGCGCGAGCCCCGCGCCTGGACCACTGAAGAAACCGAGTTTCTGCAACTGGCGGCCGGCATCCTCAGTGTTGCGGTGGCAGCCAAGATCGCATCCGACGTCCGCCGGGTGCTCATGTGCCGCCTGGTAGGAGCGCAGGAGGAGGAACGCAAGCGGATCGCTGTTGAGATCCACGACGACGCGGTGCAGGTGATGACCGCTGTGAACCTGCACCTCGCACCGCTCATCGAACACCTCGAAGGGGAGGAGTACAAGCGACAAGGCCGCCAGGTCCAGGAGACCGTGCGGCTGACCATCGGCCGGCTGCGACGGTTGTTGTTTCAGCTGGTCCCGCCCGAGCTGCAGCTTCATGGCCTCGCGTCGGCGCTCCGCCTGCTGCTCGAGACGCTGCAAGCGGACAGCGGCGTGCGGTGGGAGCTCGACGTTCGTTTGATCGAGGAGCCCGCCCCGGCGGCGGCGCTGGTGGTGTATCGCATCGTTCAGGAGGCGCTTGGCAACGTCCGCAAGCATGCGGGGGCGTCGAGCGTTCGACTCCTTGTGGCGTCGGGCGAAGGCGGCGTCGATGTGCGTATCGAGGACGATGGGTGTGGATCGTCACCCGCGACGCAACATGCGCCGGGTCACCTTGGGGTCGTCGGCATGAGCGCGCGCGCCGAGATGTCAGGAGGCCGGCTCCGAGTGCGCAGCGTGACCGGGCACGGAACGATCATTGAGTTCTGGATCCCGGTTCGGGTCTCGGGTGCCGTCCCAATGAGCACCGGATTCTGACAGCGCTCGCGCCCTCGGACTGAACCGGGACCGCGTCGGGTCTGAGTTCACGATCACCCAGGACTTCCCTGGTCGACTGCTCGGCGTCGGCGTTGCACCGTTTCGGTCGTCGCGGGACGCCTGCAGCGGCCAGTCTCCTTCAAATGCGCCGACCGCCGTACTCGTGATTGGAGCCTGGGGACACCGCCGCGACGCAGCCGAAGGGCGCAAGATGGGGCTGGGCTTACTCGGGAGGCCACTTGATGACGGCAAGGCGACTCGGGTCATGGACGTCCGTGGCGGCTGCGATCCTGGAGTCGTCGCCTGCCTATGCGGCGACGCTGTCGGCACTGGTCGCAGATGCCGGATGGGAACCCCGCACGCATCTGGAGTTTCATCAACTCGTTCGCTCAATCGAGGCCGCGGGCGCTCAACTGGTGATCATCAGCTCGCGCGACCTTCCGCCGGAAGGTTCCGCCCTCGCACTGGTGCGCAGGACCTTCGCGGGTCCACTCGTGGTGCTCGTGGACAACGAGGACGAGCTCAAGACCCGGCTGCGCCAGGGAGCAACGCTGGTTGTGCAGAAGCCGTTCGATCCAGAGTACCTGGAGCTCGCCGTGCGCGCCGTTCTCTCGCGCGCGGAACCGCTGCGCCATGCACTCGGGGAGGCAGCCGTCCTTGGCGATCTTCGCGTGCGACTGGCTGATCACACGCTCGAGCGGCATGGCCGTCGTCAGGTGCTCGGCCCTGCGGAGTGGCAGCTCTTCGCGTTCCTCATGGCGCACCCCCACAGGATCCTCAGCCGCAGCGAGCTTGCTCGCGGCGCCTGGGGTGCTGAACTGCCGGGTCGCGAGGCCGAGGTCGAACTCTACGTCTCGCGCCTGCGCCACAAGATCGAGCTCAATCCGAGGCACCCTGAGCTGATTCTCACGATCCGGGGTCGCGGCTATCAGTTGAACGCTGTTCCCGAACCCCTGACGTTAGCATCGGCGGTCGCTGGCACAGAGTTGGAGCCGCCACTCGTCACGATGCGCGGGTACTGGCAGGGAGCGTACGAGGAACTCGTCCGGGTGCAGACGCGAATCATCGATCGCACGTACAGTCCGCCCGAGCCGAGCGCCGAGCCCGTCCAGAGCGAACTCCTCAGCAACGATCTTCCGTCCATGCAACGGGAGATGTCGCGTTGCCAAACGCGCCTGGCCTTCTGGACCGCATGGCAGTGAAACGTTTGATCATGTCGCGCGATTCGACCCGCTGACAGACACCTGACAGCCTCGGGCCTCCGCCTAACGCGGGCCTGGGCAGCGCTGTATTTCATTTCTTTCAGCAACGAAAGTTTGCTCCGGCGCTCTTGACATGGCTGGTCCCGTTCGGTGGTTAGTTGTCCTAGGCGTCTGTACGCTGGATGACGCAAGCAACTGGATAACGCAAGCAGGAGGTGCAGCTAATGACTCTCATGACTTGGGATCCCGCCGACGACTTGAAGGCGCTTCACAAGAACCTCGATCGGATGTTCGGTGGCGCCATGGTGGATGGTCTCCCGATGCGGTTGGGAGATTTACAACCGGCGCTCGTGGCGCCGATTGATGTGCACGAAGACGAGCACGGGCTGGAGGTTGCGATGTCGCTCGCCGGATTCGCGCCGGAGGACGTGACCGTCAGAGCTGAGCCGCGGCGTCTTGTCATCGAGGCTGCCACCGGCAAACAGGCGCATCAGCGAGACAAGAACTGCATTCGGCACGAGCGATTCGAAGGCCGGATCCGCCGAGAGATTGCCCTTCCGGACGGAGTTGTCGCCGACAAAATCAACGCGTCGCTCGAGAACGGCGTGCTCAAGATGTCAATCCCCATCGATCAATCGGCAGCGCAACCGAAGCAGATTCCGGTGTCGCGAAATCCGCAGTCAACCAATGGTCAGCTGGACTCGACCAAGCGCCAACGCGAATCGACGCCGGGAGTTCGAAGCCGAGATGGTCGGCCGGCAGTCGCAACCGCAGGGCGCAGGTGCCGGTGGCGGATGAGCACCTCGGCAGCCTGGGACAAGCGGCTGCGGGCACCGACGCTCCGGGGCATCACGCAGAACCAATCGCTCGGAGCGCGCTATTTCCGGCTCGATGACCTCGGCAGCTCGTACGGCGTTCCGGATCACGACGCGCTCGGTGACGCCCGCGAGGTCCTCGAAGAGATCGCCAATCGCGGCCGCTGCATCGTGGTCCTTCCCGATGAGTTGCGGCTTGGCCTGTACTTCGTCGAACCCGAGGCAGGTCAGTCCCGGCTCGTCTGGTACGAGCCTCGCCGGTTGCTGCCGCCGGCCGACAACAATCGGCGCTGGGCCGTCACGCTCGAGGTCGTCGCCAGTCGAGGTGACGACGCGTTCAAAAGTCCACACCGCTCACGTATTGAGGAGGCGTTCGATGACTAACACTGCAACCACTGGTGCACCATCGGAGACGACCACACTGCCCGACGACAGCGTCGTCGCGGCATTTGACACCGTCGATGCTGCCACGTCGGCGATCGAACGGCTCGTCAAGGCGGGTTTCCCACCGAATCGTGTTTCGGTCATTGGCCAGGGCCTGCAAAGCGAAGTGCAGCTCAACGGGTTCGTGACGACCGGCGATATCGCCAAGACAGGCGCGGCGGCAGGAGCGTGGGTTGGCGGCCTCTTCGGTTTGCTCACTGGGGTGGCGGCACTGTTCATCCCAGGCGTCGGCCCGGTGCTGGCCATCGGACCACTGGCGTCGACGGTCGTCGGGGCAGCCGAGGGTGCTGTCGGCGCCGGCGTGCTGAGCTCGATCGTCGGCTATTTCGTGTCGAAGAAGCACATCCCCAAGTACACCGAGTACCTCAGGGCGGGCAAGTCGCTCGTGGTCGTGCACGGATCAGCCGATGACGTGCAGCGAGCAAAGCAGATTCTGGAGCAGACCGGTGGCACCGATGCGATGGAGCACAACCGCGCACAGGCTGCTTGACCATCGTATCGGCTTCAGACTTGCTCAGCGGAGCTCCTGAATCCGGACCAAGTTGCCGGCGGGATCCCTGACGGCGCAGTCACGTACCCCATATGGCTGTTGGGTGGGCTCCTGCACCACATCGGCACCGCTCGCCTCGACGCGCTCGAAGGTTGCGTCGAGATCGTCGGTGGCCAGGAGGATCCAGCCGTACGTGCCCTTCGCCATCATCTCGGCGATGGTGCGGCGCTCCTCATCGGTGATGCCAGGGTCGATGGCGGGTGGGGCCAAGAGGATACACGTGCTCGGCTGCCCGGCTGGTCCGACGGTGATCCAGCGCATCCTGCCCTGCCCCACGTCGCTCCTGACCTCGAAGCCGAGGATATCTCGATAGAAGGCCATGGACGCGTCGGGGTCGTCGTGCGGGAGGGCGCTGGCGTGAATGGTGATGCTCATGGTCGTCAATCTACGTCAGGCTGACGAGCGGTACTTCTCGATTCCTGATCGGTCGAGGCATTCATCTGCTGGGCCACGCAGGTGGGGGAGCCCCGCGGTGCCACTCGTCGCCTGGCGCCGGTGCGTTGGGAGCCGTCCCCGAACGGATCCGCTACTAGTGCGGAGGTGGGGCGCAGGCCGCGATGACGATCGTGCCCGTAGCGAGGGTGATCACGCCGAGGCCGTAGTCGTTCCGCTCGATCCAGCCCTCCCTCCCAGCGCTCAGTCCCTTCACGGTGAGGGTGCTGGACGCGATCGCGGTGGGGGAGGTCGATTGGCCGATGTTGATTCCGGCTCCAGGCGTCAATCCTGAGAACGTGGCGCTGCCGGTGCCATCAAGCTGGATGTTTGGCTGGCTGCACGTTGTCGTCACGGTGACCACGCCGCACGCGACGACGGTGAAAGGGAACGATCCGTTTGCATCTGGCCCTTCATCGGTCGGGCTGGTGAACGAGTGATTGCCGACGGTGTATGGCCCGCTGGTGAACGGGTTGCTGGTCACGTCCACGACGTTGCCGTCAACCGTGATGTAGTCAGGCACAACCGGCTCGGTCTGTCCGTACCCCGCTGTCCACGTAACGATGAGGCTCCCACCCTGAGCAGTCCCTGGGACCCCGCATGTGGTCGTCCACCCTACTCCGGTTCCGCAAGGCTGATAGCCGCAGGGACCCTCGGTCGGGCTTGGGGACGCGCCGGGGCTGGTCGACGCGCTCGCGCTCGGGGATGAGCTTTCCGAAGGTGAGGGCGTTGAGATCACTGTCGGACTGACTGTCGGGGCGACAGACAGGGCGAGCGTTGGAGAGCTAGTCGGTGCGACCGTCGAGCCGCATGCTGCGAGGCCGATGGCGGCGATCGCAGAGGCAACGACGGTTGTGCGTTTCATGGCTGCTGCCCATGCAACGGAAACACCTCATCGACGGTTACATCCGCGCAAAGGCGTCAAACGGTTCTCGCTGCTGGCACTCGCTCGCAACTGGCTCGAGAATCATCGACTTCGGGCGTTCCAGCCAAACCTGGCGATTTGCTGGGATCGGCCCACACCTGGGTGGTCAGGAAATCCTGGAACGAGCGCGCCTCAGCCGTGGTGTCGAAGTCGAGGTCGATCACGACGTACTTGGGGTCATCCACCGGACGCTGGATCCGCTGCGCCCGCACCCCGGCGCTGCGGCGCGCGTCGGCGAAGCGTTGGAACGCCGACGTCCAGGTGCCGAAGTCGGTGACCGGATGCTGAATGTGCAGCGTTGCCATGACATTCTCCCGTTTGGTGGTCTCGCGTCTCTCGATAGTGGGGGAGACATCGAGCTGACCGCCATCCCAGGTTCATGGGATGTTTTCGATGAACCTATCGAGCCAGCCAGGTCGCGTAGGATCGATCGGTGGCAGCGGTCAGCGGTCGATCACGGGCGGTCGAGCGAATCGTCCAGATCTGTCACGCGTCGACCGCCGACGCCGTTGGCGTCCGCCTCGCCGTGCTCGAGCAGGTCAGGCTCGTTGTCGAGTTCGATTCCTTCGCATGGCTGCTCACCGACCCCGAGACCGAGGTCGGCTCAGCGCCTCTTGCGGATGTGCCATCTCTGTCGGAGCTCCCGCGGCTGATTCGGCTGAAATACCTGACGCCGATCAACCGCTGGACAGGGATGGAGACGCTGGTTGCGCTGCTTAGCGAATCGACCCGGGGCCACCTTGATCGCAGTCTTGTCTGGCGAGAGATCCTGTCGCAGTTCGGGGTCATCGACGTTGCGTCGGTGGTGTTCCGCTGCCGGTACGGCTGCTGGGGATTTCTGGATCTCTGGCGGAGCACTGGAGAAACCCCGTTCACCACCCGGGACGCGGATTTCCTCGCAGCCATCGCCAAACCGGTGACCGAGGCGTTGCGCCGCTGCCAGGCGAACACCTTCAGCATCGCCGCTCCGGCGACCGTTCGGGGTGGCCCGGCGGTCCTCATCCTCTCGCCGGAGCTGGGCGTGCGGGCGCAGACGCTCGAGTCCGATGACTACCTCAAACTCCTCGTTCCGCCCGGAGCGGACCGCCGGCCAATCCCAGCCGGCGCCTACAACGTCGCCGCGCAATTGCTTGCCGTCGAATCCGGCGTCGATCACCATTCGCCCACGGCGCGCGTCAATCTGGCGACCGGCGTGTGGCTCACCGCCCGTGCAGCACGCATCGACACCGCGCTCTCGTCGGCCGACCGGGACATCGCGGTCACGATCGAGGCCAGCACGCCCGCGGAGCGGATGACCTTGTTCGGTCGCGCCTGCGGGCTGAGCGGACGGGAGCTCGAACTGTTCGCCCATCTCATCACGGGTTCGGATACGCGTGCCATCGCGCGGCAGATGTTCCTTTCTGAGAACACCGTGCAGGATCACCTCAAGTCGATCTTCCTCAAGACCGGCACGACCAACCGTCGAACCCTGATCGCCACCACGGTGGGGCGGTGACCGCCACGCTGGTCTCAATCGACCGAGCGTGCTGCAGAGGTCGAGGTCGCCTGCACGGTATGCGGACATCTGTCATCGTCCCCTGAGCTCTTTTCAGCGGATTGAGAGGCAGCGCGAGTGACCATGCAAACTGTGGACTTCCAGATGCGCAGACGCACCGGGCATCCGGATTTTCTCGACCTCCCCTGGGACCTTCCCCTGGAGGCGTGGCGGCATGATCGCCTGGTCGACGTTCCACGCGGCATCTCGCGGCACGTGGTCCGCTTCGTGCGCTATGCCGATGCGATCTATGCGCTCAAGGAACTGCCGCATCGGCTCGCCGAGCGCGAGTACCGGCTCCTCGCCGAGTTGGATCGCCTCTTCATCCCGGTCGTCGAGGTCGCCGCGCTGGTCACGAGCCGTCAGGTCGGGGCCCCGCCAGACAGCGTCGAGCTGGAAGCCGTCCTGATCACGCGCCATCTCGACTTCTCCCTACCCTATCGCCGGGTGCTCGGAGCGACAGGGACAGACGGCGCACTCGGTGATCGCCTCCTCGATGGCCTCGTGAACCTGTTGGTGCGACTGCACGTTGCCGGCTTCTTCTGGGGTGATTGCTCCCTGTCCAACACGCTCTTCCGTCGCGACGCGGGAGCGCTGGGCGCCTACGTGGTGGACACGGAGACCGGTGAGCTCCACCCGCAGCTCAGCGACGGCCAGCGCCTGCAGGACGTCATGGTCGCCGAGGAGAACATCTTCGGTGAGCTGCTCGACGTCACCGCCGAGGGGCTCGTACACCACATAGACCCGATGGTGGCCGCGGAGGAGCTCCGCCGGCGGTATGACGGGCTCTGGTCGGAGCTCGTTCGGGAGGTGGCCTTTGCGCCTGACCAGCGGTATCGCATCGAGGAGCGATTGCAGCGCATCAACAGCCTCGGCTTCGATGTCGAGGAGGTCGAGGTCAGTGCGCAGGATGGCGAATATCATCTCCGCCTGCAGCCGCGCGTCGTCGAGCCGGGGCACCATGTCCGCACGCTCCAGACGCTGACCGGGCTCGAGGTTCAGGAGAACCAGGCTCGCCGGCTGCTCGGGGATATTGCGCGCTATCGGACCGAGCTCGAGACCACGACCGGGGGCCCGGTTTCGGAGCGATATGCGGCGCGACGGTGGCTGATCGACGTCTTCGAGCCCACCATCGCCGCGGTGCCGGCGGAGCTCCGCGGCCGGCTCGAACCTGCCGAGCTCTTTCACCAGGTCCTCGACCATCGCTGGTACCTGTCGGAGGCAGCCGGTCACGATGTGGGGCTGAGCGAAGCCGTCAAGTCCTTCATCAGCACGGTGCTGCCTCGGGCGACGCCCCCGGGATTCGACGAGCTCGCCGTCGAGGAGCGCTGAGCACCGTTGGACGGTGATTCGGCGCCCCCGTTTGGCGAACGCGACCCTCGGGGCTCTAGGCTGCGCGCGGTGGCTGTGCCTGAGCTCCTGACGCCCGACGCCTCGCCGCGACTTCGTGTGGCGTGGTTCGGGCACTTCCAGGGGCGTCACGGCAATGGCCTGGCCGCGTATAGCCGGCAAACCGTTGCGGCGATGCGCGCCCGAGGGATCGACGTCCTGTTCGTCGCGCATCGCGAAGGCCGGGTCGAAGCCCCGAATCAGGACGTGGCCTTGCGCGCGGTGCGTTTGAAGACGGTCACGGTGTCCCTGCCCGGCTCGCTGGACCGCATCGACGCGGCGCTGACGCGGTTCCAGCCGGATGTCGTGCACGTATCGGTGAGCTTCTCGCTCCTCGACGGCGCGGTTGCCAGCCTTGCGAAGCACCGCAATATCCCAGCGATCGCGACCGTCCATCTCCCCTACGGGGCGCTGAACTCGGGGCGTGGGCGCGTGCTGCGCGAGGTGTACCGGTTTCAGGCGTGGCGCTTGGCACATTTCGACGCGATCGTCGCGCTCAGTGAGGGACAGCGCGCCCTGCTCATCGAGTCCGGATTGGACCCGTCGCGCATCATCGTCCTCCCGAACGCCGTGGATACGGACCGTTTCAGCCCTGGACGCTCACACCTGCGCGCTTCGGTGAGGGGCAAGTTCGTCGTCGTCTACATGGGACGGCTCGATGCGGAGAAGCGCGTGCCCCACCTGGTACGGTCGTTCCTCGGCCAGGGGTGGGGCAACGATCACGTGCTCCTCATCGCAGGTGGTGGCACGCAACGGCGGCAACTGCAACGCCTGGCGGCGGAGCACAAGCAGATTCGGCTGCTCGGTGTCATCTCGGATGTGGACGAGCGAGTCGACCTCCTCCGTGCGGCCGACGTGTTTGTCCTTCCGTCGACGGCGGAGGGACTGTCCCTCGCGCTTCTCGAGGCGATGAGTGTTGGGCGGTCCGTGATCGCGACCGATGCGGGCGAAGACGGCGCGGTGGTCGGCGACGCCGGCATCGTCATCCCGGTCTCGCCCCTCGAGCCGGCGCTCGGCGATGCCTTGCGCCGGCTGCACGACGACAGCACGTTGCGCCGCAGCCTCGCCGATCGTGCCCGCGCGAGGGCGCTCGAGTCCTACAGCCTTCGGACCAACGTCGACGGCCTCGAGCAGCTCTACCTGGATCTGCGTGGAGCCGAGGCCGGCGAGGCGACGCCCCCGCCCGCCTGAGGCATCCCTGGTCGTCGATCAACCACGGTGGCGAGCGGGCCGGTCTCACCGACGTGTGGCGCCAGGAGTGCGCTGAGTGCTTCGACGACGCGGCCGAGCTCCGGCAGCTTGCCGTCACCCGAATAACCGGACATCGCGCGCTGCCAGGCGGCGAGGAAGCATGCGCCGACCACCAGCATTGCAACCGCCTCGCAGTCCAGATCGGCCCTGACCACACCGCGCACCACCATCGCCTGGAGGTGGTCCGCGACGAGTTGGACGCCTCGATGCGGACCCAGATCGCCTTCGACGAGGCGCTCGGCAAACGCTCGTCGCAGGCTCGCGTCCGCCTGGATGGTCGCCATCACGGGCATCGCATGATTGAAGAACCGTTCGAGCGCCGCAGTGATCACACCGAGCGTCTCGGCCGGCGACTGTCCGAGGACACCCGTCAGCGCCGCCGGGTCGAGCGCCTTCAGCGGCCCGAGACCGGCCATGACCGCCGCCTGCAGCAGGCCCACCTTGTCGCCGAAGTGGTAGAAGACGCTCGCTTCGGACGTGCGTGCCCGTTTCGCGACCGCTCGCGTCGTCAGCTGATCGAGCCCGTCGCCCGAGATGATCTCGAGTGCCGCTCCAAGGATGGCCTCACGTGCTCCGGTCGACGGGCGTCCCCGCGGCCGTCTGGCGGCGCCGGCGGACTCAGTCATCTGGCGGCTCCTCATCGGTCCTTGACTTTCCCGAGTATATGGTCAGATAATGCCGCATTGCTGAGCGAATGCACAGGAATCAAGGAGGACGACGTCATGGCTCGAAAGTGGTGGGTGCTCGCGGCGGTCTGCGCCGGCGTGATGATGTTGCTGCTCGACGTCACGATTGTGAACGTCGCGCTGCCGTCCATCGAGCGTGATTTCTCCGCCACGCTGGCCGACCTGCAGTGGGTGATCAGCGGCTATGCGCTAGCACTCGCCGCCTTCCTGCTGACCTCAGGATCGCTCGCCGATCGGTATGGGCGGAGACGGATCTTCGGCACCGGCCTCATCCTGTTCACCGTCGCGTCAACCTTGTGCGGACTCTCGACGGGCCCGATCTTCCTCGTGGTGGCGCGAGCCGCGCAAGGGGTGGGCGGAGCGATCATGTTCGCCACGTCGCTGGCGCTGCTCGCGGACGCGTTTCGCGGCAAGGATCGGGCAGTCGCCTTCGGAGTCTTCGGCGCGGTGACAGGAGCCGCGGTTGCGATCGGGCCGGTCCTCGGCGGTCTGATTACCAGCGGCCTTTCCTGGCGCTGGATCTTCTTCGTCAACGTCCCGGTCGGCGCCGTCGCATTGCTCATCACCATCCTGCGCGTCCCGGAGTTCGAAGGACGCGCACGCGGCGCCGCTTGATATCGCCGGCTTCGTCAGTTTCAGTGCGGCCTTGGTGGCGCTCGTGTTCGGCCTGATCCGCAGCACTGATGTTGGGTGGGGATCCGCTCAGGTGATCGGGTCGCTGATTGCCGGTGGTGTGCTCCTCGGGCTTTTCGGAGTCATCGAACACCGCACGTCCAGGCCGATGTTCGATCTCTCGCTGCTGAGGGTGCCGACGTTTGTCGGCGGCCTGCTGGCGGCGTTCGGCATCTCCGCATCGCTCTTCTCCCTGCTGACGTATCTCATCATCTACATGCAGAACGTCCTCGGGTTCTCGGCGGTCGGCGCCGGTCTCCGGTTCCTGCCGCTCACCGGCGCGATCTTCGTGACCGCCGGCATCGCCGGGCGTCTGAGTGGTCACGCTCCGCGGCGCATTCTCATCGGTGCCGGTTTTGTTTTGATTGCCGCCGGGCTATTCGTGATGCGCGGCATCACGGTCACGTCGACCTGGACACATCTGGTAGTTGGGATGGTCATCGCAGGCATCGGCGCCGGACTGGTCAATGTGCCTCTGGTGTCGACCGCCGTCGGCGTTGTTCGTCCCTCGCGCGCAGGAATGGCGTCAGGCATCAACAACACCCTGCGCCAGACGGGCATCGCGGCAGGAGTCGCCGTCATGGGCACGATCTTCGCGACGCAGATCCGCTCCAGCGTGGCCGCTCACCTCAGTGGCACGTCGCTTGCCGCACATGCGACCGCACTCGCGCACGCCATCAGCACCGGAGGCGCGGCACAAGCGGTCGGCACCGCGCCCACCGCGCTGCGGGCAACGCTCGCAGCGGCGGCGGAGCACTCGTTTGTCGACGGGCTCAACCTGATCTTGTTGATCGGCGCCGTGGCGGCGGGTGTCGCAGCGCTGACCTCGCTGGCGCTCATCCGCGAACGTGATTTTGTCAGCGCGGAAGAGGCGGGGGAGAGGCAGCTGCGCGCGGCCGCGTGACGTTCCGTCGCAACCATGCGCCCGCGGATCCGGCGCGGCATCACCAGAATGACGAAGAGGCAACATCATGGAATTGACGATCATCGCCGCAACCGGTGGCGTGGGCCGCTGCATCCTCGAGCAGGCGATTGGTGCCGGCCACCATGTCACCGCAGTTGCGCGGCATCCGGAACGTCTCGACAAGGAAATTCGCACCGTCACGGTGGACTTCGACGACCCAGACCAGGACGCGCTGCGCAGCGCGATACAGGGTGCCGATGCGGTGCTGTCCGGGCTTGGCGCGCGCCGCGTCGCCGAGTCGGGCATCGCGTCGCGCGGGACACAGGCAATCGTTGCCGCGATGCAGTCGGCAGGTGCCCGGCGGATCATCGTGGTCAGCGCCGCGCCGGTTGCAACCACGCCATCGCCGGGGCGCCCCACCCCACCGAAGCATGATCCCGGCGAAGGGTTCTTCACCCGGCACCTCGCGACACCGTTGATCAAGACCGTGCTCCGCAAGGTGTACGTGGACCTCGCGCTGATGGAGGACACCCTGCGCGTGAGCGGGCTCGACTGGACGGCAATGCGTCCCCCGCGACTGACCAACAAGCCACGCACCGGTGTCTACCGTACCGCCTACGGCGCAAACCTCAAGGGTGGTCTGACCATCGCGCGAGCCGACGTTGCCGATGCGATGCTCCGCTCGGTGACCGACACGAACTCGTTCGGGACCACCCTGGGCGTCGCGTACTAGGTCTAGGTCGCAGACGGCGACTGTAGAGGGCGCGCCCTCGAAGGGGCATCCTCGGTGACAATGCCGCATCGGGGACGCGGATTCGGGACCGCCGGGTAGCCTGGATTCGTGCCCCGCCGCCCTTCGATCTCGCGAATCGCCGCCATCGTGGCCGTCACCGTGTGCCTGGCGGCCGTCATTCCGCTGGCGAGCATCGAAGCCTCCCTGCTGATTGCGCCCGCGCAACACATCGAGGCTGCGGGGCAGTCGCTCGCGCTGAGTGCCGGACCGTCGGCATCGACCTCGGGGCCGGGGACCCTCGAGCTCTTCGGGCAGTCGATTCCCACCACGCAGCAGTTCTCCGGCCCCATCAGGCCGCGGTTGCTCTGGGCGGAGGTCACGCATTACGACGAGTTGCTGCTCGCGCTCCGCCAGCCACAGCATCTCGGTCAGGACCTTCGCAACGGTTGGAGCGCGTATTTCATCCGCGAGCTGCTCATCACCGTGCTCATCGCGGCGGTGCTCGCTGCACTCGGGCTCGCCCTGTTGCGCGCGCGGTGGCAGCTGATCGTCGCTGGGCTCGCGCTGTCCGCGGTCGTGGCGGGTGGCGTCGACGCGCTTGCGATCAGCAGCGCCGCCCAGGGACTGCAGCAGCTGTCGCAGGTGCGCACCCTCGACCAGCTCGTGGGTCGCGCGCCGCTGGCGGTGGACCCAACCAGCCACAGGGCGCCGAGCCCAGCGATCAGCACTGTCGTCATCGGCGACTCGACTGCCGCGGGAGCGGGCAATCCTCCGGTCGCACGCGCCAGTCGCGAGGACACCGCATGCCGGCGCAGCCGCGACAGCTACGCGGCTGACATCGCAGGGGTGAACAGCAGCACCGTGGTCAACCTCGCCTGCACCAATGCGTCGATCGAGCAGGGGTTGTTCGGACCGGAGGCGATCAACGGTACACTGGTGCCGTCGCAACTCGCGCGCCTCGAGACCATGCCCGGGGTCAAGACTGTCATCGTCAGCATCGGCGCGAATGAGATGCACTGGGCGCAGCTCATGGAGCTGTGCCTGGTCGCACCGCAATGTGACGACACCGCGTCGGCTGCGTGGTTCTCGCAGGCACTGGACAGTTTCACCATCGATTACTACGACCTCCTGCAGCGACTGGCGGCGCTCCCCAGGTTGCCCCGGGTCATCATCAACGAGTACTACGATCCGCTCGCAGCACAGCCGGTCTGCCCCCGCCTGCCGGCGATCACCGCCGCCAAGTCGGCAGTGCTCACCAGCCGGTTGACCACGTTCAACACGGTGCTTGCGGACGGTGCCGCGAGCTTTGGGTTCGACGCCGTCGCCCCCAGCTTCGCTGGTCACGAACTGTGCACGCAGCAGTCGTTCGTGCAGGGTCTCAATGACGGCGCGCCGCTGCATCCCAATGCCGCGGGGGAGATCGCCATCGCGCTGGCCGACGAGCAGGCGTTGCTGAATCCTGAACCGCCGCGCCCCACCGGCGCGGCGACGCCCAGTCCCTCGTAGGGGCGTCGCCCGTATCGTGCAGCCGGATGATTGATCGAGAGGGTCCGGCGCGGGCGGTGACCACTGCCGGTTTCGCGGTCTTCCTGCTGCTGGGTGTCGTGATCGCGTCGTACGGCCCGTCGATCCCGCACATCACGCAGCGATTCCACGTGAGCGTGAGCGTCGCAGGACTCGTCGTCAGCGCGAACTTTCTCGGGGAGGTCATCGGCCTGATGGCGCTCGGACTGACCCATGCCCGCTGGTCGATCGGCCGGCGGCTCACGGCCGGAACCGTCGTCTTCGGCGTCGGTCTGCTCGCTGCAGCGGCGGCGCCGACATGGCCGCTGGTCCTGGTCGCCGTGTTCGTGCTGGGTGTCGGCGCCGGTGGCCTCGTGGTCCTGATCAACCTCTTCTACGCAACCAGGTATGGACGCCGGAGCCCCGCAATGCTCGGATTGGTGAACACGGCATATGGGATTGGCACCTTCCTGGGCCCGGCGCTTGTGGGCCTGACGGGCGGGTACGCCACTGTCTTCGCCGTCGTCGGCGCCGGCGTTCTCCTCTGCGTCGTGTTCCTGCGACGCGCTGTCGACGAGGAGACGGCACCGGCGGTGGCGCCGCCAGAGCTCAGCACGCGCACGCTGGGGCTCGTCGCCACCTTCGCATTGATGCTCCTGGTCTATGAGGGACTTGAGGCCGGCGTCGGGACCTGGGAGGCCACCGACCTGATCAGCTCGGGGTGGTCGGCGCAGTTCGCAGCCGGAGCGACGTCCGTGTTCTGGGGGGCGTTCACCCTCGGTCGCGTGCTCACCGCACCACTGGCGGTGCAATGGTCACCGCAGCGCATTCTGGTGCCGGCGTTCGTCATCAGCGTGGTATTGCTCCTCGGGATCCGCGCCGGCATCGCGCCACCCCTGACGTTCGCCCTCGTCGGGCTCTGTGCAGCGCCGGTCTTCCCGGTGGTGGTGTCATGGATGACCAGGGTCATCCCCAACGCCACGACGCTCGTGACCTACGCGATCCTCGGTGCCGTGATCGGGAGCGCACTGCTCCCTGCGGCGCTGGGAGGATTGATCGGGCTCGCCGGCGCGGTCGAGCTGCCAGTGGGAGTGGCGGTGTGCGCGATGGCGTCGCTCGGCATGATGGGGATCGTCTCGCTCCGCTTGCGAAGCTGAGCTCAGGGCTCGGGGGCGGTGACCGCGATGGCGATCCAGATGATGGGCGTGCCCTTCTGGAGGGCGGTCAGTGCCGGAAACCCGGCCGTCACCTGACCGAAGATGTCGAATTTTCGCGCGATGCCGCTACTGTCGCCTCGACTGATGAAGAACTGGCTGCCGATCCTCGCCGGGTTCGGCCCGTACATCGCCATCGCGCCGAACAGGTAGTCGCCGACCACACGGTCGGATGCGACGCTGTACCCGGGGCCTCCGGCGCCGCTGGCGGTGGGGTCGCCTGCGAGTGCGACCGGTGCTACCACTCCGCAGGCGGGTCCGCTGGTTGCGGGACAGACCTGGTAGAACGTGAGCCCGTCGTAAAAGCCGTGCTGTGCGAGATCAACGAACTCGGTGACGGCCCGTGGCGCGTACTCGGGACGCAGGCGCACCGTGAGGACCCCAATACTCGTGTCGACGTACGCGCAGTAGCCGACATTGCGTTGGAGCGTCAGTCGCGGTGCCGACGTGAAATGGCGCGGAGGATTTGTAACAGCAGTGTGTGCAGGTGGTGCTGGACATGTAACGGCGGTCTGGATGGTGACGAGCCCAGGTGTGGCCGTGACCATCGGATTTGAATTGCACGCGACCAATGTGAGCATTGCGAGTGCGATGAAAATAGTCACGGTACGCGAGCGCACATATGCAAGGCGATGCATCAACGTACGCTGGCGCACATAGGGAAACGCCTTTAGCAGCATCATGATCGGCGCGTAGTCTACGCGCGAAAATGTCTCCGTGCTTCGGTGAGATCGGATTTGACTTTCGTTCCAGAACCGCGCACTGTCCGCGTCGAGGGATAGGCGGTACGCGTGGAGGCGATCAATGGGCGAGAGCCGGTATCAAGACGTGGTGGCACGTCATCGGCGGCGGTGGGCCGTCGGTCTTGCGCTATCTGTTCCGCTGGCGTTAGCGGTGTCCCAGTCGTGGATCGCACATGCGACCGCGCCCGTACAAAGTGCGTTCACCCCCATCACGCCCGTTCGCGCGCTGGACAGCAGAACAACCTCGTCGATGCATCTTTCTCCTGGCCACCAGTCCGAGACATGGCAGGTGACCGGTGGGAGCGTCCCGAGCGGGGCCACGGCGATCGTGCTCAACCTCACGGTCGTCAACACGAACGCCACGACCTTCTTGACGCTCTGGCCTGATGGCGTGCCTGAGCCGGGTACTTCGAATCTCGACGTGCTCGCTGGGAGAACGATGTCGACGACGGTCGTTGTCGGCTTGAGCAGCGCCGGCATCATCGATATCGCCAACGTGGCCGGCAACGCAGACATCATCCTCGACTACTTCGGGTATTACGCCGCGGTGATCCCGAGTGGACCGACGGGTGCAACGGGTGCCACCGGTGCAACAGGTCCGACTGGTCCGAGCGGCGGCCCGGTTGGCCCGACAGGAGCGACCGGACCCCGAGGCGCGACGGGCGCTGCGGGAGCTGATGGCGCGACGGGTCCCGCAGGTGCCACGGGTGCCGCGGGTGCCACGGGAAGTGTCGGACCGACGGGGTCGATCGGACCTATCGGTGTGACAGGGCCTGCTGGTACAACGGGCGCTGCCGGCACAACGGGCGCTGCCGGCGCAACCGGTGCTGCGGGCGCAACGGGTAGTACCGGTCCAACTGGGCCTATTGGCGTGACCGGTGCTGCGGGAGCGACAGGAGCCGCGGGAGCGACGGGCGCTACCGGCGCAACGGGTCCCACGGGTGTCGCTGCCTACACAACCCTCAACGGCACGGCAATCGACGGACTCCACGAAGTAATCGGAACCGGCACTGCTGGAACCGCAGTGACGCTCAGCGGAGCAGGCGCATTCACCAGCGCAACCACCTACGTCTGTTTCGGATCCGACACGGCCGCGCCGTCAGTCGCAGTGGCCTTTGGCTACGCGTCGGGCACGACCTTTACGCCCAATGCGGGGTCGCCAGACGCAGTCAGATTTGTATGTTCCGGCAGCTAGCAATCGGTAGACGGCCTTTCCAACCGGATTGACCGCTCCGGCCCTGGTCCGCCTCGCGACGTGCGGGGCGGACCATCCGGATTCGGTGCTCATCGCCTTCAGATATCGATCGGAGTTTGACCTGTGTGGTTCTCGCATCGGATAGCAAATGTCGTGAATCGCAAGATAGTCGCGCTCGCAGTAGCAACGCTCACCATCGGCGTCGCCGCGTGTGGAACCCCACCGACGGCTCAGAGCCTTGTCACTCAAGGGCTGAAGGCGCAGCTGGCCGGTGATGAGTTCCACCGCCGAGAGCACCTACCAGCAGGCGATCAAGCTCGATCCCAACAATGCGGTCGCCCACTACAACCTCGGCACCGTATACGACAGGCAGGGCAACACGTCGCAAGCCGTGACGGAGTACACCGCCACTCTGGTTATCAGTCCCACCTTCACTGACGCGCTCTTCAATCTCGGTGTCGACACGGCGACATCAGACCCGGCCGGTGCACAGCGTCTGTACCTCCGGGTGCTCGCGCTGCAGCCGACATTCGCCGCCGCGTGGCTCAACCTGGGCTTCATCGTTCAAGGCGAAGGCAAGCTTGCTAACGCAAGAAGCGATTGGGCAAGGGCCGTCGCGCTCGACGCGTCGCTCGCGTCCCACGTGCCGACGCCGGCCCCGACCGCCATCACCAAACCCGTCACACCTCCCTCGACATCGCAGCCGTAGTGTGGTGATGCGGTCCCGATGATCGCACCGCCACAGACGCGCCTCCGCCCAGCGCAACCGGTCACGGCTGTGACGACGCCCGAGGCGCCGGTGGGGCTGAGCCGCTGGCGGTTCGCGCCCTGGCTCGTTGTCGCGGCCGCGTGCCTCTTCGGTCTGGTGACGATGTCCGGCGAGTTGACGATCGTTCAGCCCGTCAACGACCAGGCGCTCCACTTCGAGATGGTGCGCTGGGCGACCCAGCAGATCCATGAGGGCAACGTGCTGCCGCTGGACGGGTGGTTCCCGTACCTCGCCATCGGCACTGCGCAGTTCTCCCATTACCAGAGCCTTCCGCACCTGATCACGGCGTACATCTCGCTCGTGTTCGGCACCGACTCCACCGAGCGCTGGGCCGGGTACCTGCTCTTCGCACTTTTCCCACTGAGCGTCTATGCGGGAAGCCGGCTCATGGGGTGGTCGTCATGGACCGCTGCAGCGGCGGCGCTGGTGTCCCCATTTTTGGTCAGCGTCACCGGCTACGGGTACGAGTCGTTCAGCTATACGTGGCTCGGTAACGGTCTCTGGTCACAGGAGTGGGGCATGTTCCTGCTCCCACTGGCCTGGGGCTTCAGCTGGCGCGCGGTCCAGGGCACGGGGGGTCGCGGGAAGTACGCGCTGGCGGCATTGGTGGTCGGCATCACGATCGCCATGCACTATCTGACCGGATATTTCGCGCTGCTCTCGATCGGCGTATTCGTGATCGTCGTGTGGCGCGGATTGCTGCCACGCATCGGGCGCGCGGCCGTGGTGTTCGGCGGGGCTGCCCTGGTTGCGGCGTGGGTGGTCGTGCCACTGATCAGTGACGCCTCGTACTTCAACGACAGCATCTTCAACCAGAACACGTTCTGGCTCAATTCGTCGGGCGCGCCGCAGGCGCTGGCGTGGCTCTTCACGGGCCAGTTGTTCGACGCGGGCCGGTTCCCAATCGTCAGCCTGCTCGTGGCGGTCGGCGTTGTCGTGTGTGCCTGCCGGTTCCGTGGCGACGTGCGCGCACGAGTGCTCCTGGGGCTCATGGCGATGAGCTTTGTGCTCTTCTCCGGCCGTCCCACCTTCGGGTTCCTCATCAACCTGCTTCCCGGGAACGCGGACCTCTTCCTCTCTCGGTACATGATGGGGATGCAGCTCGCCGGCGACATGTTCGCGGGTGTCGGGCTAGCCTGGGCCGGCGAATCGATCTTTCAGCTGGTGCGCAACTGGCTGGCCGCGCGTTGGCCCGGTCCCGGTCGCCGCGGGACTGGCCGCGGCAGCGCTGCTCCTGACACTCCCCGCGTGGCTGAACCGAGCGGCGTACGCCGCGAGTGATTCCGCCAGCATCGGCACGCAGGTCGCGAGTGACCAGACCGACGGCGCTGCGATCAACGTGCTCATCGACGACATCATGTCGCGAGGCGGCGGCCGCGCGTACGCAGGATTGCCCGGGAACTGGGGCGCACAGTACGTGATCGGCCAGGTGCCGGTCTACGAATATCTCGCCGACCATGATGTCGACGAACTGGGTTTCGTGTTGCGGACGTCGTCGCTCCTCACCGACAACGAGGCCTATTTCAACCAGGACGACCCCGCGTCGTATCAGCTGTACAACATTCGGTATGTCCTGATGCCGAGCGGCATGACACCGCCGGTTCCGGCGACGCTGCTGGCGCGGAGCGGGCGGCATCAACTCTGGCTCATCGCCACCACCGGGTATCTGCAGGTCGTCGATACCGCCGGCATCGTCGAGGCCAACCGGAGCGACATGGCTGCGCAGATGCAGCCGTACCTGCGATCGCCGGCGTTCCAGCAGGGGGAACTGGGGACGGTCGCGTTCAACGGCGGCAACGCCGCTGCACCGACGCTGCCCGTGACCGCGACCCCCAATTCCCCGGCCGGCACCAGCACGGACGCAGTGGTCGAGACACAGGACGGGTACTTCGCTGGCGACGTGACGGCGAACCGCACCGCCGCCGTGGTGCTCAAGGCCACGTTTGATCCGGGGTGGCACGTGACCGTCGATGGGCACACGGCACAGCCGTACATGGTCGTTCCCGGGTTTGTCGCCGTGACGGTCGGAGCCGGCTCGCACACGGTGATCTTCCAGTACGTCGGATACGGGCACTATGCCCTGCTGTTCGGCATCGGCGCCGTCACGCTGCTCATGCTCGGATTCGGACCCTGGATCTGGCGCACGAGGATCAAACCACTGGCCTCGCGGCGCAGAGTCCTGATCGGGCGGCGGCCCGCATGAAGCGCCTCCTTGAGGTCTCGATCCTCATGCCGTGCCTCAATGAGGCGGAGACCATCGGGCGATGCGTCGATCGTGCCCGTGAGTCGATCGCACGCATGGCGCTGAAAGCCGAGGTGCTCGTGGCGGACAACGGCAGCACCGACGGTTCGCAGCAGATTGCCCGCGCGCACGGAGCGAAGGTGGTGCTCGTCGATGAGCCCGGGTACGGTGCTGCCATCCGCGGCGGCGTCGCCGCATCGTCGAGCCGCTACATCATCATGGGCGACGCCGACGAGAGCTACGACTTCTGCGAGATTCCGCCCATCCTCGAGCGTCTGCGCGAAGGCGACGACCTGGTGATGGGCAATCGTTTCGCAGGCGGGATCGAGAAAGGGGCCATGCCGTGGTCGCATCGCTGGATCGGCAACCCCATCCTCTCGCTGACCGGCCGGATCTTCTTCGCCTCGAGCGTGCGCGATTTCCACTGCGGCTTGCGCGGCTTCAGTGTCGATGCCTTCCGGCGCATGCGCCTCAACACGACCGGCATGGAGTTCGCAAGCGAGATCGTGGTCAAGGCATCGCTGGCGAGCATGAAGATCAGCGAGGTGCCGATCCAGCTGCACAAAGATGGTCGAAGCCGCCCCCCGCACCTCCGCACCTGGCGCGACGGTTGGCGGCACCTGCGATTTCTCCTGCTCTTCTGCCCCCGATGGCTCTTCCTGATTCCCGGCCTCGCGCTGCTCCTGATCGGGTCGGCGGTCACGCTCTGGCTGCTCGGAGGCATTCGCCACATCGGCTCGATTGGATTGGACGTTCACACCATGCTGGTCAGCGGGATCTTCGCCCTGATCGGATACGAGTTGATCCTCTTTGCCGCCTTCATCAAGATCTTCGGCATGCGGGCAGGCTTCCTTCCATCCAGCCGCCGAACCGAGAGCTTCTTCCGCGTGGCAACGCTGGAGAAGGGGCTCATGGCTGGAGGCCTGATCACGTTGACAGGATTCGCCCTCGTGTTTCTCGCTGTGGTGACGTGGAGCCGCAATGGCTACGGCGCGCTCGACACCGAGGCCTCGATGCGCCCCCTGATCGTCGCGGTGATGCTCATCGCGGGCGGCGTTCAGACGGTGTTCGCAAGCTTCGTGATGAGCATGCTAGGTATCCGTGACAACGTGGTGGTGCGGCCTTCCATCGTGCTCGAGCCCGAACTTGTCGCCCTCAATGTCCCCGGCATCGACAGCCGCTCGTCGCTGACCGGTCGTCGAGCCAGTGCCGTCCTCGGTGGACCGTAGTGGAGACCAGCATGTTGTTGCGCCCCAGCGCGCCGAGGACGAGGATCGGCGCGCCCCCGACCTCAGTTCGGTTCGCCGCGGTCGGGCTTGGATGGGTCACGACGCATCGTCATATTCCGTGGCTCGGGCGCACTGCGGGAGCACGGCTCGTCGGCGTCGTCGATCGACGGGCTGAGCGCGTCGACAGCGTGCAGGCACAGCTCAACCTTCCGCACGGGGCGGTCACCTCGAACCCCGACGAGGTTACGTGGCTCGATGACATCGACGCCGTCACCATCGGGACCTCGCCGATGACGCACCACGCGCTGGCATCGGGGTTCCTCAGGCGTGGTAAGGACGTGCTCCTCGAGAAACCGCTGACCATGACTGTCGAGGAGTCGCGCGACCTGCTCGCCCTGGCGTCGCGCAACGAGCGCGTCCTCGGCGTGGTGCACAACTTCCAGTTCGCGCGTTCCGTGCGCCGGGCACTGCACATGCTGGAGCGAGGCTCGCTCGGGTCACTCCGTGAGGTCTGGGGCCTGCAATTTTCCAACCCACGGCGGCGTCTGCCCGAGTGGTACGAGGAGCTCCCGCTCGGGTTGTTCTACGACGAAGCGCCTCATTTCTTCTATCTGATGCGCCGGTTCCTCGGTGACGGCATCGCCGTGGGCGATGCCACGGTCGTGCATCGCCCCGGCAGGCACACGCCGGTCTCGGTCGGCGCGCAGCTGACCGGTGGCGCGGTTCCGGGGCGTATCGACATGCACTTCGAGGCGCCGGTGAGCGAATGGCACCTGATGGTCGTCGGCTCTCGACGACTTGCGATCATCGACATCTTCCGCGACATTCTGGTCACCCTGCCCAACGACGGCGAGCACAGTGCTCGGGACATCCTCCGAACCAGCGCTGAGGCCGGCGTTCGTCATCTCGTCGGTGCGGTCACCTCAGGGGTGCTGCACGCAAGCGGACGGCTGGCATATGGCAACGACGAGGTGATGCGCCGGTTTGTGGCGTCGTGCAGGAACCGAGCAGCTCCCCCAAGCATGAGCGGCGCGGACGGGGCGGCAGTGGTCGCGCTGCAGCACGCCGTCCTGCAGCTCGCGGAACGCTGATGCGCATCCTCGCGTCGAGCAACTATTTCCCGGAGCACATCGGCGGGATCGAACGGGTCGCGGGCGATCTTGTCGGTGCGCTGCGCGCCCAGGGTCATAGGGTGCAGTGGGTGGCGGCCGAACCGAGCGACTATCCGCATCGCGGCGATGCCGAGGATGCGCCGATTCCGGCATGGAATGTCACCGAGCGACGGCTCGGCTTTCCCTATCCGTTACCGGATCCTCGGTATCGGCGGGCACTCAGCGAGTTCGTCGAAGCGAGTGATGTCGTGCATCTGCACGACTGCGTCTACGCAACCAACCTGATGCTGTTCAGAGCGGCGTTGAAGATTGGGCGTCCGGTCGTGATCACGCAGCATGTCACCGAGGTGCCCTACCGGCGCTGGCTGGTCCGTTCAATCCAGGGCGAGGCGTACCGGCTCCTGGCCGAACCGATGCTTGCACGAGCCGACCGCGTGGTCTTCGTGAGCGAGCGTGTGCGGGCGCGGTTTCAGGACGTCGTCAGCCACCGTCGCAGCGAGGTCATCGAAAACGGCATCGACGTCTCCCGGTTCCGGCCGTCGCCGCCCGCCGAGCGCCGTCGAATTCGGCAGGAACTTGGACTTGACGGCGCCGAGACGGTGCTGCTCTTCGCGGGCCGGTTCGTTGCCAAGAAGGGTCTGGCCCACATACGCGACGCTGCAGGGGAGGAACCGTCGTGGCGCTGGCTCCTCGTCGGACGCACCGACGATGAGGATCCGCGATCCTGGCAGCTGGCCAACGTAACAGTCCTTGACCCGGTCGGCCACGAGCGAATGCGGTCGATGTACGCAGCAGCGGATCTCCTGGTCATGCCGGGGGTGGGCGAGGGATTGCCGGTGGTCGTCCAGGAAGCGCTTGTCTGCGGGACACCGGTCCTCACCAGCGTCGAGACCGCAGTCGGTCTGGCAGGCCGTCGTTCGCCGGTGTACGAATGGGATGCCGCAACCGATTCGCTCCACGGCGCGATCGACAAGGCGCTGGCGCATGGGCGGAACGTCCAGGCGATCTCGACGCAGGCGCGACAGCTGTGGGACCTCGCCGGGGTCACCAAACGATACGAGGCGATCATGGAGACCGCACTCGCGGTCCCCCGCCGTTCGCCGCACCCGGCGCGGACGGCGGAGGTCGATCCGTGGCGGCACTCGTCGTAACGCCGCAAACGCGTAGATTGCAACGCGTGTGAGCGGAGGCTGTCGCGACGTGCGCATTCGCGCGGCGCATTGGCCGATTCGGCACAGGGTAGGGACATGCTCTCAGGCGACACGACGCCGTGACCGGCCGCCAGACGACGCCCAGGCAGGAACCGCTCCCACCAGAGGTCGGATTCGGCGAGCTGATGACCCGGATGATCTCGGCCAACCGGGTCGAGAAGGCAAAGCGTGCCAGGGCTGACGGCGTTGGCCGCACGCCGCCGCAGGAGATGGCGGACCCACGAGGGACACGCGGTAGCCCAGGGGTGTGACCTTGGAGGTCTCGCCAGATGCGATCGCGGGCGTCACACCCGACCGCTTGATCGCCCTGGCGCACGACGTCAACAACGAGTTGGCGGCGATCGTCAACTACGTGAGCCTTGTCGACGGTCGTGCTCAACGGCGCGTCAGCTGAAGCTGCGAAGGGACGGCCAGGCGGCATTGATGGATTTCCGAAGATTGCTGCAGACGAGAATTGGCGTGCCGGCCTCCTGGTTGATCACCGCGTCCGGCATGACGACCGTACCGGCACGGGTGACAGTCCCGCAGAAGAACGCGATGTCGCTCGGATTGAAGCCGACGGTCACGAGCGTTGTCACGTCGAGATTCGCGGGCTTCCAGTACCAGAAGGTCAGGTGCGGGCTGATCGCCTGCGGCAGGTGTTCGCCGCCATAGATATCGATGGCTCCGGCTTCGCCGTAGTTGTTGGCGAGGATGCTTGTCGTGGCCCGTTGCGACACCGGCAATCGGTTGTAGACGGCGGCGACCTGTGCCGCGAGGTCGGGCCACCCAACGGTGTCCGCGAAATCCTGGCGCAGCTTGTCGAGCTTGAAGGTGTGCAGCGATGACGTGGGCACGACGGGGAGAATGACCGGCAGCAGCACCGCCAGCTGGATGCAGCCTCCCGCGACCACGAGGCCGGTGATGCGGCGCCGTCGCGTCGTCGAGACGATCCTGCCGACCGCGATGCATCCGGCCGCGAGGACAAGCGGAATCGTCGGCGCGGGGTAGTACGCCTTGCCCTCCGGCAGGACCAGCAGGATGGCGACCACGGTGAGCACCCCCACGGGTCGGAGGCGCCGGTCGCGCAAGAGGGAGACGAGGCCCGCGACCCAGAGCGGGAGGATGAGCGGACCGATGTACAAGACGAAGTCGGCGAGAAATGCGAGCGCCCCGCCGCTGCTCGAGATGTCGGCGCTGTGGTTCCGGATGTAGGTGAGCGAGGGGAACCCGTTGGCGATCTGCCACGCGAGGTTGGGCGCGAACAGCGCGAGCGCGATCACCATGCCGATCCACGGATATCGCGTTCGAAGTAACGGTCGAAGATCACGCGATACCACCGTCGCGGCAACGATGCCGACGCACAGCGCGACGATGGTCAGCTTGGTCTCGAGGCCGATGCCGATGTCGATTCCCATCACCAGGAAGAGCCGTGCGTCGCCGGTGCGAAGGACGCGGAGCAGCAGGTAGATTGCGACCAGCCACGTCAGCTGGTCGAATGTCACTGTTTGAAACAACCAGTTGGCGCCGAGGAGCAGCGGGCTCATCAGCGTCAGCAAGGATGCAAGGATGGCGATGCCTCGTCCGGCTCCCATCTCTCGAGCGCACATGCCCGCGAGGAACACGACCGCCGCACCCGCCAGGGCAGGGAACAACCGCAGCGTCCACGGCGAGATGCCGAACATGCTCGTGTTGAGCCAGGCGAGCATCGGCGTCACCGGCGGGTAGTCGACGTATCCGAGCGCCGGGTGTTGACCGCTGATGACGTAATACATCTCGTCGCGCTGGAATCCGTACACGCCGTTGGTGGCGAGATGGATCGCGAACTTCGCCGCTGCGAGGATGAGCAGGGGCGCAGTGGGCCTGTGCCACCAGCCGCGCACCACAGCGATGTTCATGTACCCAGCATTCGCATCGGTTCGGATGATATCCAGCGCCCCCGCTGTGCCATCGCGGGGGCGCTGGAGACGAGCGCTACGCTGCCCCGGCGGGGACTTTCGGCAGTTCGGCGAGCGCGGTGTCGAGCCGCTCCTGGGGGAGCTCGACGTCCTGGAGCTTGCCCGCGAAGTACGCGTCGTAGGCGCCGAGATCGAAGTGCCCATGGCCGGAAAGGTTGAAGAGGATGACCCGCGAATCGCCGGCCTCACGTGCCGCCGCAGCCTCCTGGGCCACGGCGCGCAGTGCGTGGGAGGGCTCCGGTGCAGGCAGAATTCCCTCGCTGCGAGCGAAGCGCACCGCCTCCGCGAAGCACTCGTTCTGCTTGTATGCGCGCGCTTCGATGAAGCCGTTCTTCACGAGCAAGCACAGTGATGGCGCGTCGCCGTGGTAGCGCAATCCGCCGGCGTGGATGGTGTCCGGGATGAAGTTGTGGCCGAGCGTGTACATCGGGACCACCGGGCCCATGCCGGCGGTATCGCCGAAGTCGTACGCGTACAGGCCGCGCGTGAGAGTTGGGCATGCTGCCGGTTCGGCGGCGATGAAGCGGGTGCTGGTCTTGCCGGCGAGGCGGTCGGCGAGGAATGGATATGCGAGGCCGGCGAAGTTCGAGCCGCCACCGACGCAGCCGATCACCACGTCGGGATAGGCGTCGGCCATCTCCATCTGCTTCTGCGCCTCCTGGCCGATCACCGTCTGATGAAGGAGGACGTGGTTCACCACCGAGCCGAGCGAGTAGTGGCTGTCGTCCCGCGTTGCCGCGTCCTCGACGGCCTCGGAGATGGCGATGCCGAGGCTGCCCGGTGATTCAGGCTCCTGGGCGAGGACGCTGCGTCCGAACTCGGTTTGATCGGTTGGAGAGGGGAGGACCCTGGCGCCCCACGTCTCCATGAGGGCCCGCCGGTACGGCTTCTGCTGGTACGAGACCTTGACCATGTAGACCATGACCTCGAGGCCGAAAAGGCCGCCGGCGAAGGCCAGTGCCGAACCCCACTGGCCGGCGCCGGTCTCGGTGGTCAGCCGCTTGATGCCCTCCTCGGCGTTGTAGTACGCCTGCGCCACCGCCGTATTGGGCTTGTGCGAGCCCGCCGGCGAGGTGCCCTCGTACTTGTAGAAGATCTTCGCGGGGGTATCGAGCGCCTTCTCGAGGCCCCTGGCCCGGTAGAGGGGAGTGGGGCGCCACATCTTGTAGATGTCGCGGACCCGATCCGGGATCTCGATCCAGCGCTCGCTCGAGACCTCCTGTCCGATGATCGCCATGGGAAAGATCGGGGTGAGATCCGGCGGCGTGAGCGGCTCGAGGGTCCGCGGGCTCAGGAACGCGCCCAGCGGTTCCGGAACGTCCGCGAGGATGTTGTACCAGTGCGTCGGCAGATCGTCTTCCGCCAGCAAGAACTTCGTCGTCATGCGTTCCACCTCTGCCAATCCTCTGACGCGTGCACGGAGGATACGCCGCGTGGTGTGGTGGTTCCTAGCGGTGCGCGACGCCGCATGTCGCGTTCACCGCCGAGCGACGGCGGCCACGCCGTCGACCCTATCCTTGGCCGATGCGTCTCGCGACCTGGAACGTCAACTCCGTCGTCGTGCGGCTCCCTCGAACTCGTCGACTGGCTTGCATCGACCAGGCCCGACATCCTCTGCCTGCAGGAGACCAAGATCGCGGACGAGTCATTCCCTCGGGCCGAGGTGGAGGCTCTCGGTTACGAGGTGGGGTTGCATGGCGAGGGGCGGTGGAACGGCGTCGCGATCATCTCGCGGGTCGGGCTTGACGACGTCGAGCGAGGGTTCGACGGCCAGCCGGGCTTTCCCGGTCCGGAGGCTCGGGCGATGAGCGCAACCTGCGGCGGGCTGCGCGTCTGGTCGGTGTACGTGCCCAACGGGCGCGCCCTCGACAGCGATCACTACCCCTACAAGCTGAGCTGGCTCGAAGCGCTCCGTGCAGCCCTGGCAGCGTCGAAGGCCACCTCACCGCCGCTCGTGGTCTGCGGCGATTTCAACATTGCCCCGAGCGACGACGACGTCTGGGATCCCGCCGCCTTCATCGGGTCAACGCACGTCAGTCCGGCGGAGCGCGAGGCGCTGCTCGCGCTCACCAGCCTGGGCCTGGATGACGTGCGTCCCAGGGCGTTCAAGGGGCGCCCGTTCACCTATTGGGATTACCGAGCCGGGAACTTCCACAAGGGTCTGGGCATGCGGATCGACCTCGTCCTGCTCGACCACGCGGTTACCCCGGCGGTGACCGATGCCTATATCGACCGCGACGCCCGGAAGGGAACGCTGCCTTCGGACCACGCTCCACTCGTGGTCGACCTCGACTGGCCGCGTTAGCGGGAGCACTGAGGCGCCGCCGCCGAGACCCGGGCGCTAAAGCTCGAGCGTGGCCTCCGCGGTGATGGGAACGGCCGCCAGAGCCTTCGAGACGGGGCAGTTTGCCTTGGCATCCTCGGCCGCCGCGGTGAAGACCGCAGCGTCGATGCCCGGCACCTTCCCCCTCACGACGAGATGAATCGCCGTGATGCCATCGGCGCGGTCGAACGTCACCTTCGCGGTGGTGTCGAGCCGATCCGGCGCGTGACCCGCGCCGGTGAGCCCATGGGCGAGAGCCATTGAAAAGCAACTGGAATGGGCCGCCGCAATCAACTCTTCGGGGCTGGTGCCGCTGGCCCGCGACTCCGCGCGCTGGTTCCAGGTCAGCCCGAGCTCAGGAAACGCGCCGCTCGCCGGCCGAACCGTGCCCTTGCCACTGACGAGGCTGCCTTCCCAGGTTGCGCTGGCGCTGCTTTCGACGCTCATGTGAGGCTCCTTTCAGGTCAGAAATGATGTGTTTCAGGGTACTCAGAGCGGGGAATTGCGCGATGGCTCAGACGTTGACCCGTTCCATGTACGCCTCCGCGCCCCGTGCCCCAGCCACCTTGTCCGGCGATGCCACCGCATCGATCTCCGCGAGGTCCTCGGCGCTCAGGGTCACGTCGGCAGCCGCGGCGTTGGCCTCGAGATTCTCGCGCTTGCGTGTTCCCGGGATCGGCACGATGTCCTCGCCTTGATGCAGCACCCACGCGATCGCGAGCTGTGCCGTGGTGATGTTGTGGCGGCGCGCGATCTCCTCGAGGCGGCTCACCAGACGGACGTTGTGGTCGAAGTTCTCCTCCTGCCAGCGCGGCACGCCGCGCCGCCAGTCATCGGCGGGAAGATCCTCGAGGCGCTGGAAGTGACCGGTGAGCATGCCGCGGCCCAGCGGGCTGTACGCGACGAACCCGATGCCGAGCTCACGCGTGGTCGTGAGAATCGCCTCCTCCGGCTCACGGCTGAACATCGAATATTCGGTCTGGAGCGCGGTGATCGGATGAGTGGCATCCGCCCTGCGGACGGTCTCGGGCGCGGCCTCGGAGAGCCCGAGATAGCGCACCAGGCCGGCCGACACCAGGTCGGCCATCGCTCCCACGGTCTCCTCGATCGGCGTCGACGGGTCGACCCGGTGGAGGTAGTAGAGATCGACGTAATCGGTGCCGAGGCGTGCCAGGCTCTCCTCGAGCGCAGGACGCACCTTGTCGCGTTTCCCAAGGCCTGCGCCCCCACCGCCTCCAAACTTGGTGGCGAGCACGACATCAGCACGACGCCCGGCGATGGCCCGGCCGACGATCTCCTCGCTGTGTCCCGAACCGTAGATATTGGCGGTGTCGATGAACGTGACCCCGAGCTCCAGGGCGCGGGCCACGGTTGCCTCGGATTCGGCGTCCTCCGCGCTGCCATAGATGCTCGCAAAGCTCATCGCTCCGAGCCCAACGGCTGAGACCGTCGGTCCCTCCGTGCCGAGTCGGCGATATTGCATGGGGGATCCTCCAGTGTGGGCCGGTACCGAAATCCAGGCTAGCGGTTTGGTCCCGCCGGACGCGTAGGATCCCCGGGTCGGCCGTCAGGCTCGACCACAGAAAGGGGACCGCTGATGAGCAGTGTTGACGCCGGGAGATTCTGGAAGAGCGATTCGGCGCCGGCGCGCTGGTGGCAGCAGCACCTCACCGGCCGGATAACCGAGCACGTGATCGAGTCAAAGGTTCTTGCCGGCAATCACCTCGGTGACCCCACGGCGCGACCGCTGTGGGTGTACACGCCGCCGGGATACGGCAGCTCCGAGGAGCGTTATCCATCGGTGTACGTGATCCAGGGATACAGCGGGCAGGCCGTGATGTGGTGGAACCGGACCGCGTTTCGCGAGGGTTTCCCCGCGGCCGTCGACCGTATCTTCGCAAGCGGCGAGGCACCGCCCTGCATCGTCGTGTACGTCGATGCATGGACGGCCTATGGTGGCTCGCAGTTTGTCGACTCCCCGGGGACCGGGCGCTACCACACCTACCTGTGCGACGAGATCGTCCCCTTCGTGGATGAGCGCTACCGCACCATGGAGGGCGCGGCGCACCGCGGCATCATGGGAAAGTCGAGCGGCGGCTTCGGCGCGATGATCACGCCGATGTTGCGGCCCGATCTCTTCGGCGCTCTGGCGACGCACGCCGGCGATGGCATGTACGAGTGCTCCTACATACCCGAATTCGCCAAGGCCGTGCGTCATCTTCGCGAGTTCGACGGCGACATCTTCGCCTGGTGGAAGGACTTCCAGACGCGTCCCGCATTCACCAAGGAGGGGGATCACGTCCTGGTGATGACTCTCGGCGTCGCCGCGTGCTTCTCGGCGCGCGACGACGGCACACCCGAGCTGCCGTTCGATCCGACGACCGGGCGGCTGCGCGACGAGGTGTGGGCGCGCTGGCTGGCGTGGGACCCGGTGCGGATGGTCCCAACGTATGCGGACGCACTGCGGACGCAGCGTGCGATCTGGATCGACGCCGGAACACGCGATGACTGGTACCTCGACCTTGCGGCGGTAGGATTTCGCGACGAGCTGGCCAAGATCGGTGTCACCGACGTGCAATTCGAGCTGTTCGATGCGACGCACATGGGCATCGACTACCGATATCCGAAGTCGCTCGCATACCTGAGCGCTCGTTTGCGCTGACGCCCTACTGTGGGTTGAACTCTCAGTGTGGCGGCTCGACCAGGGCGGGCAGTTACTCTGCGCCCGGTTCCGCGGCTCTGGTGAGCGTGCCGTCGAAGACGGTGACTGCCCGGCCCGTGATGATCACCCGATCGCCGGTCAGCTCAACCCCGACGAACCCTGACCGGGGAGACACCTGGAGGCCCACGAGCGAGGTCCGCCCGAGCCGATCGGCCCAATACGGCGCCAGGACCGTGTGCGCGCTGCCGGTGACGGGATCTTCCGGGATACCCGCCTGCGGGGCGAAGACGCGCGAGACGAAGTCGTAGTCGCGTCCTGGGCTGGCGGGAGCAGTCGGGATCAAACCGACCGAGGCTTCAAGAACGCTGACCGCAGCAAGGTCGGGGCTCAGGTCCCGGACCGAGCCCTCGTTGTCCATGAGCGCCAGAAGGAAGGCCCCGTTCGTCGTCCGGCCCGTCCACCCCACGGGAGCGCCGAGTGCGTCCGAGACTGCCCTCCGGGCTTCGATCTCCGTGGAGTACCACGCCGGAAAGTCCATCGCCAGCGAGCCGTCGGGCCGCCGTTCCACCGTCAGGACGCCGCTCCGAGTGGCGAAGCGGATTGGCCCCCGTGCGCCATCTTCGAAGAGGCAGTGCGCTGAGGCGAGGGTCGCGTGGCCGCAGAGATCGATCTCGACCGTCGGTGTGAACCAGCGGAGCCGAAAGTCGGCATCAGGCAACTCCTCACGGATCACGAACCCCGTATCGGACAGGTTGGTCTCACGCGCGACTGCCGCCATCCATGCATCCGACGGCGCCTCGTCGAGCATGAGGACGGCCGCGGCATTGCCGGTAAACGGCCTGTCGGTAAACGCATCCACCGTCCTCAACCGCATGCTGATCAGGGGTGAACGTACACGGCCGGCAACACGAACGCAATGTTCGACAAGTCGAACAAGTCACCGACACACCCGGTGGTCCATCGTCGCCGGCACCCGTGCGCCGATGAAGACCTCGACGATCGCCGGGTCAGACTCGGAGAACTGCGATCAATTCACCGAGCCAGTCCAGTTCGGCCTGATCATCGGGGTCGAGTTCGTTGCTGAGGTTGCCGAGCGCTTCCGTCGCCTCATCGTACCGTCGCCGAGCTTCGTCTCCGTCGCCGCGCGCCGCGGCGACGGCCGCCCAGGTGAGCCGGCTCCACGCGTTCGCGTAGGGTTCCGTCCCGAGCCGGCTATCGCGGTCACGAAAGCGCGCTTCCGCCTCGTCGAGGTTGCCCAAATGCAGCTCGACCCATCCGAGACAGTCGAGTTCCATCGCTTCCCACGCCTGGTTTCCAAGCTCTTCGTTCAGAGCGAGGCTTTGTAAGTAGAGCTCACGAGCCGCCCGGTAATTTCGTTGCAATCTCACGCCGGCCGCCTGGAGATGCAGCGGCGACGCTTCAGCCTCACGGTCGCCGGCCGCCTGCGCGAGCACTCGTCCCTGGCCGGCCAGCCTGGCGACCTCGTCGTACCGGCCGTCGCGGAGCGCGAGCCGCGCGAGCCCCGTGAGGGCTTCACACTGGCCCGGCACGTCACTGTTGTCAGAGGCCACGCGTAAGGCCTCGTCGTTACGCCGGCGCGAACGCTCCGCGTCACCCGCTCGGAAGGCCAGCGCCCCGTCGCCGCACAGTGTGCGTGCCCGCCACAATGGCGTCTTCTCGGCGCCCGATGCCGCCAACGCGGCCGCGGCTGCGTCACGCCCGCCGTCGAGCTGGCCGCTCCTGAGCCAGATACGCCACGACCTACCGAAGAGCTCAAGGGCTGAGGCGGCATCTCCCCGCTCGGCGAACACCCGAACTCCCTGTTCCACTGCCGTGCGGTCGTGACCGAGCGCCTCGAGATCACCGTCGCGCGCGAGCTCGAGCGCAAGGTCCGGGGTCATTCCGGCGATTGTATGGGGACAGAGCAGCAGCCTCAACGCGGTTGATGTATCTGCGCACCGCCTCGATCAGATCAGCACTAGGGCCACCGTTCCCACGCCCGCATGGGCACAGCGATCGTTTCCTCCTCGAAGGCGAGGTGGGCGACGAGGTCGTCCTCGAGACGACCCAATGCGGTGACCAGCCGTTCACGAGCGGGATTCAGCGCGTCGTCGTCCAGGAGCTTCGCCAACTCCTCAACCTCATCAAGCAGGCCCGAGATCGCTCGATGATCCGCCTCAAGCTTGTCGACGACTGCGGCGAGGTCCGGGTTCGACCGGCGCAATGCAGGGAACATGTCCGCGTCCTCGTGCCCATGGTGCATGTGCACCACCCTGCAGTGGTAGAGGCAGTTCACCTGCAAGGTCCATAGGGGACTGCGTGTTTGCAACGCCGTGATCCGCCCGGCGATGTCCGCCGCGGGTGCGCCTGCCGCCACCTCCACGGCAAGGTCCCGGCACGCGCCGAGGTCACTGCGGAGCATCTGGTGGATGAGCTTGAGCTGCCGGTGCATCATCACGCCGAACGGCGCCTCGCCGTTTGCCCGCACGGTCATCTCAAAGGAGTTTCTCGCGACGCAGCGCATCCTCGACATCACCGATGTCGTCGACGAGGTATCCGGGATGCTCACGCTCGAGGACGTCGCGATCGCGGATACCGGAACTCACGGCGATCGAGAGATAGCCGAGCGCGTTCGCGGCCGCAACGTCCGACTCTGTGTCGCCGATGACCACGCCTGGGTCGTCGTCAGGCACCGTCCGGCGGATCAGCCGCGCCTTCTGGAACGCCGGATCCACGCCGGCTGGGTCGTTCTCGATGCTGTCGAAAAACGGCGTCAGCGCGAACACCGCAAGTTGTGCTCGGAGCGCCGTCGGCGAGGACCGGAGTGTCACCAGCGTGCAGCGATACGTCGCCGCAAGGCGGGTCAGCACCGGGATCGTGTCGGGAAAGAGGACGTCGAAGCCGAGGTTGTCGGGCAGCTCGATGAGGTCGACGAACTTCGCCTCGAAGGCTGCGACGCTGCCGTCGGCGAGCCCGCTCTGCGCGAGGATCTCCGCCCAAGCGGTGCCCTGCCGTTTCAGATGCCAGTAGGCGTCCCGAGACAGCGGCTCACCGCCCAACGACGTGCAGACCGTGCTGTAGACGTGATGGTGTCGAGCCGAGACGTCGAGCAGGGTTCCATCGAGGTCAAAGACGAGCGTCGGCGGCCGCTGCGCTGGCAATCTGCTCCTCCAACCCGTCGGGAAAAACGCGAGCCGGAGAGAATCCGGTCGCCTCGCGGAACCGCGTGACGTCGAGCACGATATCAGCCGCGGGTTTCTGCCGAGGGTGCTCCTCGAGGGCTGAGCTGCCGCCGGCCAGCCGGATGACGGCGCCGGCCGCGTCCCGCACCGAGACGCCGATCCCTGAGCCGACGTTGTACGTCCCCGACAGCCGCCCCCGCCATGCGGCCATCACCGCCCGGGCGGCATCGTCGACATGCAGGTAGTCACGCAACTCCTCGCCGCCGAAAAGCCGGATCGGCTCGTGCCGGACGGCGCTGCCCACAAAGTTCGGGATCGCACGCTGGATCAGGTCGCCGGTGCCGTACAGGACCGTGAAGCGGAGGATCGCGATGCGCATCTCGTCGTGGCGCTCGAGCGTCCGGCAGTAGATCTCCGCGGCGACTTTGGTGGCGCCGTACCAGCTCCTCGGCTGCGGCTCGGAATCCTCGCCGATCGGCGCATGCCGTTCGGGCGACCCGTACACCTCGGCGGTGCTGGCGAAGACATTCGCCTGTCCCCGGCGGCCGAAGGCGCCGAAGAGATGCACCGGTCCCATCACGTTGGTTGCGAACGCCGTCGCCGCCACGTCTTCGGAGGCATGCTTCGGCACCAGCGCCGCGAGATGGATGATCGAGTCCACCTCGCCGGTCCTCCGAGCGGCACGCTTGACCTGCGTGGGGTCGGAGAGGTCGGCAATGTGATGAGCCTGTACAGATCCGTCCGGCGCGAGGGGCGATCGGCCGATCGACACGACCTCGTCGCCACCTCCAGCCAGGAGTTGTGCGACGCGACGGCCGAGGAACCCGGAGGCGCCGGTGAGCAGCACTCTCATGCGCGCAGCTTCTGTCTCCGCCGCGCGAGGCCTTCACGCTGCGACTCGATATCGGACAGCGGCACCAGGACAGGCTCGAAATCCATGCCGCGGATCCATACCATGCCCGGCTTCGCGGGGTTGAGCCGCTGCGGGATCTCCGGCGGGGCCTCGTCGAATGCGAGTTTCACGAAGACGTACGGCATGTTGACGCCGAGCTCGGTGAAGAACAGGTGGGTGGTGAAGAAGCGACCGATGTTGATCTCGGTCGGATTGGGTATCCCGTTGCGGTCGTAGGTGAGGTCGACGCCGAAAAGCGCGTCGGGCTGCGCATCGATCGCGAGAACCGCCGCCCTTGCGATCTCGTCGACTTGTGGATCGGCGACGGTGATCGCCGCGCCGGTCGCGCCCGAGACGCCCGATTGCGAGACCTTCGACAGCTCCCAATAGAGGCGTTTGCGGCCCTGCGCGAGGATCAACTCGCCCTTGTGCCAGATGGACATCCAGGTGATCGTCTGGGGTTCGAGCAGCTCGGATGCGGTATAGCGGCCCCAGCCCTGGCGAAGGTCGAGCCACGAACGCGCCGTGTGGAGATCGTGGACCGGGAGCGCGCCACGCCCGCCGGCGCCGGTCGAGTCACGCAGCCACATCTGGCCACCGAAGTCCGCGAACGCCTGCTGCAGGTCGGCGTCGGTGTGCATCACGACGGTCTCCGGCACCACCAGTCCGGCCGCGTGCCAGTGCTCGTAGGAGAGGAACTTGTCCTGGCAGACGCGCACCGTCTCGCATGACGGCAGGAAGGTTCGCGCGCGCACCTCGTCTCGATGGTCCGAAAGGAAGCGCACCTCCGCATCGTTCTGCGCGTGAACGAGATCGACGCGCTCCTCGTCGATGATGTCGTTGAGGACACCGAGGTAGGCGGGGTCACTCGCCCGCGGTACCAGGTACCGGCTGTCGGTTTCGGCACGCATGAGCAGGAACTCGTCGGCGTCGGTGCCGACCAGCTCGAAGGGCTCGGGCGCGAGGCGAAGCGAACGAACGAAGTTGGTCGACGGCGACCCGCCCGCCCCGGTGATGAGGATCCGCTTCAACGCCGGCTCCGGGCGCTCGTCTGGAGCATCGGCGCCATGGTAGCCCGGCCCGGCTCAGTCCTCGGAGGCGCGGTCGAACTGTTCCCTGAGGGTTTCCTGGCCGATGATCCTGTCGCTCACTCGTTCGAGTCCTTCCAGCCGAAGTGCCTCCACCTGAACACGCCGGTGAGCCCGAGGCGGGAGACGTGGAGCTGCTGGAACTCCTCGTAGTGGTCCGCCTGCTCCCTGGTGACCGAGAGGTGCACCGCCTCGGTGGTGATCCGCTCGATGTCGGCCGCAGGCGCGAGGTAGTGCTTGCGGCGATGCGCGTGCTCGAAGACGATGCCGTGGAAGATGTCCTCGCGCGCTAGGGCGGCGACCTCGACGACCTTGCCGATGGTGGCGCCATCGCTGGTCACGACTGCCTCACCGGTCTTGACGGCGGTCCATGCGATCTGTTCTTCAGCCATGCGAACCATCATAGAGCCGGTGCAATTGCGCGGCCTTGATCGCCGGGGTCTGCCCGAAGACGAGCAGGAACAACGCCTCGCGAGCGAGACGCTGCGCGTGGTCGTCCATGCTGATCGAGCGACCCCCGCCCGAGACCATGAGCGTCGTGGCCGCCCGAAGAGCGAGCTCGGATGCACGGGCTCGCTGTTCCGGCATCGAGCCGGGCGTCACATCGTCAAGGGCGCGGCGGCACTCGTCGACCTCGGTGGCGAGGTGCTCGCTCTCGAGCAGTGAGGCGCAGCGCCGGGCGACTCCGAGAGCGAGCGAACCGTTCAGGCGGAGGCTCGCCCGGTCCGCCGCCTGCCAGTCGTCGAACCGCTGCATCGAGATCACGCGATCGGCCGGAACCAACAGGTCCTCGAAGCGGAGCGTCACGGTTGCGCTGGCATTGACGGCGGCGAGGCGGAGTGGCTCGGCGCGAAGCGCCGGACTTGCCGTGGCGTCGACCAGCGCCCAGACGATATCGCCGTCCCTGCGGCGTGCCGCTGCGCGCACCACGTCGATACGGCCCCATCCCGTCACCCAGGGTGCGAATCCGTTGAAGCGCCAATCATCGCCGTCGGCCTCGGCGGTGAGGATCGGCGGACCCGGCCGCCGCAACCCCGAGAATGCGACGCCCGCTCGCACGTGGCCACGACAGAGCCTCGGTAGCCAGGCCTCGCGCAGCGGTTGCCGTGCCTCGCCCAGGGCTCGGACGGCTCCGTGGTGCTGGACCCAGACGAACGCGGTCGTCAGGCAGCCGGAGGCAATGATCTCGATGATCTCGAGCGCCGTCGCGAAGTCGGGGAGTCCCATGCCGCCGGCATCGCGAGGAGCGGCGAGACCGTAGAGCCCGGCGTCCGCGAGGCGGTCAAGACGGTCGATTGGGACGACCTCCGATGCGTCGGCCTCCAGCGCTCCCGGAAAGAGCACGCCATCGCTGATCTCTCGTGCCAGCGCGATCGGGTCGCCTGTCGCAAGCATGCGCCGCCCGAGGCCGCCGAGCGTCAGGCCGGACGCGGTGCCGGGGTGCGCGCCCGGCGCCGGCGGGCCCGCACCGGCGTATGTGCAGGCCGCTCGGGAAACTGTGGAACCATGAGCGCCTCGAGCTCATCGGCGAGCGAGCCGGTCATCGTGCCCACGTCGGCCATCACGTCGCGGTCGGCGACGATCCCGATGTTGAGACGGCCGTTGTAGCTCATGACCGTGATGTTCAGACCCATCCCGTCCATGATCACCGACACCGGATAGATCGCCTCCAGGAGCGCCCCGGCGCAGTACAGCGGGATCTGCGGCCCGGGCACGTTGGAGACGACGAGGTTCCACGTCGGGCGCAGGCGCGGGTTGCTCGTCCACGCGTAGGTGAGCTGTGCTGCTCGCGTGAACAGCGCGGGCGGGATGAAGTTGTTGGCGTCCTGGAGCAGGGACGCCGGGAGGGCCTCATCGCGCTCCTTCATCTCGGCGAGCGAGCTGTGGGTTGCGCGCAGCCGTTCAACGGGATCGGCGATCTCGGTGTGCAGCTCAACGCCCATGAGCAGGATGCGATTGCCGAACGTCCCTTGCTCCTCCGGACTGCGAACCGAGACCGGGATCTGCGCGATCAGCGGCTCGTTGCCGAGCTCGTGATGCTGCAGCAGCCAGCGACGCACCGCGCCCGCGCACATCGACACCACCACGTCGTTGACCGTGACGCCATGCATGTTCTTGACATCTTTGACAGCATCGAGTGCGAGCTGCCCGAAGACGATGCGCCTGTGCGCGGAGATTCTCCCGTTGAACGACGTGTGCGGCGGAGTGGAGAGCTTGCGTCCGCTCACGATCGGACTCCGCCGGAGTGCTGCCTGAAGGCGCCGGCCGGCGGCGCCGACCAGACGTGCGCCGGGCAGGATGCTGAAGATGCCGACCTCCTCGAAGTTCGGCACCGCGGTGGGCAGGGATCGGAGCAGGCGCAGCGGGTACTGGGGAACGCCCATGAGGCCCCGGACCAGCATCTCGACCTGCGTGGGCATGCGGTCCGGACCCTCGTGAACGGGGTCCGGCGCAGGCCGTCCCTCCGGCGTGAGGTCGAGGAGCGACCCCAGGATCTCCGCGCCCGAGAGCCCGTCGATCACCGCGTGGTGCACCTTGGTCATGAGCGCGACGCGTCCGCGTTCGAGCCCGTGAATCAGGTAGATCTCCCAGAGCGGCCGGCTGCGATCGAGTGGTCGCGAGAAGATGCGCGCGACCTGCTCCTCGAGCTGAGCCGTGGTGCCGGGCGGCACGAGCGCGAGCTCGCGGACGTGGAAGTCGATGTCGAAATCGGGGTCGTCCACCCAGTACCCGAAATCGAGCCCGAAGGGCACCTCCGCCAGGCGCCACTTGAATATCGGGATGAGTGGCAGGCGGTCGATGATGAGCTGCTGGAGATCGCCGAGGGTCAGCTTGCCACCGGGAGCTGTCGAGGGATCGAGCACGAGCACACCGGTGACGTGACCGTAGATCCGCGGCGTCTCGAGTGCCAGGAACTGCGCATCGAGGCTGGTGAGCTGGCGCATGGGCTCGGCCAACACTGGCAGAACCCGCGAAGAACGGTCAACTCATCCCATACGCTCGTGCATGTGGGATCGTTCTGGGGTGCCCGCGGAGATCGCAACCATCGAGACCCCGGAGCTTGGCGACCGGAGCTACGCAGTCCTCACCGGCATCGGTGCCGTCGTCGTCGACCCACAACGCGATATCGACCGCGTGCTCGCGTTGCTGTCCGATCGGGGCGCACGGCTGACCCACGTCGTCGAGACGCACATCCACAACGACTACGTCTCCGGCGGGCCGGAGCTGTGCAGGGTCACCGGCGCCACGCTGGTCGTCCCCGCGGGCGAGTCGGTCGGATACGCGCGTCGTGCGATCGCCGATGGCGAGCGCATTGCGCTCGGTGACGTGGCATTGGTTGCACGACATACTCCCGGGCATACGGCCACCCACATGAGCTACCTGCTCGAGGAGGACGGGCGCGCGGTTGCGGCCTTCACCGGGGGATCGATGCTCCTCGGATCGGTGGGGCGCACCGACCTGGCAGGTCCCTGGGTCACCGATCGCCTCAGCCATCTCCAGCATCGGTCCGCACGCCGTCTGTCCGCGGAACTGCCCGATGACGCGGCGATCCTGCCGACTCACGGATTCGGCAGCCTCTGCTCGGCGGGGTTCCCGGTGGGAGCGGCGGATACCGCCGACGCGCGCCATCAGCGTGACGAGAACCCGGCGCTGCTCATGGACGAGGACGCGTTCGTCGCCCGCCTGGTGTCGGGGCTGGACGCCTTTCCCCGCTACTACTCCTACATCGCCCCGAGGAACCGCGAGGGAGCTGCCAAGGTGGACCTCGACGTGCCGCCGATCAGCGATGCGAGCGAGCTCGCCGAACGAGCCCGTGCCGGGGAGTGGGTCGTCGATCTGCGGGACCGCCGCGACTTCGCGGCACGCCATCTCGCCGGCACGCTCGCGTTCGAGCTCTCGGACCCCCTGACCACGTATCTCGGATGGCTCCTCCCATGGGGCAGCCCGCTCAGCCTGATGGGACGCTCTCGCCAGGAGCTTGCCGCCGCTCGCCGGGCGCTGGCTCGAATCGGTATCGACACCATCGCCGCGTGTGGCCTCACCGAAGCTGAGAACGGAGCCGATGCGTGGGCCGGACTGGCGACCGGCTCGTACCCGGTGGCCGGCTTCCATGACCTGAAGCCGTTCATCGGGGCACCGGGCGAGGTCGTCGTCGACGTCCGTCTCGCGGGTGAGTGGCGCCAGGGCCACATCGCGACCGCGATGCACGTCCCGCTGCACGAGCTCCCTGACCGCATCGACGAAGTGCCTGCGGGCCGCGTCTGGGTGCACTGCGCAGCCGGGTATCGGGCATCGGTCGCAGGCTCACTGCTGGCCCGTGCCGGGCGCACCGTCATGGTCGTGAGCGATGAGTTCACCCATGCCGTCGACGCCGGGCTCGACATCGTCTCTACGTACGATTGACCCGCACGGCATAGGGCGGGCTCGATGAGCTTCGCCACTCGCGCGGCCGCAAAGCTCGCCCGGCTTCCTCCGGCCATGACGCACAACGTTGCGGTTCGGCGCGACATCGAGGTCGCGATGCCGGACGGCGCGCGCCTGCTGACCGATCGGTACTGGCCTCGTGGCGCCGGCCGGGAGCCGGTGATCGTGATGCGCAGCCCCTATGGGCGCGGTGCAGTCTGGGCGCTCGCCGCGCGGCTCCTGGCCGAGCGTGGATACCAGGTGATCCTGCAGAGCTGCCGGGGGACGGGCGGCTCCGGCGGCGAGTTCGACGCCTATCGGAACGAGGCGCAGGACGGGCTGGCAACGCTCAGGTGGATCGAGACACAGCCATGGTTCTCCGGGAAGCTCGCCATGGCCGGTCCGAGCTACCTGGGAATCGCGCAATGGGCGGTCGCGACCGATCCGCCGCCGTTTCTCCGCGCCCTGGCGGTGTCCATCTCGTCGGCACGCGTGCGCGTCTTCACGTATCCGGGCGGCACGTTCTCGCTGGACAGCACGCTGACCTGGCTCGCGCTGCTGGCAAGCCAGCGTCAGGGCGGAGGCCCACGGCTTCGGGAGCAGATGGCCGCGCGACGGCGGATGGAGCGCGCCGTGATGACCCTGCCGCTCGGTGACGCCGACCGGGTCGTGACCGGCGCGCGTGTGGGCTTCTATCAGGACTGGCTCGCCCGCACGGACGACGACGACTTCTGGGCGCCCGTGGAGTTCGACCGTCATCTGAGCTCGCTCACGGTGCCGGTGACCATGGTGAGCGGGTGGTACGACATGTTCCTGCCCGCCCAGTTCGCCGACTATCAGGCGCTTCGCGCGGCTGGGCGCGACGCGCGCCTCACCATCGGCCCCTGGAAGCACCCCGATCCCGGCGCCGCCGGCGAGGCGCTCCGCGACGCGCTCGACTGGTTCGGGATCCATCTGCTCGACGACCGCGGTGACCGTTCGCAGCGTTCGCGCGTCCGGTTGTTCGTCGGCGGTGCGCGCCGGTGGCTGGAGGTGGCGGAGTGGCCGCCGCCGGCACGAAGCGTCCGCTGGCATCTGCACGCCCACGGCGTGCTGCACCCCCGGACCCCGGTGGCATCGGCTCCGGATCGGTACCGGTACGACCCGTCGGACCCGACACCATCGGTCGGCGGCACCCTGCTCGCGCGCTCTGGAGGGCCCCGTGACAACCGCGCCCTGGAGCGGCGGAGCGACGTGCTCGTCTTCAGCAGCTCCATGCTCGTGCGCGACCTCGAGGTGGTCGGGCCGGTCGCGGCGGAGCTGCACGTTCGATCCAGCCTCGCGCACACCGATTTCTTCGTCAGGCTCTGCGACGTCGACCCCTCGGGGAAGTCGTTGAATGTCTGCGACGGACTGGTCCGATTGACGCCCGCCTCGCACCAGCCCGGGGCCGACGGTATCGCCCTGATCCAGGTCCCGCTCTGGCCCGCTGCATACGTCTTCCGGCGCGGACATCGGGTCCGGGTTCAGGTGTCCAGTGGCGCGCACCCCCGGTTCGCCCGCAACCTCGGTGGGGGAGAGCCGCTCGCCGCCGCGGTGACCATGCACAGTGCCGACCAGGAGGTCTGGCACGATCCCGCGCACCCATCGGCGATCGTGCTCCCGGTCAGGGATGCCGGGTAGTTGTCGCCACGGTGGCCGGCGACGCGTGCTGAGTTAGCGATGCGCTCCGATCGGGACGCGCTCCCGCTGCGGGCTCTCGTCCCCCCTGGCGCCATCGTCCGGCGGAGAATCGTCCACCTTGCGAATCGTCACCCATTGCGGCGGCGGCGTGTCCGGCCGGACCGGTGGCTTCTCGGGGCCGTCGTCCCCCCGACCCGTCTCGTCGTCGGTGGCCGCCTGCTGGTTGTGGTCGTTGTCGAAGGTGATGAGGTAGATGGCCGCGATCGCGGTCATGGTGATCAGGGCGAAGAATGAGAAGGGAAGGCGATAGACCCATCCGACGTCGGTGGGCAGCCCGGGCATGAATGCGACCAGCGCCGCGCTCGCAATGCCGACGCCCGGCGGCAGGAGCCAGACCCAGACCGTACGGCCTTCCCGGTCCACCCCGAGGCGGCGCTCGAGGCGTCGGAAGAGGGCTGCGAGCCGCTCTTTGATTGAGGCCATCTCCGTTCTCCTGCCTTCAGTCTATCGTGGAATCACATGAGCACTGTCGCGACCCAGCAGATCCTCGGGCCCGGCGCGCTGAAGCGGCTTTCTCCGCGTTTCTGGCTCGCACGTCAGACCCAGCTCGCGATCTTCTGGGGTCCGGTGTTCATCGCGTCGATCGTGGTCGCGCTGATCGTCAATGTGAGCGCGGGGTTCCTGCTGCCGGTGGTCATCGCGCTGCTCGCTGCGGTCGCATGGCTGGTGGAGCGGGGCCGGTATCGGTCCTGGGGCTACGCGGAGCGCGAGGACGACCTGATCGTCACTCGCGGCCTGATGTTCCGCCACGTGTCGGTCGTTCCCTACGGGCGCATGCAGTTCATCGACGTCACCGCCGGGCCGATCGATCGCGCCTTCGGCCTCGCGACGGTCCAGCTCCACACCGCGGCGGCGGCGACCGACGCTCGCATCCCCGGCCTGGTGCGCCCGGACGCCGATGCGCTGCGTGACCGGCTGGCGCTGGTGGGGGAGGCCAAGGCAACCGGCCTATGAGCCTCATGCCTCCGCCGGTCGCCACGGCGGTCCCCATGGAGGTTGGCGAGAACTGGCGGCGGCTGCACCCGCTCTCACCGGTCGTCCGCTTCGGCAGGGTGCTGATCGGCGTGATCGTCGTCGCCGTTCCGTCGATCGCAGAGCAGCCCGCCCTGCATCGCGACGGTGGCCTGCCGATCTCGGTGATCATCTACATCGGCCTGCTGATACTCGGCGGCATCGGCGGCGTCATCTCGTGGCTGGTGACCCGCTGGCGCATCGCCGACGGAAACCTGCAGATCGAGACGGGGTTCATACGGCGGCAGTCGCTGCGGATCCCGCTGGCCCGAATCCAGGCGGTCGACGTGATCTCGCCGCTCTCGGGGCGCTTCCTCGGGCTTGCGGAGGTGCGGGTCGTCTCGGCAGGTCGAGGCGCCGAGCACGGCCGCCTCGCATATCTCACCGCGGCTCAGGCGCCGGTGGTGCGAGCGCGCCTGCTTGCGCTCGCACACGGCCTGGAGGTCGGGACCCCCGAGCCGGCCGCGCTGCCGCTGCTCCACGTCCAGAACGGGTTGCTGCTCCCTGCACTGCTGATGCGCGCGCAGGTGCTGGCCCCGATCCTCATCGCCATCGCCGCCGTGGCGGCGATCGCGGCCGCACCGGTGGTTGGGGCGGGCGCGCTCGGCAGCGCCGTGACCGTTCTGGTCATCAGCGGTCTCGGACTGGCGCGTGCCTTCAACGAGGACTTCGATTTCGCCATCAGCGAGGCCGGGGACGGGGTCAGGCTCGATCGAGGCCTGCTGCAGCGCCGCCACGAGACCATCCCCTACGGCCGCATCCAGGCGGTGCGGGTCGTCGAGCCCTTCTTCTGGCGGGCCTTCGGCTGGGCGCGCCTCGAGGTGGACGTCGCCCGTCAGAGCGTCTCGCGCGAGGCGGACCGCGACGCGCAGCAGGTGGCCAGGACGCTCATCCCCGTGGCGTCGCGCGACCAGGCGCTGTGGCTGCTTGCGCGGGTCATGCCCGACGCGCATCCAAATCCGCCGCCCGACGCGGGACCACCTGCGCGGGCACGCCTCAAGGCACCGTTGTCGTTTCACTTCCTCGCCGCGTGGTTCGGGCAGCGCTATGTCTACGCGCGGACCGGTCGCCTGCAGAGGTCGACGATCATCGTGCCCCTGGTCAAGGTGCAGAGCGTCCGGCTCAAATCGGGGCCGCTGCAGCGCTCCTTTCACGTGGCCACGGTCGACGTCGACACCGCCGGACGGCGCTGGCAGGCGTCGGCACGCTGTCGCGACGAGGACGAGGCGGTCGAGATGGTTCGCCACATCAGCGAGCGCGCCAGATTGTCCAGGCGGGCGCCGCCTCCGCTCCCGGCGAGCCCCGCACCGGTTCCGGCTGCCGGTTAGGTCCGCGTCCGTGGCAATATCGCAGTACTGATGGCGGTGACAGCCCCCTGCGAGTGCGACGGAGAGGAGACCCCGATCTTTCGTCTCGCTGCGGTCATCCTCGATGGCAGGATGGCGCGCGTGTGTCCGCACTGCGCTGCCAAGTACAAGGACCGGATCGAGATGCCCTACTCACCGCGCGCGGACCAGGGTGCGATCCAGCCCAGCACCTCGAGGGAGGTCTGGTAGCGCCGTGACATTCGTCGCACGCCTGGACGCGTGCGTCGAAGCATCGGGGTCGCTGCTCTGTTGCGGACTCGACCCGGATGGGTTTGCAAGTGCCGCCGACGCTGAGCGGCGCTGCCTCGAGATCGTCGACCAGACCTTCGATCACGTCTGCGCCTACAAGCCGAACCTGGCCTTCTTCGAACAGATGGGATCGGCCGGCTACGCGATTCTCGAGCGGCTGCGGAGTTGCATCCCACGCGATCGCATCCTGCTGCTCGACGCCAAGCGCGGTGATATGGGGAACACCGCCGAGGCCTACGCTCGCGCGCTCTTTGACGTGCTCGGCGCCGACTGCGTCACGGTCAACCCGCTGCTCGGCAGCGATTCGGTGCTCCCGTTCCTGCAACGCGAAGACCGCGGTGCGATGCTGGTGGCGCGGAGCAGCAACCCCGGGGCTGTCGATCTCCTCGACGCCCGTCTGGAGTCGGGCGTTCCCGTCAGCGCACGCATCGTCGAGCTCGGCCTCGCCTGGGACCCGGGCGGCACGGTCGGTTTCGTGGTCGGAGCGACCAAGCCCGAGGCGGTTGGGGCCATCCGCGCGGCGGCGCCCGACGCCCCGCTACTCCTCCCCGGGGTCGGAGCCCAGGGTGGTGCGCTCGAGGACTCGGTCGGCGCCGGGCTCGATGCCCGGGGTCGGGGCATCATCGTGTCGGTCAGCCGAGGAATCGCTGCAGCGCCGGAGGGAGCGCGCGAGGCGGCGAGGGCGTTCCACGAGCGTATCGAGGAGGTCCGCTCCGCGGTTGCACACGTGTGACCGTCCCCCTGGCGCTGATCCAGAACGACGACCAGTCCGCTCACGAGAGTCCGGGCCACCCGGAGCGGCCGGACCGGGTGATGGCGATCCTCGAGCGCATCGCCGCCGATGATCAGCTCGCGGCGTTGCCATGGCTCGACGCCCCGGTGGGGCGCCGCGCCCTCCCGCTTCTGGTTCATTCCGAGGATGAGGTCCGGCGAGTTGAGGGACTGGCGGTGAAGGGCGGGGGGTGGTTCGATCCCGACACGTACTGCACCAGCGACTCGTATGTCGTGGCGCTGAACGCCGCGGCGTGCGCCGCCCGAGCGGCCGACTCGGTGATGCAGGGAGAGGCGCGCGCTGCGTTCGCCGTCGTGCGCCCCCCAGGACACCACGCGACACCAAACCTGCCGATGGGGTTCTGCCTGTTCAACAACGCGGCGATCGCGGTCCGCGCCGCCCAGGGTGCCGGCGCCGCGCGGGTTGCGATCGTCGACATCGACGTCCATCACGGCAACGGAAGCCAGGACATCTTCTACGGAGATCCAACCGTGCTGTACACGTCGCTGCACCAGTTTCCGTGGTACCCGGGGACGGGCCACGCGTCCGATCGCGGCGACCCGGGTGCGTCGGGCACGACCGTGAACGTCCCGGTCCCTCCGGGGACCGATGGGGCGCGCTGGCTCGAGCTCTTCGACGAGGTCGTTCTTCCAGAGGTAACCGCCTTCGAGCCGGACCTGGTGGTTGTCAGCGCCGGATTCGACGCCCATCGCGACGATCCGCTCGCAGAGTTGCGCCTCGAGGACGAGACCTATCATGCGATCGCCGAGCGGGTGCGAACGCTCACCGAGGCGCAGTGCGAAGGACGATCCGTGTGGCTGCTCGAAGGTGGGTACGACCTTCGAGCAATCGCCGCTTCGGTGGCAGGATGCCTGCACGTGCTCGCCGCCTGACCCGAGCCGGCGCTCCGGCGACGGCCGGGGCGGCGCTCGCGACCGTGCTGCTGGCTGCCTGCGCCGGGGTGCCGTCGAGCCCCTCGGCAACGGCCTCACCCAAGCCGACCCTTGCCGTGGTGGTCCCCACGACCAGCCCGACCCCGGTGCTCGTCGGCACCACCCGTACGGTGCTCAGCCCACTCGGCCTTCGGGTTCACTCCGCGCCGGCACTCGTGGGCGGGAACGTCGTCGGCGGCTTCTCTCAGGGACGATCGTTCAGCGTGCTCGCCTATCAGAGCGGCGGGGGAGGGTGGTTCCATGTCCAGGGGCGCACGCTCGCCGGGTGGGTCGTTGCCGATCCGGCTCTGACCGCGGCGGGCGCCTTCAACACCTATTCCGAGGCGAACGGCGTCACGGCGCTCTATCCGCAGACGTGGGGCTTTCAGCAGGAGTCCTTCGGAACGCTGTTTGTGCCACAGCAGGGGATCACCGACAGCGCAGTGCTCGAGACCGGAAGCACCCTCAAGACATTCGGTGCCAACGGGTTGCCGGGCTACCTGGCAACCAGCGTCACGCCGATCGTCGTGTGCGGGTACACCGGCACCCTCGGCTACTACACGAAGGAAGCTTCATACAGCGGTGCGACCGCTCCGCCGCTCCCGGTCGCGCGGCAACCGTTCTATGCCGAGGTGCGCCTGAGGTTCGACGCGACCCACGCGATGCTGATCGGCTTCAACTATCAGACCAGCAGCCAGCTCGACGTCTTCTCGGCGCTGTACAACTCCATAGCGTTCCCATACCCGCTGTGCGAGGCGCCGCTGGTCACGTCGACGCCGACGCCGAAACCCTAGAGAACCGTCGTTCCGGTGCTCTGGTTGACTCCCGGGACCGCGTTGCTGTTGACGATCGTGGTATTGGCGATCGACATGCCGGCGGCGGCGACGAGCAGGAGCCCGACGTAGGCGGCACCCAGCCCGAGGCGGCGTGAGGCGGCGGCCTGCGATGGGTCGGCCGTCTGGTTGCTCCTTCGAAAACGTCCGATGGTGTGGAAGATGCCGAGGATGAGAAAGATCAGCCCGATGGGGTTGCCGAAGAGGAGCACCACCGCCGCGACCACGAGCAATCCGAGGACGTTCATCCATTTCGGGATGGCGTCGGCAACCTTGGCGCCGTCGAGAAAGCCGACGGGAATGAGATTGATGAGATTGAGGAAGCACCCGAAATACGCGAGCGCCAGCAGCAGGTAGCGGAAGTATCCCGGGCTCGCTGCTTCGGCCAGCAGGAAGCAGAGCAGGGCGGCAACGGTGCCGAGTGCAGGTCCGGCAATCGCGATGATGCCCGACCTTCCGGGGTTGCCCGGCGATCCGCGCAGGCTGGTCACCGCGCCGAGCGGACCGATGAAGATGGGCAACCGCGCGGGAAGTCCCATCCATCGCGCGACGATGAAATGCCCCAGCTCGTGGACCAGGATCAGCACGACGATCCCGACCGCGAACGCCGGCCCGAAGAACAGCGTGTAGAACCACAGCGCGATGACCATCGTGATCAGCGTCGGCCCGAAAGTGCCGAACTTGACCAAAAAGAGCCCATATTTCAGGAAGGCGAACAGGGCGGCGAGGATGCCGCCGACGGCGCCCTCGCGCCGGCCGCGCTGCTGGCGTGGCGCGGTCGGGCTGTGCTGCTGCGGCGAAGCCGGGCGTCCCGATGGCGGCGGAGGCAGCCATGGCGCGCCGTCGCCGGTGGTGGTGACCGAGCTGTCCGGCAGCCACTGATAGACGGGGGGTTGGTCGCCCTCGGGAGGGGGAAGCTGCGTCATCGCCAATCGATCATGGCACGGCCCGCTGAACCGGCCGGTGAATCGTTGGCGCTAAGGTGTGCCGTCACATGCTCGAGGAAAGCCTGCGCGGGATACGGCTCGGCATCGTCGGCACCGGCGTGATGGCCGAAGCGATGCTGGCCGGCCTGCTGGAGCGCGATCTGGTGCGGGCGCGCAACGTCGTCTGCACGCATCCGCGAGCGGCTCGCCGCGAGGCGCTGGTCGCGACGCACCACGTCAACGTGGCCGAGTCGAACGTCGAGGCGACCGTCGACACCGATGTCATCCTGCTCGGTGTCAAGCCGCAGATGCTCGGCGGCGTGATGGCTGAGCTACGCGGGTCGTTGCGGCCGGATCAGCTCGTGATCAGCATCATCGCCGGGGCAACCACCACAGCCCTCGGCGAGGGCCTTGGGCACCCGGCGGTGGTGCGCTGCATGCCCAACACTCCCGCGCAGATCGGTCGCGGGGTCACCGTCTGGTACGCCACCGACAGCGTCGACGAGATCGGGAAGGCTCGAACCCAAACCATGCTGACCGCGCTCGGGCGCGAGTTCGAGGTCCACGACGAGCGCCAGGTGGCCATGGCGACCGCGGTGAGCGGCACCGGCCCCACCTACATCTTCCTGTTCATCGAGGCGCTGACCGATGCGGCGGTTCACCTCGGGTTTCCTCGCCACGTGGCGAGGGAGCTTGTCCTCGACACCATGCAGGGGAGCGCTGAGTTCGCGCTCCAGAGCGGCAAGCACGTCGCCGAGCTGCGGGACATGGTGACCTCGCCGGGAGGCACCTCGGCGGAGGCGCTGTACCAGCTCGAACGCGGAGGCCTCCGCACGGTGGTGAGCGACGCGGTGTGGGCGGCGTTCGAGCGAACGCTCCGCATCGAGGCGACCCTGGAGGGACGCGAGGACAGCGCGTCGACGAGCTCACACCGGCGTTCGGGGCGCTCTCCGAGGACCTGACCCGCCGCCGCGGGGCCTGCAATACTCCCATCCACGATGGCAAAGACCCACCTCATCGGCATGTTGCTCGGGGTCGAGGAGGACTGGCCGGCCGCCTTCGAGGCATTGCTGGGACGGGCAGATCTGGCCGTACGCGAGGGCGGCGAGACGCATACCTTCACCACCGAGCGGGTGACCATCGAACCCTTCGACCTGCGCATGAAGCCCCGTCATTCGCTGGTCATCGATCGCCTCGGCTGGTGGTACCCGATGCCCCGCGAGTGGTTGAAGAAGGTCGTCCTCATGGATCGAGTCCATCTGCTCAACAACCCGTTCACCTTCCAGGCGATGGAGAAGCACGCCGCCTACTGCGCGATGATCCGGCTCGGCCTCAAGGTGCCCGAGACGTGGATGCTGCCCAACAAGACACCACCGGACAACCCCCGTTTCGCGGGTACCGCGCAGCGCTATCTGCGCTATTTCGACCTCGAGGCTGTGGCGAAAGCGGTCGGAATGCCCTTGTACATGAAGCCGTTCGACGGTGGCGCATGGGTCGGCGTTTCACGCATCGACAACAATGAAACGCTCTATCGGGCGTATGACGAGTTCGAGCAGCGGCTCATGCATCTGCAGGCGTCGGTGGACGGCTTCGACGCCTTCGCGCGCAGTCTGGGGATCGGCGCGGAGTTGATCGTGCTCAACTTCCACCCCGAGAAGCCAATGCACGATCGCTACTCGGTCGACCACAACTTCCTGACGCCGCGCGCCGGCAACGAGGTGCTGACCATCCTTCGCACGGTCAACGCCTTCTTCCGGTGGGAGCTCAACAGCTGCGAGACGCTGATTCGCGGCGATGACGTGTATCCGATCGATTACGCGAACGCGACCCCGGACCTGGCGTTGACGAGCCTCCACTATTACTTCCCGTGGGCGATTCGCAGCCTGCTGAAGTGGGTGGTGTTCTGCTGCGTGACCGGCCGCCTCCAGACCGTCGACCTCAACACCGAGGCATATTTCGCGATCGCCGACCGTGCGGACCTCAGCTACGAGGAGAAGCTCGCCGGATACCGCAGGCTGGCCGATGAGCAACTCGATGTGGACCGGTATCGCGAGTTCTGCGAACGCCACCTCGCACACGTTGACGAAGTGTCGGTGGCGTGGGTGGAGAGCCCGGATTTCGACAGGATCATCGTCGAGACCGTCCGGAACACCTTCCCGGCGCACGAGCACGAGCAGTTCATCGCGCATTTCCGGGGTCTCCTCGGCGCCTGGGCTCATGACCAACGCGCGGCCGCGGCGTAGAGTCGAGCACCCATGACGCACATCGAATTCGTCTCCAGCCCGAGGCCGACCGTCGGCGTGGAGATGGAGCTGGAGCTCATCAACCGCGACACCCGCGAGCTGGTGAGCGGCGCCCACGAGATCCTCGGCGTCATGAACGCCCCCCACGGTGAGCTGGGACATCCCAAGGCCAAGAAGGAGTTGCTCCAGTCGACCGTCGAGATCATCACCGGCATCTGTGAGACCGCCGCCGAGGTGAAGGCGGATCTCGCGGCGACGATGGCCGAGCTTCGCGAGCACACCGAGCCGCGCAACCTCGAGCTGGTGTGCTCGGGCACGCACCCGTTCAGTGACCCGGCACTGCAGGAGATCAGCCCTGACCCCCGTTACCTGCGACTGGTCAATGACATGCAGTGGCCGGCGCGGCAGATGCAGATCTTCGGCATCCACGTGCACGTCGGCGTCCGCAGTGGTGAGAAGGCCATCGCCATGGTGAATGCGCTCTCCGCATACATCCCGCATTTCCTGGCGCTCTCGGCATCGAGCCCGTACTGGATGGGGCACGACACGGGGATGGCGTCCTGGCGAAGCAAGGTGTTCGAGAGCCTTCCGACCGCCGGGCCGCCGTGGCTGCTGAGTGGCTGGCCGCAGTTCGAGCAGCTGATGGACACGCTCATCTCCTCACAGACCATCAAGACGATCCGCGAGGTGTGGTGGGACATCCGCCCGCATCCGGGCTTCGGCACCGTGGAGATTCGCGTATGCGACGGTATCCCGACGCTCCGCGAGGTCGGTGTGGTCGCGGCGCTGAGCCAATGCCTGGTGCACCAGTTCGACGTGATGATCGATCGCGGCTACACGCTGCCGACGCCGCGCGCCTGGTTGGTCCGCGAGAACAAGTGGCGCGCCGCGCGGCACGGCCTCGACGCATCGATCATCGTCGACGAGGGCGGCACCACCGTGCCCTTGCGCCAGGCGATTCGCGAGCTCGTCGAGGACCTGACACCGGTTGCGGTACGGCTGGGATGCACCACCGAGCTGCGCGGAGCGATTGACATCATGGACCGGGGCTCGAGTTGTATCCGGCAGCGCGAGGTGGTCGCGTCCGGCGGCTCACTGGTCGATGTCGTTGACAGCCTCATCGCAGAGCTGCACACCGACATGCCCGCGCCTCGTGCTGCAGTGCTCGAGGCGGTGGGCAAGCAGGCGGTCACCGCCGGCGACTGACGCGCGGGCCGGACGTCCGCCCGGCTCACGAGGCGTAGAGCTGCAGCTCGGTTGCGAAACGATCCGCGATCTCGATGCAGGAATCCAGGTCGGGGTGCCGCACGATGACCATCCCGTCGGAGATGAGCGTCATCAACCAGTCGCGCCGGGGAGCTCCGATCGGGACGAGGTCGATGGCGCAAACCCACTCGTCGTGGTCGGAGAGGAGGCGCGAGAGGCCTTCGACGTGCGTGATCCTGCCCTGTCCCTGTGCTCGCTTGAAGATCGATGCCGCGTTGTAGCGGCGGTCGATCGGCTCGGAGAGGTGTCCATGGATGAGCGCTTCGGCCCATTGCTGAAACAGGTCGACGTCGTTCGCGTAATTCATCACGTCGACGGTGCGCGCACCCGGAGGCCGCGCACCGATCTCTCCGAACACCACCTCGCCGCTGTCGCGCCGGTACCACTCCATGTGGGTGAACCCGTCGCGAAATCCCAGCGCGCGCAGCACGTCGCGGCCCATGGCGCGACCGCTCGCAAGCTCGGGGGCGTCGATGTCTCGCACGACCATGGTGACCGGGCTGATCCATTCCAGCTGGCGCGCGATCAACGGACGCGGCCGGTACCATGCGACGTTGTCGAAGAGCACCTCGCCGCCCGCGCAGATGGTGTCGTATGTGAACTCCGATGCCTCGATGAATTCCTCGACACTCACCTCATCCACCCACACGAGTTTCGGAATGACGTTGTCGAGCGCCACCGCGCTGTCGACCCGATAGGTATCCGCGGACCCCGCTCCTGCGATCGGCTTCACGATGATCGGGTACCCGATGCGCTCGGCGGCTTCGCGAACCTCGATCGCCGTGGTGCACCGGTAGTGATGCGGCGTGCGAATGCCCGCCGCGTCGAGCACCTGCTTCATCCGCTCCTTGTCGCGAAAGGGGATGGTCTGCTCGACGGTCATCCCCGGAATGCCGAGCGCTTCACGAAGACGCGCGGCCAGCACCATGGTGGGCTCCCACAGCGACGCGACCTGGTCGATGTGGATACCGGCGGCGCGTTGCACCACCTCGTGGAGGATCGCGTCCTCATGGGCGAACGACGGGATCTGCCAGTACGCCGCGAGATTCTCGCGGGCCATCTCCGGAAGCCCCGAAACATGCTGGTCGCCCGCGCCGATGACCTGCGCGCCGGCGCGGGCAAGGCCGCGTGTGAAGAAGGGCATCTCGGCGGGGTAGCCGGGCGAGATCATCAGCACGGTCGCGGTCGCGGTCACGGCGCACCTCCGAGCTCGACTCGGGCGACCTCGACCACGCGGCGAAGTCCGGCCTCGACGACCGAGGTCTCGGGATGGCGCAGGATCACGTGGCCCTCACCCTCGTAGGTCCCGGAAGACTGCTGGCCTTCGTGCGGGAGCTGCACCTCGACGACCAGGTCGCCCAGTTCGCGCTGAAGGATGTCGAGACCATGAATCCCGACCACTGCGCCACTGCCCTGACCGCGCAGATAGGCAGCGCCGACCGCATACCGGCGTTCCGGAGGGGAGAACTCGTCGAAGATCTCGAGACGAGCCCATGCCGCGTACATATCGATCTCATGCGCGTAGGAAAGCAACGTCGTGAACTGCGCGCCCGGCGGTCGGGCGGCAACCTCGCTGATGGCAATCTCACCGCTCGACCTCCGGAACCATTCCATATGCGTGAGGCCGGTGCGCAGACCGAGCGCGCGCAGCCCGCGCACACCATCGCGGCGGATGGGATCGAATGCCGGCCCGGAGATGTCACGCGGGAGGAGGACCGCCCACTGGATCCAGGGGTTCTCGAGCACCTCGAGCGGAGTCGGCATATAGCGTGAGATGGAGTGCCAGACCAACTCGCCATTGATGAGCACGCTGTCGAAGCTGTGCTCGTCGCCGGCCACCATCTGTTCGAGCAACACGGGGCTCGTGTCACCGGGAGGATCGGCCTGCAACCAGGCCTCGAGCTGTGAGTTGGTGTCGAGCCGGAATGTCGAGCGTGCTCCCGCGCCGGCAGGAGGTTTCGCCACCAACGGATACCCGAGCCCGGCGGCCGCGTTCCGCGCCTCCGCCCCCGAATGCGCGAGGCGGTGACGCGCGCAGGGCACGCCACTGGCTTCGAACACGGTCTTCATGCGCGCCTTGTCGCGAAAGTTGTGAGCCACCTCGGCGCCCATGCCCGGGATCCCCAGCGCGTCGCGGACCTCGCCGAGCGGCACCTGCAGTTGCTCGAGCATGCCGAGCAGGGAGTCGACGCTGCCGAGATGGCTCGCCATCACCCGGGTCGCGTCGGCGATCTGCTGCGCGTCGGTTCCGTCCGAGACGCGGTAATGCCCTGCGAGGGCGGAGCGCACGCCGGCCGGGAGGTTCTCCTCGGGGTCCTGGCTGATCAGGCCGAGGCGGACGTCCGGAAGCGACACGGCCGCGGCGATGAATCGCACCGTGGCCGGAAGCAGGAATGGGGCAACGAAGACCGCGTTCGCCATTGCGCTCTGGCGAGTCTAGTCACGCGGCGGGCGACGGGTCCTGAGCCAGCGGGTAGGATCTGCGCGTGAACGTCATCTTCGTCGAGCCGGCATTTCCTCCGAACCAGCGCGAATTCGTCCGTGGTCTTGCCGAGGCCGGCGCGGACGTGATCGGCATCGGTGAGCGGCCGGCCGACTGGCTGGACGCCGACCTGCGCGGATGGATGCTGCACTATCAGCAGATTCCGAACGTCACCGACGTCGGCGCCCTCATCGAGGCGGTGCGCTTCGCGCAGAGCAAGGTGTGGATCGACGCGCTCGAGTTGACCATCGAGTCGCACACGATGGGAGCCGCATACGCTCGTGAGGCCTGCGGCATCCCCGGAACGTCGGTGCACACGGCGTATCTGTGCAGGGACAAGCCGGCGATGAAAGAGGCGCTCCGCGCCGTCGGGATCCAGACCGCGCAGTCCACGGGCGCCACCAGCGCGGCAGAGGTCCGTGACTTCGTCGGCCGCGTCGGCTACCCGATCATCCTGAAGCCACGCGCCGCCGCCGGGGCATCGGGAACAGTGCGCGTCGACTCCGACGCCGGGCTCGACCGCGCGCTCGCGGAGTTGGGCCAGTCGGGCGCCACGGACATCGCCGTCGAGGAGTTCGTCGAAGGTCACGAGGGGTTCTACGACACGATCAGCATCGACGGCCACCCCGCATACGACTTCATATCGCACTACTACCCGAACGTCCTCGAGGCGATGCGTGAGCGCTGGATCAGCCCGCAGTTCATCTCGACCAATCAGGCCGACACCGCGCCCGACTATGCCGAGGTGCGCGAGCTCGGGCTGCGCGCCATCGAAGCACTCGGCATCGGGACATCCGCGACCCACATGGAATGGTTCTTCGGCCCCAAGGGTCTGCGGTTCAGCGAGATCGGCTGCCGGCCGCCGGGCGTACGTGCCTGGGACCTCTACGCGGCGGGCAACGACATCGACATCTACCGGGAATGGGCGAACTCGATCGTCCATCACCGCGTGGATCGCCCGCTCACACGGCGCCGTGCCGCGGGAATCGTCGCACTTCGTCCGGATCGCGACGGCGTGATCACCCACTACGACGGCCTCGAGGAGGTGCAGCGCCAGTTCGGCGAGTGGATCCTCGACAGCTACATCCCGCCGAGCGGCACGGCGACTCAACCGGTCGAAGCCGGGTACATGGCAAACGCGTGGATCCGGATGGCGCACCCCGACTTCGACACCGTCCACCACATGCTCAACGTCGCCGGGGAGACGGTTCGCGTGCACGCCTCGTGAGGCAGGTGACCCTGCTCGGGCCGCTCGACGGGGTCGACCTGGCGGCGGAGATTGCGGCATTCGGTGTCGACGGTCCGGTGGCGTTGGTGACCGCCGGGTGGGAGGAGGGTGAACGCAACGACGCGGATGTGGATCGGAGACTCGGCGGTGGGTCGCGCAACCTCAACCTCTACGGCCGCCGCCTCGACATCCTCGAGAGTGACCCCGGCTACGCTGACGCCGAGCGCCTGTTGCGCACCCAGATCGACGAGTTGCGCGAGCTGTACCTGCTCCGACTGCGCCACGCGCTCCCCGGCGTGGAGGTGATCCGGCGGCGCTTCGCCGAGGCGCAGCGCCGGCCGGGGTCGGAGCTGGATGCGGCGATCGATGCGGTCCGAACGCTCGACCAGACACATGCGTCGGCCATCGCGGAGGCCTACGAGCGTTTCTACGCGCAGCACCAACCCCATGAGCGCGCCACGATCACCAGGCATCGCGACGAGGTGGCGGCGATCGTCGCCGGCTGCGTGGCGATCGCCATCGCCGGAGGCCACGTCGGTGTTCTCAACGACTGCCTGCACCTCTTCAACCTCGCCGCGTTGATCGAGGAGCGGCCCCTGCTTGCGTGGTCGTCCGGCTGCATCGCGGTCTCGGAGCGGGTCGTGGTCGTCGACGACGACGACCCGGCGGGTCGCCCGGACGAGCTCTACGACATCGGCATCGGCGTCGCTCGCGGGATGGTGGCGCTCCCCGCCGCGATGTCGCGTCTGCATGCACACAATCCAGATCGGCTGGCAGTGCTCGCGCGCCGCTGCGCGCCGAGCGTCTGCGTGCTGCTCGATCCCGGTGATCGCCTCGAGCTTCAATCGGGGCGCCTCGCCGATCTGAGCGCTGTCGGCGTGGTCGCCGACGATGGCCGGGTGCTGCGAGGGGCGCACGCCGCCTGATCGTGAGTCCCGGCTCTGCCCGCGATCCGCGGGCGCTCACCCGTCTGCGCAGCGAGGGCAGTTCCCCCGAGGCGATCGATCACCTGCTGCGCGAGCAGCGGATCCCGCTCGTCGAGGGATCGACCTGCACCTTCCTGTGGCGGGGTGAGGCCGACTGGGTCGCCGTCGACCATCGAATGCCGGAGGTGCCGATCCCGCTGCCGCTCCGCCGTCTGAAGGGGAGCGACCTCTGGTATGCCAGCGTCGAGCTGCCACCAGGCGCCCGTATCCAGTACCGCATCCTGGTGCGGCGAGGCGAGAACACCGAGAGCATGAACGACCCGCTCAACCCGCGGGTGGTGGGCGAACCGATCGGATCGCAGTCGGTGCTCGAGGCGGATGGCTACCTGACGCCGGATTGGGTGTACCCGGATCCAACCGCGGTGCCGGGCGAGCTCGTCGACCTGCGCCTTCCGAGCCGGGCACTGCGTCGCGATGCGCACGTGACCCTGTACATCCCATCGCGCATGCGCCGCGACCGCCGGATGCCGCTTCTCGTGGTGCACGACGGCGGCGATTTCCTCCAGTTCTCGTCGATGGCGACGGTCCTGGACAACCTGATGCACCGCCGGTTGATGGCGGACTGCGTCGTCGCCTTCACGCACCCGGGCGACCGCCTGCGCGAGTACGGGGCGAGTGCGGCGCACAGCCGGTTCCTGACCAGCGAGCTGGTGCCGCACATCGAGGGCTCGTTACGGCTTCGGGGCGATCCGCGGGGCAGGGCGCTCATGGGTGCGAGCTTCGGCGGTGTCGCCTCGCTCTCCGCGGCCGTCCGCGCGCCGGGCTTCTACGGAGCCCTGCTGCTCGAATCGCCGTCGTTGCGATTCACCGAGGCGACCCCGTCCGGCACCTTCGGCGACGTGTTCGAACCGGTGGTGCGTTTCGTCAACTCGGTGCGTGCCCGTCCGAAGAAGATCACCGATCGCATCTTTCTCACCTTCGGGGCCTTCGAGCCTCTGGCTGTGCCGGATCGCGCAATGGTTGAGGTGCTCGAGCGAATGTGTGACGAGATCCGCGTGGTGGAGGCGCTCGACGGCCACAACTGGATCAACTGGCGCGACCGGCTGCTCGACGGCCTCGGCTGGCTGTTCCCCGGCGAGGCGCGACTGATCTATCCGGGGTGATGCGCTTGTTCGCACCGATGCGCGAGACTGTGCGGCCATGAAGCGGCGAGAACGTTGGTATTCCACCCGGGTCGAGAGCGACGTGACCGTGGCGCGATGGGGACATTACGGCCGGCCGGTGATCGTCTTCCCGACCGCCGGCGGTGACGCCGAGGAGATCGAGCGTATGTGGCTCGTCGACTCGGTGGGGGAGTACCTCGAAGGGGGACGGGCGAAGATCTACTCCTGCGACAGCGTGTCCGGCAAAGCGATGCTCCGCGAGGACGGCGATGCGCGCTATCGAGCGGCCGTCACACGCGGGTTCATCGAGTTCGTCCGCCATGAGCTCATCCCCATGATTCGCATGGACTGCGACAGCCAGGACATCACAGTGATCACAGCCGGGGCATCGATCGGCGCCTTCAACGCGGTGTCGCTGCTGTGCCATTACCCGGACGTCGTGACCGCCGCGATCGGGATGAGCGGTACGTACGACATCGCTCGGTTTGTCGGCGAGAACGCAGGCGACGACCTGTACTTCGCGACGCCCTCGTATTTCCTGCCGGCGCTCAACGGCGAGCATCTTGCATTGCTGCAGACTCGCTCCGCGATCCTCGCGTCCGGCGAGGGGCGCTGGGAGAACATCGGCGAGTTGTGGCGGCTGGCTCACGTGCTGGGCAGCAAGGGGATCCCGAACCGTGTCGACCCGTGGGGACCCGAGTACGACCACGACTGGTCAACCTGGCGTGAGATGCTCCCGAAGTACCTCGGCGAGCTCGTCTGAGGCGTCAGACGGTCGCGGGGACGGGGTCGCCGTCGGAATCGGTCACCACGATGTCCTCGATCACCTCGAGATCCTCGTCGCCGTAGTCGTCGGCGTCGCCGCCGCGCGCCATCAGCAGCAGCGTCGAGATGAGCAGGAACGCGGCCATGGACAGGAACGGCACGGAGATGAATCCGAAGATGTTGATCACCGCGAGGTTGCAGGGCACCGCGGGGTCGCAGACCGTCGGCTGGGGGATGTGCTCCAGCTGGTAGTGGTAGATGGCAAGGCCGGCGCCGACCAGCGACAGGCCGATGAAGTATCGCTTCGCCACCTGCAGGTCGCCGCGGAAAGCAGCGATACCGAGCAGGAGGGACAGCGGGTACATGCAGATGCGCTGAAACCAGCAGAACTCGCACGGGTCCAAGTGCTCGAAGAACTGCAGGAAGAGGCTGCCAAAGGTGGCCAGAACCGCCACGATCCAGGCAATCTGGAGCGCAAACGGCGTGATCCCGTCGCGCAGGCGCCCCCACCACGCGCGCGCGGAGGGCGACGTGCGGGAGTAGATGAAGGCTATTGCAGCAAGGAGGACGAGGACATCCGCGACCAGCGCGAGCACCGCGTAGCCGGTGTTGATGACCTCAGAGGAGGTGATGACAGCCACTCGCGCCTCCCAGTCGTCGCGGTCAGCTCTCGGGCTTGCTCAGCCCGTGGGCTTGATCTGTGCCAACGCTTGTTCGATCACGTGGATGGTGTTGTCAGCGCACACCGACGATGGTTGATCACCGGTGGCGATGCAGGTCGCGGCGGTGAGGATGTTGGCATTGCCAACGATGGCCTTGGTCACCGGATCGTTCGGATTGCTGAGCTTTGCGGCGATCTGAGCCCAGGACAGATTCTTGAGAATGGCGGGGTTATAGCTCGTGGTGTACAGGGTGAACACGCCACCGATGTCAAGGAATGGGAACTGGCCGTTTTGCGTGGTGTACGGACTCGAATCGTATTTGGTGAAGACGTTCGTCACCTGGGCACTCATCGACTGCAGTGGCTGCTGGTTCCGATCCTCGATCTCGTTCGAGCTGAAGGTTATGTAGGGGCTGGTGTACGACGACTTGTAGAACGTGAACGTGTCGGTGTTGGGGTCCACGTCAGTGGACGAGGACATGATCTCGGAGAGGTTCTTGAAGGTGCCGAAGCGCGAGAGCCACATCACCATCGACCAGCGTTCAGCCGCGCAGAACGGGCAGTACTCGGCGCCGACGAAGACCACCATCGGCTTCCCATTCGAGACCAGCTTCGCAGAGGCGGGCAGCCGAACCATCTCGCCGCTGTAGCCCCCCGTTCCCACCGTGGTGACCACCGAAGGGCTTGGATTCTCGACGGCCGTGAGGATCGCCTGGGGGACCGGCGTATACACGGTCGCGTTCCCACCGCCTGCCGAGTTGATGAGCACGATCACGATGAGCACCACTGCCACGATGGCCACGCTCGAGAAGGTCACGATGGTCGGTGACTGCCACGGCTTCCGGCTCTCGAGGGAGACCGACCTCGCCGCCATCTGATTGCGGCGCTGCTTCTTGGTCAGCGGCCTGGCGGGTGTTTTGCCTGCCGGCACTGGCCTTTTGCCCGCGGGCTTGCGCGGGGTCGACTGATCCACGCCGTTCAGGGTAGCGGACCAACCTTTCGGCCGGGTGTCTCACCGTTTCGCGCCTGATTCGCGCGGAATCGAACCTGCGCGGTCGACCATGAAGATACGGTGACAAACCCGGCGGGTCCGACATCCGTGTCTATCCTCACGTCAATGGTGGGTTCCCCTCTGGCGGTGGCGTGAGGTCTCGGATCGCCGTCGCCGCGACAGTCCTGCTGCTCATGGCCGCCCTGCCCGGTGGCGTGCTCCGCGTGGCCGACGGCCGCGCATCGGCGACCCGGGAGGGCATCGACGTCAGCGCATATCAGGGTTCCTCGATCGCATGGCACTCGGTGGCCGCTTCGGGGATCTCGTTCGCGTACATCCGCGCCGCCGATGGGGCGGGATCTCCGGACGGGCAATTCGCGAACAACTGGCGGGGTGCGTCGGCGGCGGGGGTGACGCCGGGCGCCTATCTCTTCTTCGAACCGAACCAGAGCCCGGTCGCGCAGGCCGATCTGCTCATCGCCCAGCTTCGCTCGGTGGGGTTCACCCATGGCGACCTGGTTCCCACGATCGACGTCGAGACCACCGACGGCGAGCCGCAGGCGGTGGTCATCGCCAACCTGCGCACCGTGGTGAACACGGTCAGCGCTGCGTTCGGCTCGCTGCCGGCGATCTACTGCTCGCCATCCTGGTGGAGCGGGAACATCAACTCGGCGGCGTTCACCCTGGATCCGCTCTGGGTCGCGAACTGGTTCGTCAGCCAGCCCTCGGTCCCGGAAGGCAACTGGGGAGGCACCGGCTGGCAGGTCTGGCAGTTCAGTGACGCCGGAAACGTGCCCGGGATCCCCGGCCACGTGGATCTCGATCAGGGCGGGGTGCGATCGCTTCCCTATTACGGGTTCCCGGATCCGCTCGCGCTGCCGCAGGCCGCCAACGTCGCGGGGACGCCGCAGACGGTCTCCGATCAGCCGGGTGACATCAACGTGCTCTGGCGTGGCACCAACGGGCATCTCTGGAGCCTTGCCTTCCGCAATGGGACGTGGGGGAGGGCTTCCGCGGACATCAGCGCCGCCGGGGGGACAGGAGCGACGCTCATGTCGGATCCGTCAGTTGCGTCGTCCGGTCCTGGCCGGATTGACGCGTTTTGGGAAGGGGAGGACCACAACCTGTGGTACAGCGGATTCACCGGGGGATGGTTCGGCAGCGGCACGTGGTCCGCGCCGGTCTCGCTCGGGCTGGGGCCGCTCGCGTCTCTGCCGCGCGCCGTCTCGCCAGGCCCCGGCTTCCTCGATGTCTTCTGGAAGGGCTCGGACGGCGCTCTCTGGGTCGACAGCTACCACTCCGGGTGGAGCGGCGCAATGCCGCTCAACACCGGTGCGGTCGGCGGGAATCCCGTGGTCGCGAGCGCCGGCCAGGGCTCTGACACCGTCTTCTGGCGCGATGCCTCCGGCGACCTCTGGGCTGACACGAGCACATCAGTGGGCTGGTCGGGCGCCAAGCGCCTGACGTCAACCGCACTGAGCGCCGATCCGTCGGTGAGCGCGGCCGGCGCCGGCATCGACGTCTTCTGGAACGGTGCGGGACAGCTCTGGCACGGAGCACTGAACGGTCAGACCTGGGCCGGCGGCGTGGCGCTCGGCACCGAGACCGTCGCCGGGAACCCGTCGGTGGTCGCCCTCGCTCCCGGGTCCGTGATCGTGGACTTGCGCGAGCCCTCGGGCCTGATGGCATCGTCCCTGTTCACGTCGGCCAGCGGCCTGGTGGGCCCGGAGGGGCTCGGCGCCACCGCGTCGTCCGACCCGTCCTCGGTGGTGTTCGCCGGTGGTGGCACCATCGACGTCGTCTGGCGGTCGAGCTCCGACACGCTCTGGGTCGCCCCAGCGTGTCCTGGGTGCGCCGCTCCGGCGATCCCGGTGTTCAACCCGGTCGGGTAAGTCCCGGTAAGTTCGGTAAGGACCGTCGATTCGCCCGGCCGATGTGGTGGCTCGGATGCCCATCGGCGGATCGTGGTGATGCTGAGCCCGTCGGCCGCAGCGGTCTCGACCCGACCGACTTGAGCTTGCCCCATAGGCCAGAGGAGAGCCCGACGCGCACCTGTCCCGGCGCGACCAATAAAGCTCCTGATAATGCATATTCTCACGATCTACAGGTATGGTCATCAGCGATCGGACCATCCTCTCCTCCCGCCGTCCGCTCAGCTCGATCGCCGGCCACGGCGGCGTTAGACTGGCCCCGAACTCAATCGTTCAGGATGATCACGCGGGAGTTGAGGCGTGTCCGACACCGCGTCTGAGCGGGCGCGAATCCTGGACCTGGCGCAAGCGCAGCTCCCGGACCCGACCGGCTGGTCGCTGGTTCTCGACCCGAGGTGGCTCGAGCGTCTCTACTTCAGCCCCGGCGTCTCGAGGCTGGTTCAGGCGCTGCCGACAGGTGAGCTCGGCGGCTCGGCGGCCGTGTCGGTGAGCGGCTCTGACGACGCACCCGGAATCTCGGTGGCATCGATGCTCAGGCCCGGCTCCGAGGATCTCTGGATCGCACAGCGTGCCTGGATCGAACGACAGGTCGCCGCGGCCGGCTCGGACGTGCCGGTGCGCGTGGTGAGCGAGTGCCTGACCGACGCCGAGAAGCGCCGCTGGGCCGCCGCGGGCTTCGACCTTGTCTTCGAGGAGCTCGCCATGGAGCGCGATCTGCCCGATGCGGAGGACCCGGCTGCCGTGCGGTGGCCGGACGGCTCGACCATCCTCGAGTGGGGCGACGCTGCCGCCACGGCGAGCTTCGAGGCGTACGAGGCGGCCTTCAGGGATCGGCCCGGTTTCCCGGGCTGGTCGCGGTCGGAGTGGATCGAACGGCTCACGGGTGACGCGGACTTCGTCTCCGGGGCTTCGCTCTGCGTCCTCCTCAACGGCGCGCCGGCGGGGTTCGTGGTCTGCAGTCGCGGCTGGATCGACCAGGTGGGCGTCGTGCCGGCTCATCGCCGCATCGGGCTCGCCGGCGCGCTCGTGACCGAGGCGACGCGCCGCATGCGAGCAACGGGCATCCGGGTCGCGCGCCTCCACGTCAATGCCGACAACCCGGAAGCCCGCGCAGCCTGGCGGCATCTGGGTTGGCGCGAGTTGGGGCGGCGCGGGCGATTCGAGCGGCTCCCCCCGCCGAGCCTCGCCGGCCCCGCCTGAGACCACAGCGGTCGCGACCGGTCTGGATGCGCCGGCCCCGGGATAGGGTTATGGAGCGATGGACATCGACCCGCGCATCATCAGGGCCGGAGGGCCGGCGCTCGGCTCGTTTCTCAGCCTCGCCGTTGCATCGTGGCGGAGTGCGCTGGGGCGGAACCTTGCGGGCGTCTACGTCCACGGATCTCTCTCGACCGGGGCCTTCAATCCGCGGACCAGCGACGTGGACGTGCTCCTCACCACCCGGGTGCTGACCGACGGGCCGGCGAACGAGCGGCTCCATGAGGTCCACACGGCGATGCACGGCAGGGGCCACGAGCGCTGGGCGGAGCGCCTCGAGGCCATGTTCATCCCTGCGAAGGCCCTGACGGCCCCCGGCATCCCGAACATTGCGGTCCTCGAGCTGCACCAGGACGAGGGATTCAAGGTCCAGGCGCTGGGACCCGAACTCATCATTCAGAAGCGGACCCTCCGTGAGCACGGCATCACGCTCTTCGGCCCCAAGATCACGAAGGTCGTGGCGCCCGTGACCGCCGGCGAGGTTCGGGACGCGGTGATCAGCACGTTGCGAGGGTGGTGGCTGCCGCAGCTCGAGTATCCGGGACAGTTCCTCAAGCGTGGATATCAGGCGTACGCCGTGGTCACGATGTGCCGCGCGCTCTGCCTGCTGGCCACCGGCGAGCTGGTGACCAAGCCGGAGGCCGCCTCATGGGCGCTTCGTGGCCCCTACCTCGAGGTGTGGCATCCGCTGATCGAGTTGGCCGGTGCCTACCCAGGCGGCCGGCAGCTGGACCAGCGTCTTCCCACCCTCGATTTCATCAGGTTCACCCTCGAGGAGGCTGGAATCAGTCACTCGGCGCCAAGCTCCTGATAATACGGAGACATGGCAGCTCGACTGCGCTCCACTCGCCGGCCGACCGCGCCTCGCGAACGGCGTGGACCGGCCTGGGCGGTTCACGTGCCCGGGCCGACGGACTCGATGCCCGATCAGGTCGATCAGTTTCTCGACTGGCTGCGCGTGCAGCGCAATCGCCCGGCGACGACGGTCCGTGCCTACCGTCAGGACCTCGCCAAGTTCGTGGCGTTCCTGCGTACCCGCCCACTGACCGGCGACCTGCTTTCCGGGGTCGACCGGCCGACGCTGCGCCGCTACCAGATCGAGCTCGCCGACGTGCTGCCGAATCCTCGATCGCGTGCCCGGGCGCTCGTCGCGTTGCGGAGATTCCTCGCGTATTCGTATGACGAGGGTTGGATCGCCGCGGAACTAAGCCGTCAGGTCACCGTGCCTCGTTATGTGGTGGGCGACCCGCACCCGGTGCCCACGGATCACGTCCCCAGGCTGCTGGCGGCACTTCCGATGGAGACGCTCCGTGACCGCCGCGACCGGGCGCTGATCCACCTGCTGCTGAGCACCGGATGCCGGATCGCCGAGGCCTGCGGGCTGGATCGCGGTGACGTCCGGCCCGAGGGGTTCCGTGTTCTGGGCAAAGGTGGCAAATACAGGACTGTGTACTGCACCGACGATGCGTTCGCCGCGGTCGAGGACTATCTCAAGCTGCGTGGACCGGACCCCTCCCCTGCCCTGTTCATCAGCGTCGCGCGCGCTGACGTGCCTCATGGACGTGCCCTGCCGCACAACCGCCTGACCACCGACGGCGCACGCCGGGCGCTCGCCGCGTTGCGACATCGGATGGGCGGCGACCCGGAGATGTTCGAGCTGTTCAGCGATCTCCGAACCCCCCACGCGGCGCGGCACACGGCGGCGACCACGCTCCTCGAGGCGACCGACGGCGACGTACGCCTGGTGCAGGAGGTCCTCGGTCATGCGACCCTCGAAACCCTGAAGGTCTACACGGAGATCACCGACCGGCGGAAGCGAGAGGCGTATCGCCGTCTCGGCGACTATCTCGGCGAGGTGGCCGCCCGGACCTGATCACCTGCTCGGCACCGCTAGCCTCCGTATGGTCGCCAGGTGTTGCCGAGGACCCGAACCGCGCCAGTGCCCTTCTCCCGGTAGCAGGCGAGCAGCTCTAGGCCGATCGGCGGATACATCTCGAGCTCGCCGAGCGCCTCGACCGGGTGCCACTGCGCGTCGCGCAGCGACTTGTCATCGACCCCAACGGTGAGCGTGCCGCCACGAACCGTCCCGGCGAAGACGGCATTGACGATGTGTCTCCCGCCGGGTTTCGGGTCGATGGCCTCGCAGATGAGGAGCAGCGGTCCCATCTCGACGGAGTAGCCGGTCTCCTCGAACACCTCGCGAGCGCCGGCGGCGACCATCGTCTCGCCGATGTCGACGCCACCGCCCGGCACCAGCCAGTAGGAGTGGCCGGCCTTCTCGTGGCGGACCAGCAGCACCCGGTCATCCCGCCACATGAGGACCCCGACCCGGATCCTGATCGCGCGCTCGCCCACCGGGGGATTATCCGGCCGTTCGGCGCCGAGCGCGATCCGATCCTTTTCCTTGACTCGAACATCCGTTCCCTGATAGTGTCATCGCCATGGAACATACGTTCGGTGCAGGAACATGATCCAGGACAGCCTCGGACCCAACCGCTTCTCCCGCCGGCCAGATCGCCTCAGCCGTCCGGCGCGGCTCGCCGTCGTGGTGGCCACTGCGGCCGCCGGGCTCGTCGTCGTCGGCGGTGTCGCGTACGCCGGCTCCCCGAATACCAACACGCGGATGGTGGTTCACTCCGGCGAGACCCTCTGGGGCATCGCCGCGGCGCACTACCCCGGCGCCAATATCGAGCAGTCGATCGCCGACATCGAGGCGGCGAACCACCTCGAGGGTGCGGCGATCAGGCCGGGCGAGACCCTGACCCTGCCGGCACCCTGACCGCGCCCGGCCTCGGCAGCGGCTCGTCGGTCGTCCTGCCGTCGCCGACGTCGTCGAGCCATCGAGGAAGCCCTGAGGGACGCGGCCGGGGCGCATCCAGCCTCGGGCTCGACCCGCCCCCCCCACCACCACCGCCCTCATCCTCGCGTCCATCCGAACCCGTGCTCAAGAGATTCATGAACACGACCCAGAAGGCCGCGAAGAGGGCGATCTTGCTCACCAGCGCGATGCTTGCGCCTGCGATCTGCTGATCGGTGATCGCGTCGACGCCGACCAGTTGCGGTCCGGCGCCATATCCCGGGTAGAGAACGTGCCCCGCAAGGGCCACGAGCAGCCCGCCGAGTGTTTGTGGAATGGTCGCCAGCACGATGTAGCCGAGCTTGCCGAAGCCGGTCAGCGCTCGAGCGGGAGGTGAGCACGGAGTTACGATCGGCCACCAGAACATGAGGGAGACGAGCAGGAGCGTCGCCTGCATGAGGTCGTACAGCCACCAGCTGCCCAGTGCCGCGTCGTACGCCGGGGTCAGGTGCCAGACGATGAACCCGGCGTTCACCGCGATGATCGCGACGATCGGATGCACCGCGAGGCGGAGTGGCAGCGGGACCGATCTTGGCGCGATCCCCGCGTTCCGCGGCAGTGCAAGGAGCAGGAGCGCCGGTACCGGCCCCATCAGGATCAGCACCTGGATCAGGTGGGCAGCCAGCAGGTAGTGCTGCGCAAGCGTCGCCACTGGGGAGAACCAGATGGCGACCAGGAGCGTGACCGCGGCCGCCAGTGCGAGCCGTCTCGAACCGCTCGGTGACTTGGCGGACCGGCGGATCACCCAGACCCATGCGGCAACGGCGAGGACGGCAAGCCCGAGCAGCACTGGATCAATGTTCAGGGCGGTTGCCGGCGGGCGAGCCATGGGACTCAACGCTAACGCACCTCACGCACTGCTGTCGCGACGCGGTACAAATGGAGCAACGCTATGCGCCCCATGATCACCAGACTTCGAACGCGCGCCTACCAGTTCTCGCTCCGGACCGGGAAACCGCCCGACGATGTGCTCGGCGACTTCGCCCAGCGTCCAATGCCGGGGATCGCGGTCGCCGAACGTGGCCCCAACTACCTGGTGCTCCGCCCGCAGCAGCGGCGGCGCTACGGCGGCGATGTGGCCGTGCTGATCGGCCTGGCGATCGTGCTCGCGACGCTCATCTTGACGGCGGTGAGCCCGGTGCTCATCGTGCTGCTGCCGCTCGCGCTGCTGCCCGGCCTGCCGCTCCTCATCGACAACCGACCCGATCTCGCGATCAGCGCCGTCGCGGACGACCTGGGTGGCACACGAGTGACCGTGCACGGCCAGGCGAGCTCGGAGCTTGCCGCGGCGCTCGACGCCTACCTTGGCTCGCTGCCTCGTTTGTCGCTCGAGAACCTCGGGGGCGGACCCCAGGGCTAGCGTGTACTACTTCAGCAGCCGGATGACTGCGACCACGACGCCCTCGAGGTTGAGGTCGCGAGCGTAGATCGGTTCCATGGTGCTGTTCTCGGGCTGCAGGCGGATCCGTCCGGCCTCGCGGAAGAACCGCTTGACGGTCACCTCGCTCTCGCCGGTGAGCTCGTTCTCGATGCGAGCGACAACGATGGTGCCGTTGGCCGGGGCGTCCTTCCGCGGGCTCACGACCACGATGTCCCCATCGTGAATGCCGGCGTCGATCATGCTCTCGCCGTGCACCGTGAGCGCATACGAGTCCTCACCTCGGGCGATCTCCGTACCCACGTTGAGGTGCTCTTCCACGTTCTCGACGGCCAGGACCGGCGTGCCTGCGGCAACGCGGCCCACGAGGGGGAGGTTGACGATGTTGCTCGGCCCGCGGGACTCATGGGCGTCGACGATCTCGACCGTCCGCGACTTCGCAGGGTCGCGAGTGATGAAACCACGCGTCTCGAGCGTGTTGAGGTGGTTCTGCACGGTCGACGATGAGCTGAGGCCGACCGCGCGACCGATCTCCCGGACCGTCGGTGGGTACGAGTGATCGCGGCTGTGATCTCTGAGGTAATCCAGGATTTGACGCTGCCGCGGGTTCAGGGAGTCAGGCATTGCTTCGATACATCCTCCAGCCGGCTTGGGCGACCCGGAATGTAGCACGGGGACCCGAAAAATGCAAACGGATGTTCTGGGCTAGGCGCCGCCCTCGCCGATGGATCCTCCCGCTTCAGCCTCGGCGACCAGGTCGAGGACCTGAGAGAGCATCTGGTCGAAGCTCATCAGATCGGGTCGGAACCAGGTGAGCCTGCTGTCGCGCTTGAACCAGGTACGCTGGGCCCGGGCATAGCGCAGGGTCCGGCGCATCGTCGCCTGCATCGCCGCCTCGAGATCGAGGTGCCCCTCGATGAGATCGAGGGCCTCGCTGTAGCCGATGCCGCAGGCGCCGATCGCCGCATGGTCGAGTCCCCGCCCCTGGAGCCAGCGAACCTCGTCCTGGATGCCGCCGCTGTCGAACATCCCGGCGATGCGGTGCTCGATCCAGCGCGCGTGAACCGGACGGGCCACGTCGAGGGCGACCATCACCGCCGCGCGCGGTGCGGTCCGCTTGCGTGCGCTGAGGACCGAGCCCCCCTTGGCGTCGAGGATCTCGAGCGCCCGGATGACCCGGCGCGGATTGCGCTGGTCAGTCTCGCTCGCGCCGGCCGGATCCCGCCGGCGCAGCTCGGCGGCGAGCGTCTCGAGTCCTTCAGGGGTCGCCGCCAACTCGGAGCGGTCGGCGCGGCGCACGGGGTCGGGCGGGACCTGGGCAAGGTCGAAGCCGTCGACGAGGGCGGTGACGTAGAGCCCCGTGCCCCCGGCGACGACGGCGCGGGTTCCGGCACGGTCGAGGCGCTCGAGGCTCCGTCGCGCCGCGGCGAGCCAGTCGGCGACGGTGAACATCTCGCCCGGGTCGCAGAGGTCGAGCAGGTGGCACCGGACGCCCTGCAACTCCGACGGGCCCGGCGCGCAGGTGCCCACTCGCAGCCCCCGGCGGACCTGGCGAGAATCGGCGTTGAGCATCTCAGCGGGCGCATTCTCCTTGGCGGCCGCGACCGCAAGCGCCGTCTTCCCGGAGCAGGTCGGTCCGACGATGACCAGCATGGGGTTGCTCATCGTGAGGGCCGCCGGAATGCGCGACGGAGCACCGCATCGTCGAGGAGGAGCACCGAGGGGCGGCCGTGCGGGCAGGTCGTACCCCCTGGGGTCGCGACCAGCTGGTCGAGCAGGCGTTGCTGGGCGACGACATCGAGGCGGTCGCCGAATCGAACCGCCGCGTGGCAGGCGACCAGGGCGGCGAGGCGGTGGCGGCGCTCCTCCACACCGGCGTCCCGCTCGTCGAGGCGTTCGATCAGCTCGGTGACCAGACCTTCGGGGTCGGCCTTGGCGGCGGTCAGCGGCACCGCCGTGCATCGAACCGAGCCCGGGCCGAACGGCTCGATGCTGAAACCGCATCGTGAGAAAAAGTCATGTTCGTCTGCAACTCGTGACGCGCGGCCGGGTCCGCACTCCACCACCACGGGCATGAGCAGCAGCTGCGAGTCGGAGGGCTCGGGCAGCTCCTCGCGCCAGCGTCCCAGCAGGTCGGTGTACAGGATCTTCTCGTGGGCCGCATGGGGATCGACCAGGACGACGGTGTCGCCGGCGGTCGCGACCAGGAAGCCGCTGCCCGCCTGGCCGAGGGCGAACATCGCGGGGAGCGTTCCGTGATCGTTCGGTGCGGGCCCGGCCGATCCAGGGCGCACCGCATCCGGAACACGGTTCGACACGTACGGGATCGGCCGTCCGGCGATGTCGAGATCCCCGAGGGTGACCCCGGGCCCTCCAACGTCGAACCCGCCGTCACGGAGCGAGAGGGCGCCGTTGGCGAAGTCGGCGTCGCGAACCCTGAGCGCACCGATGGCGAATCCGTCCTGGCGCTCGACGGCCCCGCCGGCTCCCAGCGCCGGCGCGGCGCGCAGTGCTGCCCAGCAGGCGCGTTGCACCGCGCTGAAGACGGCGCGCTCGTCGCTGAATCGCACCTCGCGCTTGGCGGGATGCACGTTGACATCGAGCGTCTCCCGCGGCACATCCACGGTGACCACGCCGTAGCCGTGCCGTCCCCCTGGGATTAGCCCTCGATATGAACTCGTCGACGGCGGTGAGCAGCGCCCGGTTGTGCACGAGGCGATGGTTGACGATGAGGACAATCCCGCTGCGTGACGCCCGATGGACGTGCGGAGATGAGATCGCCCCACCGATGGCGATCGTCCCGGGTGCGTCCACGTCGAGCAGATCCCGCTCGGCGCGCGCGCCGATGACCGATCGAATCGCGTCGCGGAGCCGTCCGCCGATGGTGCGCAGCACCATCCGTCCATCGTTGGTGCACGTGAACGCCACGTCCGGATGGGTGAGGGCGAGGTCCGCGGCGACGCGTACCGCCGCGCTCGCCTCGGTGCCGACCGAGCGCAGGAATCGCAACCGTGCCGGCGAGGCGGCGAACAGCTCGCAGACCTCGACGCGCGTTCCCGGACCGCTCGCGGCCGCTGCCCGGGAGAGGACCTCACCGTTGCGAACGTGGAGGGTCGCCCCGGCCACTGCACCGCGGGTGCACGTCGTCAGTCGCAGCTCGGACACCGCCGCGATGCTCGCCAGCGCCTCACCGCGGAAACCGAGCGTGCCCACGCCGGCGATGTCACCGGCGACCGCGATCTTCGAGGTCGCATGGCGCTCGACCGCGAGCTCGAGGTCGTCCTCCGCGATGCCGGACCCGTCGTCCACCACCGCGATGCGCACCAGCCCGCCGCCTTCGATGGCGATATCGACGCGGCCGGCACCGGCATCGAGCGCGTTCTCCACCAGCTCCTTGACCACCGACGCAGGCCGTTCGATGACCTCGCCCGCGGCGATGGCGTCGGCGACCACCTGCGGCAACCTGCGGATCGGGGCGGTGGCGATCACGTCGACGCGCGGTCCTGGAGCTCGGCGAGCTTGTTGAGCGCCGCGATCGGCGTCATGCCGTCGAGGTTGAGTGAGGCAAGCTCGGTCATCACCGGGTTCGGTGCGGGCTCGGTGATCGAGAGGGTCAGCTGGTCGGAGGCGTGCTCGCCGTTTCCGGCAAGCGGCCGCTCACGCTCCTGGGCGGCGAGCAGCTGGCGGGCGCGCACGAGGACGCCACCAGGGATGCCGGCGAGCTTTGCGACATGCACGCCGTACGAACGATCCGCGCCTCCCGGGACGATGCGGTGCAGGAAGGTGATGTCGGCGCCCTCCTCCACCACCTCGACGCGCGCATTGCGGACCCGCGGCAGGGCGGCAGCGAGCACCGTGAGCTCGTGAAAATGGGTCGCGAAGAGCGTGCGGCAGTTCAGCTGCGGCGCGTCGTGCAGATATTCGACCACCGCCTGCGCGATGCTGACACCGTCGTACGTCGAGGTGCCGCGACCGATCTCATCGAGAATCACCAGGCTGCGCTCGCTCGCCTGGCGGAGGATCGCGGCAGTTTCAGCCATCTCCACCATGAACGTGGAGAGGCCGCCGCTCAGGTCGTCGTGCGCGCCGATGCGCGTGAAGATCCGGTCGCACACGCCGACGGTGGCCTCCGTCGCGGGGACATACGACCCGATTTGAGCGAGCAGGACGATGCTCGCCGTCTGGCGAAGGTAGGTCGACTTGCCGGCCATGTTCGGCCCGGTGAGCACGACGATCCGCGCCGCATCGTTGAGGTGCACGTCATTGGGAACGAACCGTCCCGGTCCGAGCGTGCGCTCCACCAGGGGATGGCGCCCGCCGATGATGCGCAGTGTCGACGACGCGTCGATCGCCGGGCGCACCCAGCGCCGTTCCTCGGCGACGGTGGCGAGCGACTGCGCCGCGTCGAGGGTCGCTGCTGCTGCTGCTGCGTCGGCCAGCGCGCGGGCATGGATCGCCACGTCCGCTGCCGCGCCGGCGAGCAGCTCCTGCTCACGCGCGATGGCACGCTCGCGAGCGTGGAGCACGATCGCTTCGTGCTCCTTGAGGTCGGGGGTCACGAAACGCTCGGCACCGGCGAGGGTCTGCTTGCGCGAATAGTCGTTCGGGACGCGATCGCGATGCGCGTTGGGGACTTCGATGAAGTATCCGAAGACCCGGTTGTAGCCGACGCGGAGCGATCGAATGCCCGTGCGCTCACGCTCGCTCGCCTCCAGCGCGGCAAGGTAGGTACGCGCGGTGCTCCCTGCGGCGCGAAGGCTGTCGAGGTCGCTGTCAGCGCCGGGCCGGATGGCGCCGCCGTCGCTCGCGCCGGCGGGAAGCTCGTCGCAGAGCAATGCGTCAAGACGCTCGCGCAAGCCCTCGGGCGCACGGCAGTCCTCGGCCGCGTGATTGATCTCGGCTCCTCCGGCGATCGCACGAGCCGCCGTACCGGCGACGTCGAGTGCCGCGCAGGTGTCGCGCACCGCGCCGAGGTCACGCGGCGTCGCCATCCCCTGCACGCATCGCGCCACCAGTCGCTCGAGGTCGCGCATCCCGCCGAGGGCGTCGCGAAGATGGCGCCGGCCATCACGGTCGTCGAGCAATGCCTCCACCGAGTTCGAGGCGTTGCTCGATCGGGTCAACCTCGGTGAGCGGTTCCTGGAGTCGCGCCCGGAGCAGGCGCGTGCCCATCGGCGTGCGCGTCGCGTCGAGGAGCTGCAGCAGTGAGTCTCCGCGCTCGCCGAGGCGGGTGAACAGCTCGAGATTGGCGCGCGTGTGCGCATCCAGCCGCATGGCGCCGTCGGGCGTGCGGATCGCGATGCGCAGCAACTCCTGGCTGATGACGATGTGCGCTCGCTCGCAGTACGCGAGCACGGCACCCGCCGCGCGAAGCGCTGCCGGCACCGCCGCCACACCGATACCGTCGAGTGAGACGGCGCCGGTCGCGCGGCGCAGGCGCTCCTCGGCTCGGGTCGTGTCGAACACCGCAGCTGCCAGCGGCGTCAGCGGCGCGAGCGCAGCGAGCCACGCAGGGATCGGGGTCGCATCCTCGACGAGCAGCTCGCTTGCGTCGAGCCGCGCCAGCTCATCGGCGACGGTTGTGCTATCGAGGTCGCCCTCGATCTCGGAAAGCTCAAGCAGCTGGTTATTGGGATCGAATGCAGCGATACCGACCCGGCCGTGCGACACGAAGAGCGCAACGCATCGGGACACCGCCCAAGGTTCGAGCAGATCCGCCTCGACAACCATCCCCGGGCTCAGCACGCGGGTCACCGCGCGCCGGACCAGACGACCGGAGACGACCTCGCCCACCTGATCCCAGATCGCGACGCGCTGACCGGCGTCGAGCAGCTTGCGAATGTGCTGGCTGATCGCCTGGTGCGGCACGCCGCACATCGGCAGCCGGCCGGCCGCGCCGAACCCTCTGCCGGTGAGCTGCACGCCGAGAATCGGCGCCGCCAGCAGCGCGTCGTCGCCGAACATCTCGAAGAAGTCGCCGAGCCGAGCCAGGACGATCGCGTCCCGATGGTCGGCCTTCACGGCGCGATACTCGCGAAGGATTGGGGTGTCCCCGGCCGTGTCGAGGTCGAGCGTTGTATGCGGCGCCTCAGGCACCGCCGCGTTGAGGTGCGGAGCCCGAATCTTCGAGCTCGTTCTCACGCCGCCGCGCCGACGGGCTGAACGTGCAACTGGAACGCGTTCGCCGCGACCACCTTCGCGGAACGCAGCTCCCCCGGCTGCGCGGTCCCTGCCGGGAGCCACGCCACCTTGTTCTCCCTGGTGCGCCCGTACGGCCTCGCGTCTTCGGCGATGCCGTCGACCAGGATCTCGACCATGGAACCGACGTAGAGCGCGTTGCGAGCCGCGGCGATTTCCCGCTGCAGGGCGAGCAGGTGATTGAGCCGCGCCTTCTTCTCGGGCGGGGGCACGTCGTCTTCCCGGCGGGCCGCGGCGGTCCCGGGACGGACGGAGTACGCAGCGAGGTGCACAGTATCGAAACGCAATTCGCGCATCAAGGATTCGGTCCCGGCAAACTCCGATTCGGACTCGCCGCAGAACCCGACGATGATGTCGGTGCTCAGCGCGAGGCGCGGACCGACCGTATCGATCGCCGCTTGGATCTTGGCGCGATAGTCATCGACGGTATACAGCCGGCGCATGCGCCGGAGCAGGTCGTTGTCGCCGGCCTGCACCGGGAGGTGGAGCTGCTCGCAAACCGTCGGCAGGTCGCGCATCGCCGCGAACAGCTCGGGAAGGGCGTTGCGAGGATGGCTGGTCAAAAACCGCAACCGCCACAGGCCGGGGACGGCATCGACCGCGGCGAGGAGCTCGGGAAGACGGGCGCGATGCTGCCGGTCGTGGTACGAGTTCACGTTCTGCCCGAGCAGCGTGACCTCTCGAACCCCCTGCGCAACCAGTCGCTCGACGTGCTCCACGACCTCCGGGAGCGGGCGGCTCAGCTCGCGGCCGCGCACGAACGGAACGATGCAATAGGTGCACATCTCGTTGCAGCCACCCATGACCGCAACGTAGGCGCTGAGTTGGTCGGAGGCGGGGACGATGACCGGGCCGTCGAGGTTCGGAGCGTGGAGTGCCTGGAGCTTTGCCAGGAACCCGTCGGGCTCGCGGACGTCGAAGACGTAGTCGAGCTCGGGAAGCCGGTCGAGGAGGGCCTCCCCGTGCTCGACGGCCATGCAGCCGGTGAGCGCGATCGCCCGTCCCGGACGCGAGCGCTTCCAGGGAATCAGCTCGCGGAACTTCCCGAAGACCTTCTGCTCCGCGTTGGCACGAACCGTGCAGGTGATCAGCACGGCGATGTCGGAATCCTCGAGCGCGGTTTCGGGGATGCAGCCGATGTCGGCAATATGTGCCCCCAGTTCCTCGCGATCAGCGTCGTTCATCTGACACCCGATGTGCCAGAGGTGAACGCGGGGCGCCCGCCCGAGCACCGGCACCTGCGGCTCGCGCCGCGGGGCGCGCGCGATCAGCGGGAGCGGCTTGAAACCTCGAGCGGAGTCGCTGAGGATCGGTATGGACGGCATCCGTCGAAGCCTAGCAGTGTGATCCAGCGCCCATCGGGCGCCTCACGCCGACGCTAGCGGACTTCGACGACCAGGCGGATTCCGGTTCGCTCCTCTCCATCGATCGAGATATCGATGAACGAGGGAATGCACACCAGGTCGAGCCCGCCGGGCGCGACATAGCCACGCGAGATCGCGATGGCCTTGATCGCCTGGTTGATGGCGCCTGCGCCGATCGCCTGGACCTCGACACGCCTCTGCGTGCGCACCACGCCGGCGATCGCACCGGCGACCGCAACCGGCTTGCTCGTTGCTGAGACTTTGAGGATTTCCAATGGGGATGTCACGCTGGGCGCGTTCTGTGAGGGCGGTGAGTAGGACGTGGTCATTATCGGCCGCGATTGTCGCTTCCCGCAGCGGGCAATACCCGCCGGCGCGATGCAATCGTTACTTCGCGTACTCGACGCTGCGGGTTTCGCGGAGCACCACCACCTTCACCCGGCCGCTGTAGCTCCCCTCGCCGTGGAGGCGCTTGGCGATTTGCCGGGCCATGATCTGCGCCTCGTCGTCGCTGACCTCGTCCGGTTTGACGAGAACCCGAAGCTCCTTCCCGGCCAGGACCGCGAAGCTTCGCTCCACGCCGCGGAACTCATTGGCGATCGCCTCGATGCGTTCGAGGCGCTTGATCGTCGAGGCCAGCGATTCCCTTCGTGCGCCCGGCCGCGCGGCGCTGATTGCGTCGGCGGTCATGAGGATGGCAGCGGCAGGCGAGCGCGGCTCCTCGTCGTAGTGATGCGAACGGACCGCCTGGACCACCGCTGCCGGGCGGCCGAGTCGCGCGAGGATCTCGCCCCCGATGATCGCGTGGGGACCGTCGACGTCGTGCTCCACCGCCTTGCCGATGTCGTGGAAGAGCGCAGCCTCCTTGGCCACCTGCTCGTCGAACCCGATCTCCGCAGCAATCATGCCGGCGATCGCGGCGGTGTCCTGGCTATGCGAGAGCACGTTGTGGCCGTAGGAGTTTCGGTATCGAAGTGTCCCGAGCAGGCGCGCAAGCTCCGGATGGACGTTGGTGAGCCCGATGTCCTGGCAGGCCTGCTCGCCCTCGTGCTTGATCTGCTGGGCGAGCTCGTTGCGGGCTTTCACCACCATCTCCTCGATGCGAGCCGGGTGAATCCGCCCATCGCTGAAGAGGCGCTCCAGGGTTGCCCGGGCAACCTCGCGGCGCACCGGGTCGAAGGAGCTGAGCACGATCGCCTCGGGGGTGTCGTCGACGATGACGTCGACCCCGGTCGCCGCTTCGAGCGCGCGGATGTTGCGGCCCTCGCGCCCGATGATGCGGCCCTTGAGCTCGTCCGATGGCAGGTGCACGACGGTGACCGACGCCTCGCCGCTCTGTTCGGAAGCCTGGCGCTGCATCGCTGCGATGAGAATCTCGCGGCTACGTTCGGCGGCTTCCTGACGGACCTGGGTCTCGGCCTGCCGGATGCGCTCGGCGATCTCGGGGACCAGGTCGCCTTCGACGCTGCGCATGACCTCGATGCGGGCCTCCTGCTCGGAGAGCGCGGCGACCCGCTCGAGCTCCCTCGTGATCAGCGACCGCTCATCCTCGACCGTCTGACGGAGGGTCTCGAGCTCGGCCTCGCGACGGGTCAGCCGCTGCTCGTTGGAGTTGAGCTCGCGGAGGCGCCGTTCGAGGCCCTCCTCGCGCTGATTGGTCCGCTGCTCGAGCCGCGCGATCTCCGCACGTCGCTCACGGACCTCCGCCTCAGCCTCGTCGCGGCGCCGTGCCGCCTCCTCCTTGGCGGCGAGGAGCACCGACTTCGCCTCCTGCTCGGTGGCGCGGACCTGCTCGAGACGGCGTTCTGCATCCGCATCGTGCGTCACCCGGCTTTCCGCCACGGTTCTGCGCGCGTACAGAACAGCTACAACCGCAAATGCGGCCGCAACAATCACCAGCCCTGCCAGGGCAAGGATCTCGATGCCGATTGGATGGAACCTCGGGGGTCGGGCGCGGTGCGCCCTGCTTGGACTGCCTCACGTCGAGAAGGGGACCGGGGCGAGACCCACAGCGTCTCGATGATCCGGTCGGGGCCGGCCCGCGTCTGGCCGGTCGTTCACAACGGAAGACAGTTCCATTGTACGAGCCAAAGGGGTCACTGGCATGTTTCGATGGTTGACACGTGGCCGGGCTACCCTTAGACCCGTGACCGACCGGGAGGTCGCCAGCGTGCTCGACGCACCCGGCGATGACGAGTTTCGCCAGAAGGCCCCGCATGCGATCGGAGCGTTGCTGATCGCCAGCGGGCTGCTCCGCGTCGGCGCCGTTGGCGTCGGCGTGGCCCTGCAGTTCCGGATCAGCGACCTCGCGCATGGCTCGCCCAGTGGCATTGCCATCGGCCTGATCGGCGCCGCCCAGGCGGCCACCGAGATGGTGTTCGCCCCAATCCTCGCGCGCTACGCGGACAAATTCGGCCGACGGCGCTTTCTGGTGGCCGGCCCCGTGGTCTGCGTCATCGCCGTGCTGCTGGTTGCACTCGGGGTGCGCCCTGCACAACTCGGCGGTGCCCGCCTGCTCGAGGGGCTCGGGGCAGCCGCGTTCGTACCGGTCGCCCTGGGCACGGTCGCGGCCGCGACATCCGGCGATCGGCGCCGCCGCGCCGGTGCGAGCGGCGCGTTCGAGGCGTCGACGCTGATCGGGTATGCGGGCGGGTTCGGGCTCGGATCGGTCGCGTACTTTGGCCTGCATCGCTGGGCATTTGTCCTGCTCGCCGGCCTGTACGCCATGGCGGCGATCGTCTGCCTCGTCTTCGTGCCGCGGGTTCCCCCACTCCCGGTCCATTCGTTGCGGGTCGTCTTCTGGGCAGCGGTCGGCCCTGGACCGATGCGCGCCTTCCTACCCTCGTGGATCATGTCGTTCGCGCTCATCGGGGCATTCGTCGCCAATCTGCCCTCGTTGCTGCGCCACAAGGCGGTGGGATCCCAGTCATTGATGCATCACTTCGACGTGCGATTGATCGGCCTGTTCCTGATCATCTGGGTTGCGATCTTCCTGGTCGGCATCCTGCTGTGGACGCCGTTCGTCGCGCGCCTTGGCCCCGCGATCGTGATGCGCAGAGCCGTCCCCGGCGCGTGGCTCACCATGGCCGCGCTGCTCGCGATCAACCATCTCCCGTTCGTCGGGATGCTGACCGTGCTGCCGCTCCTCGTGCTCGGCATCCTGTGGCTGGCGGGATTCGGGCCCGCAGCCGTGACCTACCTGGCCGACTGCTCCGAGAGCCTGAGCGCCGATCGATCGGCGCTCATGTCCTTCTACACGGTCGCCCTCGCCGGCGGCGGTGCGATCGGCGCGGTGATCGGCGGCTTTGCCGCCCACCTGCTGTACGTCGATGGGCTCGTGGTCCTCGGTCTGCTCCTCTCGGCGGCGACCTTCATCACCCTCGGGGCGGTGGTGCGATTCGACCGCGCCGCCGCGTCCGCAGCACTGGTCTGAGCCCGGTTCCTACCAGGCCCAGGCCTCGGGTGCGGTTCCTGGTCCGGGAAACATGGCGTCGAGCTCCTCGAGCGCTCGAGTCGTCAAGGTGCACGTCCAGCGCTTTCAGGTTGCTCCCGAACTGCTCGACCGTGCGCGGCCCGACGATCGGACCGGTGACACCGGGTTGCCGGAGCAGCCATGCGAGGGCGACGGCGGCGGGAGACTCGCCGAGCTTTGCGCACAACGTCTCGTAGCGCTCGATGTTGTCGCGGTGCTTGGCGAGCAGGTTCTGGGTGCGTTGTGACGCCGACCGCCCCGTGTCGCGCTGCTTGGCAAGGATGCCGCCGAGCAAGCCGGCCATCAGCGGGCTGTAGGCGATGATGCCGACGCCGTAATGCACCGCTGCGGGGACCACCTCCTCCTCGACATGGCGCTCGATGAGGTTGTACAGGCATTGCTCGCTGACGAGCCCCAGGAAGTGCCGTGCCCTGGCCATCTCCTGCGCCTGCGCGATCGTCCAGCCGGCGAAGTTCGAGGATCCGACGTAAACGATCTTCCCCTGCTGCACCAGCACCTCCATCGCCTCCCAGATCTCGTCGAAGGGCGTGCTCCTGTCGACGTGGTGCATCTGGTAGAGGTCGATGTGATCGGTCTGGAGGCGGCGCAGCGAGCCCTCGCAGGCAGTCCGGATGTTGCGTGCCGACAGGAACGTGTCGTTGGGCCAGTCGCTCATCGACCCGTAGAGCTTGGTGGCGATCACCACCTTCTCGCGGCGTCCCCCACCCTGGGCGAACCACCGGCCGACGATCTGCTCGGTGATCCCCTCCCCCTTCTTCCACCCGTACACGTTGGCAGTGTCGAAGAAGTTGAGACCCGCGTCGAGCGCGGCATCCATGATCCGGTGCGACGTTGCTTCGTCGGTCTCCGGACCGAAGTTCATGGTGCCGAGGCACAGTCGGCTGACCGACAAACCGGAGCGACCGAGGTGTGTGTATTCCATGCCCTGACTCTGACAGTCAGGTCAATCCGCGCATCACCCTGGCCACCAGCGACGACGAGAACCCACGCCGCTGCAGGGCTCCTGCGACGCGCATCCGCGCCCGCTGATCGCGAGCATCGGTCGCGCCGGCACGCTCCCACAGTCGCTGCGCAATGGCGAGCGCGGACGCCTCCTCGGTGTCGCTCTGACCGTCGAGCGCTTCGGTGATCAGGTCGGTGGCGACGCCCTTCGCCTTGAGATCGGCTGCGACCCGTGCGCGACCATGTCCCGCACGTCGATGGCGCGCCGCCACCGACGCGGCCATTGCCGCGTCGTTGATGTATCCCGTGTCGGCGCATCGGCGCACCGCCTCCACGGCGGCTTCGGCGGTATAGCCGCGGAGCTCCAGCTTGCGCTGCAGCGACGCCGCGGACTGGCCGGCACCACGGAGGATACGCAACGCTGCATCCTCCGCGGCGTCAGCACTTTCAGGCATCGTCGCCGGGGTGGGAGCCCTCACGAGATCGGCGTGGTGGTGCGTGCTAGGCGATGGGTGCCGGCACCGGCGGCAGTTCGCCACTCAATTCGACGATGGCGTCGTGGAGCACCGGCTCAGGCAGGGCGGCGATCCGCACCTTGGCGGCCACCTCCTCCATGAGATCCGGGTTCTGGCGAAGGAAGTCGCGCACGTTCTCGCGACCCTGTCCGAGACGCATATCGCCGTAGGAGAACCATGCGCCGCTCTTGTCGATGATGTGGGCGTCGATGCCCATGTCGAGCACGCTCCCGGCGTAGGAGATCCCCTCGTTGTAGAGGATGTCGAACTCCGCCGAACGGAAGGGGGGCGCCACCTTGTTCTTGACAACCTTGACTTTGACGCGGCTGCCGACGACGTCGAGCCCCTGCTTGATGGAGTCGATCTTGCGAATGTCCATGCGCACCGATGCGTAGAACTTCAGTGCACGGCCACCAGAGGTGACCTCGGGGTTGCCGAACATCACACCGATCTTCTCGCGGAGCTGGTTGATGAAGATGACCGAGGTGTTGGAGCGGCTGATCGCCCCGGTGAGCTTGCGCATCGCCTGGGACATGAGGCGAGCCTGCAGTCCGACGTGGCTGTCCCCCATCTCGCCGTCGATCTCCGCCTTGGGAACCAGGGCGGCGACCGAGTCGATCACGACCACGTCGACCGCACCGCTGCGCACCAGTACCTCGACGATCTCGAGCGCCTGCTCACCGGTATCCGGTTGCGAGATCAACAGTTCCTCGGTGTTGACCCCGATACGCGATGCGTACTGTGGGTCGAGCGCGTGCTCGGCGTCGATGAAGGCCGCGACGCCACCGCGACGCTGCGCCTCGGCGATGATGTGCAGCGTCAGCGTCGTCTTTCCCGACGAACTCGGGGCCGTACACCTCGATGATGCGACCGCGAGGGATACCCCCGACGCCGAGCGCGATGTCGAGTGTCAGCGCTCCGGTCGGGATGATGTCGATGTGCTGAGCATGCACGTCTCCGAGACGCATGATCGCTCCCTTTCCGTGGGCTCGTTCGATCTGTCCGAGAGCTGTCTGCAGGGCCCGATCCCGCTCTGTCGTCACCGGCTCACTCCTGTCTTCACGCGGCGGTCGAGCACGACGCCCGTTCACTTCCACGACCGGCTCGACAGTCTCGATGGTACGACTTGCTAGTGTGTTCGTCAAAGCTGTACTCCAAAGGGTGGCTGGGATGGATTGGAGGTGCGGCTGGGATGCCGTAGGGCGTCGCGACGGGCGGCGCGTCCGGGCTCACCGGGTGGGGCGAACATTTGTACTGTACTCCCTTGGTGCGGACGTGACAAGCCCGAAGTGGGGCGGCCGCGTACCGCTCGACGGGCGGCGGTGATCACGGTGTCTCAACCGCGCCGAACGGGCCTGACATCGCGCGGACCACCACGCGACAGAGACGCAGCGCAGCCTGGACCGCATGGGCGCGATTCAACTCGCGCCCGCGATCCTCATCAAGACGGACCCCCCGCGCCCACACCGGTCCCGCGACCGAGACGAAAACGAGCCCGGCCGGCTTGTGCTCGCTGAAGTCGGGACCGGCAACGCCGGTGATGCCCACGCCGAGGTCGGCAACGTAGCGACGGCGCACGCCGATCGCCATCGCCTCGGCCACCTCCGGGCTGACCGCCCCGTGGGTCGCGAGGAGATGGCGCCCGACGCCGAGGTGCTCGGCTTTGACGTCGTCCGCATAGGCGATCACGCCGCCCCTGACGTAGGCGGACGACCCCGCCACCGCGGTCAACGCGGCGCCGAGCAGCCCGCCGGTGCACGATTCCGCGACTGCGATGGTCAGACCTGCCTCGAAGAGTTCGCGCCCGAGCGCCGCGGCGTCGGGGAAAGCCGCCTCGAGCACGAGCACGGGGAGGCGGTGCTCGTCGTCCTGACCTGAGACCGGCCGCTCGTCCACCGGTCAGCGGCCGGGGCGTGGGCGCGATGCGCAGTCCGGGCCGCGCGGCTTCACCGGTAGTTGGTGAACTGGAGCGGCACGTCGACGTCCAGGTCGCGGAGTTGCTGGATCACGGCCTGGAGCTCGTCCTTGTCCTTGCTCGAGACCCGCAGCTGATCCCCCTGAGTGCGGACCTGCGCCTTCGGATGCTCGCCGCGGATCCGCTTGGTCAGGTCCCGCGCGAGCTCCTCGCCGATGCCCTTGCGGAGCTTGACGACCTGCCGGACGTTTCCTTTCGCCGCGGGCTCCGGCTTCTGCGGATCGAGCACCTTGAGGTCGAGGCCGCGCCGGTGCGCCTTGCTCTGGAGCACGTCGATGATCGACCTGAGCTGTGCGTCGGTACCGGTGAGCAGGGTGATGGTCTCGTCCTCGAGTGTAATCTCGACGTCGATGCCCTTGAAGTCGTACCGGGTCGTGATCTCACGACGCGCCTGGTCGACCGCGTTGACCAGCTCCTGGCGGTCGAACTCGCTGACGACGTCGAAGCTGTGTTCCTGGGCATGAGTGATGAGGATAGCGAGACGCGCCACCGGGCAGCGCCCGGCGGCCGCAAGGCCCCGCGCGAGGCGCCTGGCTACTCCTCGCCGAGGTCGGCGAGGAGCTCGTCGACCTGGAACACGTCCATCAGGACGTCGCGTGACTTGCTGCCCTCGAAGGGGCCGACCACGCCGTGCTCGGCAAGCTGGTCGATGAGGCGCGCCGCACGGTGTAGCCGACGCTGAGCTTGCGCTGGAGCAGCGACGCGGCTGCTCGCCCTTCTGCAGCAACCGTGTGCGCCGCCTTGGCGAAGAGCGGGTCGCGCTTGGACGCGTCACGCGCCCAGGAGACGGTTGCCTCGACCGTGAAGATCTCCTCCTGGTAGTCGGGCTTTCCCTGCAACTTCCAGTGGCCGATGAGCGCGTCGAGCTCGCGATCGCTGACGAACGCTCCCTGCAGCCGGCGCGGCTTGCCCTCGTCGATGGGG
>CAVPTG010000008.1:0-89404 GCA_963708605.1 Candidatus Dormiibacterota bacterium | reverse complement strand
GCGTCCAGCGAACCAAGATCTGCAAGGCTCGGTGGATCGTCGCGCGCTCGTGTCGCCCAGCGAGGCCAGCGCCTTGACACCCCGGATCCGCCGCCTCCGGAATCGCTTCGTAGTTCGTGGAGCACCGGGATCAGGTCAGCGCGAGGCTGGTCCCCGCCTCGCCAGCGTGCCGCAGGGCGCGCACCGCTGCGACCTGCTCGTCGACCCAGGGCAGATGACTTAGCGCGCCGCGATCCAGCCGTCGTCGATGACTGATGAGCGCTGACCGAAGTCCTGCTTCGCCGCTTCGAGCGAGGTGGTCGCCGACCGTCAGCTGATCCGAGGTGGGGGCGAGACCGGCGCTGCGAAGGATGCCTTCGGCGCTCAGGACGTCGGTGCGGCCCTGCTCGAGGGCGTTGTAGGCCGGGAGATACCGGACGAGCGCGACGACGACTACGGCGAGAAAGGCTGCGACAATCCCAAGGCCGATGCGCACCGTCCATCGGCGCGACAGTGGCCAGCGGCTCCGTTTTGGTCGAGGGGCGAAGTAGAGCGGTAGCCCGCTTTGGGGCGACCCGCTACCCAAACCGCGTCACGCAGGCTGGCCGGCCTTGAGCCTCCGTGGAGCGTACCGGCGACGGTTCAGCAGTGCAAACGTGGTGACGAGAGCGGCGCCCACCCCCATCGCACCGAGCACCAACCCACCCGTGGCGGGATGCTGAGGGCTTCCTGCCGGCACCATGGCAGCCGTTGTCGTCGCGCTCGGCTTGCATACGATCGTGATGGTCGTGTGGTGGCTCTCCTTCTCATTGGCCTCGGTAGCAGTAATGACCGCCTTGCCGCAGTACTTGCCACTGGCCCTGAACGTGCCCAGCGCCTTGTGGTCGCTGCCCACGATCGCGCAATGGTTCGCACCGGTGGCAACCTCGCCCGCCTTGCTGGGGCTGACGCTGAAGCACACCTTCTGCCCCACCGGACTCGGCTCACTCTTCGTCTTCGGGTCAACGAACACGACGGCGCACTGACCGTTCTGGTCGACATGACCTGGGCTGCACTCCACGCGTTCGTGCTTGTGGGGTCTCGACGACGATTGTGGGGCGGCCGCAACTGAGGTCACTTGAGACGCGCTATTCGACGAGACAGGCGACGACGCCGCGAGGACGTTCAGGCTGCCCAATGTCGAGCGCCAGAACTCCGCTGCCGACTAGGAGTGGCGCGACGAGGGCAGTGCGTGCGGCTCTGCGCAGATCCATCGCTGGTCCCTCCTGGGCACAAGGCATTGCTGAGCCCGCAGGATAGCACCCAGGAACCTGGCCTGCAATTCGGCAACCCACTACGGCCCCGGCTCCGACGACATCCTCCGCCCGCGGCATCTCGAACCGGAACAGTGACGCCCCGGTGAGGTTGTACCGCCGCCGGGCGAACAGGTAGCAGACCCACCCGATCACCGTGTTCAGCCCTTTGTCGGCGAGCCGCTGCATCACCGAGATCGCGGTCGCGATGTCGAAGCTGATCCCGAGGAGCACGAGCAGCCCCGCGGTGCTCGCCTCCACCGCCCCGAGACCACCCGGGGCGAGGCTCAGCCACGCGGCCCCCTGGGTCACCGCATAGACAAAGCCGGCGCTCGTCCAGCTGAGCTTGCCGGGGTCGACCGCCTCCGCCACCGCCCAGAGCAGGCTCACCGCCATCGTCGCCTGGGCGACGCTCAGAGGCAGGTATCGATACGTGTCGGCATGCCGGAAGAGCACCCGCGTGTCGCGATGCAGCTCATCGATCGCGGGCCGGAGGCGCTTCAGCACCGGCACCCTCCCGATGAGCCGCCGCACGCGCGCATACAACCGCTCGACGGTGAGGATCGCGACGATCGCCACCACGAAGAGCATCGGCACGATCACCGCGATGGCGATGAGGTGCAGGCTCAGCGCCTTGGGGAGCGCGAGCACGAAGAGCATGAAGACGAAGAGCAACTCCTGCACCGTCTCGCTCGCGACCACGCTGCCGAGATGCACGGCTGCGGCCTTTGACAGCAGCAGTGCGCGAGTCAATTCTCCGAGCGGCAGCATCGCGGTCGCCTGCCCGGTCTCGGTGAGAAACACCGTGTCCAGCAAGGGAAATTTGATGCCGAGCGCACGGTTCAACGTCCACCAGCGCACCCCCTGGACGAGGTAGAAGCCGACGGCGAGCACAACGACAATCGGTATGTAGACGAGGTTGAAGTGCTGGAACGCGATGCCGATCTTGTGTGGATCCGCATACACCAGCAGCGCGGCGATTGCGCCCAGCGCGAACACCACCGGCACGTAGGTCGCCCACCACCGGCGCGGACGGCGCGCCAGATCGTCCGACTCGTCCTGGTCCTGCCCCGCCTGGGAGCTTTGCTCGCCGGGAGGGGCTGCCTCCGTCACCACGGATCGATGGTATGCCCATGCCGTGCGCAGCGCGCCCGCCCTTGCGCGATGTCAGTCCGGTGGTGCGCCCCCAGGCCAGGGGAGTGCCGCGAAGCCGATGGTCCCCGGCCCCGTGTGCGCCCCGAACATCGGGCTCAACACGAGCGTCTCGGTCCGGACCACCCGCACGGATTGGGCGAGGTGCGCAGCCAGCTCGGCGGCCTCGTCGGGAGCATCGGCGTGGAACACCATCAGCCACTGCGGGCCGGGGCCGAGCTCGTCGACGGCGACTCGTTCCAGCTGCCGGATCGAGCCTCCGACGGTGCGGGTGAGGCCGACCCTGCCCGTGTTGCCCCCTTCGACCAGCCGGAAGACGGGGCGGACCCGCAGCGTGTTGGAGATGCCGGCAAGCAGCGCGGGCACGCGTCCGGTGCGGGCGACGTAGGTCAGGGTCGCCAGGGCTCCATACACCCGGATCCGCTCGCAGGCGGCGCGGACCGCCGCCTCCCAGGAGTTCGGTCTCGGGCGTCGTCTCCGCCAGGTATTCGGCGCAGCGGGCGATCAGCGAGAACCCGGCCACCGCGGTCCCGGTGTCGATGACCGTGACCCGGCGTCGACCCTCCTCCGCCTCGAGCATGCCGGCCGCGAGGGTGGCCGTCGAGTGCATCGCGCTCCAGTGCTCGGGGATCGTGAGGCAGAGGATCGTCTCGGCGTCCGTTCGCCGGAACGCCTCGAGGTATGAGCCCGGGGACGGCGTCGAGGTCGCGGTCACTCCCCCGCCGCGCAGCAGCGCGTAGAACTCGGGGTAGGTCTCGCTGTTCCCGTCATCGACGAACTCCCTGCCCGCCGACCGTGATGCGCTGCGGGACCACGACGACACCGCGCTCCAGGTCCTCCTGCAGCGCGGCTCCGCCATCGACGACCAGTGCTCGATCTCCCAATGTTTTCTACCGTACCCAAGTCGCATGATTGGCGAATCATGATCTCCCCGTGGGTTGTGGCGGGCTGGTGCCTCGCCGCATACCTCATCGGCGGGCTGCCGGTCGGCTGGCTGCTGGTCCGCCGCAAGCGCTACGGGCTCGACCTTCGCAAGTTCGGCACTGGCAATATCGGCACGAGCAACGTGTACCGGCACGCGGGGATCGACATCGCGGTGATCGTCGGCCCGCTCCAGTTCCTGCAGGGATTCGCGCCGGTGCTTGCGTCGCGTTTGGCGGGATTGCCGCTGAGCGCGAGCATGCTGATCGGGGTCTGCACGGTGGCCGGCAACGGCTGGCCGGTGTATATGAAATTCAACGGCGGGCGTGGGGTCGCGGTGGCCACGGGAGCAGTTGCCGGGCTCTCCATCGCCGGGTTGATCGCGCTGTTGATGTGCTACGCGTGGGGCGCGATTCGCGGCCGGATCGCGCTGGCTGTGTTGGTCGCGTTCGTGCTGCTGCCGGTGGTGGCATTCCTCTTTGCCGGCTCCGACGGCTGGATCCTCGGCAGCGGCTGCCTCGCGATCCTCGTCCTGCTCCTGCTCCGCCGCCTCGAGGGGCTCCCCCGCGACGCTCGCGTGTACGGCCACTTCTGGCGGCGCGTGTATCAGCGTCTCGTGTTCGACGAGCGTCCCGGCCGTCCGCTCATGGGCCCGCGCACCGACCAGAACGCCAACTCACTGCCCCACTGAGGTCGCCGCGGCGCTTCAACCACGAGGAGACCCCGTCACGACCCGCAGATAACTTCGTGATGCCCAGTCGTCCATCGTCAGTTCCTCCCAGGCTCAATCCGTCGGCGGTGACGTTCAACGCCTTCGCGAGCCACTTCCTGGTTCAGGAATCGGTGGGGTCGCCTTTCTCCCAGGCCATCACCTTCTTCCTAGCCCCCTAGCTCCCAAGCTCCGGACGAAACTCAGCGACACACCCGTCTACGGCCCTGCCGTCTCTCATCCGTCACCGGCCCAGTACGGTAATTGCCCCCTTCACCCAAGTAGTTTCCATACCGTATATTCGCGAGTGGCGTGTCGCTAATCGAAGGACGACGCTGGGCGATCCGTAGTCAATGGTGGAGCCTGTTGTGCCTCGGATTCTCGACCAACTCCTGGAGTGCGACGTCTACCTGGCCCCGACCAGTCGCGAAGCAGAACGAGGTGCTGCGCGAGCGCAGCCCGCGCTAGGTGGCACAGGGTCGTGGTCGCGGTCCCGATTCAGGCGCCCCCGAGTATCAAGTCAGCTACATAGTCACCAACAGTCACGTCGTCGGACCGGAGGGGCAGTCACCAGTTGTGCGGCTTAATGCCGTCGCTGGGGGGACCGACATTCTGCCGCTCCAGGCGCGCGACTGGGTCCATCAGCCCAACGGCGACGACGTGCGGTCGTCACAGCAGGCCTGTTGCAGGCCGTGCATAAGTACTGCCGGCTCGCATGGGAGAGCAGGGCCCTCACTCAGGAACAGATTGCTAAATGGAACGTCGGGCCGGGCGATGATGTGTTCTTCCTCGGATCGCTTCCGTTACCAAGAAGGTCGACGATGCAACCTGCTCACCGCTCGTTTCGGCTCGATCGCTCGGATGCCGCTAGATGAAGGGGTTATTCATTCCCGGGGAATCGAGCAAGAAAGCTTCATCATCGAGGCCCGCTCTATAAGTGGGTTCAGCGGTTCGCCGGTTTTTCTGTCCATCTCGCCGTTCTCTTTCCGTGGGGATCCGAGTGGACCAATCGATTCTGCCGGCAGATTTGCCCTCCTGGGAATTGACTGGGGCCACCAGCCAGACATCGCGCGAGTTCTCGGTACTGACCGGATGACGCCAAGGACGGCAACGCTGATCTGCTACTTCAGCAGAACTCGGGGATGTTCAATGTTGTCCCGGCATGGAGGATCGGGACGTTCTTGATGGAGGACGATCGATTGAAGAGAGGACGGCGGCTGATATTTGAAGCCTTCCAAAGCCAAAGATAGGATGCCGCTACCTGACTGGCTACGGCAGATTCAGCCAGCAAGGCGAAGGCACTGCGTACGTCGAACGATCAGGCGCCATCGCGGCCGGACTTTCTAGGCGATCTCAGCAAGTTCAAAAAGAACGCCCGCATGACACGAGGAGGCCTAAAACGTCAGCGTCTGCCGTAGTCTTCGTATCTTCGATCGCGTCGAAATCGTTCCCCGGACAGGTAGTGGCACCACAGGTTGCGTCCGGGCACCCTGAGCCTGTACCCGGTATTCGGCGTAGAGGGGCCAATGCCGACTTCACAGGCAATACGGAGCTCGAGGCCGCAGGCGGCCTCTTTCAAGGCTGGACGCAAATCCTGATCCTGAGAACGATGATCCCCACTTCATACTCGCGGCGATCGCCAGGATGCAGGAGCCGGATCGATCGCCAGACGAACGTCCATGCCCTTCTCTTCGGTCGCTGACCCGGCCATCCAGCGGATACCGAAGGGGCCGTGAAGACGTGGACTACTGAATCGCTACCGCAGCTGCCGAAGTGACGGCAACGTGATCTGCGTAACCCTTCCAGAACGCGCGGAAGTTCAAGGACCTCGATAGATGCGTACCTCCGAGCACCCTCGCTTCGCGACTAAGGAGGCGGTCGACCGACTGCGCCATGACTGCCCGATTCCATACGCGCTCAGCAAGTTACCGACGGAGTTAGGGTCGCTCGCATCATCGAAAAAGGCTCTGCGCATTCCGTGATACGCATTCTGTGCATCGATGCATACGATCACTCGGGGCGCGGCCATGGGCGGTCACGATAGCCGGAAAAGAAATACCCCGCCAGTCAGAGTCCAAGGTTTTAGCCTTAGTCTCCGAGGGCGGGGAAGATTCGGTACAGTATACCCAGCGGATCTGTAAAGAATAACTAAGAATCCCGTTTGGGTACTGTTACAACTTTGTAACGCCGGACTTCGCCGTCGCCCTCGGATGTGTGCTAGAGCACCCGGCAAGCGGCCAAGAAACGCGCTTGAACAACCCGGTCTGATGGTGCGATGGAGGTACTGCTCTCCTAGCCTTCAGCGCTGGTAGACCTCGCCGAACGGGTACCACCACTCCGGGTTGCGCCGGATCGCCGCCTCGAGCCCGGTTGCGATGCGCTGGGTGACCTCGGCATCCGTTTCGCCTGGCTCGATCGTGACAGGCGCGTGCACCACCAATCGGTACTTGCCCTTGTGGCGCCAGCAGTCGACCGGCATCACCGGCACCTTGGCAACGCGCGCCAGCCAGGCTGCCGCGGTGCTGAACTCCACCGTGCCGCCGCAGAAGTCGACGGCCACGGTCTCGCCGCGGTCGGGGATGTCGCTGAGGATCGCGGCGAACCTGCCCCGGCGCACCGCCCGGATGAGGCCGCGGGCGGCATCCGACGACACCAGCACCTCGAGGTCCTGCTTCCGCCTCGCCCAGGCGGCGATCCTGGTCACGAGGTCGGGGCCGACCGGCGCCATCACGGCCGTCACGCGAAGGCCGGAGGCGAACCCGCACGACGCGGCGACGTCCCAGCTGCCGAAGTGCGCGAGCGCGAAGACTCCCCCGCCGTGCTCCTCGATCGCCGCGTGGGCGTGCTCGAGGCCGTACGCGCGGAAGTGTCGATGCATCGCGTGGGCGGGCACCCCGTACTGCCAGACGAAGTCCACCGACGTCTTCGCGTAGTTGCGGAACGACGCGAGGGCGCGGCGTCGCGCGCCCCGGCGGTCGAGGGTGGGATCGAGCACCCGGTGATTCGCCGCGCATCGGCGGCGGCTCGTGGGCGAGGCGGCGTAGAGGCAGGTGCCGATGACGTCGCCGATCGCATACCGGCCCGAGCCGAGCGCCCGGAGCACGAGGCTCGCGGTCCACATGCCGGCGCGCAGCGCTCTCGAGGGGGGCTCGAGCAGGGCCGCCGACCTCGACGCTGCCGGCGTCAAGTGACCTTGCTGGCCTGGTCCGGCGTGAGCGCGATGTGGTGCTTGGCGGTGATCTCGCGCACCGTGCCGCTCTGGGCGCGCATCACCAGGCTGTGGGTCTCCGCCCACCAGTTGTGGTAGCGGACGCCGCGGAGCAGGCCGCCGCCGCTGATGCCGGTGACGGCGACCGCCACCTCGCGGCCGGGCACGAGCTGCTCCATGGTGAGCAGCTGCTCCGGGTCATAGCCGGCCTCGCGCATCGCCGCGGCCTCGTCCTCGTGGCGCACCCAGGGACGGCACTGCAGCTCGCCGCCGAGGCAGCGCATCGCACAGGCGGCGACGATCGCCTCGCGGGTGCCGCCGGAGCCGATCATCACGTCGATGCCGGACCCCGGCCAGGCGGCCATCATGGCCAGCCCCACGTCGCCGTCGCTGACGATGGCGACCCGCGCACCGAGCGTTCGGATCCGCTCGAGGAGCGCCAGGTGGCGCGGCCGGTCGAGCAGGACGACGGTGAGGTCCTGGACCTGCACGTTCATGGCGAAGGCGACGCGGCGGAGGTTGTTCTCCGGCGTGTCGCTGATGTCGACGGCGCCGCGCGCCTGCGGGCCCACCGCGATCTTGTGCATGTAGGCGACCGGCGGCGGGAGCAGGATGCCGCCCGTCTCGGCGACGGCGGCGACGCTGAGCGCCTGGCTGAGGCCGCCGGCCACGAGGCTGATGCCGTCGACCGGGAGGACGGCGAGATCGGCGCGGTCGCGTCCGGCGCCGATGGTCCTCCCCGCGAGCAGCCGGTTGTTGGAGCCCTCGGGGCCGATGACGATGCGCCCCTCGAAGGGCATGCCCTCGAGCGCCTCCTCCATCACCGTGTGGCCGGCGTCGCGGGTGCCGGCCTTGTCACCGCGTCCCAGCCAGCGACCCACGGACAGCGCGGCGGCCTCGGTTGCGCGAAGCAACTCGAGGCCGCGGTTCCGGCCGCGGATCATCCGCTCCGATGCCGGGACGCCACGCGCTGCCGTGCTCATCGGCAGCAGCGTACCCCGCTACATGATCCCGACGAATTGCTGGCCGGTGAGCGCCGGGGCGATCTGGGTGACCGCGAGGGTCGCCGGGTTGACCGCGACCAGCGAGGCCGCAGTCAGGCTCGTGCTCTCGATCGAGCCGTAGAGGAGGCCGTCGGCGCCCCACACCGCCGGCGAGAACTGGCCGAGGGTCCGGGTGACCGCCGCGCCGGTGGCGAGGTTGAGCACGCGCAGGGTGGCGTTCCAGGTCGCCTGGCAGACGGCCTCGGCGGAGGGGACGGTCACGTAGGCGAGCTCGGTGCCGGCGGGGTTGAAGACCGCGTCACCGCCGACGTTGGCGCCCGACATCGCGAAGGTGTGGCGAAGCACGCCGCCGCTGGTGATGCGCAGGCCGGTGGTGTTGCCGTTGCTGTCCGAGGCGAAGCACGCGGTCTGCCATGCCGGGCCCGACGGCGCTGAGCGGGCACGTCCAGCTGGCGGTCAGGGGAGTCACCACCTGGGTGACCGGATTGATGCTCGCCGAGTACGCGGACTGCATCTGCATGTCGAAGGATCCGCACCCGCAGCCGCCGGTGGGCACCCGGGCGAACGCGATGCCCGAGGACGTCCAGTTGATGAGGTAGTACTCCCAGCTCTGCGGCGCGTTCGCGGTCTGCACGTTGGGATTGTCGAAGCGGTCGGCGATGGTCGTGCTCGAGCCACCGGGGTGCACGACCACGATCCGGTTGAGGATGCCGGTCTTGCCCTGATCGCTCGTCGCATATGCGTAGGAGGTGCCGTCCGGTGCGATGACGACCCCGTTCGCATCGCTCGGCACGGGTCCGAGCGTGCGGACCGCGCCGGAGGGGGTCAGCTCGTGCTCGGCGCCGCCCTGGCTCCAGTACGCGCCGCCCGGGCCGGCGTTGACCATCCAGCCGAGGAGCGGGTTGATGGTGGTCTTGGCGACCACGGTGCCGTTGTGCGACAGGATCTCCAGCCACTGCGTGGCGCCGGCGGTGAGCACCCTGACGACGTCGGGGCTCGGCACGGGCGCCGGGACGGGATGCAACGTGGGCGCGGCCGTGGGGATGGCCTGCGTGTGCGGGGACGCATCGCCGATCGTCGCATTCGTGTTGACGTCGGAGACGGTCGTCGTCTTCGTTGTGACTGCGGCGACGCCGCACCCTGAGAGCACCACCAGAGCCGCTGGGATGGCCAGTGCGGCGAGATTCCGGGTCATCGATTTGTGCCTCCGTCAGTCGGTCAAGTTGACCGTGGAACGAGGCACCGCACGGCGGGTTTCGCGTAACGAAACTCGCGGACGCGCGTTGCGGGCGGCTCAGACCTTGCTGGTCGTCTCCGTGTGCACCCCGGCGACGTCGGCGGTGAGCACCGTCTGATCGTCCACCGGGAGCTCGCGCGTCGCCGCGGCCATGAATGCGCGGAAGAGCGGATGCGGGCGTCCCGGACGCGAGCGGAACTCGGGATGGAACTGCGAGCCGACGAAGAACGGGTGGTCCTGCAGCTCGATGATCTCGACCAGCCGGCCGTTCGGCGACGTCCCCGAGAACACCACTCCCGCGCCGGCGAGCGCCTCGCGGTAGTGGTTGTTGAACTCGAAGCGATGACGGTGGCGCTCGTAGACCACCGGCTCGCCGTATGCCTCGGCGGCGCGGGTCCCCGGCGTGAGCTTGCAGGGATAGACGCCGAGCCGCATGGTGCCGCCCTTCTCCTCGATGTCGCGCTGCTCGGGGAGCAGGTCGATCACCGGGTGCGACGTGAAGGCGTTGAACTCGGTCGAGTTGGCGTCAGAGGCGTCGAGAACCTCGCGGGCGATGTCGACCACCGCGCACTGCATCCCGAGGCAGAGCCCGAGGTACGGCACCAGGTGCTCCCGGGCGTACCGCGACGCGAGCACCTTGCCCTCGATGCCGCGATGCCCGAACCCGCCGGGCACGACGATGCCGTCGGCGCCCTCGAGCGGGCTCATGTCGTCGTCGAGGTGCTCGCTGTTGACCCAGACGAGGTCGAGGTCGGCGCCGCAATGGACTGCGGCGTGGCGCAGGGATTCAATGACGCTGATGTACGCGTCCGGCATCTCCACGTACTTGCCCACCACCGCAATGCGCACGCTCGGCTTTGGCGCGGCAATGCGCGCGCAGAGATCCTTCCACTCGGTGAGATCCGGTGGCGTCGCGTCGAGATTGAGCAACTGCACGATGTAATCACCGAGCCCTGCGTCCTCGAGCATCAGCGGCACCTGATAGATGGAGCTCGCGTCCGGGACGTTGATCACCGCGCGCATCTCGACGTCACCGAAGAGCGCGATCTTCTCCTTGAGCGCTTCGCTGATGGGCTTCTCGCTGCGCGCGATGATCGCGTCCGGCTGGATGCCGATCGAGCGGAGTTGATTGACCGAGTGCTGCGTGGGCTTGCTCTTGAACTCCTCGCTCGCGTTCACGTACGGCACGAGGGTCAGATGCACGTAGCAGACGTTGTTGCGACCGACGTCGTTCTTCATCTGCCGGATCGCTTCGAGGAATGGCAGCGACTCGATGTCACCGACGGTACCGCCCACCTCGACGATCACGACATCCGGTTGCGGCAGCTCATTTTCGGCGACTCTGAGCACGCGATGCTTGATCTCGTTGGTGATGTGCGGGATCACCTGCACGGTGCCGCCGAGGTAGTCACCCCGGCGTTCCTTGGCGATCACCGACGCATAGATCTTGCCGGTCGTGACGTTGCTCGCCTTGCTCAACGCAACGTCGAGGAACCGCTCGTAATTGCCGAGGTCGAGGTCGGTCTCAGCGCCGTCGTCGGTGACGAACACCTCGCCGTGCTGATACGGCGACATCGTGCCCGGATCCACGTTGAGATAGGGGTCGAGCTTCTGCATCCCGACGTGCTGCCCGCGGGCCTTGAGGATCGTGCCGATCGATGCGGCGGTGATTCCCTTGCCGAGTGAGGAGACCACTCCGCCTGTCACGAACACGAACTTCGCCATGCGCAGAGCCTCCCGGGGTGGTTTTTCCGATTGTATCAGCCGCACGCCGCAGCGACGCACCGATGTTCGAAAACGCGACGGTCAGCCGCCCCTCGCCTCGAGGAGGACGACGCGGGTTTCGTCGGACTCGCCGGTCGAGCCGGTGAGCACCAGGCGCGGCTGCGGCTCCCAGGCTCCTTCGGCGAGGCCCATCTCCTGGGCGAACTTGCCGACCGGGTCGTACTCGCCGGCGCCGCCGGCGCCGAAGCGGGCGGGGATGACGATGCTCGGCTCCACGGCGTTGACGAGCCTGGCGGCATCGGCGGCTCCGAACGCGTCGCCACCGCCGACCGGGATGACCAGGACGTCGACGTGGCCGAGGCTGTCGATCTCGTCCTCGGTGAGCTGGCGGCGCAGCCGGCCGGCCGCGACGACGCGAACGTCGTCGACCGAGACGCGCATCACCGTGGTCTCGCCGGCGGCGAGCCCGAGGATGCTGACGCCGCCGATCTCGAACTCGCCTGGTCCGCAGACCTCCTGCACCTCGCCCTCGCGGGGGCGGAGCTTGGCGGGGTCGGTGGTGCCCTCGGTGCGCACGATCATCCCGACGGTGCCCTTGGCGAGCCCGGGGAGCTCGGTCTGGGGCGGGTCGATGAGGACGGTCATCTCCCGTCCGCGCAGCCGGATGCAGGAATGGCCGTGATACGTCAGTTCCATGTGAGTCCAGTGTGCCGCCTGGGCGGCATCAGCCGCTTCCGACGGTCAGCTGGAGGGCTTTGGACCTGCCGTTCGAGAACACGGTCAGCGTGACCTGCTGACCGGGCGCGAGGCCCGAGCACGGTCGGGTCCAGGGGGTGGGTCGCATCGAGCACCGTGCTCCCGACGGCCGTGACGACGTCGCCCGGCGCCAGGCCCGCGGCCGCTGCCGGGCCGCCCGGCGTGACCGAGAGCACCAGCGCCCCGACCGGCAGGCCGGCCGCGGCCGCGGTGGCCGGGTCGATCACCTGTGACTGGACCCCGAGGACGGGTGCCGGCGTCGTCCCCGAGCCGCCGGTCGCGGCGACCACGAGGTTCGCCGCGGCGGTCATGGAGAGCGCCACCACGCCCGGCGCGGCACCGCCCGCCGCGACCAGCACGCCGATGACGTTGCCGTTGCCGTCGAGCAGCGGGCCGCCGTCCCGGCGCGGATCGGGCACGGCGTCCACGGTGAGGACGTCGAGCAGTGGCGCTGCAGCGCCGGAGAGCAGGATGGTGTCGCCGGTCGAGCTGACCGTCCCGGTGGCGAGGGTCACCGCCGCGAACGGGACGTGCGCCACGGCGATCGCCAGGTCGCCGACTCTCGGCGTCACCGACGCGAAGATGAGCGGCGTCAGGCCCTGGGCTCCGTCCGCCTGGAGGAGGACGACCCCATGGGTCGGGTCGGCGCGGACGATGGTGGCCGGGTAGCGATGCCCGTCTGCGGTCGCGATCAGCAGCGTGGCCGCGCCCTGGATGGCGTGGATGCTCGAGATCACCAGGCCGTTCGCGGAGACCACGAAGCCGTCGACGATGCCGGTCGGTCCGTTGAGGAGCGAGCCGGCGGTCACCGGCTCGGTGATCACCTCGACCACCGACACCGACTTGGTCTGCGCGATCGAGCCGGCGGTGAGCGCGCCGCCGGTGCCGCCGGGCCGCCGACGATGGTCTGCTGGGTGACCCGCTCGACCGGTCCGAAGCGCGCGTAGATCCCCCAGGCGGCGAGGCCGCCGCCGACCAGGCCGATCACCGCGCTCAGGACCACCGCGGCGATGAGCCGGTCGCGCGGCCGGGCGGCCGTGGTCATTCGACCGGTGCGGCTGCCCGCTGCTTCAGGTAGCGAACGATGCCGGCCGCGTTGCTGTGGACGCCGTTGAGCACCTCGGCCTTCTCGCGGATGGCCTCGGGCAGCGTCTCCGGGTCGAGCGCGAATGCCTCCGCGAGCGCGGCGGCGACGTCGTCGATGCCCGCGTCCGCGGACGTTCTCGATGACGCGCTCGGCGACCTCGACCCAGCCGTGGAGCATGTCCTCGGCCTCGGCGAGGGTGGCCTGCGCGTCGGCGACCGGGCCGTAGTGGGTGAGCACCATGCGCTCGGGGCGCAGCTCGGCGAAGCGCCGCAGGCTGTGCACCGCCTGCTCGAGGTCGAAGTCGGGCGGCGGGGTCGCCGGGCGGAGCACGCCGAGGTCGGGCAGGAGCACGCCGACCGCGTCGCCCACCAGCAGCGTTCCGGTGTGCTCGTCCAGGACGGCGTGGTGGTGCTTGGCGTGCCCTGGCGAGTCCACGAGCACGAGCTCGCGGCCGTTGCCCACGTCGACCCGGTACCCGTCACCGGCGGCGATGAGGCGGTCCTCCGGGACTGCGGTCATGCGCCCGTACAGGCTGTCGAGCAGCGGGCCGTAGACGCGGGACGCGCTGTCGATGAGCCGGCTCGGGTCGACGAGGTGGCGCGCGCCCCGCTCGTGGACGACCACGGTGGCGTTGGGGAAGTCGGCGGCGAGGTCCCCGACGGCGCCGGCGTGATCGAGGTGGATGTGGGTGACGATGATCCAGCGCAGGTCGTGCGGCGCCGAGCCCGAGGGCGTCGAGCGCCGCGTGCACGGCGGGGACGCTCGACTGCGAGCCGGTCTCGACCAGTGCGGGCATCGGCCCGTCGATCAGGAACCCGGCGGTGAGCTGATCCATGCCGCCCAGCAGCGTGTCGAGCTGATGGATCCCGGGTGCGATCTCGATCGCGGTGCTCATCCTTCGCAGCGGACCCCCGGCTATGGACTTCGGGCTCGCCGCCGCCTGCTGGGCGAGCAGGGCCTGCAACGCCTTGAGGTCCGCCTGCACCTTCGCCTCATCGGCGCCGTAGGCGGTGTAGTTGCCGGCCATGAGCGCTGTCTGGGCGGCCGCGTTGTCGGTCGACGAGCCTGGCTGTCGAGCGCGAGGATCTGCTGCTGGATCGTGCCGGTCGGCGTGGTCGTCGGTGTCGGCGATGTCCCCGGGCTCGGCGACGGTGTCGGCGATGTCGACGGTGACGGTGATGGCGATGTCGACGGTCCGGTTCCCGCCGGGAGCGGCAGGCCGGGGACCGGCGAGCCGTTGTTGAGCAGATTCGCGATGGCGGCGGCGAACGACGTCCCCTGCTGCACGTTGCTCTGGTCGCCGACGATCACGTACTGCAGCTGCGGGAACGCGGTGCCCCCGTTGGCGCCGGCGGTGACGTACATCGGCCGCACGTAGAGGAACGAGTTGTTGTTGAACGGCAGGATGATCACGTTGCCGAGGGTGACCGTCGACCCGTGCTGATCGAGCAGGCTGATCTCCGAGCTGATCACCTGGTTGGTGTTGATGTTGTTGTCGAACTGCAGCGGCCCGAGCACGTTGTCGGCGTTGTTGAGCCGCACCGAGACGAGCGTGCGGGTTATTGGTGCCCGTGTAGTCGCACTCGGCCGCGAGCCAGGCCGTCATGTTGTTCGCGGTGGCCCCTCCCCCGCTCGCCCCTGGAGAAAATGTCTGCAGCAGCACGAACTGCGGGCTGCTGGTGTCGGGCAGCGTTGCCTCGACGTAGTACGCGGTGGTGGCCTGGTTGGTCCCGTTGAGGGTCTGCTGCGCGATGTTGAACAGGTCGCTGCCGTTGTAGAAGACGGTCGGGCTCGTGATGTGCACCTGCGCGTAGGCCTGCGCCTGGTCGTTGAACAGGTCTTCCGGGTAGCGCAGATGCGAGCGGAGGTACGAGGAGATGTCGCTGAGCGGGGTGAGCAGCCCGGGGTAGATCGCGTTCCACGCCGCGGTGATCGGCTCGTTCAGGTTCACCGCATACAGCGTGATCTGCGCAGGTCTTGGCGTCGATCACCGCCTTGACGGCGTTGCGCATGTACGACGTGCCGTCGGTCTGCTGGTACGACTCGGGGAAGAGCGAGCTCTTGACGTACGCGTCGGCGATCCACATCAGGTGGCCGTGTCTGCGGGTCGACCACGATGTACGGATCCCCGTCGACGGTGAGGAACGGCGCCAGCGAGGTGATGCGGGTCGAGATCTGGCGGTTGACCAGCGCGCGGCTGTCGGGGGTCAGCGAGTTGTTGAGGAAGAGGTTGAAGCCGCCGAAATCCTCGAGCGAGAGCGCCAGCTTGTCGATCGGGTTGGTGATCGGGATCCCGACCTCGCTGGTGGTGCCGTGGACGGTGTTGTCGCCGCTCCCCGACGGATAGTTGAACTCCGGCTGCGTGGTGCCGGAGATGACGCTCTGGGTCGTGTCCAGCCCGCAATAGATGGCCGGATCCGCGGTCGGCGAGTTGTTGAAGGAAAGGTCGGGTGGCGAGCCCGGCGTGACCTGGGTCATCGGCTGCTGCCCGACCAGGACCTGCGGCTTGCCCTCACCGGCGACCGCGTTCACCGAGACCGCGGTGATGCCGTAGCCGTGCGTGTAGGTCAGCGACGTGTTGACGAAGGAGGCGTTGGGGACGTCCGCCTCGGCGATCTCGCGCGGTCCGAGCATCACCTCGGTGTCGGCCCCGGTGGCCGGGTTGGGATAGCGATCCACGCGTGATCGTTGAGTACGTCTGGTAGCTGCGGCTGCGGTCGATCTGCGCCAGCGTGTCGGGCAGCTGCGTCGGGTCCTGGATGCGCACGTTCTGGAGCGTGCCGAGGTCGGACTCGAGATCGCTGAGCGTCGGGGCGTGCGGCGTCCCGAAGCTCCGGCTCTGCACCTGCGGCGCCGATCCCGTGCTCTGGATCGCCCAGGCGTAGCGGCTGGTGGTGAGGTAGTCGCCGATCGTCGGCGTCTGCGCGGTCTGCTCGTTGGGGCCGACGCTGGCTCCCTGGTAGACCGCCGCCGGGATGCCCTGGGTCAGCCCCGCGACGAGCAGCCATCCGCCGAGCATCGAGGCGAACGCGATCCCGGTTCCGGTCGACGCTCCCCGCCAGCGGAGGGCGACGAGGATGAGGGTCACCACCGCCAGGACGCCGGCGAGCACCTGGAGGAACCCGAGGACCGGCTGGATCACCGCGCGCTGGGTCGCATCCAGCCCCACGTAGGGCGTGCCGCTGGTCCCGTTGCCGGTGGCGTGGGTGCTGGTGGCGAGGTGGTAGACGCCGAAGTGGGCGCCAAAGGCGGCGAGGATGAAGATGGCGGCGAGCCCGATGCCGCCGGTGATGATGGCGGCGCGGAGCGCGTCCTCCGGTGAGCGACCTGCGGGCGGCTCGAGCGGCAGGGGCAGCTCCTCGGGGGCGTTCATCACCGTGATCGAGACGACCGCCACCGCGATCGCGGCGAGCATCCCGAGGATCACACCGCCCCAGAGCAGCCCCATGAGGTCGTCGATCGCCGGCAGGGTGAAGACGAAGAACGAGTAATCGAGGTGGAAGACCGGGTCGGTGGCTCCGAAGGGCGTCGAGTGGAGCCAGAGCAGGATGTCCTGCCACTCGCCGGAGAGGGTCGAGCCGCCCGCGATGCCGGCGAGAAGGGCGATGACCGCGCCGGCCCACAGCACGATGCGGCGCCCGCGCCGGTCGAGGTTCGCCGCCGCCATGGAACAGCCGACGACGGCCGCGCCGAAGATCACCGCGACGATCGCGAACCCGACAAAGAACAGGATGATGTGCGCGAAGAGCGGCGTCCAGAAGACGTTGGTGTGGTTGACGCTCGCGTAATAGAGGTACTCGGCGCGCAGTCCCAGCAGCCATCGGGCCACGATGAGCAGCACGATGATGATCGCGACGATGCCGCCGATGACGATCCGGCGCCGGAGCTGACCTGGGGGGCGAACGATCCGTGGACGGGAGCGCCGCCGAGCAAAGATCTGCTCTGGATCGAAGCCGAAGGCACTCATGAGTTCACCGAGTGTAGCCGCGGAGCCGCCGCGGGACGCCTGGGCTTCAGCGCCGTTGGAGCAGCAGCCTCACGTCGAATGGGTCGCGGCGACGGCGGACCCTGCGTGAAACCTCGGGGCGGATCTGCACCATGTATGGCTCCTGCTGACGCAACACCTCTTCGATTGCGTCGGCGATGAGCATCCCGGGATGGACGGTCGGGACCCTTTCGCTCAGGGCCTCGGCCATGCGCTCGCTGACCGCGGTCAGGTTGAGCTCATGCGCCTGCTCGAGCACGTCGAGGCAGTCGTCGAGACGCCGGAGCCGGAGGCGTCTGTCCTCGCCATCCATGGAGGTCATCGTGGCACCACGTTAGCGCACCCACTGATCGTTGCGGGAGCGCGTCAGGTGGAAACCGGCACGCGCCTCCGTGGCCGTGGCGCCGCAACGCGGGTCCCGGTCACCCGCGCGACCTGCAACCGCGGGGCCGGCAGCATGCGCGCCAGGTACTCGCCGGTGGCGCTCCGCGGGTTGGCCGCCACCTCTTCCGGCGTTCCCTCGGCCACGACCTCACCGCCTCCGTCGCCGCCGCCGGGACCGAGATCGATGATGTGGTCGGCGGTCTTGAGGACGTCGAGGTTGTGCTCGATGACGATCACGGTGTTGCCCGCATCGACCAGTCGATGCAGCACCACCAGCAGCTTCTCGACGTCGGCGAAGTGCAGTCCCGTGGTCGGCTCGTCGAGGATGTAGAGCGTGCTCCCGGTGTCGCGCCGCGACAGCTCGGTGCTGAGCTTCACGCGCTGCGCCTCGCCACCGCTGAGCTGCGTCGCCGGTTGACCGAGCCGGATGTACCCGAGTCCGACGTCCTGCAGCGTGCGCAGTCTGCGGAGGATGCGCGGCTGGTGCTCGAAGTGTGACGCCGCCTCGTCGACGGTCATCTCGAGCACGTCCGCGATGCTCTTGCCGCGGAACTTCACCTCGAGCGCCTCGCGGTTGTAGCGGCGCCCCTTGCAGACCTCGCACGGCACGTAGATGTCCGGGAGGAAGTGCATCTCGATCTTGATCATCCCGTCGCCGGAACACGCCTCGCAGCGGCCGCCCGACACGTTGAAGGAGAAGCGCCCCGGCTTGTAGCCGCGGATCTTCGCCTCGGGAAGCTTGGCGTAGAGGTCGCGGATGTCGGTGAACACACCGACGTAGGTCGCCGGGTTGCTTCGCGGCGTGCGCCCGATCGGTGACTGATCGACGTCGATCACCTTGTCGATGCTGGCGATCCCCTCGACGCGGTCGTGCGCGCCCGGACGTTGCTTGGCGCGGTAGAGCGACTGCGCGAGCTTGCGATAGAGGATGTCGTTGACCAGCGTGCTCTTGCCGCTGCCACTGACTCCGGCGACGCAGATGAACGAGCCGAGCGGGAAGGCGACATCGACGTTGCGCAGGTTGTTGGCACGCGCGCCGCGCACCACCAGCTTCTTCGGACCCGCGGGACGGCGGATCAACGGCAGCGGGATGCTCCGCTCGCCGCGCATGAACTGCCCGGTGATGCTCTCCGGCGTGTTGAGCACGTCCTCGACCGATCCCGACGCCATCACCAGGCCGCCGTGCTCGCCGGCGCCCGGGCCGATGTCGACCACCCAGTCCGCCGCACGGATGGTTTCCTCGTCGTGCTCGACGACGATGAGCGTGTTGCCGATGTCGCGCAGCGCGACCAGCGTGCGGATCAGCTTGTGGTTGTCGCGCTGATGCAGCCCGATCGACGGCTCGTCGAGGATGTAGAGGACGCCCATCAGCTTGCTGCCGATCTGCGTCGCGAGCCGGATGCGCTGCGCCTCGCCGCCGGACAAGGTCGCCGCCCCGCGGTCGATGGTGATGTAGTCGAGGCCGACGTCGTGCAGGAAGCCGAGGCGCTCCTTGATCTCCTTGACCACCTGCCGCGCGATGGTCAGCTCGCGCTCGCTGAGCCGCAGAGAGTCGAGGCGCCGCAACGCGGAACTGATGCTGTTCTTGCAGAACTCGGCGATGTTCATCCCGTCGATGGTCACCGCGAGGTACTCGGGCTTGAGCCGCGCGCCGTTGCAGGTCGGGCACGGCTTCTGCATCATCAGGCGCTCGATCTCCTGCTTGACCCACTCGGACTCGGTCTCGCGGTAGCGCCGCTGCAGGTTGTTGATGACACCCTCGTAGCCGGCTTCGAAGCTCCGCGAGTGCCCGCTGTGCGACGTGTAGCGCATGCGCACCGTCTCGTCCTTGGGCAGCCCGTAGAGGATGAGCCTGCGCTCCCTGGCGTCGAGGTCCTTCCAGGGCACGTTGAGCGGGATCTTGAAGCGCCGGCAGACGGTTTCGAGCACCTCCATCATCCAGTGCTGCGACGGTCCGCGTGTCCATCCCGAGAGTGCACCTTCGTCGATGCTCAGCGTCGGGTCCGGAACCACGGCGTCGGGGTCCACCTCGAGACGCACGCCGAGACCGGTGCATGCCGGACATGCGCCGTGCGGGTTGTTGAACGAGAAGTTGCGCGGTGCCGGTTCCTCCATCGAGATCCCGCAGTACACGCACGCGAACTCCTCGGAGAAGAGCATCTCCTGCATGCCACTCTCGGCATCCGCCGGGATCAGCAGGATGAGCCCGTCGCTCAGCTTCGACGCCTGTTCGAGCGAACTCGTGGAGTCGCGAACGGAGCTCCGGCCCGATGATGATCCGGTCGACCACGACCTCGATGTCGTGCTGAAACTTCTTGTCGAGCGTGATCGGCTCGGACAGGTCGTGGAGCTCGCCGTCGATCCGCACGCGAACGTACCCGAGCCGCTTGGCCTCGTCGAGGACGTCGCGATGCTCGCCCTTGCGGCCCTGCACCATCGGCGCCGAGATGAGCAGCCGCGTCCCCTCGGGCAGGAGCAGCACCTGGTCGGCAATCTGCTCGATCGACTGCTTGCTGATCTCGCGACCGCAGTTGGGACAGTGCGGATGTCCGATGCGCGCGTACATCAGGCGCAGGTAGTCGTAGATCTCCGTGACCGTGCCCACCGTCGACCGCGGGTTCTTGCTCGTCCCCTTCTGGTCGATGGAGATTGCCGGGCTCAGCCCCTCGATGTGGTCGACATCGGGCTTCTCCATCTGGCCGAGGAACTGACGCGCATACGCGCTCAGTGACTCGACATATCTGCGCTGGCCTTCCGCATAGATGGTGTCGAACGCGAGCGACGACTTGCCGCTGCCGCTCAGCCCGGTGATCACGATGAGCTTGTCGCGCGGCAGCGTCAGATCGATGTTCTTGAGGTTGTGCTCGCGCGCACCGCGGATGACGATCTGATCGTTGGGCATTGACCGTCTAGCGTACCCAAGCGGCGGTTGCGGACAACATCCAGGTCACGGGACACGGCACTCTACCACAATCTCGAACGTCTGTTCGGTGGTCGGCTCTGGAAATGCCGACTGTCGAACGGGGCGCTGAGAGTGCGACCGCTGCTAAACATACTTGTGTATATGTGCGGTGCATCGCGCCACCGAGGCAAGGTGTCACCGAACTGACAGCGGACCCCGTCGACTTCTGCTATTGATGCATTGACCGAAGTGCCAGGTGCTCAGCCCGGGCCGACGGTTGCGGAGGTTCGACCATGATGGGAAGGGTCCAACTGGTACTGGCGATGGTCGCAGGAGGACTGGTCGCCACCGCCTGCGACACGAGTTCCAGCATCCGTCACGCTGACATCCACGCAGATATCCGCGCTCCAGACGCAGGCCGCGATGTACCAGATCGACCAGATCGAGGTCACATGGCACAAGGCCGCTTCGATCAAGGACCTCGATCTGATGATGACCCTCTGGGCCGACAACGCCACGTTCCAGATCGGGACGCTCACGTATTCAGGGAAGGCGCAGATCCGAAGCTTCTGGACCACGGCAGCACCGTTCCTGGCGAAGAACGTGTGGGTCGACGAAACTCCAGCCTACAAGGCGCTCATCACCGTCAGCGGCAACACCGGCACGCTCTATTTCGAGTGTCACTTCGTCGACGTCGCCACCCGTAAGCTCGCCGCCCTTGCAGCCACCCAGCTTGAGGTTGCTCGTGTCGGCAGCCGATGGCTGATCACCAGCTCGATCGCGACCACGCCCGTCCTGAGCCCCTGATTTGCCCGCCGTCCTGGGCCTGGCTGACAACCCGTTGGTGCGTGCCATCGCACGCGTGCCCGCCACGGTCAACCGCAAGCTCCTTGTCGCCTTCCTCGGAATCGTCGTCCTGCTCGTCACGGTCGGCGTTCTCGGTCTTCGCGTCCTCGGCGACGCGAACGATCGCGTTGAGACGCTCGGGAACCTGCAAGAGCGGACGGCGGCCTATCAGAACCTCCAGACCGATGCCTTCCAGCTGCGCTACCAGGTGGCGCTGCGGGCGGGTGGTGCCGACCTCCTCAGCGCTTTCCCGAAGGGGAACCTGTCGCCGGCGGACCGCGTGGTGGTTGACCATGTCATCGAGTTCGACGCTCACCACAATCGGCCCGGACCTCGAGTTTGTGCCTCCCGCCGAAGAGAGGAAGGACCTCGGCCAGATCCAGTCGGATTACGGGCAATTCTCCGGCGTGATCACGGCCATCCTCGAGTTCGACCAAGCTGGAGAGGCAACCCAGCCGCAACAGTTGCAGCACGACACGGTCGAACCCCTCGCCGCTGACTTGGTGGCTCGCACGAAACAGCTCGTGGACACCACGAAGGCGGACACCGACGCTCTGATCGCCAGCAACACAAGTGCGTACGCGGACTCGCAGCATCTCTTCATCGGCGTCGCGGCAGGAAGTGTCGTCGTGGCCCTGCTCCTGGGATTCCTGATCTCCCGGTCCCTCGTCGGCCCGATCCGGAAAATGGACTCGCGGTTGGCGGCCATCGCCTCGGGCGATTTCTCGGGCCACGTCGATGTCCCCAACCGCGACGAGCTCGGTGCGCTCGCCGCGAACCTCAACCGGATGAATGACCAGTTGGGCCGCCTCTATGGGGAGCTCGAGACTGCGAGCCGGCACAAGTCGGAATTCCTCGCCAACATGTCACATGAGCTGCGCACTCCGCTCAACGCAGTCATCGGTTTCTCAGAGGTGCTGCAGGACCGCCTGTTCGGTGGCCTCAATGACAAGCAGGCGGAGTACGTCGCCGACATCCACTCCTCAGGGCGCCATCTGCTTGCCCTGATCAACGACATCCTGGACCTCTCGAAGATCGAGGCAGGGAGGATGGACTTGCAGGTCACGTCCTTCGCGCTCGCCGATGTCGTGCAGAACTCGGTGGCACTGTTGCGCGAGCGCGCCACGCGTGAGGGCATTGGGCTGGGGCTCGACATCGACCCGGGTATCGGCGTCATCGAGGCGGACCAGCGGATGCTCAAGCAGGTGCTCTTCAACCTGCTCTCCAACGCGCTGAAGTTCACGTCCAAGGGTGGTCATGTCGGCGTCAGCGTTCATGCTGCCGGCGAGGACGTGGTGGTCAGCGTGCGCGATGATGGCGTCGGTATCGCCGCGGCGGACCAAGCCCGCATCTTCGAGGAGTTCCAGCAGGTCGGCACGTCTCACCTGCAGGAGGGCACCGGCCTGGGCCTCTCCATCTCGCGCCGGTTTGTCGAACTCCATGGCGGCAGCCTCCGCGTCGAGAGCGAAGCCGGCCACGGCAGCACCTTCACCTTCACGCTCCCGCGCACCCAGGGCACCGCGACTCCGCTGGACCGCGAATTGCCACCTCGCGCGGAAGTCGCCGCCACGACAGTCCGGACTCCAGCGCCACTCGGATGACCACGCTTGCGCAGGGTCAGCTGGTGCTCATCGTCGAGGACAACGAGAAGAACCTCAAGCTGGCCCGCGACCTGTTGCGGTACCACGGCTTTCGCACCATCGAGGCGCCGGACGCCGAGACCGGACTTCGGATGGCTTCGGACTCCAACCCCACCATCATCCTCATGGACATCGAGCTGCCCGGTATGGACGGAGTGACGGCACTCGAACGCCTCCGCGCCGATCCGGGCATCGCCGGCACCGTTGTGGTGGCCTTCACCGCCTCGGTCATGCCGGTTGACCGCGATCGGTTCTCCCGGGCCGGCTTCGCCGGGATCATCGTGAAGCCGATCGATGTGGCGCTTTTCCCGCGCCAGGTGCTCGCGTATTGCAACCACGTGGCGGCACACGGCTGATGGATCGGGCTGCGCGCTTGCTGGTCATCGATGACACGCCGCAGAACGGACGGCTGCTCGAGGCGATGCTCACACCGCACGGCTACACGGTGGTGCTCGCTCTTTCTGGCGGCGAGGGGCTCGCGAAGCTGCACTCCGACCCGCCCGACCTGGTGCTCCTCGACATCCTCATGCCCGACATGACCGGGTACGACGTCTGCCGCCTAATTCGCGAGGATCCGTCGACGCAACTCCTCCCGGTTGTGATGCTGACCTCGAGCGGCGACCAGGACAAGGTGAACGCGATTGAGGCGGGAGCGGACGATTTCATCGGCCGACCGTTCAATCCGCAGGAGTTGCTCAGCCGGGTGCGCTCGCTGCTGCGGATCAAGGAGTACCACGACACGATCCAGCAGCAGACCGCCGAGCTTGCCGAGTGGAACCGGACCCTTGAGGAACGTGTCCAGAGTCAACTCGCGCAACTCGAAGGTCTGGATCGGCTGCGCCGCTATTTCTCGGCGCCGGTCGCCGACGTGATCATGTCCGGGGGCGCGCAGATACTTGAGCCGCATCGGCGCGAGGTCACGATTCTCTTCTGCGATCTCAGAGGCTTCACCGCATTCGCCGCGAGTGCGGAGCCCGAGGAGGTCATGAGTGCGCTCGGACAGTTCTACGAAGCCGTCGGCGAGCTGATCCTGCGCTACGAGGCAACCCTCGAGCAGTTCGCCGGCGACTCGATCATGGCCATCTTCAACGACCCGATGCCGTGCGTCGAGCACACCGCAACGGCGGTTCGCATGGCGGTCGAGATTCGCGCACGTATGCAGGCGGTGACCGACGTCTGGCGACGCAACGGGTTCGATCTCGACGCGGGCATCGGCGTCGCCCAGGGGTACGCGACGCTCGGCCGCGTCGGCTTCGAAGGACGGTTCGACTATCGCGCAACCGGGACGGTTGTCAATCTCGCATCGCGTCTGTGCTCAGAAGCGCGTGGCGGCCAGATCCTCCTCTCCCCACGCGCATACGCGACCGTGACCGACCTTGTCAGCGTCGAATCGGCCGGCCCACTCCAGCTCAAGGGATTCCACGATCCGGTGCAGGCATACAACGTGGTGGGCCTCAGGGAGTAGGTGCTGCCCGCGCTGTCTGATCTCGGAAATCGTCCGTTTTCGTTTCGCCCTATCGCGGCGGCTTCGCGCAACTCAGCTCGTTGGACCTGTCATCGGCTGCCACGTCACCTCTGACCACGACCACTCCAGGTCGAGCCCTCTGAGGTACGTACCAGTCGCGTACACGATCGGTGGTGACCCTGGCGTCAGGGCGACCGATATCGAGCCATCTATCGAAGTAAGGAGCAGCCGCCTGCCATCCGGTGACCAGAGGAGCCCTTCCAGCAGGTAGTTGGGCGGGACCGGCACTTCAACCACATGCCGGCCGCTGGTGTCCATGATCATGACGTGCTCGTCGTTGCGCTGGCCGGTGAAAATTGGGCGAGAACGCCGGACACGCTTGGGCTATGCCGTCGCGGTCGGACCCGCCACCGCGGTCGATTCCTCAGCCAGCGCACGCCGCGATGCCCAACGAGTTGACGAGCGCGAGGATGAGTTCCGGCGCCTGCGGCGACCTCTCCGTGCTTCCCAGGACGGGAAGCGTCACTCTATAATTCACCACCTGGTGAATTCCATCGAGATCGACCGCCTGGATGTCATCAGAGGCGGCAGGCCCGTGCTGACCGGGATCTCGCTGCAGATTCCTGAGGGCACCGTCACGGGCCTGCTCGGTCCAAGCGGATCCGGGAAGTCCACCCTCATCCGCTCGATCGTCGGCGTCCAACGGATCACCTCGGGTTCCGTGAGGGTGCTTGGCCTGCCAGCAGGATCATCGACTCTCCGTGCGAGCGTGGGATACGTCACGCAGGAGCTCTCCGTCTACCGCGACCTCACTGTTCGCGGCAACCTCCGCTATTTCGCGGCAGTTCTCGGGGTCGACCGCGCGCGCGTCGATCAGGTCCTCGAGGAGGTGTCGCTCTCAGACAGGTCAGATGCGCGCGTCGGCAACCTGTCGGGTGGGCAGCAGTCGCGCGTCTCGCTGGCAACTGCGATGCTCGGCGAGCCCCGCGTCCTCATTCTGGACGAGCCGACGGTCGGGCTGGACCCGGCGCTTCGCGAGGATCTCTGGTCGCTGTTCCACCGGCTCGGGACGTCGGGCGTCACCCTGCTCATCTCCAGCCATGTCATGGAGGAGGCGATGCGTTGTCAGCGCCTGCTGCTCCTTCGCGACGGCCGATTGCTGACCGAGGACACACCGGATGGGCTGCTCCGGCGAACTGGCGAGCCGGACATGGATGCAGCATTTCTCCATCTCATTCGCCAACGCGAGGGGACGGCATGAGCGCGCGACGCACCATCGCGACGGCGCGGCGAGTGCTTGCTCAGCTGCGGGGCGACCCACGCACTGTGGCGATGCTCCTCGTGGTGCCCGTGCTGCTGATGATCCTGCTGAGATACGCGTTTGACGGCAGGGTGCTCATCTTCGATCATCTCGCCCCGATTCTCATCGCCATCTTCCCCTTCATCCTGATGTTCCTGATCACCTCGGTGTCGATGCTCCGAGAGCGAACGAGTGGCACGCTGGAACGCCTTCTCTCCATGCCGATTGCGAAGTTGGATCTCCTCATCGGCTACGCGCTTGCCTTCGGTGCGGTGGCAATTGTCCAGGTCGCGCTGGTCCTTGTCGTCGTGCTCGGTCCGCTGGGCGTGGGCGTTCCCGGGTCGGTTGTCGTGCTCTCGCTGTTCGGGGTGCTCGACGCCTTGCTCGGTATGGCTCTGGGGTTGGGCCTGAGCGCGTTGGCACACACCGAATTTCAGGCGGTGCAGTTGCTTCCTGCAGTCGTGTTCCCGCAGTTGCTCGTCTGCGGCCTCTTCGCACCACGAAACCAGATGGCGGGAGTGTTGCAGGGCCTCGCCGACGCGTTCCCGCTGACCTATGCAGTCGACGGGGTCACCCGCGCTGCCGCGTCGGCCGCGTGGGGCGGGTCGCTTGTGCAGGACCTCGTCATCGTCGCCGTCTGCATCCCGCTGGCACTCGGGCTCGGAGCGGCGACACTGCAACGTCGCACCGGATGAAGGCGCGGCGTGGCCGGCGCATCGCAGGTGGTGACACCCGTGCCGAGATCCTCATGGTCGCGCGGGCGATGTTCGCGGAAAGCGGATACACCGCCACCACGCTACGGGCGGTTGCGCTCCGGGCAGGCGTCGACCCGGCCCTTATCCTCCATCACTTCGGCTCGAAGGAAGCGCTCTTCCGCACCGCGATGCACATAACGTTCGACCCCGCCGCGATCGCGACGATCATCAGCAACCGCGGCGGGGGCTCGCTCGGCGAACGACTCTGCGTGTACTTCTTGGGGCTTTGGGAGGAAGAGGCAACCCGGGAACCATTGCTTGCCATGCTCCGTTCGGCGCTCACGCACGACGCCGCGGCTGAGTCATTACGCGACTTCCTCAGCGAAGCGCTCGTCGGTCGTGTCGGGATGGTGCTCGATACCGTTGATGCCGCGCTGCGCGCGACGCTGGTGGGCAGCCAGCTCGTTGGCCTCGCGATGGCGCGATACGTGCTTCGCATTGAGCCACTCGCGTCCGCAGACCCCGCCATCGTCGCCGCCTGGATCGCACCGACCCTGGAACGATACCTGACTGCTTGAATCTGGCCTTCGAGGTCTGGCGAGACGCTCAGCGCCGCCGGTGACGGGTCCAGCCGCGTGACGGGCGCGCGACCCGCGCTGTTAGCTTGGCTTCTCGATATGACTATCGGTACGCGCCGGCTTCTGCGCCGAGGACTCGCCCTCGAATACATAACGCTCAGCTGGAACATCGCCGGAGTCGTGATCCTCGCTTTCGCCGCCCTCGCAGCCCGTTCGGTTGCCCTTGCCGGCTTCGGTCTCGACTCGCTCGTGGAAATCGGCGCATCGATCGTGGTCGTGTGGGAGCTGACCGGCGCCGGTGGTTCCGTTCGTCAGCGTCGCGCACTGCGCTTGATCGGCGCCGCTTTCTTCGCGCTCGCCATCTATGTTGCGGCTCAGGGCGCGTATGTCCTCGTGACCGGAGCCCGCCCCGCGGACTCGCCGCTCGGCATCGCATGGACGGCGGTCACCTGCTCGGTGATGCTTGCCCTCTCCTATGGAAAGGCGCGAATCGGAAGAGCGCTGGGCAATCCTGTTCTGACCACGGAAGGGCGTGTGACACTCGTCGATGCATACCTGGCCGCTGCGGTCCTCATTGGACTCGTGCTCAACGCCGCCTTCGGCTGGTGGTGGGCGGACCCGATCGCAGGGTTCGTAATTGTCTTTTATGGAATCAGAGAAGGCCGCGCCGCCTGGCGCGGACTGTGATCAGACCGCTCAACAGCCGTGCGTCATGGCGGTCGCGGATCTGCCGTAATACACATATGAAGCGGCGCATGTCGTCACTCGTGGCGATCACCGTGGCGATGCTGCTGGTCGGCGCCTGCGGCGACTTAGGAGTTCGTCCGGCGTTTCTGGTGCGCTCATACCGCGGCATCCCGCCCGGCGTTCCCGGCCTGGGCGATGGGGGGCGTGTGCGCGACGACGCGGTGTGGGCGACGGCCGGGCGGATGGCGGTGATGACCTGGGGGAGCGGGTCGTGCCCGGGACTGCCGTGGAGCCTCGCCGTCCCCCAGCGCAATCTGCTGAGGATCACGATCGTTGCGCCGGACTCCGGCCCGTGCACCGCCGACCTCGCTCCGACCACGAGCATCATCACGACGCCTGCCGCGCTCGATGTCAGCCAGAGCGTGACCGTCACCATCAACGATGGCAGCTACAGCGCCACGGTGACCCTGCCGCCGCGCTGAGCAGCTGATCGACCGAAGGTGCGCTGGGCGGACGCGACTTCCCCGCGAGGTGCAGAACCATTTCACCCTCCGTGAGGGCGCAGGTTACTCCGTGGGAGGTGCGCTCGGAGGGCCGGCCGCGGCGCTTGCGACAGCCTCGGCCTTCTCCTTCTTCTCCCGGCGGACGCCCTTGGGCACGAGGCGCATCTTCACCTCGTCCTCGATCACCTCGACGATCACCGCATCGCCGGGACCGTGCTTGAGGCGCAACAGCTCCTCGCTCAACGGGTCCTCGATGACGCGCTGGATCACGCGCCGCAGCGGGCGTGCGCCGTAGATCTTGTCGAAGCCTTCGGTGACGAGCTTCTCCTTGGCATCGTCCGACACCGTGAAGGTGAGCTCCTGCGCAGCGAGGTGGATCGCCACCTTGGCAAGCAGCAGATCCACGATCTGACGCATCTGCGGATGGTCGAGCCGCTGGAAGACAACCACCGCGTCGACACGGTTGAGGAACTCGGGACGGAACTGCTTCTTGAGCTCGTCCATGATGCTGTCGCGCATCTTCCCGTGCTCCGACGACGACGCCCGCTCATCCGGCACGGCCGGCTGGAATCCGAGCGACATGTTGAGCTTCAAGCCGTGCACGCCGAGGTTGCTGGTCATGATGATGATCGTGTTGGCGAAGTTGACCGCCTTGCCCTTGGCGTCGCTGAGCCGGCCGTCCTCGAGGATCTGCAACAGCATGTTGAAGACTTCGGGATGCGCCTTCTCGATCTCGTCGAAGAGCACCACGGAGTACGGGCGACGGCGCACCGCCTCGGTGAGCTGCCCGCCCTCGTCGTACCCGACGTAGCCTGGCGGCGACCCGACCAGCCGCGCAGTCGAATGGCGCTCCATGAACTCGCTCATGTCGAGCCGGATGATCGCGTCCTCGTTGTCGAAGAGGAAGGCGGCGAGTGCACGCGACAGCTCGGTCTTGCCGACGCCGGTCGGGCCGAGGAACATGAACGATCCGATCGGCCGCTTGGCATCCTTGAGTCCGGCGCGCGCACGGCGCACCGCCTGGGAGATGACCTTCACCGCATCGTCCTGGCCGATGAGGCGCTTGTGGATCTCCTCCTCCATGCGCAGCAGGCGTGAGGTCTCCTCCTCCACCAGGCGCGAGACCGGGACGCCGGTCCACGACGAGATGATCTCGGCGATGTGCTCCTCGGTCACGTCCGGGACGGTCGCACCGAGCTCGTCACGCCACTTCGTCTCCTGGGAGACGTACTTGTCCTTGAGCTTCTTTTCCTTGTCGCGGAAGTTGGCCGCGGTCTCGTAGTCCTGCGCGGCGATCGCCTCTTCCTTCTGCGTCTGCAGCTCGCGAATCTCGCGCTGCATCGAGCGCAGCTCTTCCGGCGTGGTGGTGAGCTTCATGCGGACGCGTGCGCTCGCCTCATCGATGAGGTCGATCGCCTTGTCCGGGAGCGAGCGGTCACTGACGTAGCGCACCGACAGCTCGGCGGCGGCCTTGAGCGCATCGTCGGTGATCTTGACGCGATGGTGCTTCTCGTACAGCGGACGGATGCCGTGCAGTATCTCGATGGTCTCGGCGAGCGACGGCTCGTCGACGAACACCGGCTGGAAACGGCGCTCGAGCGCTGCGTCCTTCTCGATGTACTTGCGGTACTCGTTGAGCGTGGTCGCACCGATGCACTGAATCTCACCACGCGCAAGCGCGGGCTTGAGAATGTTGGCAGCGTCGATGGCGCCTTCAGCGGCGCCTGCGCCGACCAGCGTGTGCAGCTCGTCGATGAACAGGATCACCTCGCGCGACGCGCGGATCTCGTCGAGGATCTTCTTGAGACGCTCCTCGAACTCGCCGCGGTACTTGGTGCCCGCGACCAGCGCGCCCATGTCGAGCGTGAGCACGCGCTTGCCCATCAGCGACTTCGGGAATGTTGCCGAGGATGATCTGCTGCGCGAGCCCTTCGGCGATCGCGGTCTTGCCGACGCCGGGCTCACCGATGAGTGCCGGGTTGTTCTTGGTGCGCCGGCTGAGGATCTGCACGACGCGCTCGATCTCCATGGCGCGGCCGATCACCGGGTCGAGCGAGTTCTTGATCGCCAGGTCGGTGAGATCGCGGCAGAACTGGTCGAGCAGCGGCGTCTTGGAGGGCTTCTTCTGCGCCTCCTTCGACTCCTCGTCGATGCCCGAACTCGTGCAGCAGCTTGTCGATCTCGCCGCGAACCTTCTCGAGGTTGGCGCCGAGATCCTCGAGGACGTGAGCGGCAATGCCCTCACCCTCGATGAGCAGCCCGAGCAGCAGGTGTTCGGTGCCCACATAGTTGTTGCCCATCCGGCGCGCCTCTTCAAAGGAGATCTCGATGACCTTCTTCACGCGCGACGTCGGAATGATTTGCTGGATGATGATCCGCTCGTTGCGACCGAGCACCGACTTCGATCGTGCTGCGGACCTTGTTTATCTCGACACCGAGATTGTTCAGGACCTTGGCCGCAAGTCCCTCTCCTTCACGGAGCAATCCAAGCAGCAGGTGCTCTGTGCCGATGTACGAGTGATGCGAACGCTCGGCCTCTTCCTGGGCAAGCGTGAGCACCTTCTTCGCCCTTTCGGTGAAGCGCTCGAACGGGTACAAAACCGCCTCCATTGCCCTTCCGGCCCCCCCGTGGATGGAAAGGGTCAGACCCCGGGCACTGCTGTAACGCCTCTCATACTACCCGGGTTGACGGACAGCTAAGCAACTTTGCGAATACGGGCCGGTAGCTCCGTCGAAACGGCCTCGTCGCTGCGCCCAACCGTCGGCGTCACCGTCCTGGTGACGGCGCCCTAGGCTTTCGGTTCTGCAGCCTCGATATCGCCACCTACGCCGGCCGCTGCCGCCGCGGTTTCCGGGGTGGCTTCGGTGGCGGTCTCAGCAGGCTCCGCGGCTTCCTCGACCTCGGCCTCCAGCTCGGACTCGACGTCGTCGTCGTGATCCTCAGTATCGGCCTCGACCTCGGCTTCCTCGTCAGCGGCTTCTCCGTCGTCACTCGAGGCGTCATCCGCGACGGCGTCGTTCGCAGCCGCGTCGTCCGCGAGCGCGTTGTCGGCGGCAATCTCCTCAGCGCTGGCCGTGCCGGCCGCGACCGCATGCTCAACGTCTGCGCGTGTGGTGCCCTCGACGCCGGCGTCGGTGAGCGCGGCGGCCATCGGGGTCACCGCCGTGACCACGGTGTCGCTCTCGTCGTCGTCATCTTCCGGGTAGTCGTATGACGGCGGGGTGATCTCGTCGCCCTCGCCGGTCGGACCGCCGCCGTGCAGCTGGCGCAGGGAGAGGCTGATGCGACGCCGGACCTTGTCCGCGCTGAGCACCATGACCTCGACCTCCTCGCCGACCTTGAGGACGTCTTCGGTGCGTTCGACGTGGTCCCACGACAGCTCGCTGATATGGAGCAGCCCCTCGACGCCGTCGGCGATCTGCAGGAACGCGCCGTACTTCTTCGTCTTGGTGACGATGCCGGGCACGGCCTTGCCGGGCGGGAACTGCTGCTCGATGGTGTCCCAGGGATCCTGTGACATCTGGCGCAGCGAGAGGCTGATGCGCGACAGCTCGGGGTCGAGCTTGATGACCTTGACGGACACCTCATCGCCGACGGTGAGCACGTCGCTGACGTTGTTGATGCGATCCCACGACAGCTCGCTGATGTGGATGAGGCCGTCGGCGCCACCGAGGTTGACGAAGGCACCGTACGAGGTGACACCGCTCACCTTGCCGGTGATGACGTCGCCGACCTTGAGCTTCTCGAAGAGCTCCTCGCGCTGGCGCGCACGATCCTCGTCCTGCGCCGCGCGCTGCGACACGATGAGCCGGTTGCGCTTGCGGTTGACCTCGAGGATCTTGACCGGGATCTTGGTGCCGACCAACTCCATCAGGTTGCCGCTGAACTGGCGCGCCACCTGGCTGCTGGGCAGGAACCCGCGCAGCCCCATGATGTTGACGATCAGCCCGCCCTTGTTCTGCTCGCGCACCTCGGCGTCGAGGATCTCGCCCTCGGACTCCTTCTCTGCGACGGCCTGCCAGATGCCCTCGGCGCGCGCCTTGCGCAGGCTGAGGACGACGTTGCCGTGCTCATCCTCGGGCTGGATGATGTAGACCTTGACCTGGTCACCGGAGTTGAGGGTGACCGGCGTCTCCCCGCGTGCCGACAGCTCGCGGTTGGAGATGATTCCCTCGCTCTTCGCGCCGATGTCGACGAGGACCTCGTCGGGATCGACACGGACGACGACACCATCGACGATGTCACCGTGGGCCAGGGCCCTGATCGAATTCTGGTCCTCCCGCAGGAGGTCCTCCATGGTGAGCGTCTCGGGCTCCTGGGCCGTCGTCGGGGTCAATGCACTCCTTTGCTCGTACTCCTGCCTTCAGAACTATCTCTCTCGCCGGTCAGGGTCGCGGGCTTTCGCCTTCAAATGATCGTGTCGGGGGCTTGAATGGCGCGTTTGCACCGATGCCATCACGATCTCGCCGAGTGTATCACCCGAGGCAGATTGATCCTCTTTCGCCGATTCGTTGCACACCGTTGGCGCCGCCGCGACAGTGCCATCAGCGAGGCGTCGCAACCGCCGTGCGACGCTGCGCCACGAAATGCGAGTAACCATCACCTGCGAGGAATGCGGCGAGCGACATCGTCTTGAAAGGCGTGTCAGCGAGCCGGGTCCCATCTGGATTGTGTGCCACAACTGCGAGCTTCCGCTGCAAGCGGTGCTCGACGGCGTGACCACCACCCCGACAACGGCTCCTGCATCCCAGCCCTCCCGGACTCCGTCCGCGTGGGCGGGCGTCGTCGACTTCCGCGCCGTCTGAGGGACGTCGCTCCTTCGGGAGCCCCGTCACCGGACAGCTCGAGGAGGGGGCGGACGGGAACCGTTGGCGGTGGTGCTGACGGCGGGACCTGAGCTACGCTAGCTGCCATGGCGACCACCTCCGCGCCGGCGACGACCAAGGCGCCGGCCCCGGCGAAAGCACCCGGACGCGAGGAGCGCGACCAGCGAGAGTTCGGCTGGAACGTGATGGTCTGGAATGACCCGATCACCCTCATGTCGTATGTGGTGCTGGTTCTGCGCCGATTGTTCGGGTACGACCATGTGACCGCCACCCGCCTGATGCTCCAGGTGCACAACGAGGGCCGCGCGGTGGTCGCGACCCAGCCGCGCGAGCAGGCCGAGGTGTCGGTCGCGCAGCTCCACTCCTTTGGACTCCAGGCGACCCTGGGTCGTCCCTGAGACGCCGGAAGGCGCGGCGCATGGCCCAGGTGCTCCGTCGCCGCGGGCGGATCCAGGTGAAGGTCGACAAGCGCGAACGTGAGGCGCTGATCGGGATCATCGATTCGCTCAGCCCTCGTCTCGCCGCGCCGCTGGCGTCGGCGCCCCGGGCGTATGACGATGCCAAGCTCCAGGCCGAGTACGACCGCTGGGTGCGGCCGGACATCGAGAAGGGCCGCGAGGTCGACCTCACCATGGTGCGCAACGCCCTCAGCGCCGGCGAGGACACGCTGCCGCTCACCGAGGCGCAGACGCTGGCCTGGCTGCGGGCCTTCAATCACCTCCGCGTGGCCGCGGGCGAGATCCTCGGCATCGAGGGTGACGGCTGGGAGGACACCGCAACCGACGCGACCCGGCAGAAGCCGGAGTACGGCGTGCTCATCGCCCTGGGATATCTCCAGGAGGAGTTGGTCGCGGCCCTCGACTCGTAATGGTCGTCGCGGCCTGGTTTCGTGTCGGGCCGCGAAGGAGGCGGCTTGACGGCGGCTGGGGGTGGCGGCGGCGCGGGGGTGGGATTGATCGTGTCGCTCCGCCAGTGAATGGTCTGGTCGACGGTCACCGGGTAGGCCTCGAGGTGTTGGTCGCCCAGCAGCGCTTCGATGCATTGGATGCTGCCGCCGACGTAGGTGCTCATCAGATCGATGTCGGTGGCGACGCACCAGCTGTCGTCGTCCGGCCACCAGAGGCTCGCGCTCTCGGGCCACCCAAAGCGCGAGAATGCCGACCCCGCAGCACTCAGCGGACCGCGCAGCAGAGCCATCTTCCGCTGCGGCATCGCGATCAGCGACACCATCCGAGTCACGGCTGGTGCGTCACCGTATCCCTCCCACACGCCGAACCAGCACATCGAGGGCGTTCCAGTGAACGGCGCGAGTGCTTCGGCGAGCCTCATGGCCGTTCGTGGCGGCAGTGACCCGGTCGACGGTGGCATGTCCCACACACCCGGCTGCGTGGCGTGCTGCTCGAACTTCCAGTCGCCGGTGATGGCGACCCACTCCATCGCGGCATGGGCGATGCGACCGTTCGCCGCTGCAACCTCCGACCATGCGACATCGACTGCCCTGTCATCGCCGGCGACGCGCGACGCGGGGTGAAGGACTCGGGCATAGGCCTCGAAGGTGACCGGCAGGAGCGACCCGACGTCATATTGGAAGTCGCGCACGCTTGCCACGATCCAGTTTGCGGGGCTCACGTTGTCGACGAGCTCCAGGTCGCCAAAGGATCGCGCGTCGACCACGGGTCAAAGTATGCGACTCGTCGGCTACGCGCTCGGCTTCGTCAAGACGTGGACGCCGTCAGCGCCGTCGACCGCCACACAGAATCCTGCGCTCGGGCACGAGAGACCAACGATGGCCTCGGACCCGTGCGGGGTCACAGGCGTCTCGGTCCACGAAGACGACCCCGCCGCCGGATCGTGCGACACGAACACGGAATCCGAAGCACCACCCACCATGCAGAAGGCTCGGCTTGCACAAGAGACACTGTCGAGCATCGTCGAACCAGCGAGTCTCGTGATCTTCCACGCGCTCGCACCACCGGTCGGGTCGGTGGACGTCACGACCTCCCCCTGCCGGGTGATGGCAACGCATAGCCTTGCCGACGGGCATGAGAGTGCCGTGAACGAGTTGGCGGCAGGCACCACCGCGTGCGTGACCTTCCATGCCCTCGGATCGAGCGTCATGCTCAGAGGATTCGACCCAATCGGGCTGGGATGAGTGGAGGTGATCACATCGCCGGACGTATCCGCTGCCACGCAGAATGACGCGCTCGCGCAGGAAACGGTCGTGAGCGCCGATGTGCCGGGAAGCTTGGTGGAGTTCCCATAGCCGGCGCCCCCCCATATCCCGTTGAACACGGTGGTCGCGAAGACATAGCCGGAAACGTCGGGGCCGGCGGGCACGCCGAGCGCAACGCCCGGGGCGCCACCGACCTGCACGCAGAGTGTCCCGGCGCAGGAATTCCCATTGATGAGCACGCCATCGCCGAAACCGGGCCTCCAGCTATATTCGCTGCCGCCGAATCCGCTTTTTGTGATCGTCGTCATATCAAAACCGACCCCCTGGTCCACGGCCTCGCATCGCGACGGGTTGCCGGCACACGAGACGCTGGTAACGCCGGCTTTGCCCCCGCTCAGCGAGTTGGCGAGGAGCTTCCACGCCGCCGTTCCACCGCCGGGGTTGCTGGAGGCCCACAGATGTCCAATGTGGTCGACCGCGACGCAGTAGGACGAGTCGACACAGCTGACGCCACTGAGGCCGCCGAGGACGTACTTGAGCGAGAACGACTTCCAGCCGCTGCCGTGGGACGCCGGCGCCGATTGCGCGGCTGAACCGCTGCGCAATGCGATCGACACGCCCGCGATCGCACCACCGATGACAACCACGGTCGCACCGAACACTGCGATAGCCTTCCACGGCGCAATGGACGTGCGGTCATTCGGAAGGCGACGCGGGAGCCGCTCGGCATCCGCAAGCAGGGTCTTGGTGAGCGTGCGAGCGCGTTCGTCGTATGTGAGCGGCGTCATCGTTCGGCCTCCTGGGTGTCGTCCCACTGCATCCGGTCGCTGAGGCGCCGGCGGGCTGAGCGCAGCTGGATCTCGACCGTTCGGGGTGAGCAACCGAGCGCTGCGGCGGTCTGTGCGGTGCTGAGATCCTCGCCGTAGAAGAGCAGCACGGTCGCGCGCATCCGGGGCGGAAGGGTCTGGAGCGCGGTGTGCCAGTCAAGCGTCGCGACGCTCGGTTCCCAGCCCTCGCTCGGGGCAGGCTGCCAGGCCCGTGCAAGACGGCGAAGTTCGCGCGCCCAAGCCCGCCGGCGCTGCAGGGCGAGGCGGACGACCATCGTCCGAAGCAGCGGCCACGCCGGCCCGTGCAGGTAGCCGGGGTCGCGATGCAGACGCTCCGCGAGCTGGAGAAACGCGTCATGGGCCAGGTCCTCGCCGGCGGCACCGTCTCCGGCGAGCGCGGTTCCGAAACCGACCAGCCGGCGGATTTCGGCGGCATAGATGTCGTCGAGCGACGCCGCACTCTCGCGCACAACCTCGCCACGCCGCACCTCGCCTGCCGATTGGGCCGCCATCACCTTCCTCTCTCGAGCCAGGGCGAGCGGTGTCACGTCGCTCATCACGACCTATATATGCCGCTCGGAGTGTCTACCCCTTAGAAGGTGTTTGGTAGACCCAGTCGATGATCACCCCGCAATCGACGCGGATGGGTGATCTAGACTTTGCGCCAGGTACCCGGATTTTTGTCGTTGGGACTGCGTCATGCCGTACACCGTGGATTTCGAAACCGTGTCGACCGTCGGCCTGGAGTCGTCGCCTGTCGCGGCGGCGCTCGCCGGTCTGCGAGCGAATGAGGCTCGCTTCGTCAGGAACAAATGGGGCCACGTCTTCACCGTGGAGCCTGCGAGCGACGCCAGGTCGACCATCGACTGGGTGCACCGGATACTCAAGGAAGAACGCGACATCGTCATCGCATCTCCCCCTCTCGAGGCCACGGCCTTTCAGATCGACAGCATCCGCTTCGCGTACGTCTTCTACGCGAGCGGTCTGTCGATCAACGTGATGTACACGGTCGATGACCCCCAGCAACGGGCGGTCGGATTCAAGCTCTCCGAAGGGATGCAGGTCCCTGCGGAACTCGCCTCGCGGTTCAAGTTCGCGAAGCAGAAGTCCAGGCTGGCCGGAACCATCCGCGGTTCCTACTTCGCGTTCAAGAACGACTACTGATCCCACCGCCGATCGCCCGGCAAAGGCGCACCCGCTCCTTCTCAGCCTGTTCGCAACCCGCGGGTCAGTGAGCCAGGTGAGGATGGTGGTGGTGGTGCTTCTTGCCGGCAGGCTTGCCAGGAGCGGAAGGCCCGGCAGCGCTCGGCTGCTGAGCGGGACCCGGCACGAGCGCCGACTTGCCGGTGGTGGCGCTGGTGTCCGGCATGAAGTAGGCGGTGCCCCATGTGGTGCTTGCGGTGGTGAGCCCCGGCGGCATCGCCGGCCAGCGGTCGGTGACACCGGTGAGCGCGTGCGCCATCACCTGGTGCCAGATGGGCGCGGCGCCGGTGATGCCGGTGGTCCCCTGCATCGCCGAGTTGTCGGCGTTGCCGACCCAGGTCGCGGTGGCGAGCTGCGGCGTCCAGCCGACCGTGAAGTTGTCCTTGAAGTTCTCGCTGGTGCCAGTCTTGGCAGCAACGCGGTGACCCGGAAGCGTCAGCAGGCCGTGCGCGCCGAATTCCATGACGCGATTCGCATCGTTGCTCAGCATCGTGTTCATGATGAAGGCGGTACCTGGGTCGACCACGCGCTTCGCAGCCGGCGTCGCGCCGCGCAGGGCGCGCCCGTCGCGCGTCGCGGAGATGATGAAGCGCGCCGGATGCAGCACCCCGGAGTTGGCGAGCACCGTCGCCGCCTGTGCCATCTCCAGCGGCGGGACCGGGTATGTGCCCAGGGTCATGCTCGGGCTGTATGAGGCGGGCGATCTGCCAAGCGTGGTCACGCCCATCGCCCGAGCCGTCTGCACGATGTTGGGGATCCCGGTCGCGACCTCCACGCGTATCGCCGGGATGTTGAGCGAGTTGCCCAGCGCCTGCTCGACTGGGAGAATACCGTGCCACCTGCGGTCGTAGTCGAAGGGGCTGTACGGCTGGGTGCCGTTGGGCCCGGCACCGGTCGGCAGCGTCAGCGGTCCGTCGAGGACCGGCGTGACCATGCTGATCCGGCGATCCTCGATGGCGGTCGTGTACGTGAACAGCTTGAAGGAGGATCCCGGTTGGCGCGGCATCGCCGCCATGTCGATCTGTCCACCCGGGACATTCGAGCCGGCGCTGCCGACATATGCGAGCACGTCGCCGGAACCCGGCGAGATGACCACGGCCGCGCCGTCGGTCACGTGCAGCCTGCCGAGCTGCGCGATCTGCGCGCTCACCGCGTGCTGCGTGAACTGCTGCAGCGCGAAGTCGAGCGTGGAGACGATCCTCAGGCCCGCAGTCGTCGCGTCGAGATGCCAGGTGGTGCGCACGCTGTTGGCCACCCGGGCCACGAAGAAGGGCACCAGGTTGAGGTTGTCGGGATTCGACGTGACGTAGACGAGGCGCTCGCGCTCGGCGGCGGTTGCCTGTACCCGGGTGATGACGCGGGTGTCGACCATCGCGTCGAGAACCTGCTGCTGCCGTGCGGTCGCCGCAGCCGCGTGGAGGTGCGGGTCATCGCCGGTTGGATTGTTGGGAATCCCCGCGAGCATCGCCGCCTGAGCCAGGTCGAGATGCGTGGCGTCGATGCCGAAGTACGTGCGCGCCGCGGCCTCGATGCCGGTCGCTCCCGATCCGTAGTAGATGTCGTTGAGATACTCGTCGAGGATCACCGCCCGGGGGGTCGAGTTGACCAGGCGCTGGGCGAGCGCGATCTGCTGCAGCTTGTACGCGATCGTTCGCGAATCGCTGAGGTAGAGGATCTTCGCCAGCTGCATGGGGATGGTGCTGGCCCCCTGGGTGGTGCCGTGGGTCAGATTGGAGATGGCGGCGGCCGCGAGTTCGCGGGACGTCGACGGCACCCTCGGTCCAGAAGGACCTGTCCTCGATGGCGACGATCGCGCGCTGCACCAGCGGCGAGATCGCCGTCAGCGGGACCGGGATCCGCGTCGCCCCGGGAGGATGCAGATCTGCGATGAGACCGCCGGTGCGGTCGTAGACCAGCGTGTCGGCGGGCAGGATGCGTGGGTGCGCCCCAGCGTTCGAGGCGGCCACGTTGCCGAGCGCGAACAGGACGAGCGCCGCACCGGCGAGCGGCAGGACCACCAGCCCGGCGATCACTCCGACGATGACCGACCGGGTCCTCGCGCGCTCGCGCTCGGCGGGGAGGGTCACGCCGAGGCGGCGGCGGCGAATCAGCAGCTGGCGTCGCCGGAGATCCGCATTCACAGCGTCGGGGTTCGGGCGGCGTGGTTGATTGCTCATATGAAAACGTCGAGCGCCGCCGTGCGCCTGCTCGCGCGGCGGCGCCGCAACCCAGCCTACCGAGGGTGTACCCGGCCGCGCCCGGCGGAACGAGGGTCAGGCGGCCGGAAACCCACCTGTGGGCGGGCGGTAGTGCGAGGCGTCGATCACCTGGTGGTGGATGTCACCGTCGCTGTGCCCCCGCGGTGGCCAGCGAGCCCAGATCTCGGCGGTGACGTCGTCGACGCCGTCCACGAGCACCGGAGCCCAGACCTGGCCGAGGTAGGCCTCAACCTCGACCGGCGCCGGGAACATGCGCCAGCCCCCGCCCTTTGGGGTGGTGGTCAGATGCGCCTGCGGCTCCTCGTTCGAGCCCTGCGGCCCGGGGATGGGATCGGCGTGATCTGGAATCGGGTCGTGCGACATCGTCAGAGTCTCCTCGAAACCAGCGACCGGGCGCCGGTCCGGTGAGTTTGATGCGCGTACGCTGATGCTCGCAACTGCGCCATGGCGACCCGGCCACACGTTGGGGTGGCGTCGTTGACGGAGGCGATCTCGTGGCACACAGCAGTTCACGCTGGATCCCGCTCATCGTGCTTGCCTTTGCGGCGCCGCTGGCCGCCTGCGGAGGTACGAGCACCCCGGCAGGGACTTCCGCCCCGGGGACGTCCGCACCGACGGTCGCGGCAGCAACCACGACCGCGGCGGCAGCTGCGTGCCCGTCCGGAGGCAGTGTCGGATCCGCGTTGGGGATCACGCTCCCGAATGCCGTCGGCGTGGCCAGCCCAGGGACAACAACGCTCCCATCCGGTGCGACGGATATCACCTGCGACTACCACACGACCACGGAAAACGTGATCATCTCGATCCTCCAGAACGTCCCTGCTTCGTACATCTCGAACTTCAGCAACAAGTTCCCGGTCGCGTTCAAGCCGGTGTCCGGAGTTGGTGATGAGGCTCGGTCGTTCACCCAAGCTCTCGGCGGTGGCAAGAACAACGAGGGACTGGTCGCCGCCAAGGGGTCGACCGTCGTGGCGATCGTCGCGACGTACACCCCGGCGACACTGAGTTAGATCGAGGCGCTGGTCAACTCGCTGCTCTAGCCACACGCTCCGCGCTTCGGTTCCGGCGCCCAGGCGGGAGACGTCGTTCCAGCGCACCCAGCGCCCGTGCGACCGGTGGCAACCCGGCGGCCAGCCACGTGATCGCACCGCACCCGACGCCAATCCCCGCCCCCACGATCACGTCGGTCGCGTAGTGCACGCCCACATACACGCACCCAAACCCCACCACAACCATCCCCGCGACGAACACAAGCCCCAGACGTCCCCAGGCAAGCACCCCGACCAGCGCCGCCACCGCCGCAAACGCCGTGAGGCTCGAGGGAAACGAGTTATTCGGCGCATGCGGATACAGCGGCACGAAATGCAGAGCAACAAACGGCCGGGCCCGAAACGTCAATTGCCCCGCCTCCCGACACACCCACTGCGTCACCCCCAACCCCACCAGCGCCGCCACCCCCGGCCGCAGCCGCCCATCCCAGACCCACAAGCAAAAGAATCCAATCGGGCAAAGAAAGATGAACCCCGCAGTGACTGCGATGACAACTGGCGTGACCCACGGGTGCGCGATGGCAAAGGCATGCAATGCAGCCGAGGATCCGTCGATAAACGTCTGCATCCGTTAGAAACAGTGCGTCGTCAAGCTGCGCGCGAGACATGCCAGGAGGGCCCTGGCTTAGCGAGCCCTAGCACGACGCAGCCTGCGGGTGGCACCGCGGGGGCAAGCGCCGACGCGCCCAAAAAGCGCGGCGGCGAGGGGCCCCGCGGTGACAGGACCCGCGCACCACTGCGCAGGGTCAGTAGCGAGTGACCTTCATGGAAAAATCCAACGCCACCGCAGAGTGCGTCAACGCACCGACGCTGATGTAATCCGCCCCCGCGAGCGCATACGCGCGCGCGTTGGTCACCTGGACTCCACCGCTCACCTCGACGGTCGCGCGGCCGCGGATCAGCTGCATCGCCTCGCGTACCTGCCCGCAGGAGAAGTTGTCGAGCAGGATGTGCGATGCCTTGTCGGCAAGCGCCTGCTCCAGCTCCTGCAGGTTGCTGACCTCGACGTGAATCTCCATCTCGGGATAGGCCTTGCGCGCTGCGCGCAGCGCCGGGGTGATCCCGCCGACGAGCGCGAGATGCGTGTCCTTGATCAGCACCGCGTCGTACAGCCCCATCCGGTGATTGACTGCGCCGCCCATGCGGGTCGCGTACTTCTCGATGGCGCGGAGGCCCGGCGTGGTCTTGCGGGTGTCGAGGATCTTGGCCTTCGTGCCTTCGACCGCCTTCACGTACTTGGCGGTGATGGTCGCGATCCCGCTCAGATGCTGCAGGAAGTTGAGACCGACACGCTCCGCGGTCATCATGCCGCGCGCCGGCCCGAAGAGCCGCGCCACGATCTGGTCCGCCTGCACCTTTTCCCCGTCCTTGGTCTTGGCATCGAACTGGATGCGCTCGTCGACACGCTGGAACACGCGCTGCGCGATGCTGAGGCCGGCGATCACGCCGTCCTGCTTGCAGACGATCTTGCCGCGACACGTCATGTCCATCGGGATGACTGCCTGGGTGGTGACATCGCCCGCTCCGACGTCCTCGGCAAGCGCCGACTCGATGAGCAGGTCGATGCTCTCCGACGAAAGCGCCTCGGTGATGGGTCTAAAGGTGACGGTCAAAGCGTGCTCCTCTGTCCTTGTGCATGACGAGATCGCCATGCCATTGATCGCTTGCTTGGGGGAGATCAGAACGGAGGTGACACCCGCGGCTCTCCTCGCGAGCCAGGGCAGCCTCGCACACCAGCGAGGCGGTGGATGCCGCTGAGTGCAGCTGCATCGCCGGGAGCGTCGAGGCTCCCGCTGTCGCTGCCACGACCCGCTCGCACTCGCGGGCGGCGGCGCGCAGGCCGGATTCGTCACGCACCACGCCGGCGCCCGTCCAGAGCGTGTCGCGGAGCGTGTTCCATCCCTCGCGCGGATCGAGCTTTGAGGCGCGTGGGCTGGTTGCACGCACGACCGGTGCCGCCTGCGGTGGTGGCGATTCCGCCGCCCACCCCAGCGCTGCCTGCACGGCGCGGCGCGAGAAGACCACCGACTCGAGCAGGCTGTTGCTTGCCAGGCGATTGGCCCCGTGGACGCCGGTGTATGCAACCTCGCCGCAGGCAAAGAGACCCGGGACGCTGGTCGCGCCGTCGAGGTCGGTCCTGACCCCGCCGATCATGTAATGCGCGGCGGGCGAGACCGGGATAGGCTGGCGTGCGATGTCGAGACCGTAGCGTGCGCAGGTCGCCGCGATTGTCGGGAAGCGCACCGCGGCGCGCTCGCCGAGCGGCGAGCAGTCGAGGTACACGCACGGATCGCCGGTGCGCTGCAGCTCCTCCCAGATGGCTCGGGCGACGATGTCCCTGCCGGCAAGTTCGCCACGCGGATCGGCGTCGAGCACGAAACGCTTGCCATCGCGGTTGATGATCCACGCGCCCTCGCCACGGACCGCCTCGCTGATGAGGAACCGGGGCGCGCCGTCAATGGCGAGCGCGGTGGGATGGAACTGCGCGAACTCCATCCCCGCGACGTCCGCGCCGGCGGCGTAGCCGAGGGCGACGCCGTCGCCGGTTGCGGATTCGGGATTGGTGCTGTTCCGCCAGAGCCGGCTCGCGCCACCGCTGGCCAGCACCACCGCCGCGGACGACAGCGTGGTCGTGTGCGACTCGGTGGGATTGGTCGTGATCGACACGCCGCAGCCTGCGCCGTCGGCGGTGGTCAGGATGCCGGTGACATCGGCATGTTCGATGACGCGCGCACCACTCGCGCGCAGACGCCGGATCAGCGCAGTCTCCACCTCGAGCCCGGTCGCGTCGCCACGCGCGTGGAGGATTCGCGGTCGAGAGTGTGCCGCCTCCTGGGCCAGCAACAATTCACCGTCCTGGCTGTCGAATTCGACGCCCCATTCAATCAACTGGCGTATGCGCGCGGGGGCTTCCTCGACAAGGACGCGCACCGCCTCGGGATGGCAGAGCCCGCGGCCTGCCGCAATGGTGTCCTCGTAGTGCAAGTCCGTTGAGTCACCGTCGCCGACGGCGGCTGCGATACCGCCCTGCGCGTACCTGCTGCACCCGTCATCAAGTGCGCCCTTGGTCACCACCGCAACCCGTGCGCGGGGCGCGGCGGTGAGTGCTGCAGACAGTCCCGCTATGCCACTCCCGACAACGACAACGTCGTAATCCGTCGGTGTGGCCCCGCTGATCACGCGATCGCCGCCTGCTCACGTACGCGAATGGCGTCGACGCACACGCTCGCCGGCGTGCAATCGATGCCGGCGGCGCGCATCAACGCAGGCGCAACGCCGCACGACCCGTCGAAGTCCAACGCGGCTCCCCCCATTGTGGCGCGGTGGATTTCCGACTTCATGATGACCCGCTGCATGATCTCCCCTAGACGCCACGACCTACGGGCGCTGTGTCGACCCCCAGCCGAACGACATCAATCAACCGTGTGCTCCCTATTCTAGCAGCCAGTACGATTTGGTTTGTGGGGGCTGCTTTTTCGACCTCGGTGAAGTCTTCCGCTCTTACCACGGCAACGTAGTCCACGTCCAGTCCCGCGTTTTCCAGCAAGGACCGAACAGTTGTTGCCAGCGCTGTCGCGTCTCGCTCGCCGGCCTCGAATCGCGCGATCGCCGTGGCCAGGCTTGATGGAATGGCCCTTGCCCGCACTCGTTCTTCGGGGCTGAGATACAGGTTCCGGCTCGAGATGGCGAGGCCATCGGTGTCCCGAACCGTAGGGCACACAACGATTTCGACGCCGATGTCGAGGTCGCGGACCAGGTGGCGGACGACGGCGCACTGCTGCGCATCCTTCTGCCCGAAGTAGGCGCGGTCGGGGAGCCCGGCGACCAGCAGCTTGGTCACGACCAGAGCCACCCCGTTGAAATGACCAGGGCGACTGGCACCCTCGAGACGCTCGCCCAGCGGCCCGGTGATGTCGAGCCGCGTCACCCGGCCGGGCGGGTACATGGTCTCGACGGTCGGGACGAACGCGGCGTGCGCCCCCGCGGCGGCGAGCATGGCGAGGTCGGCGTCCATGCTCCGGGGGTAGCGGGCAAAGTCCTCGTGCGGGCCGAACTGCGCCGGGTTCACGAAGATGGTGACGACCACGCGGTCGTTCTCGGCGACAGAGCGCTCGATCAGCGAGCGGTGGCCGGCGTGCAGGGCACCCATGGTCGGGACCATCCCGACCGACAGGCCCGCGTTGCGGCAGGCCAGCGACCACCGCCGGAGGTCGTCTGGGGTCGAGAGGAGCTCCGGGGTGCTAGTGGAAGGAATGGGCATCGTCAGGAAACCGGCCCTCGCGGACGTCGTCTGCGTACGCGCGCGCCGCGTTGACGATGGTCTCGCCGAGGTCGGCATAGGGCTTGACGAATTTCGGTGCGACACCGCGGAGGTGACCGGTGATGCCGAGCAGGTCGTGGATCACCAGGACCTGCGCATCGCAGTCGGGTCCGGCGCCGATGCCGATCGTGGGGATCGTCAGCTCACGGGTCACCTGCGCGGCCAGGTCCCGTGGAATCCCCTCGAGGACGAGCGCGAAAGCGCCGGCGTGCTGGAGGGCCTGCGCATCGGCGAGGAGGCGCTCGCGGTCACTCGCGCTTCTCGCCTGGACCTTCAAACCACCGAAGGCATTGATCGACTGCGGTGTCAGCCCGAGGTGGCCCATCACCGGGATCCCGCGCTGGGTCAGGTGCGCGACGGTATCCACCGCCCACCCGCCACCCTCGAGCTTCACCGCATGCATGCCGGCCTTCAGAAACAGGACGGCGTTGTCGACGGCGTCGGCGCAGGAGCCCTGGTAGGCGCCAAAGGGAAGGTCGCCGACCAGCAGTTGCTCCGGGGCGCCTCGCGCCACCGCACGGGCGTGGTGGAGCATCTCGGTCATGGTCACCGGGAGGGTGTTCGAGAAGCCGAGGACGTTGTCCGCGAGCGTGTCCCCCACCAGGAGGACCGGCACCTCGGCCTCAGCGAGGAGGCGGGCGGTCGGGTAGTCGTAGGCGGTGAGCATGGCGAAGCGTGTTCCGGCCGCCTTCCATGCCGCGAGGTCGCGGATGGTGATGGCCACGGTCAGGCGACCTGCGCGCGGTCGTCACTCGCGAGCGGCTGCGTCGCGTCGGGAAGGGTCGCAACCAGCGACTCCATCGCACGGGTGAGGTGCAGGTACAGATCTCGCGCCTCGGGGTAGGGCTCGAGCGCCTCGAGGTGGGCGGCGACGGCATCCGTATCGCCCCGCGCGACCGGCCCGGTGAGCGCCGCGGCGGGGCCGGCGCGGCGGGCGTTGTGCGCCGCGCCCTCGAGCAGCGCCGCCAGCGCGGCATGGGCCGTCTCGGCGGGGATGCCGGTCGCCTCGAGCAGCCGGGTCGCCTCGGCGAGCAGTGCCAGGGGGGCGTTGCCCGCCAGGACCGCGGCGGCGTGGTAGAGCGGCGCGCTCGCCGGGTCGATGTGGAGCGGCGTCGCGCGAAGTGCCGCGACGAGTCCGAGCAGCCACCGGCGCAGGAGCCCGCTCGCGTCCACGCGGAAGAACGCGCCCTCCAGGAGAGACGCGCTGTCCGGCCCCGCCAGCGCCTGGAGCGGATGGAGCACGCCGACCTCGGCGCCGATCACCCGCAGGGACGCGATCAACTCGGGGCCGAAACGCGCGCCCAGGTGAACGACGCCACGCCCCCGCAGCGAGATCCCGGACGCGACGATGGACGCCGCGACCGTCGAGATTGCGCCGTCCGGCACCGCCAGCAGCGTGAGGTCGGCGAGGGCAGCGGCTTCCGGCGCCGTGGCCACGGCTCGTGCTCCGACCGTGTCCGCGAGCCGCGACGCCATCTCGCCACGGCGGCTTGCGACCGCCGCCACGCGATACCCGGCGTCATGCGCGGCGATCGCCAGCGCCGAGCCCGCCCGGCCCGCACCGATGATCGCCAGCGATGGCGTGCCGACTCCCTCCACGTCTCGGTCCTCCTGTGGATCCAAGCGCTCGACGCAAGCGGGACACCGACCCGTCAGCGGCAGCGATCCTCGAGGCGCGAACGCGTCCCCGGGTCGCCTTGAAGCCGTCGACGGCCGCGATGGCCCGTCGAGCCTGAGTGTACCCCTACGCTCCGGCTGCTGCCTCAGCGGGCGGAACGAAATCCGGCGGGGCGGGAGGTGCTGCCTCGGGCGGCGGCCCGCTGCCATTCACCGGCGCGACGCCGTTGTGCGACTCGGCTTCCTTGATGATCCGCTCCATCTCGGGAGCGTCCATGGTCTCGACCTCGACCAACCGCGACGCCAGCGCCCGGAGCACGTGCTCACGCTCGCGCAGCACCTTCTTGGCGCGCTGGAACGCATCGGCGACCAGCTGGTGCACCTCCTGGTCAATCTCGGAGGCGATGCCCTCGGAGTAGTTGCGCTGCTCGCCGAGATCGCGCCCGAGGAAGACCATCTCCTGGCGCTCGCCGAAGGTGAGCGGGCCGAGCTTGTCGCTCATCCCCCACTCGGTGACCATCTTGCGAGCCAGGTTGGTTGCCTTGCGGATGTCGTCGGAGGCGCCGGTGGTGATGTTGTCCTCACCAAGGATGAGGTCCTCGGCGCAGCGACCACCCAGGATCTGCGCGAGCTGGTCGACCAGTTCGGCCTTGCTCACCAGGTACCGATCCTCGATGGGCAGGCTCATCGTCCAGCCGAGCGCCTGACCGCGGCTGACGATCGTCACCTTGTGCACCGGGTCGGTGTGCTCGAGGGTGGTGCCGACCAGCGCGTGGCCCATCTCGTGGAAGGCGATGGTCAGCTTCTCCTTGTCGCTGATCATCCGGCTCTTGCGCTCGGGGCCCGCGATGACGCGGGCGATCAACTCCTCGAGGTCGTTCATGACGATGACCTTGCGATTCCCGCGCGCCGCGAGGATCGCCGCCTCATTGATGAGGTTGGAGAGGTCCGCGCCGCTGAATCCCGGGGTCTGCTTGGCGAGCACCTCGAGGTCGACCCCTGGATCGAGTGGCTTGTTGCGCGCATGCACCTCGAGGATCGCGCGGCGACCGCGGATGTCCGGGCGGTCGAGCATGACGTGCCGGTCGAACCGGCCCGGGCGGAGCAGGGCGGGATCGAGGACGTCGGGCCGGTTGGTGGCCGCGATCACGATGACGTGCTGGTTGGTCTCGAACCCGTCCATCTCGACGAGGAGCTGGTTGAGGGTCTGCTCGCGCTCGTCGTGACCGCCGCCGAGGCCCGCGCCGCGCTGGCGGCCGACGGCGTCGATCTCGTCGACGAAGACGATGCAGGGCGAATTCTTCTTGGCCTGGTCGAAGAGATCGCGGACGCGGCTCGCGCCGACACCGACGAACATCTCGACGAACTCCGAGCCGCTGATGCTGAAGAAGGGCACACCCGCCTCACCGGCGACTGCCTTGCTCAGCAGCGTCTTCCCGGTGCCCGGAGGGCCGACCAGCAGCACGCCCTTGGGGATGCGAGCGCCCACCGCGACGAACTTGTCGGGGTACTTGAGGAACTCGACGATCTCGTTGAGCTCCTGCTTGGCCTCGTCGACACCGGCGACATCGACGAACGTGATCGCCGGCTTGTCACCTGCGAGCAGACGCGCGCGGCTGCGCCCGAAGGACAGCGCCTGGTTGTTGCCGCTCTGGGTCTGACGGAAGATCCAGAGGAGGATCAGCGCCATCAGGCCGAAGAGGATGAGGTTCGGAAGGATGACGCTCAGCAAGAAATTCCCCCCGCCGGCCGTATCGACCTTGTAGTTGAAATATTTGGCACCCTGGAACTCCTTGGCGACCGCGTCTGCCGATGACTCTACGGTCGTGAATTGCGTCGAGTTTCCGTCCTCGTACCAGGTGACGGTCTGCCCGTCGCTCTGGATCTCGGCGGGTTGAACTTCGAGCTGATGACCGGAGTCTTGCCGGTTCCGTAGTTCTGGATGGCCTGATCGAGCACTCCCGCGGGCTGGCTGGTGGCGTTGGTGCTCGGGAAGGTTTTGTACAGAACCGCCGCCAGCACGATCACAGCGAGCGCGATGACGATATAGGTGACACTGCGGCGAGACGTGGGCACGAATTCAGTCTACCAGGGGTCCACGATCTCAACCCTGGAACTGAGGAGCCGTCGCTGCCGCTCGGCGAGCACGACCAGCCGCCGGCGCGCTCCGGGAAAGACCGCCTCGAGCGCGGGGATGACCTCGTGGCGAACCCGGCTGCGAAGAAACCGCGGGTCTGCGTTGCTCGGATCCTCGAGCGGCTCGATGCCCAGCGCCGCACAGTAGGCGACGGTCGCCTCACGCCAGACGCGGAGCAGCGGGCGCACCAATCCCCGCTCGCGCTCGGCCATGGCGGGGAGTCCGCGAGGCGACGCCCCGGCGAGGGCGCGCATCAGCACCGTCTCCGCCTGGTCGTCCGCCGTATGGCCGAGGGCGATCGCGGCGGCGCCGACCCTCGCCGCTTCGGCGCGCAGCGCGGCATGGCGTGCGGTGCGAGCGTGGTCCTGCAGCGATCCTCCCGGGGCAACCAGAACTGTGATCGATCGGAACGCGATCCCGCGAGCCGACGCAAGGCCTGCTACCAGGTCGGCCTCGGCCGCCGAACTCGGGACGCAGCCCATGGTCGACGTGAACGGCGGAGAGCCGCCACCGACGGGGCGGCGCGAGGCGGGCGAGCGCGTCAAGGAGTGCCGTCGAGTCCGGTCCTCCACTGCACGCGACGAGCACGTGCTCGGCGGGGACGATGACGCCCCGGCGATCGACCGCGGTCGCAACCGCACGCCGCACCCGCGCAACCGCTGCGGTGCGCTCGCGCGGCGCCAGGGTGCCGGACGTTCCTGAAGTGGTGGCGGTTCCTGGATTCGAACCAGGGACATACCGGGTATGAACCGGCTGCTCTACCACCTGAGCTAAACCGCCGAGCGTGGAGCTGGGAGGGAGGACGCGGAGACGCCCTGATGTGCGAACTCCACATTGGTCATCGTACCCGTCGACGCCGGGTCCCTGGTCGAAGTTCGAATCCCCCCAGAGGGCTCCAGCAGGCGGAACATATGACGTGTCTGACCGCATTTGACACAACCGATGCAGAGTAATCAGACTTGCACGCGCGAGCCATCACCCAGCGCTCGGTCAAGGGGGTAGTCATGCGGGGGATCATCATGCGCAGACGAGTTGCAGTGCTGTCGCTGCTGTCGCTTCTGGTGGCGCTACTCACGGCCTTTGGCGGAGCGGCGACGACCGTGGGTGCGACCTCAACCGTCAAAACGACCGGTCTGGGACACTTCTCGCCGACGTTCGCCGGCCCGGCCGCCACCGGCTGCGCCAGCGGATGCTCGCTGCTGAGCGGTCCGGTCAGCGGGTCAGCGACCGCGGCGGTCGCAGCGTCCACCGCGGCGCAAGCAGGGGCGCCGTCGCGCCCACACGCCATGGTGTCGCCGAATGCCCATCCCCTGCATCTCTCCGCGGCCGCCAAACGTGCGCTCAGCCAGGTGACGTCGTTCCCGGTGCCGTCCGTGAGCTGCGTGCCTCTCGGTCCGGGCTGCGACCGCATCAGCACATCAGCGGGTGGCGCCACCGGCGTGAAAGGACTGAACGCGGTGGACAGCGCCACACATACCGCCAACATATACAAGGACGTCGAGCCCCCCGACCAGGGGTTGTGCGCCGGCAACGGACGCGTGGTCGAGACCAACAACATCGGCGAGATCCTGGTCTTCAACACCGCGTTGCATCGCGCATCCTCGCCGATCTCGCTCGACACGATCATGGGCCTCACCGGCCTGAACTGGAGCAGCGGCGGGGATCCCTCCTGCCTCTATAACTCTTCCAACGGCGGGCACTGGTTCATCACCGAGATCGTCTCGGCCAGCCCCGAGTCGGCCGGCGGCGCGTTCACCGGCTGCTTCTCTGCCGTGGCCAACGCCTGCTACGAGGGCATCGCGGTATCCAACACCTCCGACCCGCTCGGCGGGTACCACACCTACTTCGCAAGCGCCGACTACAACCCGGCGGAGCCGGGCTCGCCAACCCTTCTCAACGACTTCGCGAAGATCTCGGTCACCAGGGACGCCTTCCTGATGTTCTACGACGAGTTCCCGCTCAGCGGGGCGGCGCCCGGCTTCGGCGGTGGCTTCTTCAACGGCGCGCAGCAGTTCGCCTTCAACAAGGCCGCTCTCGAACAGGGGCTGCCGGTCTGGCTGTCCAAAGGAAAGCCGAACCCGAAGGTCACGGTGGCGAGGGAGAACATGGGCCTGATCGCCACGCCGGACGGGACATGTGCGCGGGACAAGGTGCTCCACCAGGGCGGCATCACCTGCTGGGTAGCCGTCATCCCGGCACAGCCGGCAGACGCAGGGCAGTTCGACAACAGCAATGGCGGCACCGGGTTCATGCTCGGCTCGCTGGACTTCTACGGCTTCGTACCGCTACCGACCTCCGGCGACAACCGGATCGCGGCGTGGGCCTGGACCGGGCTCTCCGCCCTCAACAGCTCGGACTGCAGCGCGTGTGGCGCCATTCACTTCAGCGGCGAACTCTTCACCGGCGTCGACCGGTATTACGGGCCTGAGAACCTCTCCAGCCCGCAGAAGGCCGGTCCCATACCGCTGGGCGATGAGTGCGGCGCGGCCGGGCTGAGCACGGATACGTCCTGCCCGGAGGGCGGGATCGCCACCAACGGCGACTTCATGACGCAGGTCTCGCAGTCGCAGGGTCAGATCTATGGAGCCACGAACACGTTGCTCGCCCAGACGTACAAGGGAGCCAACGCTGAGTTCCATCAGTCCGTCGTCTACTGGGTGCTCGGCACCAGCTCGTTCGACAGCACGGGCAGCTTCGCGTTGACCAACCAGGGGTACGTCTCGGCAGCGCACGAAGACCTGGAAATGCCCGCCGTCGCCGCGGAGGGCACCGGTGGTAACGGCAAGGCGGTCATGTTCTTCACGGTGAACGGCAACGGCGGGCCGACCGGCGCCGACAACGGGGGTTTCTACCCGAGCACCGCGTTCGGCCGTCTGACCAGTACCTCCAACGGCCTGCTCAACTCGACGATCAACATCGCGGATATGGGCAAGTCCCCGCAGGACGGGTTCAGCGAGTACCAGGGCTACCCCGGCACCACTCGCCCACGCTGGGGAGACTACAGTTGGGGGACCTTCCTGCCGGGCAGCGGCGGGCGGATCTACTTCGCCAACGAGTACATCCAGCACCCGAATTGCACAGGGGCCGCCTTCACCCTGACGATCGGAACGTGCGGCGGGACCAGGGACGGAAACGCGAACTGGGGAACGTCGGTCAACTACGTCGTGCCGTAGGTCCGCGCAGCAAGCTCAAAGACTTTGAAGGGGAGCGGCTGAGCCGCTCCCCTTCTTGCTGCTTGCGGGGTTACGTTGTCGAAACCACGGCCGCGATGATCGTTCACTCAACTCGCATCGAACGCACGCCGGCGCGTCCGAGAGTGGGGTGGTTGCGGCGGTCGGATTCGAACCGACGACCTTCGGGTTATGAGCCCGACGAGCTTCCACTGCTCCACGCCGCTCTCAGAGGATACCGCACGTGGCATTGCCTCCTCGGCGCGGCCGGGTGTCAGTGGGGGGTCGGCGTCGGCTTCGGAGTGGGCGTCGGGGTGGGCGTGGGCCCGTGACTTGGGCCGGGGCTCGGCGACCCGGTCGGCCTGGGTGTCGGCGTCGGTTTGGGGGTCGGCGACGCCACCGGTCTGAACGTCGGGATCGGCACCGTCACCCCGCCCGTCGAAGGGTGGGCACCCCCCGGCGGAACGATGACGTAGAGCTGCTCGCCCGGGAAGACATAGCCCAGCTGGCGTGCCTGCTGCTCGAGCCAGGCGACCGTCTGAGCGTCGGCGATCTCCCGCTGGCGTTCTGAGATCTGCTGCGTCAGCGCCGAGTTCTGTGCGGAGAGGGCGGTCACCTGGGCATCGAGATGACGCGTCTGGGCCACCTGTCCATACACGGCGAAGGCAACCAGGCCACAGACCCCCGCGATGAGGACGACCACGATCCGGCGCATCGTGATCGGGCTGTCGTTGCCTGGACGTGGAGTGGAACGGATGGCACGATCCTCTTCCCGGCGCTGGTGAGACGAATGCAGCGATGTGACGCCGGGGGTGCCGCGATAGGATGCGGCCCGCGGCCGGTTTTGACAAGGACCTGCGGGCCTATTTCAGTCCCCGGTTGCCGCCCAGCGCGCCTGCCATTCGGAATCGTCGAGGTCGTGCAGGTCGACGCCGTCCTCGCGGGCCCGAGCCTCGAGCGCACGGAACCGCGATGCGAAGCTCATCGCCCGCCCTCGCAGTGCCTCCTCGGGATTGACGCGCAGCCGTCGAGCCAGTGCCACCACGGCGAAGAGCAGGTCGCCGATCGCAGCCTCGGGATCGCCGGCCTCGGCCGCCCAGTCCTCGCCGCGCTCCGCCTCGGCCAGGCCTGCGGCCACATCGTCCACGCGTTCGAGTGCGCCTCGAACGGCGTCGAATGCCAAGGGCACGGTCGGCGTCTCGTCGAAACCGACACGCGCCGGACGCTTCTGCACTCCCTGTGCGTGCGCCAAAGCGGGCATCGCCGCGGGCACGCCGTCGAGCAGTGACAGTCGCTCGCGTTTCTCGGCGGTCTTGAGCTTCTCCCAGTTGACGACGACACTCGCCGGTCCATCGACGGCGACGTCGCCGAACACGTGCGGGTGACGGTGGATCATCTTGGCGCGCACATCGTCGGCGACATCGCCGATGTCGAAGCCACCCTGCTCCTCCATCGCGATCGCGCTGTGCATGAGCACCTGGAGGAGCAGGTCGCCGAGCTCCTCGCGCAGGGTTCCCGGCTCGTTCCTGTCGATGGCCTCGAGGACTTCGTAGGTCTCCTCGAGGAGATACGGGCGAAGGCTGCGATGCGTCTGCTCGCGATCCCACGGACATCCGCCCGGCGCTCGCAGGCGCTCGACCACCTCGTTGAGCGCGCGCAGCGACTGCACGGCGTCATCACGCATGGGCGTTCTGCGCTCCAACCGGGATGCGACTCTGCGCGCGCACCAGCCGGCCGAGCTCGCGAAGCACCGGCGTGAGCGTCGTCTGCCACGCATCACCGAGGTGCAGCTGCGACGGCGTGGCCGTGATCCCGCGGAACTGGGCGGCAACGCTCTGCAGGTCCAGCCCATGGTCGAGGGTGAGGCGGATGACGACACCGCGACCGCGCTCGGTGTCGACGCCGAGCGCGCCCGCGGCAGCGGCCAGCAGGCGGACGCGCAGCGAGTCGATGAGCGCCGAGGTCGGCGCGGGCATCGGGCCGAATCGATCGACGAGCCCGCGTGCGCGCTGATCCAGCTCCTGCTCGCTGACGCACGCCGCGAGCTCCTGGTAGCAGCGGAGCCGGAGGCGTTCGTCGGACACGTAGTCGGCGGGGAGGAACGCCGCGACCGGGAGCGTCACCGTGACCTGCGCCGGCGACTCGACCAGGGGCTTGCCCTGCAAGGAGGTCACCGCGTCGGCGAGCAGGTGGTTGTACAGCTCGAGGCCGACGGCCGCGATCTCGCCGTGCTGCTCCTCACCGAGCAGGTTTCCCGCCCCGCGAATTTCGAGGTCGCGCATGGCGAGCTTGAAACCAGCCCCGAGGTCCTGCAGGTCGCCGATGACGTCGAGCCGCTTGTCGGCCCGTTCGGTGAGCGACCGCGCGGGCGGGTACATCATGTAGGCGTAAGCGCGCTGCCCCGCACGTCCGACACGGCCACGCAGCTGATACAGCTGCGCGAGCCCGAGCCGGTGCGCGTCATCGATGACGATGGTATTCGCGTTGGGAATGTCGAGCCCCGACTCGATGATGGTCGTGCACAGCAGCACGTCGATCTCGCCGTCACCGAAGCGGCGCATCACCGACGCCAGCATGCCCTCCGGCATCTGCCCGTGCGCCACCTCGATGCGCGCCTCCGGCACCAGCGCGCGAAGCCGATCGGCGACCGCCTCGATGCCGGCAACCCGGTTGTGCAGGAAGAAACACTGGCCACCGCGCGCAAGCTCGCGCGTGATCACCTCGCGGATCAGCGAATCCTCGCGCGCGGTCACGTACGTCTTGATGGGCTGGCGTTCCTCGGGAGGCGTCTGGATCACCGAGAGATCGCGGATGCCGGCGAGCGACATGTGCAGCGTGCGCGGAATCGGCGTCGCGGACAGTGAGAGCACATCCACCGCGACGCGAAGCTCCTTGAACCGCTCCTTCTGAAGCACACCGAATCGCTGCTCCTCGTCGATGACCACGAGCCCGAGGTTCTTGAACTCGACGTCCTTCTGCAGCAGGCGGTGCGTGCCCACCACGATGTCGACAGCACCGCTCCGCAGCCCTGCGAGCGTGCGCGAGATCTCGTCATCGCTGACGAACCTCGACAGCTGGCGCACCGTGATCGGGAATGCTGCGAGCCGCTCCGTGAAGGTGATGAAGTGCTGCTGGCAGAGCACCGTGGTGGGAACGAGCATCGCCACCTGGCGGCCTTCGATAGCGGCCTTGAACGCCGCCCGTATCGCGAGCTCGGTCTTGCCGAATCCGACGTCGCCGCACACGACGCGATCCATCGGTCGCGATGCCTCCATGTCGCGCTTGATCTCCTCGAGCACGAGCACCTGATCGGGCGTCTCCTGGTATGGGAATGAGCCTTCCAGCTCCTGCTGCCATGCTCCGTCGGGCGCATAGGCATGGCCCTGCGCCTGCTCGCGGCGCGAGTAGAGGCCGAGCAGCTCGCGCGCCACCTCCTCGGTGCGCTCCTTGACCCGGCGGCGCGTGCGCTCCCACTCGCCACTGCCGAGCCGTGAGAGCTTGGGATGCGACTCCGCGCCGCCGACGTAACGGTCAACGCGGTCGAGATGCTGCGTCGGAACGAAGAGTTCGATCGCCCTCGGCGTACTCGAGGAGCATGTACTCGTGCACCGCGCCACCGTCGTCAGTGACCGCGCGCATCTCGACGAACCGCGAGATGCCATGGTCGCGATGGACCACGAGGTCGCCCGGCGCGAACTGGAGCACGAACGCCTCGCGCGCGGCGGTGCCGCTCGCAGCGCGGCGTGCGCCGCGCGCGGACGTGGAGACAGCGCGGCGTGAGCCTCTCGCCAGCACCGAACGGCGGCGTTTCACCGCGCCGAACAGCTCGGCGTCGGTATACACGTGCACCGACCCGTCGGCGACCGCGAATCCCTGGGTCAGGTCGGCGGACGCGACCACGATCGCACCTGCGGGAAGGGGTGTCGTCGCAGCCGCGAAGTCACTGGCATCGACCGTGTCGGCACCGTGCTCGGATGCGAGCTCCTCGACACGATGCTGCTGCCGGGACACCACCAGCACGCAGCCCTGCTCGTCGCGCTCGTGGATCGCCTCGCGCACGAAGGCGTCGAAGCGTCCGACATAGCTATCCACCCCACGCCAGCCGAGCTCCGCGGCAGGCACTGCGCCATTGGGCGCCTCGCGCACCAGCTCGAATGACGCATGGCCGTCGAGAGCCTTGAACAACGTGTCGACGTCGACGAGGCCCGCCGATGCGCCGTGCGGCAGCTCGCCCCGCGCCTCCTCCTGGAGACGCAGTCCCTCGATCTCCTCGGCGTGCCGCTCAGCGGCGGCGATCAGACGTTCACGGCCACCATCGAGCAGGACGATCGGGTTGTCGAGATGGTCGAGCAGCGTCGACGGAGGGTCGTCACCGAGGTACGGAAAGAAGAGGTCCAGCCCCTCCTCGTACACGCCCGAGGCGAGCAGCGCGCAGTCGCTGTCCCACTGCTCGCGCACGTCGTCGCGGAGCGCCGTGGAGTCGAGGCGGCCGACCGACTCGAGTGCACGGGCCACCGACTCGCTGCTGAGGTCCAGCTCGCGCGCCGGCCAGACCTGCGCGATTTCGAGCTTGGCGATCAACTCCTGGGTCGCCGGGTCGAAGGCGCGCAGGTCCTCGACGTCATCCCCGAACCACTCGGCGCGCCAGGGCCGCGCGCGGTCCACGCCGAACACATCGACGATGCCGCCACGCACCGCGAAGTCGCCGGGGACCGATACCGCGCTCTCGCGGTGGTAGCCGAGCTCCACCAGGCGCGCGAGCAGCGCATCGCGGGGCAGGTGCGCGCCACGCCTCACCTCGGTAAGCCCCGCCTCGACGACGCCGCGCGACAGCGTCGGCCTGAGCAGCCCTCGAGGGGACGCAACCACCAGGAGCGGCTCGGCGCGCGCGTGCAGCCGCATGAGCGTCGCCAGGCGCGCGCGGGTCACCTCCTCCGACGGCGGCACCCTGTCAAACGGTGGCGTGTCGCCGGCGGGGAAGATCGCCGCGCCGGTCCCACCGTCCCAGACGAGCGCGTCCGAGTACACGCGCTCCGACTCGGCGGCGACGACCAGGATGGTCCGCGACGTCGTCTCGCGGAGCCACCAGGCGAGCAGGCTGACCGCACCCGAGGGAACCCCCGCAACCACCCCCCCACGAGCGCTGCCGAGCCGGGCAAGCTCGGGCAGCCGGTCGAGGCGTTCCCGGAGCGTGGCCGCGGCCACGGCGGTCGAGGTGCGGCGCGAGTCAGTCCGTGCCGGCACGGTTCCAGAAGTTCATTGCCGCCGCGACCCCGTCGCGCATGATGGCCACTGCCATGGTTGCGGCGCGCTCGATCGCAGCCTCGGCCACGGGACGCTCCTCGGGACGGAACGGGTCGAGGACGTGCTCGATGAGGTCGTTGCTGTCGCCGGCTCTGCCGATCCCGATGCGGATTCGGGGAAAGGCGTCAGTGCGCCAGGAGTCGATCAGCGACTGCACGCCGCGATGGCCGGCGGCGCTGCCCCCGAGCTTGATCTTCACGCGGCCGAGCGGGAAGTCCGCCTCGTCGTGGACGACGATGACGTCACCGGGAGGCGCCCCGTGCTTCGCGGTGAGCTGTGCTGCCGCCTTGCCGCTCAGGTTCATGAAGGTCTGCGGACGGGCGGTGAGGACGTCATAGCCTTCGATGGTTCCCTCTCGCACGCGCGCCAACCCTTCGCGCCGCTCGCGGCCGAACTTGCCGCGCCGCTCGAGCTCGTCAAGGCACATCCAGCCGACATTGTGCCGGGTCCGTGCGTATTCGCCTCCCGGGTTGCCGAGGCCGATGATCAGCTGGGTCACGCGGACCCGGCATCGGCGGTCTGGAGATCGGGGATGTCGGCATCGGGAAGCAGGCGGCGCGTGGCGGCGGTCATCTCGGCCGCCTGCTTCGGGAGCGCGTGGTCGTGGCCGAGGCAGTGGAGCAGGCCGTGGACCGCGAGGAGCCGAAGCTCGGCCACCCCGTCGGCGGCCTGCCCCATCGCCCGTTCCACCGAGATCGCCACGTCCCCGACCCGAGCGTCCTCGCCGGCAGGGAACGCGAGCACATCGGTGGGGGCGTCGATGCCGAGGAATCGCGCGTTGAGGTCCTGGAGCTCCGCGTCGCCGGTCAGGCGCACGGTCAGGCTGGCCCGGGGTGGGACGTCGAGGCGGTCACCGCAGGCACGCAGCAGCGACCCGAGGCGTGCGTCCGCGGCAGCACGACGCTGCCGCGGGCTGAGGCACGAATCGCGGATGACGGTCACCCGCATGGGCGCGGATGCGTCAGGTGCTCTTGACGCGACGCTTCCGCGCTGCAAGCAGCTTTCGCTTGCGGCGCACGGACGGCTTCTCGTAGTGCTCGCGCCTGCGAACCTCGGAGAGGATGCCGTTCTGCTTGATCTTCTTGTTGAACCGTCGTAGCGCGCTCTCAAAGGTCTCGCCTTCGCGGACCTTCACTTCCGACACGGTCGGAATCACCTCCTTTCTGCCTTTCGGCTGGACCCGCACCTCACTGGCGCGGATTTTGAATTCTACCTTGAGTCCTCGACGCCGAGCAGGGCGGCCGCCAGTTCGTCCATCACCGCGCCCGCCCGGCCCGCGAGCAGCAGGCTCGCCAAGCCGTCGAGGTCGGTCGCTCCCTCATTGATGATGACGAGCCTGCCGCCGTGCCGAACCGCCTCCACGGGAACGCTCGCCGCCGGCCAGACCGAGAGCGTCGACCCCACCGCAAGACACAGGTCGCACTGCCGCGCCTCCTCGAGGGCTCGATCCATGTCCGTTTGTACCAGCGGCTGGCCGAAGCTGATGGTCGCGGTCTTGAGCAGTCCGCCACAGAGCTCGCAGTGCGGATCCTCATCCCCTTCGCGCACTCGGTCGAGGGCGACGTCGATGGGCATGCGGCGGTTGCAGTCGAGGCAGACCGCCTCCGCCGAGGTCCCGTGCAGCTCGATGACATTCACGGTGCCGGCCTTCTGATGGAGGCCGTCGATGTTCTGGGTGACCACGACCGGAGCCAGCCCCGCCTGCTGGAGCCTCGTGACCGCCAGGTGCGCCGCATTCGGCTCCGCGCTCGAGAACCGACCCTCCAGCCGGGCCTGCCATCGCTCGACGCGCACCGAGCGGTCGCGGACGTAGTTCTGGATCGTGTAGCGCTGCGGGTCGGTGGTTTTCCAGACACCGTTCGGTCCGCGAAAGTCGGGGATGCCGGACTCGGTGGATATCCCGGCGCCCGTGAAGACCAGGATGCGCCGCGCGTGACGAAGCCACGGTAGGGCGTCCGCAAGGCCGGGGGTGAGCGCCATCCTCGAATTGTCCGCCGAGCACGACAGCCAGCTGTCGCCGGGTCAGCCCAGAATCGACTTCGATGACCACGCTCGCGTTCCCCGACACCCCACGCGCGGCGACGCTCGACGAGGAGCAGCGCGTCGCCGTCGAGCATGGTGACGGCCCCTGCCTGGTGATCGCCGGGCCCGGCAGCGGGAAGACGCGGATCATCGTGGAGCGCTTCCACCGGCTGTCGGCCGCCGGCGTCGGACCGGGCACGCAACTCGTGCTCACCTACACGCGCAAGGCGGCCGACGAGATGCGAGCGCGCGTCGAGCGCGCGCACGGATCGTTCGGCGACGATGCGCCGCTCACCAACTACCACTCCTTCGGGCTCCGCGTCGTGCGTGAGTGGGGCTGGCTCCTCGGCATCTCGCCGGTGCTCAGGATCGCCGACGCGGCGGAGCGCTGGCTTCACGTGGAGGCGGTGCTCGACGAGCTCCGCCCTGCGTTGCTCTGGAACCCGCTGCGGCCGCATGACCTGATGGACCCGCTCCTCGAGGTGATCGGCACGGCCAAGCAGGAGTTGGTGACGCCCGAAGGTTACGCGGCGTGGGCGGTGACCCGCCTCGCGCGCTGCGACGATCCCGCGGAGCGCATCGTCCTCGAACGGCACCAGGACGTGGCGCGTGTCTACGCACACCTCGACGAGCGCTACCGCCGAGCCGGGGTGTTCGACTTCGACGACTGCATCCTGTACGCCGAGCGACTCATCCGCGAGCAGCCGGCGGTGCGCAGCGCGGTTGCGGATCGCATCACCCACGTGATGGTTGACGAGTACCAGGACACCAACTTCGCGCAGGCCAAGCTCGTCGAGACGCTGGTCGCCGGGCATCGCAACCTCTTCGTCGTCGCCGACGATGATCAGTCGATCTACAAGTTCCGGGGCGCGAGCCGGGCGAACCTCGATCGATTCACCCGCGAGTACCCGGAGCATCGCCAGCTCGTGCTCACCCACAACTACCGGAGCACCGATCAGATCGTCGCCGCATCCCGGGCGGTGATCGCGGTCGCCAGCCCCGCAACGCGCATCGAGAAACAGTTGATCGCCGACCGCGGGCCGGGAGCGGCCGTCGAGGTCTGGCGGGCTCCCGAGGAGCGCAGTGAGGCGATGGCGGTGGCGCGCGAATGCGCTCGCCTCATCGCCGCCGGCACGCGAGCGGCGGACATCGCGTGGCTCTTCCGTCAGCACATCGACATGCAGCCCGCGATGCGCGCGCTTCGCCAGTGCGGCGTGCCCTACCAGGTCGCCGGTGGCCGCGGCTTCTTCCAGGAGCGGGAGATCAAGGACGCGCTGGCCCTGCTCGCCGCCATCGAGGATCCGGACGACTCGCAGGCCGTGTTGCGCTGCCTGACCCTTCCGGGGTGGGGGGTCTCCACCGCCGGCCGCGTCGCGCTCGTCCGCGCGGCGCACCAGCATGACGTGCCGCTGGTGACGCTGATCACCGACGCGGCGGTCGAGGATCTCGACGATGCGGACCTTGCGGCTGCGCGGCACTGCGTCGAGGACATCCACGAGCTCCATGCCGCGTCGCTCCGCGAAGACGTGCGCGATCTGTTCCAGCTGGCGCTCGAGGCAAGCGGATTTCTCGGCATCGTCGATGAGCAGTCCGGCGTCGCGCGGCTCCAGATGGGGGCGAACCTCAACAAGCTCGGTGAGCTGCTCGAGACGTTTGCGGACTGGAGCGACGACCGGCGCGTGAGCACCGCGCTTCGCTATCTCGGCGTGCTCCGTGACAGCCGCGAGGGAGGCGAGCTGCCGAGCATCGAGGCGATCGAGGACGGTGTCGTGCTGCTCACCGCGCACGGCTCGAAGGGACTCGAGTGGCCGGTGGTGTTTCTGTCGCGATGCACGGAGCGCCGGTGGCAGGGACGGACCTCGTCGTCGTCCGATCTGCAGCTTCCCGACGACCTCGTGCCGGAACCACCGCCCGCTGGCGACGTGGCCGTCGACGAGGAACGGCGGCTCTTCTACGTAGCCTCGACGCGCGCCCGCGACCGCCTCGTGTACACGTGGGCGCGCTCCTACCCGCAGCCGTCGAGCGAGGAGTCGTGCACGCCGTTTCTCACCATGGCGATGTCGCTCCGCGGCGGCTCCGTGCTCACCAAGGAGATGCCGGCGGACAGCACCGTGGCCGTGCGAGCGCCACGCTCGATTGGTTCCCCGGTGCTCCAGCGTCTCTCCATCGCGGTCTCCGACCTTGGGGTCTTCAGGAGCTGCCCGCGCCGCTACAACTACCTGAGGCGGTGGCATCTTCCGGTGCGACCGGATGCGCGGAGCTGGTACGGCACCATGATCCACGAGGTGCTGCGGTCGGCGGCGACGCGTCGCATGGCCGGCGAGGATGTCGGCGCCGACACCGTCGCGTCGATGTGGGACGCCGCATGGGAACAGTCGCGCGGACCCAAAGGACGGCATGCCGAGCTCCGCGCGCACGGCGAGGAGCAGCTGCGGCGCTACCTCGAGTCACCCGGGTGGATCGACACCACCATCGACCAGGTTGAGGAGCCGGTGACGATCAGTCTCGACCATGCCGACGCGGCGGGCCGTTTCGACCGAGTCGACAGCCGGGTCGACGGGATCCCCACAGTCGTCGACTACAAGACAGGACGCCCGAAGGAGGAGGCGGCGCTGCGGTCCGACCTGCAGCTGCGTGCCTACGCCGTTGGACTCGCGCAGCGCGAGCAGGCGGACGCGGTCGCCGTCGAGTTCCATTACCTGCAGGGCGCGGTCACTCGTGTGGTTGCGGACAAGGCATTCCTGCGCAAGGCGCACGGGCACCTCTCGGCCACGGCGCGTGAGCTGGCGCTGGCGTCGAGTACCGGATCGTTTCCACCGAAGCCTTCGCGCTGGCAGTGCCAGCGATGCGACTTCCGCACCGTGTGCGACGAGGGACGCGCGGCCGCAACAAGCGACGAGTGATCTTCGGTCAGCCGCAGATGGAGTGCTCTTTGGCAATCAGAGACCGCATGACTGTGACCGCAAGTGACGCCATGCCGGTGTCCGGTATCGAGATGAAACTGACAGCGTAGATCAGGTCACCATCGCGCACCTGAATATCGGTGTCGACGGTGCCGATGTATGGACCGTCGTACGACACAGGCCTGTAGGGCGCCCCCTGGTCCAACTGGTACAACACGGTGTCGTCACCCAGCGCAGGCACCACCGGGTTGCGCTCGACACCGTTGGCGTACATGGGAAGGTCGTTGGGGTGGTTGCTTGCCTTCTGCCCGGTCATCCATCGTTTCGCAGTGGCGACCGTGCCGTAGTCCACGATTTCCTCGGCCACCTGGACGATGTGCGCACGCTGCCCGGCTGCGGTCGGAGTCGCAGGAGCGGGATACCCGAGAGACTGGAATGATGCGTGGACGCTTCCCACCGATCCGTCGGTCTTGCCATCGAGGAGGCCACGCGGACCCGTCTCGCTGACCGGGGGACCCTGCGGCGTCAATCTCTGTGGCAACTCAACCTGGGTGAGCAGGGTGACCGTCTGGATCGCGCAGGCGCGGCTCGACAGACTCACGTCTGGAAGCGCGGTCGTGTGTTGAGCGAGATGGACACCGCCGGGCACGACACCGCAGCCGCCGAGAGCCAGGCTCGCGCAGAGACCGGAGAGGATCGGTGTGCGGCGATTCAACTGACAGCGCTCCCAGCGCACGTGACGTCGTGCGTTCCGGCTCGCCGTTGCGAACTGTGCTCAAGTACACATCCTTTCGCGCACCGGGTGGGTACGGATGTCTTGGCTGTTTGGTAACAGCCCGCGACGCGACCTGCTCGTGACTATGTCTTGAGAGGGTCACGCGGGTCGCAGGTCGTCACACGCTCGCGCACCACTCCCAGCGTTGTGGGAGCGGCTCAAAGACTCCTCTTTTGTTCGCCTTAGGATCGCCGCGGCAGCGACCCTCAGGCCGGAGCCGCTCGCGCCGACGCGCCGGCGGTGCGCATGAAGACGCAGGCGTCCGCAAGCGTCGACACGGCATGCTCCCGGCTGTACGGCGCACCCCCATCTCGGGCTCGTGCCTGCTCGGGATCAGTCCAGCCGGACACGTCGAGACTGCCAACCGCCGGCTGCGGGTCCACATTCACGAGAGGCTTCCCATTCGCGTCCGTGAAGATGAACGCGCCGGAGGATTCACGCCGAATCAGAAATCGACCCTCGTGCTGACGGCGATGGTGGAAGCGGCAGAGCGAGATGAGATTGCGCAGTTCGGTCCGACCGAGGTCGTACCAGTGAGCGACGTGATGTCCGTCATTTCGCGGCGCCGGAACTGAACACCCCGGGTACCGGCAGCCACCATCGCGGCTCTGCATCGCCAGACGAAGGCGCGGCGTGATCAGCCGGCGCGAGCGCCCAACGTCGATCGGCAGCCCATTGCGCTCGGTCACCGTGACGACATCAGCGTCACAACTGAGCCACCGCACCGCGGCAGGCGAGAGCCACGGACCGTTCTCGATGTGCGACCGCCCACCGGTGAATTTCCCACTCAATGCGTCAGCGTCGACGTGAATGACAACTTGGGTCGTGGGCGCGACGACCGGGACGGTTGCGTCTGCCGCGATCCACCTCTCGCACAGGCGAACCAGAGCGTCTGCGCGGAGCATCGGATGCGTGCGATGCTCGGCGGCGAGCTCCGGTTGATCCGGCGAGGGGACCTGTCGCTGCTCGGTGGCGACCAGATGCGCCGCCGCCTCGAGCGCAGCCACGACCACGGCACCGTCTTCGCGGGGAAGCACAGCCATCAACTGGAGCATCCCGTCGTCGCGCCACCACGTCCGGACGCCGCGGTTGAGGAGAGCGTCGCCGGCGCGGCGAGGATCATCGGTATCGAGCGCCTGCTTGACACTTCGACAGATGCGCGCGAGCTGAGCGCCGGACGCGTGCAGTGCCACGAGGCACCACATCTCGTCATCGTCCGGCGTCGCGACTTTCGTGACGGCCCGGATCTTGTCAAAGGACAACCGGCCGTCTGCGAATGCGGCTCTGAGCACGGGGAGTGCCTCGAGAGCGTGGCCCGCGCGCACCATCTCTCCGCCATTCCAGACGTCGCATCCGATGTTGATCGACAGCCAGTGCGCGCAGGACCGCATGCCTATTCCCGCCCACGAGCCGTCGGTGTCGAGGTCTGCGCTCAGCTGAACGAGCTCCGCAGTTGCGGCATTGATGCGCGCTGCAAGCACGCCGATGCGCTCCTGAAGGTCGACAGCGCCGACGTTTTGCATTGGCATATTCTACCAAACATCTGTTCGAGAACGCGGTCGACAATCAAAGGCAAAGACAACGCTGCGTGTACCGCCCGATGCACGGCGTCGCTCAGGCGGGACAGCGTGATGTGTTCAAAAGGCGACCGCCACCGGCGGGTGCCGCGAATGCATAGCTTGATGTCTAAGCGGCTGCGGCCCCGCGGCTACTTGCGCGCAGTCAAATCGTCCAGAAGCGAGAAGAGTCGATCGGCCACGCGGGCCGGGTCCACGCGATACCCACCGTGCTCGTACTCGTTGGTGATCCACGGTTTGCAATTCCCGAGCAGCGACACCGTTTCGAGCGCCATCGTGCGCTCCACGTACTCATCGTCCCAGTACACGGTGCCGACCACCGGGACAGTGTTCGCGCGCAACCGAGGAATGTCATACAGCGGCGCCCAGCCCTCGTGGTTCGCGAGCACGTCGGCGGCCTCGCGCAGCGGCCGGAGCTCACCGAGCTCTTCGAGCATCCACGGGAACACCGCCTCCCCCGTGAAGTACGGCGCGGGTTGCGCGTCGAGCGCGAAACGCGGATCGGCGAGACGCGCGCGGTGCGCAGCCCATCGCGTAGCTGGACCGTTGGAATACGCCGCCTCGTGCAGGACGGTGTAGATAGGATTCGCAGGCGACATCACCCCCGCCATCTCCTCATGGATCCGACCGCTCAGCACGTGCAACTGCTCGAGGTCGTTGTCCGCCCGCTCGACCAGTCCGTGCAGCTCCGCGGCGCCGTGCTGATGCCCGAGATAGCCACCAAGCATGAGGAACCGGCGTGCGGTGAGGCGCTGTCCGTGGCCGTCAAGCTCGTTGGTGGTCTCAAGGTGGTCGACTATCCGTCGCACGCGTGCGGCGTCGCCAGGAAACCGCGCGTAATACTCCGCATTGCGCGTGGCCACATGGTTGAACAGCCTGGTGCAGATCTCCTCGGTCTCATGCAGCACCGGCGCGAAGCCCCCGGTGATGATCACGCCGCGGAGATGTTCGGGAAGATACGACAGATAGGTCAGCGAGCAGAAGCCACCGAAGCTCTGCCCGAAGACATACCAGTCGGCGTCCTCCCCGTACAGTGTCGAGCGGAGGCGATCGGCATCACGCACGATCGAGTCCTGTCGAAAGTTGCGCAGATAGTCAGCCAACGCGACCGGGTCGGTGAACGGCAGCGACCGTGACTCGAGCGGTGTGCTCAACCCCGTCCCGCGCTGATCGAGCAACAGCACCCGATAGCGCGTCAACAACTGTGCGAGCCAGCCCCCGCGCTGCTCCGGAAACGCCACCTCGTGACCGGGCCCGCCCTGAAACCACACGATCGCCGGCCACTTCGCATCATCCGCGTGTTCAGCCGCGACAACCTCGCGCGCATGCACGCTGATGGTCGGCCCCGACGGTTCGTTCCAGTCCAACGGCACATCGATGCGATGTCCCGTGACCACCATCCGATCCACCGCGACGCGCGAAGTCATCAGCGAATTGTGCCGTTTAGCAATCGCCTCTTGAACCGAGTCACAACGCGAGGCGACGCTGGGGCGAGTCTCAGAGAAGGAGGCGAGCACCGGAGTGAGGGAGCGCACTTAAGTGCGTGACCGAACGAGGAGCGCAGGCCGACGCCCTATGAGGCCGGCCCAGCGTCGCCGTCGCCGGAGCGAGGAGCGCCGCCGTCGCTTACGGATGGAGGCGGAATTCTCTCCAGAAGCCGACCAGCGAGGCTTCGTCGCCTTCCGGTTCCACGTCCTCGGGGAGCTGGGTGCGCCACGGGAGCATCAGGTCGAACACGACCTCCTGGATCGTCCAGAGGATGTCCATGACCTCGGTGATCTTGACCTGGCGGCGGGCGAGGGCGGTCTCCACCGTGGAGAGCGCATCGACGTCGCCGGTCTTGCGGACCGCGCCGCGAGCGAAGACGAAGACCTTCTGTGCCCGCTCGGCGACGTCCGGCGGAACCTCTTTGATGCCCTGGAGGTGCGTTTCCTCGCAAAGCTCGATAGCGCTGTCGACCCGCTCGACGAGCCGGCGCAGGCGGGTCCGCTCGACGACTTCGCGGCGGTGCCTGCGACGCGCGGCGTGCACCTCTTCAGTGGCGCTCTCGATGAGAAGCCCCGGGTCGACGACCTGACTACGCTCCAGTACCTCGGGTTCTCTTATCACGTTGCTTAGCCTACCCGCTGGGGTCATTGACATCAACAGCACATTTAGGGTGAGATTGATGCATGGACCGCATCAATGCCGACCTTCTACGCACTTTTGTCGAGGTCGCCAAGGTCGAGCATCTCAGCCGGGCGGCCGAAGCGCTGCAAGCTGATCAATCAACCGTGTCCCGAAAGGTGGCCCGACTGGAGCAGGAGGTGGGAGTCCTGCTCTTCGAGCGGATCGGCCGGAACATCCGCCTCACCCAGGCCGGACGGCGGCTGGTGGGACGTGCCGAACGCATTCTCGACGACCTTCGCGACGCCATCGCCGAGGCCGAAGGGGCTGTCGCCGCCGAGAGCGGCCGGGTCTGCGTCGCCTTCCTGCACACGGTCGGGGCTCGCTGGCTCCCCGAGCGCCTCGCCCGCTTCCTCGAGAGCTATCCGGCGGTCCGGTTCACCCTCGAGGAGGGCACCACGGCCGAGGTCATGAGCGGAGTCCTGGGCGGCGACTACGACCTCGGCATCCTGGGCCCGCCGCCGACCGGCGTGGTGGATCTCGAGATACATCCCCTCTTCCGCGAGCGGGTTGCGGTGGTGGTCCCGGTCAACCACCGCCTGGTCGGCCGCAGCTCGTGCACCCTCGAGGACGTCGCCGGCGAGCCACTGATCCTGCCCCGATCCCGGAGCGGGCTGCGGCGAGTCATCGACGCCGCCTTCGCGGCCCAGGGGCTGACCACCCACGTCGCCTATGAGGGCGACGACTTCACGATCGTGCAGGGCCTGGTCGAGGCCGGCCTGGGGACGACCCTCATGCCCATGCCGCTCCCGGTGCCGAGCACCAGGGTGGCGGTGATCCCGCTTCGTGATCCACCGATCGCGCGTACCATGGCCCTCTGCTGGGATCGGCGACGCACCCTGCCTCCCGCCGCCAACCTCTTCGCCCAGCGGCTCATCGCCGAGGCGAGCGACCCATTCGACCTGGCGGTCAGCGCCTGACCGTCCCCTGACACCCTCTCCACTCATGATCATCGCAGCCGTCCTGATCGTCATCGTCGTGCTCCTGGCCGCCGTAGGAGCCGGCGCGTTCGTCTACGCGCGGCGCGGCACGCAGGACACGTCGCCGCCGCCACTGGTCAGCCAGAGCCTCGCCGACGCCAACCAGTACGCGGGGGCATTGATCGCCGAGGCTCGGACCTCCGCCCTGCATTCGCACGAGGCCGCGATGGAGGAAGTCCAGGAACGGCTGACCGCGGTCGAAGGTCGCGAAGCGGTCATCGCCGAGCGGCACAAGCACCTCCGGGAGCGCCGCGAGATCTTCGACGAGCGGCGATTCGCCTACCGCAAGCGGCGCGACGAGATCGAGGAACGGCGCGCCCGAGTCGCCGAGCAGGGCGCCCAGATCGAGGAGACGCTCCGCGCCAAGGCGGCGCTCGACCGCGAGACGGCCGCGGCGCTGGTGCTCGAGCGCGTCCAGTCAGAGCTCGCCGCAGAGCGGGCCGCGCTCGTCGAGGCGACCGTCGCTGAGATCGTCGGTGATCGCGTCGAGACCAGCGCCAACGACCTGATCGTGCAGGCCGTCGAGCGCCAGGACGCGTCCAACGTGGACAGCGCACCGCGGATGTCGCCACTCTCGCTCGAGGGGCTGGACGACCATGCCCGGGAGCGCCTGCTCTCGGCACTGACGGTGATCGCCGAGCAGACCGGTGCCGAGCTCGGCATCGACACCGAGAAGCAGCAGGCGACGCTGCGGACCGTCGATCCGATCGGGCGCGAGATCGCACGCCAGGCCGCCCTCGAGGTGGTCGACCGCCGCATGCAGGCAACCGAGGTCCCCCCCGTGATCCAGCGGGCACGCCGGACGACCCAGCGCCGCGTGGTCGAGATCGGGGAGCGCGCGCTCTGGCAGATGCAGATCGAGGGCCGGCCCGAGCTCGCGGAGCTGGTCGGAACGCTGCACCACCGCTTCTCGTACGGGCAGAACGCGCTCCTCCACTGCGAGGAGACCGGACATCTCTGCGGCGTCCTTGCCGCCGAGATGGGGCTGCCCCAGAATCTCGCCCGCGAGGCCGGCATGCTGCACGACATCGGCAAGGCAGTCGACCACGACGTCGAAGGGGTGCACGCCATCATCGGCGGCGAGTTGCTCAGGGTCCTCGGCGTCGATCCCGGGATCGTGCATGCGGTCAAGGCCCATCACTTCGACGAGGAGCCGTCGACCGACCTGGCGATGCTGACGATCTGCGCCGATGCCATCTCGGCCTCACGACCCGGCGCGCGCCGCGACACGCTGGCCACGTACCTGCTCCGTCTCGAGCAGCTGCAGACGATCGCGCAGCGCCATGGCGGGGTTGACCGTGCCTTTCCGCTTCAGGCCGGCCGAGAGCTCCGCGTCTTCGTCAAGGCATCACAGGTCAAGGACACCGACATGCCGCCCCTGACCAGTGAGATCGCCCGCGAGATCGAGTCGGAGATGCAGTATCCCGGGGTCATCAAGGTCACGGTGATTCGCGAGACCACCGCAACCGCCACCGCTCCCGCCCAGCTGGTACCGGTGCGAGCGGCGGCCGCTGAGCACACCAACGGCAACGGGCAGAACGGCAACGGGCATCAGGAACCGGCGGTGGATGATTCCCTCGGCGGCGACGAGGAATCCTCGGGCGACGACGGCTCCTCCTCCGACGAGGTCTGAGCCGCACCCGATCCGCCGCCACGCAGGTGCTCGGTCACGACGCGAGCGGTCTCGGCCGGACGCTCGTGGAAGAAGAGGTGGCCGCAGCCCGGGAAGGGGCGGAGCTGCGCGCCGGGAATCTGGCGCGCGAGGATGCGCGCGTTCTCGAAGGGGATGACCACGTCGTCGGTGCCGTGCATCACCAGCGTGGGGACGGTGACCGATGCCAGTCGCTGGAACGAGTCGTCGGGCGCCCACATCGCGTTGTACTGGGCGGAGAACACGCGCGGCCGCACCGGGTGACGTGCCCGCTCGCGAACCTGCGCCTCGATGAAGTCGGGGCGCGCGCGTTGAAACTGCGGCGAGTACAGGACGGTGCACGCGATCCGATATGCCTCCTCCGGCGTCCTGGCACCCCTGCCGAGGAGTGCCGCCTGGTCCTCGGGCCTCGGGTCAACACCGGCGTCGCCCCCGGGCGACGTTGCCGCGAGGATGAGATCGCCAACGCGTGCCGGATGGTCGACGACCAGATGCTGCGCGACCAGGCCGCCCATCGAGGCACCGAACACCGCCGCAGCGGCGACGTCAACGGCGTCGAGCACCGCCACCACGTCGACCGCCATCGCCGTCAAGGTGGTGTTGCCCGCCCCGTCCGACTCCCCGATGCCGCGTGGGTCGAACGTGATCACGCGGTGCGTCCTCGCCAGGTCGGGAAGTATCGGGGTGAACGCAGACCGGCCCGCACCGAGCCCGGGGATGAGCAGCAGTGGCTCACCCGCGCCGTCGACCACCACCGACAGCCCTATGCCGTCCGCCGTTCGCGCGGTGATGCGTTCCGTGGCCACGCGACCACCATACCGGGAGGCGGGTGCCGCACCATGCACGCTGCCGTGCCTCGATTCTTCGTCGAATCCGACCAGGTTTCCGATGGTCGCGCCACGATCACCGGCGACGACGCACACCATCTGTCGCGCGCGCTTCGCGCGCTCACGGGCGAGACCATCGTGATCGTCGAGGACGGGCGAGTCGAGCACGGCCTCGAGCTCGACGAGGTGTCGCCGTCGCGCGTCAGCGGGACGATCGTGTGGAGTCGCGCTGTCGAGGGCGAGCCCCGCCTCGCCGTGCACGTGCTCCAGGCCATACCGGCGCAGGCCATGGACGCGACCGTCGAAGCGCTGACCGAGGCGGGCGCGGCGACCATACGTCCGGTGCTCACCCACCGCTCTGTGTCGCGCCCCGACCCGTCGCGGGTCATCCACCGGCTCGAACGCTGGCGCGCGATCGCCCGCGAGTTCAGCGCAGCTGGCCGGTCGAGCCGCGCCGCCCGACGTGCACTCGATCCTCCCCCTGCGCGAAGCGCTGCTCGAGCTGCCGCCGGGCACCCGCGTTCTCGCGTGCGTGATCGGCCCCGAGAGCGTGCCGATCATGCACGCGGTGCCCGCGCCGCCCGCCGGCGTCGGCCTCGTCATCGGCCCTGAGGGCGGCCTCGACGCCGCCGACCTCAGCGCGCTGGCTGAGTCCGGGGCGACCAACGTGCACCTCGGAGCGCGCACGCTGCCGAGCCGTCTTGCCGGCGCGATTGCGACGTCACTGCTCCTTGCCGCCGCAGGTGATCTCGACGCGGCGGTGTCGCCGCGACCGGCATGACGGCGACGCCGGATCGCCCGCTTCGGGTTGCGCTCACCGTCCTCGGATGCAAGGTGAACTTCGCGGAGATGGCCGACCTCGCGGGCCGGCTCGCCGCCGGTGGGTGCGAGGTCGTCCCCGAGACCGACGCGGCCGATGTGCGCGTGCTCAACTCCTGCACCGTGACCGCGCAGGCAGATGCGACCACGCGGCAGCGCATCCGCCGGTTGCGCCGGCTCGACCCGGGCGCACACCTCGTGCTCACCGGCTGCAGCGTCGATGCGAACCCCGGCACGTACACCGGCGTCGACTCGATCTTCGCCAATCCCGACAAGGCCGGCATCGCCGACCACGTTCTCGCGATGTCACGCGGTATCGACCCGCCGCACGACGCGCCGGCGATGCGTTCGCGCGCCTTCATCAAGGTGCAGGACGGCTGCAACCATCGCTGCACGTACTGCATCGTGTGGCAGGCGCGGGGCGCGTCGGCGAGCGTTCCCCCGGTCGAGGTGCACCGGCGCGTCCGCGCCGCAATCGATGCAGGACATGGGGAGATCGTGCTGTGCGGCGTCGACCTCGGGTCGTACGGACGCGACGTGGGGACCGACCTGGCAACGCTGGTCACATCCCTGCTCGATGTCTGTGGGGACAGCGCGCGCCTCCGGCTCAGCAGCGTCAACGCCAACGACGTCACCGCCGCGTTGATCGCGCTCAACGCACACCCGCGGCTCTGCTCGCACTGGCACATGCCGCTCCAGAGTGGCAGCGACCACGTGCTGCGCGCCATGCATCGTGGCTACCGGCGCGCGCAGTACCTGCGGGTGGTGAGCGCGCTGCGCCAGGCGAACCCGGACACGGAGTTCACCACCGACATCATGGTGGGATTCCCCGGCGAGACCGAGGACGACCACGCCGAGACCCTGTCCCTGGTCGATGCGGTGGGATTCCTGCAGGGCCACGTCTTTCGATGGTCACCACGCCCCGGGACCCCGGCGACCACCATCCAGGACCGCGTTGACGATGCGACGGCGCGGCGGCGCAGCGCGGAGGTGCGACGCGCGACCCGGCGCACCGGGGCGTCCTCGCTCACTCGCGCGTGCGGGCTCGTCCACGAGGTTGCCTGGGACGCCGTCGACGGGAGCACCGCGCACGGCCTCACGGCCGGCTACCACGAGGTGATCGTGGAGGGCGAGAGCGGTATCCGTCAGGGAGCGCTCGACCTCGTTCGGGCCGATGCCGTCCTGGGCGACCGCCTGCGCGGTACCCTGCTGCGCTCATGAACGATTGCATCTTCTGCGCCATTGCGGCACACGAGATCCCGGCCACCTTCGTGCGCGAGGACGACGAGGTGCTGGCCATCCGTGACGTGAATCCGCAGGCGCCGGTCCACGTCCTGGTCCTCCCCCGCGAGCACATCGAATCGGTTGCCGAGCTGACCCCGTCTCAGGACGGCCTGTGGGGACGCATGCTCCACGTGGCGCAGGCGATCGCCGAGGACGAGGGGATCGACGAGACCGGCTTCCGGCTCGTTGTCAACACCGGCAAGGCCGGTGGTCAGACCGTCGGCCATCTGCACGTCCATCTCCTGGGTGGCCGTGCGATGACCTGGCCGCCCGGCTAGGCGCGCGCCGGCTCAGCCGCGAAAGGCCTCGCGGAGCGAGTCGAAAAAGCCCTTCTTCACCTCGGCGGGCTTGCCCTCGCGGCCGCCGAGCTGCTCGTACAGCGCGCGCTCCTGGTGGGACAGGTGGCTCGGCACCACGACGCGCACCACGCAGATGAGGTCGCCGCGGCGACCGGTGCGAACGTGCGGCACCCCGAGCCCGTGCATCTTGATCTGGCGGCCCGGTTGCGTCCCGGGCGGCACCTCGACGGGATGCTCGCCGTCCACGTTGTCGATCGTGATGGTGTCGCCGAGCACGGCCTGGGTCACGGTGATCGGGAGCTCGTAGAGCAGGTCCTGGCCGCGCCGCACCAGGTTGGGATGCGGCTTGACGCGGAAGCCCAGATACAGGTCACCGGCGGGTCCGCCGCGCGGCCCCGGCTCGCCCTCGCCGGTCAGGCGGAGGTTCACGTCGTCGTCGACGCCGGCAGGGATGGTGACCTCGACGGTGTGCCGCCCCTGGATGCGTCCCTGGCCGCGACAGGCGGTGCACGGCTCCTGGATCACCTGGCCCTCACCATGGCACGTCGGGCACGGGGTGACGCTGGCGACCTGTCCGAAGATCGACTGCATCGTCCTGCGCACCTGGCCGCTGCCGGAGCAGGTCGCGCACTGGACCGGGCTGGTGCCGGGCTTGGCGCCCGATCCGTTGCATTCGGTGCAGAGGGTCGCCCGCGGCACCTCGACGGTCCGCGTGGCACCGAAGACCGCCTCCTCGAAGGTGATCTCGATGTTCATGCGCAGGTCGTCGCCGCGCTGCGGTCCGGTGTGGGCGCGACGGCGCCCGCCACCGCCGAAAAACATGTCGAAGAGGTCGAAGGCGGAGTCGAACGAGAAATTGCCGAAGTCGGGCTGCGCTCCGTCGGCGACGTGACCGAAGGCGTCGTAGCGCTGACGCTTCTGGGGATCGCTCAGCACCGAGTACGCCTCGCCGACCTCCTTGAACCGCTCCTCGGCGCCCTTGTCCCCGTTGTTGCGGTCCGGGTGGTACTGCATGGCGAGCTTGCGGTACGCCACCTTCAGCTGGTCGGCGCTGCAGTCACGCTGGACGCCCAGCACCTCGTAGTAATCGCGCTTGACTGTCGCCATCGCTCAGCTTGCCGAGGAGGCCTGACGCGGCCGCGCCACGCGCACGATCGCCGGCCGGAGCAGGCGGTCGTGGAGTCGATAGCCGGGCACCAGCTCGTCGATCACCGTTTCGTCGGTGACGTCGTCCGATTCCTCGGCGGCGATGGCTTCGTGGATCGCCGGGTCGAAGCGCTCGCCGACCGCCGGCACCGGAACCACCCCGATGCGCTGGAGGGCGGCCTCGAACTCGCGGACCACGAGCTGCAGTCCGCTCACGAAGAATTCCTCGGCGCCCGCTTCCCCGGCGTGCTCGACTGCACGGCGCAGGTTGTCGAGCACGGGAAGCAACGCGCGCGCAGCGTCCTCGCTCTCATATTTTCGGGCGTCGCTCAGCTCCTGACCCTTGCGCCGCTTGAAGTTCTCGAAATCCGCGGCGAGGCGAAGGTAGCGAGCGTCGCGCTCGTCGGGCGCCTCACTCGGCGCGCCGTCGGGGTCCGGCTCCGCCGCAGGGCTCGCGTCCGTGATGTCGTTGATGTCGTTTTCGTCCATGGTCATCCGATCACTATGCCCAGGCTCAGCTCAAAGCACGCCCGACGGCACGACCGACCCGTTGGGCAACGTACCGAACCCGGGGCCCGACCTGGGCGTAGGCCATGCGGGTCGAGCCGAGCACGCCGATCGTGCCGCGACGCTCCGCCCCGGCGCGGTAGGTGGTGAGGACGAGGGAGCACCGGGACAGCTCGGCCATCCCGCTCTCGCGCCCGATCATGATCTGGATGCCGTGGTCGAGATCGGCGGCGCTGATCAGCGCGGAGAGCATGCGCTCCTCCTCCACCACCTCGATCACCTGCTGGAGCAGTTCCACGTCGCCGAACTCGGGCTGGTGCAGGAGGTTGCGCACCCCGTCGTGGAGGATGAGCGTGTCCTGCTGGGCGTCGCAGACGGTCATGAACGCGACGATCTGGGCGAGGAGATCGCGCTCGAGCCCGGCGTGCAGCCCCACGGAGTCGGGCAGCCTCGACATGTCGGCAGCATTGAGACCGACGACGGCGGCATTGAGACCGGCCGCAATGGCACTGAGCACCGCCTGGTCGGTGGGCGAGGTGAGGTTGAGGGCCTGCTGGCGCACCAGGTTGCCCTCGAGCACCAGCACGAGGAGAGCCTGGGCATCGCTGAGCTTGACGAGGTCGAGGTGCTTCACCCGCACGCCGAGCGCGCGGGGCGCGGTCACGAGGCTCACCGCGTCGGCGGCGTGCGCCAGCGCGGTGGCGGCGATCTCGAGGATGTCCTCGATGCCGGTGGGCATGACCGCGAAGAACGGATCCACCTGACGGCGGACGGCCGGAGGAACGTCCTCCTCATCCATGAGGAAGTCGACGTAGTACCGATAGCCGAGGTCGGAGGGGACCCGGCCCGCGGACGTGTGGGGCTGGATCAGGTACCCGACCTCGCTGAGCGTCGCCAGCTCGTTGCGAATGGTCGCCGACGACCAGGTGGCCAGGTGGACGGCAAGCGACGCGGATCCGACCGGAACGCCCGTGCGGGTGTAGTCCGCGACGACGGCCTTGAGGATCTGTTGCTTGCGCTGATCGAGCGGGACTGGATGTTGCACGACTTGCCCAGAGGGACGGTGCGGCCGCGGCGGGTCCGCCCGCGTTAGCACTCGTCAGGGTTGAGTGCTAAGCGTACCAGCTAGGCCGCCCGATCGCCCACAAGCCGGAGGGTGACCTGATTGAGCACTGCCTCGCCCCGTTCGGTCGCACGCACGCGGTCACCCTCGACGGCGACGAGCCCGAGCCCCTCGAGGGAATGCGCCTCATCGAGGCGGGACGCGTCCAGGCGGACGCCTTCGCGAAGGCGGAGCCCGAGCATGACCCGCTCCTGCTCGCGCATCCCGGGACCGACGGGCTCCGAGCCCGCAATCGGGAACTGGCCCGCCCGAACCGTGCGCCCGTAGGCGGCGATGCCGCGGCCATGCCAGTGGCGCACCGAGACGGCGCCGGCTTCCACGTCGAGCCCGATCGCCGCCGCCGCGGCCGCCGGCAGGTGGCCGTGTGCACCGACGCCGGCTGCGGCGTAGTAGCCGTTATGCCAGTACACGAGGTTGTGGCGGCACTCCTGCCCTTCGAGAGCGAAGTTGCTGACCTCGTACTGGTCGTACCCCGCTGCGCCGAGCACGTCGACCGCGATTCGATGCTGGCGCATGGCGCGGACGCCCTCGACCGGTGTCACCAGGCCACGGTGGACGCGCGTGTGCAGCGGCGTCCCCGGCTCGACGGTCAGCTCGTAGCAGGAGACGTGCGTGGGCCCGGCCGCCAGCACCCGCTCGAGGGTCCGCCGCCAGCGCACGTCTCCGAGGCCGGGGACGGCGTAGATGAGGTCGCAGTTGATCGAGGTGAACCCGGCTTCGCGCACCTCGGCGACCGCGGCCACCGCGCGATCGGCGTCGTGCACCCGCCCGAGGAAGCGGAGCGCGTCGGCTTCGAGGCTCTGCACCCCGATGCTGATCCGGTTCACGCCCGCAGCCCGCCAGACCCGCGCCCGCGCGGCGGTGATGCTCGACGGGTTCGCCTCCATGGTCACCTCGGCGCCGGCTGCCAGGGAGAACGTGGCGCTGACCGTCGCCATCAGACCGGCGAGCAGCTCAGGCTCGACCAGCGACGGCGTCCCGCCGCCGATGAACACGGTGTCGAGGGACAGACGGCCGAGGCATTCGCCGAGGTGGCGGACCTCGGCGACAAGCGCGTCCATGTATGCCACCGAGCCAGTGGCACCGGCGACGCTCGTGAAGTCGCAGTACTCGCATTTCCGCTCGCAGAACGGGATGTGCAGGTACAGCGAGCGAACGTCGTCGAATGCAGGGCTCACGAGGTTCTGTCTTTGGCCTGGCTCCGTGCCTGCGCATCGTCCATCTTGTCGACGCTCGACTTCGGGCCCTGCGCCGGTTTCTCGCCCTTCGGTGGCCGCGGCGTTCGCGGTGGCGGCGGCTTGAGACGCATGCGCTTGTAGAGCGGCGGGTAGACGTAGAACGCGCCCACGAAGCTGGCGATGTCGATGACGGCGAGACCGACGATCTCGAGCGGTTCGGTGATGGTGGGGGTCTTGGACGCGGACGCCGATCCTCCGAGCCCGAACAGGTAGAGGAGCCCGATGAAGAGGAGGAACCAGATGAAGTACTGGGTGACGCCCACCATCGCTGACTCCATGAACCGCAGCGAGCGCGATTCCTTGGTGACGTATTTCGCGACCTGCGCGGCGACCAGCGCGGCTGCGACCGCGATCAAGGGCCCGAGGCTGTTCGCGTTGACTGCGAGCAACAGGATCCCGAAGCTGATCTTGCCGCCCGGTGTCGTGAAATACGTGATCGCGCCGATGATCAACTCGCCCGCCGCCATCAGCGCGACGAGGATCGCCAGGGAGCGCTTCGCCCACGGAACGTAGGGCTCGCTCATCCGCTGCGCGCGTGCCGCCGCACCGGTGAGCGCCGGACGCGCCTTGGTGGCCGGCTTGGCATTCGACTGCTGCTTGCCGTCCGACGAACCCTTCTTCTCGTTGACCTGGGCGGTCTGCCGGGCCAGCGAGACTTCGGCGCGGGTGGCCCGTTCCACCGAATCGGGACGTCGCCGCGGGCGTTTGCGGGGCGCATTAGGGCGAGGCATCAGGCGTCCACCTACTGCTCGTCCATCTTGAGCACGGCCATGAATGCCTCCTGCGGAATTTCCACGTTGCCCACCCGTTTCATGCGCTTCTTGCCCTCGCGCTGCTTCTCGAGCAGCTTGCGCTTCCGTGTGATGTCCCCGCCGTAGCACTTGGCAAGGACATCCTTGCGCATCGCTGACACGGTCTCACGGGCGACGATCTTGCCACCGATGGCTGCCTGGATGGGCACCTCGAACAATTGGCGCGGGATGAGCTTGCGAAGACGCTCGGCCAGCTTGCGGCCGTGCGCGTTGGCACGGTCGCGGTGGACGATCATGCTCAGCGCGTCGACACGCTGCCCGCCCACCAGGATGTCGAGCTTCACCAGGTTCTCGGCGCGGAACCCGGTGATCTCGTAGTCGAGCGATGCGTAGCCACGACTCCGCGACTTGAGCTGGTCGTAGAAGTCGTGGATGATCTCCCCGAGCGGGAGATCGTAGGTGAGCGCGACCCGATCGCCGGGCTGGTAGTCCATGTGCTGGAACTCGCCGCGGCGCTCCTGGCACAGCTCCATGATCGCGCCGACGTAGGCGCTGGGCACGATGATCGTCGCCTTGGTGCGCGGCTCCTCGATGGCATCGACCATCGAGGCGTCGGGCAGCATCTCCGGGTTGTCGATGGCGATCACCTCGCCGGAGCGCAGACGCACGCGGTACTCGACCGTCGGCGCGGTGGTGATCAGCGAGAGGTTGAACTCGCGCTCGAGCCGCTCCTGCACGATCTCCATGTGCAGCAGTCCGAGGAATCCGCAGCGAAAGCCGAAGCCGAGTGCGGCTGACGACTCCGGCTCGAAGACCAGTGACGCGTCGTTGAGGTTGAGGCGCTGCAGCGCCTCCTTGAGGTCGGTGACGTCGTCCGAGTCGACCGGGAAGATGCCCGCGTAGACCATCGGCGTGACCGCGCGGTATCCGGGCAGCGGGTGCGTCGTGGGATGGGTCGCGTCGGTCACGGTGTCGCCGACCTTGCTGTCGCGAACGTTCTTGATCGAGGCGATGAAATATCCGACCTCACCGCAGAGCAGCTCGTCGACCGGCGACATCGCCGGCGCGAAGACACCGACCTCGTCGACGACGAACTCGCTGCGGTTGTGCATCATGCGGATGCGCATGCCGCTCGCGATGCGGCCGTCGACGATGCGCACGTACACGACCACCCCGCGGTACGCGTCGTACTTCGCGTCGAAGATGAGCGCCCGCAACGGGCCGTCACGATCACCCTTGGGCGGCGGTACGCGCTTGACCACCGCCTCGAGCACCTCGTGGATGCCGATGCCCTGACGCGCGCTGGTGAGGATGGCGTCATCCGCGGGGATGCCGATCACCTCCTCGATCTCACGGCGCACCAGCTCCACATCGGCGCTCGCGAGGTCGATCTTGTTGATGACCGGGATCACCTCGAGGTGATTGTCGATCGCCTGGTACACGTTGGCGAGCGTCTGTGCCTCGACGCCCTGCGTCGCATCGACGACCAGCAACGCACCCTCGCACGCGGCCAGCGATCGCGACACCTCGTACGCGAAGTCGACGTGTCCCGGTGTGTCGATGAGGTTCAGCTCGTAGGTGATGCCGTCGGATGCGGTGTACGCGAGCCGCACCGCCTGCGCCTTGATGGTGATGCCGCGCTCGCGCTCGAGGTCGAGCTGATCGAGCACCTGGTCCTGCATGTCCCGCATCGCCACCGTCCCGGTCGCCTCGAGCAGCCGATCGGCAAGGGTTGACTTGCCATGATCGATGTGCGCGATGATGCTGAAGTTGCGGATCCGGTCAAGACGCATGCGTCACGGAGATGCCTAGTCCTGGAGCGCGACGTCGCCGTCGTGGTCGTGGTCGTGCGCGGTGCGCAGGATCTCCGCAAGGTCGGTCAGCCCGCGGCGGTTCCCGGAGAGTCCGGGCTTCACGCGGTGCGCCAGCACCATCGGTGCAACGTGCTCGACGTCGTCGATGCCGACCGCGGCGCGATCGTCATGTGCGGCCAGCGCCTGCGCCGCCTTGCGCGTGACGATGTCGGCGCGATGGCCGTCCACCTCCAGCTCGATGCTGAGCGCGGCGATGGCCACGAGGATGTTTCGATCCACCACCACGTCCGAGAGCGTCGACATTGCGCGGGCGATGCGATCCGCCTCGGCCTGCTCGGCGGGCTCGAAACGCGCGGCGAATTCGGCGGGATCCTCCTCGAATGCCTCGCGTCGCTCGACGATCTCGACGCGCTGACGAACGTCGCGAATGCCCTCGACATCCACGCACAACCCGAAGCGGTCGAGCAGCTGGGGACGGAGCTCGCCCTCCTCGGGATTCATGGTGCCGACGAGGATGAACCGCGACGGATGCGACACCGAGACGCCCTCACGTTCGACGGTGTTCTGACCCATCGCAGCGGCGTCGAGGAGCACGTCGACGATGTGATCGTCGAGGAGGTTCACCTCGTCGACGTACAGGATGTTGCGGTTGGCCTCGGCGAGCACACCGGGCTCGAACTCCTTCTCGCCGCGTTTGATCGCCGCCTCGATGTCGATCGCGCCGACGACGCGATCCTCGGACGCATTGATGGGCAATTCCACGACCCGCATGCGACGGCGCCCGCGCGGCAGCGTCTCTCCGCCCTCGACACGCACGGTGCATTCGAGGCACTGCAGATCTGCATCGTCGGGTGGGCAGCCGTACCGGCAATCGGCCACGACGTCAAGCCCTGGCAGCAGCTTTGTCAGCGAGCGAACCGCTGTCGACTTCGCGGTCCCCTTCTCTCCGCGGATCAGCACGCCGCCGATGGCGGGATTGATCGCGTTGAGAATGAGGGCCTGTTTCATGAGGTCCTGTCCCACGATCGCCGTGAACGGGAACACGTTTCTACCGGTCTGCATCGCTTTCATTGTGCCATGCGACCTCGAAGCGTCTTCTCGACGCCCTCGACGATCGCCCCCTGGGAGAGATCGTAGAGGCCGAGATATTCGCCCCCGGCGCGGTCGGCAAGGTCGCGGCAGGCGTTGAAGCCGTAGCCTCCGAAGAGGGGCTGCCGGCTGTGGACGCCGACGCGGGGCATCGGTCTGGTGGTGTGGTCGCGCGCTGAGTCGATGACCAGCATGTGCACGCCGTCGGCGCCGAGCTGTTCGGCGACGCGCTGCGCCTCGATGAGCGGTTCCTCGCCGAACAGCGAGATGTTGCCACGTCCATCGCTGATCAGCACCATCAGCGGATACACGCTCGGGTCGCGCAGGCGCTCGGTGCGGACGATGCGCAGCCCCGCGACCAGCCCGTGGGTCAGTGGTGTCGTCCCGCCGACCGTGAGCCGCTGCAGGCGCTGCTCCGCGAGGTCGACGGACGAGGTCGGCTGGAGCACCACCCTCGCCGCGCGCCCGGAGAAGACCACCAGCGACACCTTGTCGCGACGGAGATATGCGTCGCGGAGCAGGGAGAGCACCGCTCCCTTGGTCGCCTGCATCCGCTGCTCTGCATCCATCGATGCGCTCGCGTCGACGACGAAGACGATCAGGGTGCCGGTCCGCCGGTGGCGGACCTTCTGCCGGAGGTCCTGACGCTCCAGGTGGAGGGCCGGCCCGATCCGGTCCGCGGGCTGGTCGGCGCGCCGCCGGACCTGGTGCGGGGCCGCGGCTCGCATGGTGGCGTCGAAGGCGATGTCGGTGGTCTTCTCGGTCTGCGTCGCCCGGACGTAGCGGCCGCGCTTGTCGCTGCTCGTCGAGGAGCTGCGCTTGCCGGTCGTCGACCGGCTCCGGCGATCGCGGGGCAGCGCGATCTTGCGCACCGGGAAGATCTCGCCCTCGAAGAGCTGCTCGGCGCTCCGACGGGTGACCGCCTGGGTGGCGTTCTCGCTGCCCTGCACCTGGCCGGGGCTCTCACCCTCCTCACCGCTGCCCGAATCATCCGGGGGCTGATCACCCAACTCGGACGTCTGCTCGGACACCACCGCGGCCTCGGCCTCCTGGGCGATCTCCTCGAACCGCTCCCGGGCGCGTTCGGCGGCGGCACCGGCGGGCTGGGCGACCCCGTCCTGCCGGCTTCTCCTGCGGTGGGCGAGCGCCAGCTCCGCAGCCGTCGTGGCATCGGCGGTGGTGACCACGAGACGCTCGCCCGCGTCAGCGGCGACTCCCGACGCCCGTGCTCGCACGATGCGCTCCGCCTCGTCCCAGGCTCGCACCGTTCGGGCCGCGCTGCTCACCACGATGTCGGCACGATGGCCGAGCGCTCCCGCGTCGATGCACACGAGCGCGATGAACCACCCGATGGTCGGCGGGATCTGCACGCGCGGCAGCAGCTGCTTCGCCTCCTGGATCACCGCCTTGAGGTGGTCCTCGCTGCCGAGGAACTGGCTGTCGAGCCCGGCGCCGTCGCGGCTCCGCTGCGAGTCGCGCTCCATGATCCGCACCCGCTCATCGAGGTCGCGGAGGCCGGTGATGTCGACGCACAGCCCGAATCGATCGAGGAGCTGCGGGCGGAGGTCGCCCTCCTCCGGGTTCATCGTCCCGACCAGGATGAATCGCGACGGATGCGAGAACGAGATCCCCTCGCGCTCGACCACGTTCCAGCCCATGGCGGCGGCGTCGAGGAGGACGTCGACGATGTGATCGTCGAGGAGGTTCACCTCGTCGACGTAGAGGATCCCCCGGTTGGCGTCCGCAAGGAGCCCGGGCTCGAAGCGACGCTCCCCGAGCTTGATCGCGGCCTCGGTGTCGATGGTGCCGACAACGCGGTCCTCCGACGCGTTGACGGGGAGCTCCACGAACTCGGGTCCGGCGGCGCTCGACGACGATGGGCGTGCCGGCAGCGGCGCGGGCCCGGCAGTCCTCACACCAGGTCGCCGGCGCCTCCGGGTCGCACCGGTACCGGCAGCCGGCGATGACGTCGATCTCGGGGAGGAGCCGAGCGAGGGCTCGGACCGCCGTCGACTTGGCGGTTCCCCGCTGCCCCCGGATGAGCACCCCGCCGATGCCGGGGTTGATGGCGTTGAGGACCAGCGCGGTCTTCATCGCCTCCTGGCCGACGAGAGCGGTGAACGGCATGAGGGAACGCGAGTTCGACATCAATTCCCATTGTGCCAGCGGCGCCGGGGACCGAGCCTGCTACAAAGCCTCGATGCAGAGACCGCTTCGCGTGCTGCTCGAGGCGAGCTGTCTTGCGGACGGGCGCCGCGACGCCGGGATCGGACGCTACGCGACCCGGCTGATCGAGGCTCTGCGGGAGGTGCCGGGCATCGAGGTCATGCCCTCCATCCCACAGGCACCTCCGTGGAGCGAGGCGCGGCCCGCTCGCTTCCTCCGCGCACAGCCGCACGTCCTCTCCGATGCGATGACCTGGCACCCGCACCTCGTCCACGGCCTCAGCGGCGAGCCGGTCCTCGGCTTCCCGACGTCCCGTCAGGTGGTCACCCTGCACGACGTCGAGATGTGGCGGGGGGACTCCGCCCATCGCCTCTATGGATCGCTGCTGGCCCCGGTCATCCGCTCGTGCGCAGCGGTCATCGCGGTGAGCGAGTCCACCAGGCAGGACGCGCTCGACGTGCTCCATCTCGACCCGTCACGCATCCACATGACGCCGCTCGGCGTGGGGCCGGTATTCTCGTCCCGTCCGAAGCTCCGCGACGCCCGGATCGCCGAAGGCCTCGGCCTCGACGAGCCCTACGTCCTCTGGGTGGGAAGCCTGCGTTCGCGGGATCCACGCAAGGGGCTCGACACGCTGCTCGACGCGATGGAGCGGCTTCCCGGCGGCCCACCGCTGGCGCTGGTCGGTGCACTCGGACCCGAGGCCGATCGCCTGGCGGCCGAGGCGTGGCGGCGGCACGTCCGCATCGTGTTATGCGGGCCGGTCGATGACGCCGATCTCGCCTCCCTGTACCGGCAGGCGGCGGTGGTGGTCCTGCCGTCGACGCATGAGGGATTCGGTCTGACGGCGCTCGAAGCGATGGCGTCGGCGGCACCTCTGGTCGCCACCACGGTCGGGAATCTCCCGCGCCTGACCCTCGACGTGGCCGTGCTGGTTGCTCCGGGCGACCCGGTCGCGCTCGCCGCCGCGATCGAATCGGTCCTCGCCGAACCGGTCCGCGCCGCACGCATGCGCCACGCCGGCGTCGACCGGGCGTCGGGGTACTCCTGGACCCGCACCGCCGCCCTGACCGCCGAGGTCTACCAGGAAGTTGCGCTCCGGAGCAAGTCGAGCCGCACCTGACCCCGCGGGCTCAGAGGTCCGCGGCGACCGCCCGCCGCTGATCCTCGTCCAGGGGAACGTCCACCCTGAGATGCGGATGCTCGGTCCCGACCACGATCGCCGATCCGGCGGCGATGGCCGCGCGCTGTTCCGGCTCGAGGGCGAAGCGCAGGAAATGAGCCGCGGCGCTTTCGCCGGGTGGCGACACCGCCTCCGGGACACCGCGGACCCGCGTCCCCTCCACCTCGATGAACACGGCCTGCTCGATGCCCTCGAGATGCGCCGCGGCAGCAGAGAGATCGGCGGGGTCGTCCACCTCGAGGAAGAGAAGCGCGGCGAGGTGACCGGGTTCCGGCACGACGGCGTTGAATGCGGCGAGCTCGCCCCGGACACGATCGGGGTCGTCGATGCGTTCGGTGCGCAGCGCCTCCTCGAGGGTTGAGCGGATCGTCTCGCGGTTCTCGAAGACCAGCGCGAGCGTGTCGCCGAGGTGGATCCGACGCGATCGCTTCAGCTCGGCGATGCGATGCCGCTCATCGCCACGAGCAAGCTCGTAGGCCGCGCCCACGCGGATGTCGTCGAGGTCGATCCGGGCAGATCCTTCCGGGGTCACGGACGCCTCCATCTACGCGCGGCCGGGCGACGCAACTCTGGCACGTCGCAGCCCGGACGGGGGGCCGTCCAATACCTGACCTACGCGGTATGATTTCCAGGGCATGGCAGTCGTTCCGTTCGATCGCAGCGTTCTCAAGGTCAACCAGGCGATCCTGATGACCGTCATCGTGGTCTCATACGTCGTGGGTCTGGCGTATCACCCGATCGCCTGGGTGCTCCCGGTGCTCGCGGTGATGATGCTGGCGGCGGTGGCTTCGCCGGCGCTCAACGTGCCCCGCTTGCTCTACCTGCGCTGGCTCAAGCCGGCTGGCATCGTGAAGCCGCGGGTCGTCCAGGAGGACCCGGCGCCGCATCGGTTCGCGCAACTGGTCGGCGGGGTGTTCCTCGCGGCGGCGAGCGTCTTCGTGATCACCGGCGTCCTGCTCGTCGCCTGGGTGCTCGCCTGGATCGTGGCTGCGCTGGCATTTCTCAACTTCGCCTTCAACATCTGCGTCGGCTGCATCGTGTACGCCCAGCTGGTGCGGGTCGGGTTGCTCCCGCTCTCACGCGAACCGGCGCGATGATCCTCCTCCTCGCACCGCTGATCGCCATCGCCGCGATCGGCGGGGTGGCGCTGGTGCTCCGGATCCAGAAGAGCGGCCAGCGCGAGCTTGTCGGCAGTGTCGTCGAGACCGCAGCCCGGCGCGGCGAGCTGCCGTCGATCCTGTACTTCACCGGGGAGTCCTGCACCATCTGCCACACCGCACAGCGACCGGCGCTCCGCGCTCTCGCCGCGGGGATCGACCCGGGCGTGGCGATCCGCGAGATCGACATCGCCATTGAGCCCGAGCTGGCACGTCGCTACCGGGTCATGTCCCTTCCGACCACGATCGTGCTCGACCGGTCGGGTCAGGTGACCGACATCAACGTCGGCTTCGCAAATGGCGAGGTGCTGCGCCGCCAGCTCGTCGATGCCGGCATGACGGTCGCCGCGTAGCCGGTGAGCGCAGGACCCAGCTCCGGCTGCAAATCGGACCATCCACCCTCCGCCGGCGTCCCCTCCGCTCCACACCGGGTACGCTGAGCGCATGGCCGTCACCGAGCGCCCGCCCAGAACCCGCGCACTAGCTCCTTCGGACCTGTTCGCCGTCGACGATCTGCTCGGCGACGACGAACGCCTCATCCGCGACACGGTGCGCGCCTTCGTGCGCGACCGCGCGCTGCCGGTCATCCCTGAGCACTTCGAAGCCGGCACCTTCCCGCGTGAGCTGATCCCGGAGGTCGCCGCCCTCGGCCTGCTGGGCATGCACCTGCACGGCTACGGATGTGCGGGCACGTCGGCGATCGCCTATGGGGTCGCCTCCGAGGAGCTCGAGGCCGGTGACAGCGGGTTGCGCTCCTTCGTCTCGGTCCAGGGCTCGCTCGCCATGTTTCCGATCTGGAAGTTCGGCAGTGAGGAGCAGAAGTCCCGCTGGCTTCCCGAGATGGCCGCCGGGCGCGCGATCGGCTGCTTTGGTCTCACCGAGCCGGATGCGGGCTCCGACCCCTCGTCGATGCGCACCTCAGCACGGCGCGACGGCGGTGACTGGATCCTTGATGGCACCAAGATGTGGATCACCAACGGGTCGATGGCCGACGTCGCGGTCGTGTGGGCGACCACCGATGCGGGAATTCGCGGATTCCTCGTCGAGCGAGGGATGCGCGGCTTCACCACGTCGGACGTGCACAACAAGCTGTCGCTGCGCGCATCGGTGACCTCGGAGCTGTCATTCGATTCGGTGCGCCTCCCGGAGAGCGCGGTTCTCCCCGACGTCACCGGCATGCGCGGGCCCCTGTCATGCCTCAACGAGGCGCGCTTCGGGATCGGCTGGGGTGCGATGGGCGCCGCGCGAGCCTGCTTCGAGTCGGCGCTCGAATACAGCAAGACCCGGCGCGCATTCGGCAAGCCCATCGGCGCGATGCAGCTGACCCAGCAGAAGCTCGCCAACATGGCGACCTCGATCGTTCAGGGCCGCCTGCTCGCGCACCGCCTTGGGACGCTCAAGGACGAGGGCCGGCTGCATCCGGTGCAGGTGTCGATCACCAAGCGGGCCAACGTGCGCGCCGCGCTCGACATCGCGCGCAGTGCGCGCACGATCCTCGGCGCCAACGGCATCACCCTCGAGTACCCGGTCTCGCGGCACATGGCCAACCTCGAATCGGTGCTGACCTACGAGGGCACCGAGGAGGTGCACACGCTCATCATCGGGAAGGAGTTGACCGGCGAGAACGCGTTCGGCTGAGGTCAGGCGGCCTCGTCCCAGCTCTCGGTCTCTCGGAACGAGTGATGGCCGCGCCGGGCGACGATCAGGTGATCGAGCACCGGCACGCCGAGCAGCGCACCGGCACTGCGGAGCGCGGCCGTGACCACGCGATCCGCGCGGCTCGGCGCCGGGTCGCCGCTCGGGTGGTTGTGGCCGATGATGACCGCAACCGCATCGCTGCGCAGCGCGGGACCGAAGACGTCGCGAGGCTGCAGCCGTGACGCATTGATGGTGCCGACCGCGACCGTCTCGAGCTTGATCGGCCGGTGACGCGCGTCCAGCAGAAGCACCACGACCTGCTCGCGCCGCGCGCTGCGGAGCCCGTCGAGCATGAGCAGCGCGTCGCGCGGTGACCCGATGGCCGGGCGGTCGTCGTCCGTCCAGCGCTCCGCCAGCTCCCACATCGCGGCGAGCCGCACTGCCCGCTCCCGCGGCACCCCGTGCTCGCGTGTCAGCCCCGCGGCGTCGAGCGCCCGGCGCTCCCACCAGGGAATCCTCGCGACGCGGCTGGCGACCGCATGCAGATCGGGTCCGGGCGACGAGCCGCCAAGCGCCCTGGCGAGCAGAACTGCTTCGGCGCTTCCGGAGTCCGGTTCGATCTGCACATGCGCACACTAACACATGCCAGTGTAGCTGCCGCTGCACAGGGACGTCAGCGGTGACCGACCACCGCTGTCGCGACCCTGACAGACATCCGCCCTCGATGTGTCGCAAGATCGGAGCCGCCCCGGGCCGCGGCCCGCATGGATGGGGCTCACGGGAGACGGTCATGGCAAGCACAACGACGGCGGAAGCGGCCCTCAGAACGAACGCACTCATCTGGCGGAGGCACCACGTTGCGCCACTTGCCGCCGTGGCGCTGTGTGGGGTGGCTGCGGTCGCGTGTGGCGGCGCAGCCGTCTCCAGTCCCACCCCGAGTTTGCCGTCGACGTCGTCCGGTATGACCGTCAGTGAGCTCGCCGCGGGAAAGCTCGCCTCAGCACCGACGGGAAAGGAATACCTGCGAATCGTGAAGTTCGTCCAGGCCCCCGGTCAGTCCATCGCTTCAAAGAAACATCAGGCCGGCATCGTCTATGTCCAGACTGGAGAGCAGCGGCTCACCTACACGGGTGAGGGAACGCACGTCGACATCGGTGCCGGCACGGCGGTTTTCCTCCAGGACGTCAACCATTCGCACGAAACCCTGGCCGGCGCACTGAGCACCTGGTACTTCATCGCATTGTGGCCCGATACGCAGCAGAGCGCGACCCTGGTGGCGCCGTCAATGCTGCTGTTCCAAACCGAGGATCTTCCGCTGGACGCGCTGCCGCCCGGGTCATACACCGAGACGCTTCGGAGCGTCAGCCTCAAGCCTGGCGGTCGCAGCCCCGCCCACATCTTCGGCGGCCTTGAGGTCGTCTTGGTGTTGAACGGAACGCTCGGGGTCGACGTTGCCGGCAAAGCACGCGTCCAACTTCCGGCCGGTCAGGCCGCATATGTCCCAGCCCACACGCTGACCCAGGAATTGGCCACGGGGGGTCAGAAGGCCGACTACCTCGCGTACTTCATCACGCAACACGGCGTGGCGTTCGAGACTGATTCGGTCACCGCTCCGTCGGGCTAACCGACGCGACGGATTCGATTCGCGTCACTGTCGGCGATGTACAACTTGCCGTCAGCCCCGACCGCGATCCCCAGTGGCATGGAGAGCCCGGCTGCGGTCGCGACCACGTGGTCGCCGTCAAAACCGTCAACCCCGTCGCCCGCGACTGTGGTGATGATTCCGCCGCCGTTGGCATCGAAGACAACCTCACGCACACGGTTGTTCGCGGCGTCCGCGATGAATAGGTCATCGGCTGCGTCGACGGCGAGGCATCCACCACCGGCGCCGGCGAGGTCGAGTTCCGCAGAGGTCGCCAGTGCGTGGTCGCCCGCGAAGCCCGGGTTGCGGTTGCCGGCGGCTGCGTCTATGGTGCCGCCGGCGTCAACGACGCGGACGAGGTCGTTCCCAACGTCGGCGATGTAGATATTGTCCTCCGAATCAACCGCAACACACTGCGGGCCGTCGAGTTCCGCGTTCGCGGCCTGGTGGCCATCGCCCTCGTACGATGCCTGCCCGGTGCCGGCAACCGTAGTGATGATCGCGTTGGCGAACGACGCGTTGGAGGCTGTGACGATGCGGACGCGGTTGTTTCCCTTGTCTGCGATCACGATCGATCCGCTCGTTCCCCCAAATCCGATCGCCACCCCGGTGGGATCGTCGAGCTCGGCGTCGATCGCGGGCCCATTGTCGCCGCCATACCCCTGATGACTCGACCCCGCTATCGTCGTGATGATGCCGCCCGGCATCACCTCACGAATACGGTTGTTCAATGAATCCGCGATGAAGACATCGCCGGTGCCGTCGATAGCTATCGATTGAGGTCCGTTGAGCTCAGCGGCGACGGCCGGCCCGCCGTCGCCACTGAACCCCGCGACTCCTGTGCCCGCGATGGTCGTCACGGCTCCATTGGCGTCGACCCTTCGCACGCGGTTGTCCTCGACGAGATAGAGACGTCCCGTGGGATCCAGGGCCAGCGCAACGGGATGGTCAAGTTTGGTTGCTACGGCTTGCTTACCATCCGCTCCGTCACCGCTGACACCGGTACCGGCCACGGTGACGATTTGCGGTGCTGCGATCCCGGGATGCCGCCGAACCAGCGCGACCAGGGCAGCGGCGGCGACCGCGACAACGACTGTCATGCCGGCCGCACCGGCTACCAGTAACCCACGACGATTGCGCCCACCCTGGGTCGTCAGCCGTCCTTCGGGCCAGGTCACCTTGAAGAGCTGCATCTCTCCGGGGACGCCTTTGAGTGCGCGAGGGCCAAGGTCGACGAAGCCGTAGTCGGAACCTCTGACGACGTCGCGAATTGTGCTGCTGACCAGCACCTCGCCGGCGCCTGCCTGTGCGCAGACGCGAGCCCCGATATGCACCGCTATGCCTCCGAGCTTGGCGCCTGTCGTCTCGACCTCGCCCATATGAATGCCGGACCGGACCTCGAGACCTTTGGTTCGCACCTTCTCAGCGAGCAGGCACGCGCACGCGATCGCGTCAGCAGGGTGCGCGAAGACCGCGAAGAAGCCATCACCCGCGTCGTCGATTTCGCGACCCCGGGTCCGCCCGAGGGCCTCGCGCACCATCGCACGATACGAGGCGAGGAGCGCCCGCCACCGGCGGTCACCGATGCGTGCTGCCAATTCGGTCGAGGACACAATGTCGGTGAAAAGCACCGTCGCCAAGCGCCGGCCAGAGCTTCTGGCCCTGGATCGCATGGTGGGTATTCTCGGCGCTAGCCCCCACCACAAATCTGTGTGGTCCTCGAGGCCACGTCAGCGGGTCAGGA